>CAYZNN010000027.1:0-47384 GCA_964479665.1 uncultured Rikenellaceae bacterium | reverse complement strand
CCGCCACCCTTCAGGGCCCCCGATCATGCATCGGGGGCCTTTTTTTATTATATTTAAAGTATTTAAACAGAGATATACAAGTTTGAATAAGGTTTCTGTATGTTTTATTGTGATAGGGTTTTAACAACAAATTGCACTAGACTGTCACCTGCCAGAAGGCAACCGAAATTAGCAGGTTAGGCAAGCCTTGAAATTGACTATTAAAACGAAAAGTATTGATAAATAAAAAGGGGCCAATTAATCGACCCCTTACTTCAGAAAATAAAATATTGTTTGCTGGTTTGTGCAACTAGTTCTGATTTAGCTATTGATTACTTGTAGCATTGCATCAATATTCATTGAATTTAATATATTCTTTCCTTCTGGCGTATACAAAAAATTGATTTTATGTTGATAATGCTTTTCTACATTTCCGCGAACAACTTTAAGCGTACTATTTATCATTCCATTTTGCTCAGTAAACGGCTCTTCTAGTACTGCAAAAGTACTTGGTAGCCAACGGTCGGGAAATTGATTCGCAAATTCACCCCCCATTTTAAATTTCGAAATGTCGTTTGTAATTAAATTAATAGCGTCATTGGCAATATTCATCGATGGAACATCACTCAATGTTCGCTTTATGGCATCTTTAGATGGAACGATTAATGCAATAGTATACGTATTCTGGTTATTGTAAAGAATGATTTGGTCAATAAACTTCGAATGCTGAATTAAGGCTTCTTCAATTCCTTCAGGGCTATACTTTTCACCATCGCTTCCAATTAGTAAACTTTTAAAGCGGCCTAAAACATAGAGAAAACCATCCGAATCCATATATCCCATATCACCTGTGTGAAGCCATCCATTCTTTAAGGTTTCGCTGGTCGACTTTTCATTTTTCCAATACCCCTGCATAACATTTTCTCCTTGAATAACAATTTCTCCTTTTTGACCGGTTGGCAGAGAATTACCATTATCGTCGCATATTTTCAGTTCAAGAGGGGTTACCAAATACCCTGAAGAGCCTAATTTATGCTTTTTAAGTGAGTTAGAACTAATTATGGGAGTGGCTTCGGATAGGCCATACCCCTGAAACATTGGAATGCCAATAGCATAGAAAAAACGTTGCAATTCAATGTCGAGTAACGCACCACCACCAATAAAAAACTGCATTTCGCCTCCAAAAACATTGCGAATTTTGGAGAATAGAATTTTGTCGTATAACCAAAGTAAAGGTTTGTACAGAATTGACAGTCCTTTGGCTTTATTGAAGCCTTCCTTATTGTATTTGTAAGATAGATTTAACGCATTTTTAAAAAGAAATTCAGTAAACATCCCTTTGGCTCTAATTCCAGCTTCAATATTCTTTTTAAAATTTTTTGCAAGGGCTGGTACACTTAACATAACATGGGGTTTCAACTCTTTTATGTTGATAGGGATATTCTTAAGAGTGTCCATGGGGGTTTTGCCCTGCTGCACCATTCCAATACTAGCCCCCATGGCCATAAAAGAATAAAGGCCAGCTACATGGGCAAAGCAGTGGTCGAGTGGTAAAATAATAAGTGTCCTGAAATAAGAGGGGACATCCATTAGGGTAAGTGCTTGTTCAACGTTAGCTGTGTAATTTCTGTGGGAAAGTATTACTCCTTTGGGGTCGGCAGTTGTGCCTGATGTGTAACTTATTGTTGCATAGTCGTTAGGCCCAATAGCTTGATATGCCTCAACTAGATTATTGTAACCAGTAGTTAGGAACTTTTTTCCTTTCTCAATCAGAGTTGTAATATGAATTTCATTTTCGGAGAAACTTGTTTGCTGATCGAGGTATACAATTAATTTCAGGTTAGGTAATTTAGTTTGAAAATCCTTAATTTTGTGAGCCTGGCTTGCAGACACGAATAGAAGTTTGGTTTCGGAATGCTCAAGACGGAAGAAAAGGTCGGGTCCATCGAGTTTTATCGATAAAGGCACATTAACAGCCCCTGTGTAAAGGATAGCAAGTTCAGTTATTACCCAATACTTTCTACCCTCAGAAAGGAGGGCGATTTTATCGTACTTTTTAATGCCAATACTCAGAAGGCCAGCTGCTAACTCGTATACTTCTTTTTGTGTTTCAGTGTAAGTTGTTGCTTTGAAGGATTCATGTTCTTTTTCCCATATGTAGGGATTATTTGAAAACTTTTTAACGCTCTCTTCAAAAAGGTTTATGATTGTTTTCATGATTAAAAATTTTGTTTTTCAAGTTTAAATAATTGTCCTAAACACAGGCTGAAACAAATGGGAACAAAAGAATTGGAAAACCAAATTTAAAAAACTTAATTCAAATACCAGCAGGAACCGAATATGAATGAACCCCTTTGGTTTAAATGCACAGCAACTTAATTATTTATTTAAAACCAAACTTCCTAAGCACATGAAATACAAGAATGTAGGCGCTTAATCCAATTCTGTTTTTATAAATATCTAATATTTATTGCTCTTGGTTTTGTTTTATGAGAAAAAAATTTAGAAATTTGGTTTAAGAAACTAACCCTAAAATGTATGAAGAAACTAATTATTCCCATTGTTTTATCGGCAATTGTAATGTCGAGTTGTCAATTTTTTGAAAACATTTTCAAGAAAAAGACTGTAGTAGATACCCTAGCTGTATGGGAGGCTAAGCAAGATAGTATTAAAAGGGTTGAAATGCAAAAGGCTAAGCTTATTGAAGAGGCGCGACTGGCAAAGGAAAAAGCAATTCAGGATTCGCTACGTAGACTTCAGGAGAATAAATTCCATGTGATTATAGGTAGTTTTAAAGTTCCGACTAATGCCGATGGTTATCAGCAAGCTGTTGCCTCGTTGGGCTTTAATAATCCTAGAATAGTTGAATCGAAAAATGGATTCCGAATGGTTTCTGTGGCAGCATTTGATACCTATGGGAAAGCTTTTACAGAAATTCAGAGAATTAATCAGGGACGAGAGGAGCCTATTGAACTTTGGGTTTTTGAAGCGCAATTTTAGCGCACTATTAGTGCTGAAACTTAATTGCTAAGTCATTTTTAATATAATTTGAATAGCAATACGTACCCAGTGTACTGTTGCTATTTTTATTTCATCATTTAATACTAACTAATACTATGACACAGGAAGTTAAAAATCTATTAAGTGAATCGAAAACTGCAAGATGGGTTGCTCTTGGTTTAATTTCAATAACAATGTTTTTTGCCTACTTCTTCATCGATGTGGTAGCTCCACTTCAAACGTTGCTTGAAGCAAATTATAAGTGGACTCCAGAAGTATATGGTATGCTTGGTGGATCAGAATTCTTTTTAAATGTTTTTGCATTTTTCTTAATTCTTTCGGGAATTATCCTCGATAAGATGGGAATCCGATTTACTCTTATAACATCGGCATTAGCCATGGTTATTGGTGGTGGAATTAAATTTTACGCTCTTACTGAAGGTTTCAACGGTACTCCACTTGCCAATTGGTTAGATTCATTCATAACATGGGTCCCCGCTTCGGCAAAACTAGCGTTTTTTGGCTTTGCTATTTTTGGTATTGGGGTTGAAATGGCAGGAATAACCGTTTCAAAAACTATTGTAAAGTGGTTTAAAGGGAAGGAAATGGCATTAGCAATGGGTCTTGAAATGGCAATCGCTAGGTTGGGTGTATTTGCTGTTTTCAGGTTAACTCCCATTTTTGCTGAAAATGGTGGTGTTTCAAATTCTGTTTTCTGGGGATTGGCCTTCCTATGTATTGGTTTTATCACGTTTTTTGTGTATACTTTCATGGATAGGAAACTTGACAAACAACTAGGAGATAGTGCTGTTACAAGCCCTGAGGATGAATTTAAAATCAGCGACATTAAGAAGATTTTTACTAATCCAGGATTTTTATCCATAGCTGCTCTTTGCGTTCTTTTCTATTCTGCAATATTCCCATTTCAAAAGTTTGCAACCGACATGCTTGCTTCGAAGTTGAATCTAGATATTAAAACCGCTGCGGCATATTTTTCCTATTTTCCTATAGGTGCCATGATTTTAACACCTTTTATAGGCTATTTTCTCGATGTTAAGGGTAAAGGAGCATCGTTAATGATGTATGGTGCTATATTACTTACCGTTTCGCACTTAATTTTTGCTTTGGTCCCAGCAGAAAGTTTCAATGTGCCAATAGCTATCATAACAATCATTGTATTGGGTACCGCTTTTTCGCTAGTTCCAGCATCCATGTGGCCTTCAATACCTAAGATAGTTGAAGACAGGTACCTTGGATCTGCTTATGGAAGTATTTTCTGGGTTCAGAATATTGGGTTACTTAGTGTTCCAATTCTTATAGGATGGTCACTCAATGCATCAAATCCTGGGGTTTCTGAGCAAATACTCGCAGGAGTTGAAGGGGCAAAATATGACTACACCGTGCCCGAACTTATTTTTGCGAGTTTTGGGGCTCTAGCTTTTATATTTAGTTTTATTCTGAAATACTTCGATCGTAAAAAGGGTTATGGTCTTGAGTTACCAAATAAGATGAAGTAATTAATTGTATTCAATTTAAAAGGCTAGGTGTTACCTAGCCTTTTTTTGTGCTGCATTATTATCGGAAGGAAGCACCAATTTTTAATTGGAACGATACAGGATGAACTCCGCTTGTTGTTCCTTCAATTTTCTTCAAATTATACTTAAAAGTAGGCTCGAAAAGAAGATTGAAGTTTTTTGAAACCGGGTAAGAATATTCGAGCGATGCCTGAAGGGAATATGAAAATTTATCGGACACTTCTGTTTTTCCTCCAATATTTCCAATATCACTATATATGTTAAAACGATTGCTTATTAAAACACCAGGAGCGAATCCAACGTTTGCGCATATATTTCGAAATCCTAGTTTACTGGCATTAACAGATAGTACCATAGGTAGTTCGATGTAGTACAATTGTTGTTCGATAGTAGCTCTTGAATGCTGAAAGTTTTTTTCTGGAATTTGAATTATATTCAAATAGTTATCGTAGTTTGTTATGGCAAAGTAGGGGCTATTTAGGCCAATGTTACCATAGGGCGACTTTGCCCTAACGGTTTCTAACATTTTATCGGATGCTGTACTATATATAACATAAACATTGCTGGTTCTAAGACCCACGGGATTGAATGCTAATCCCGATTGTACAGATATCCATTTATTTATTTTCCTTTTAGCAAGTACCTCTCCAGAAAATTGCCAAATGCCATTGGTTTCGGATTGGGTTATGTCGTTTTTAATCGAAAGTTGAGTATAACTAGGAGCAACTTTTGTGCTAATGCTCCACAAGTTCCTGCTACTTTTCTTCAGATTAATCTTTGTTTTTGTTGAGTATAAAGAATTTTGATTAGTTGGTGATAACCTTACGCGAGATTGATTATTTGGAATTAATTGGGCTGTATTGCGGAGGCTTAAAAGTTGAATACTGGCTTTTTCGGAGTTTATATTTGATAATTCAACTTCGCTATGACTGGGGTTTCTTTGCGATTCAATACCTTTAGGTAAAACTTGAATTGGTTCATTGCTTGCGACTAACGATTCGCTCAAATGTTTCTCATTTAAATTTATTAAACCCTGACTCAGTTCTTGTGTAGGCATAAAGGATAGATTTAGGAAGTAGTATGCACCAAAGGTGAAAAGAATGGTAATACTAGCAGCTATAGAAAACTTAATTGCAGTAATTCTCCTTTGTGCAATTTTATTTGCTTGCAACTGATTTTCTATGTAAAACCATGCTTCAGCAGGAGGTTTATATAACCCCTGTGCTAGTTTACTTACATACTCCTCAAAATTTGTTGGTTCAAAATACATGCTGTAAATCGATTTCCTGTAACAATTCCAATTTTTTTCT
Source organism: uncultured Rikenellaceae bacterium (assembly GCA_964479665.1). Lineage (GTDB taxonomy): Bacteria > Bacteroidota > Bacteroidia > Bacteroidales > Tenuifilaceae > UBA2287. The sequence continues at coordinate 41,560 of CAYZNN010000027.1, read as the reverse complement.
GAGTATGGCCTTAGCCCGGCTATAGTTTGATTTACTAGTCGATTCGGTTATTTTAAGCAACTCTCCAATTTCGGCATGCGAATAACCTTCGAGGGCATAAAGGTTAAAAACAATCCTATATTGCTCTGGCAGTATGGCAACTAAAGAGAGTAAGAAGTTGTAATCTGTTTGATGGTAGTCTTCGAGAATAGGCTGGGCTTTGAGGGTGGAAATGTCAATAATGCTATTTTCATTATTTTTACGAATGTATTCTAGGGCTGTATTCACAATTACCTTGCGTATCCAACCCTCAATTGAACCTCTAAAGTTAAACGATTGAATATTGTTAAAAACCCTAATGAAGCCATCCTGAAGAATGTCTTGAGCCTGGCTATAATTGGGTGCATAACGCAAGCATACCCCGAACATTTTTGGGGAGTAGGCTAAATAAACCGCATGCTGGGCGGATCTGTCGCCTTGTTGGCACTTAATAATGGTTTCGTGCGAAAGCTCCATTTAGTGAATAAATATTTTTCGTATTCAAATATACAAATGATTATTGGTTTGCATTTTTTTCATAATTTTTTTGTTTCCACGCAACCTTTTTTTAGAAATATACATCTTATAAATGAAACTTTCTTGTGGTTTATTTAACAGCCTGTTCAAATTCACAAACTTGGCCTGAGAAAAGCAGCTCAGGCCATTTTTCTTACGCTATACCAACAATTTTTCAGTACACTGACCAATTCAATATTCTTGCACTATCGACAGATCCAACTATCAACATCAGGGCTTGCCTGCTGCAAGCAGGCAAAACCCAGTTATAATAAAGCATTTTGTAACCTCAGTCTTAGGCTGGGATTTCTTTTTTTGAAGGGTATGATTTATTAAAAGTACAGGTAAATGTGATTCGAAAAAGTATAATTGTTGGAATAGCATTCCGCTCTTCTGGAAGGAAAAAGGTAATATTAAATTACAATTACATAGTAGCCAATTAGTTAAATGCAATGAAAAGAGTACTGTATAAATGCTCGGGTTGGCTTATTTTAACTATGGGTTGTAGCGCGATTCGTTCAGAATTCGTTGGTAGTCTGTAATTTCCATCAACTGGGGAAGCCCAATAGTTTTATTCTTATTCATAAACTGGTTTACAATTCTATAGCCAAGCCAAACCACCGACCTTCCCGGCGATTCCTTGGGAAAACCTTGAGTAAAGGGAGCATCGCCAATAAATTTTCGGATTGTAAAGGTTTCAGTGCTAAATAGTAGCTTATGCTCTATTAGGTAAGTCCACATGAATTTTTCGTTGCTTTTCAAAAACTTCATTTGATTTGGAGTAAAGCCAAACAGCAAACTATCGGGTTGTTCGGGGAGCATTCTTTTGGTGAAGTACATAAGCATCCCTTCGTAAATCATATTATTAAGTAAGTTGTCAATTGAGTCGTTAAAATGAAATTCACCTAATGCGTAGGTTCGAATAAGGTCCGAGGGAATTTTGTCTGGGTGCATGTTGTACGTTAAATACTTGTGAATTCCTAAACGGGGGTAAAATTTGCAATCGCGACCAAGGTACCTGTCGAACCCAATACCCATGATGCTGTCGGCAAGTAGGACCGAATTGTTGAAACCCGATACAAACCCGTATACCTGCGGAATGGGTTTGTTTGGAAAATAGTAGTGAACCCATTTAAAGGCATTGGTAAGGGTAGTATTCAAATCATTTGTATTGGGGAATACCTGATCTACAGTTTTTTTCACTTCCACTACCATATTATCAGAGAGAAAACTGTTTAGGTAATCGTTAAAACCTTCGTCACCGGGCATTCCAATACCAATTATGCCCTGAGAAAAGAGTTCCAAGAAATGTCCATATTTAGCATGTAAAGTATCTACGCTTTGGTTGCACACTTTTTTTAATGAGAACAGGTCGCTATCGAAGCGTTGAATAACAACATTAACGTCAATATCGTTCAGCGGTATACGGGGCTCATTGCTCCATTTACACGAGTTGGCAGTAAGAATAAGTGCAATCGATATTAATAAGTTAAATCTTCTCATTTTTTAATTTTTCAGTTAAGACAAATATAAAAAAAAGGGTAATTTCTTTGCTTAACCGTTAGTTTATGGGTACAAACTGAACGCTACCCGCTTTGAAAGATATCCACACCATTTTGCCAATGGCAAGTTTCATTTTAAGAAGCGACTCATGGGTTATGTTTACAATTACCTTAATTCCTATGTCAACAACAACCTCGTAACCGTAACGGTGGGGATATATGTCGGTAATGTTTCCCTTAAAATTATTTAGCGCACTGGTGTTTTGGGCTCCATCAGAAATGCTCACAGCACTATCGGAGAATAGGATGTAGCCGCTGCCCGGTTTTTCTGAATAAAGATAAATCTTTAGGTTTTCCTTTATACGAGCCATCATCAAATTAGGCTCATTTGATGGGCTAAGCGTTGCAGGAAAAAAATTACGAACACCTACTAGTTTCGCCACAAAAGTTGAAGATGGTCGGTTAAAAACATCTTCAGGACTTCCAATCTGTTCAATTTCACCATTACCCATTACAGCAATGGTGTGGCCTAAGGCAATGGCCTCTTCAAAATCGTGGGTTACGTGAATTATGGTTTGTCCTTTTCTATTGAGATTTCGTAACATAGAGCGAATCTCAGTGCGTTTTTCGGCATCTAAAGCCGACATGGGTTCATCGAGTAGGAGTATGCTGGGTTTGGTTGCTAGGGTTCGGGCTAAAGCTACTCGTTGTTGCTCTCCTCCAGAGAGTTTCTGAACATTCTGTTTAAGCAGGTGAACAATGCTGAATTGTTCAGCCAGTTCATTAATCAGCCCATTCATATCTTCCTGTTTCATTCTCCTGTTTCGGAGGGGAAAGGCAATATTTTGCTGCACTGAAAGATGTGGGAATAGCTCAAAATTCTGGAAAACTAGACCAATATCCCGCTTCTGAATAGGTTGCTTGGTAATATTTCTATTGTTCAATTCAACATTACCTGAATCGGGATTTATGAGACCTGCTATTATTTCTAGGAGTATTGTTTTTCCGGCTCCCGAGGGGCCAAGTAGCATAAAATATTCGCCTGCATTTACCTGAAATGTCGCGTTGCGAACCGTAAATTTGCCCAACTGTTTCGAAACTTCATGTACTTTAAGCATCGCTTTTCTCTTTTTTGGACGCAATTAGCCGAAGTGAGACAAAGGCTAGCAAACTGATTAGTATGAAAATAACTGCAACAGGCTGGGCATATTTTAACCCGAAAGTGTTAAACCTGTCGAAAATAAGAACTGGGGTTACCATGGGGTGGTATGCAACAATTATAACTGCACCAAATTCGCTCATTCCTCGAGCAAACATCATAACCAAACCCGAAACAATGCTTCGCCAAGCTAATGGAAGAGATATGGAAAAAAATGTTCGTGTGGGCGATGCTCCTAATGAAAGTGATGCCTTTTCGAGCCTTTCGGGTACTGCTTCAAAACCAATTCGTGCCGAATTAATTAGGAAAGGAACACTAACAAAAGCCATGGCCAATCCTATGGCTATTGGGCTTCCAACCAGGTTAAGGCCCATTGAGTCGGCAATTCGTCCAAGTACCGAGTCGCGACTAATAAAGCCAAGTATTGCAATACCAGCCGCAGAATGCGGAATAACTACCGGAAGATCAACTATACCTGTAATTAGCTTCTTAAAAGGGAATCTTTTCCTTGCAAAAATGTACGCAAAGGGAATAGCAACAAATGCAAATAAAATTGAGGTTAATAGTGAAACCCATACGGTTAATCCTATCGACGATTGTACTTCTGTTTCCATTGCCGTAGCAAACAATACGTTAACCGATGTGGCAAATAGCATCCCAAGCAGTGGTGCTACAATGAAAAGTAGCAGCAAGCCGCTAAGAAAGCTGAAAAGTGTATTAATCCCAAATCGTTTATTCGGCATACTTAAGAACATTTAAGTTTTTGTTATGCGAAGCTGGTGAATACTGGGGTTGAAGAGTTGGCATCCCTAATGAATTTAGTATTTCCGTTCCCTTAGAACCTAAAATGAATTTTGCAAATTCTTCGGCAAGTTCTCTGTTTTGAACATTATTGGGAATGGAGAAGCCATATACCATGGGTTCTCCATTCATCTCTACCGTACTGTTGGGTTTCGACCCTTTTATGTTAACTCGGGCTTGGGAATAGAATTCGGCATGTTCAATGTATCCAAGATTAATTTTCTTAGGTAGTTCAACAAATTTCAAATGGTGCTGCAAAGCAACCGATTTGTATATAAAAAGGTAGTCGATAGCACCCGATTGAAGAAGAGCCAGAAGGTCCACCTCCTTGGGACGAATAAATCGTTTGTCCTTTTTAATAACAGAAGAATAAAATCCGTTTAACTGGTAGTATTTTTCGGTTAATTGAAAAATCTGGAGGGTTCGATAACCGCATGGATCCGAATCGGGGTCGCTTCTTCCAAAGTATACACTAGGTTCCAAAACAATTTTGAACCAGTTTGTGCTGTCAATAATGCTTGCACTTTTCGACTTAAGAGTAAAAGCAATAACCATTTCGTTGCCAGCAAAAAGTACATTCCATTCTGCGTATTGGGGGATAAGTAGTTTGTCAATTACTTTATAGTCGGCACTGGCTATTAGGTCGCATTTTCTGTTGAGTTCAGTAATTTTTCTTGAACATTCTACACTTCCTGCGGCCTCGAGTAAAATGGTTGCCTGAGGATGAGTTTTTATAAAACTATCGGCAAGAGCCTTAAAAGGGGCAGATAGGCTGCCAGCATGAAAAATGGTTATTTGGTTCGAGTCATTCTTAGTAGAACCACAGCCAATTATATACAATGCAATACAAATGATAATGAATTTTCTCATTCTTCTTGTTATGTATTTCTTAACATATCGGTTGATAAAAAATTATTCGTTCACTTTTGCCCAAAATCTTTTAGCTGAGATGTGCATATTTTCATCAATTTCTTTCAAAAATTGCTTGTACGCCTCAATTAAATTAACCCCGTTGGTGTTGAGCAATGTTTGGCCACCGATTTTTCCGCCTCGTACTTTGGTTACAATAGGAAATCCTAATCGCTGCTCAATTTCGCGAATGTTTCCCCAAGCCTTACGGTAGCTGATATTGAGTTTTTGTGCCGCAAGAGTTAACGATTTAGTTTCTTCAATAGCTAAAAGCAACTCAAACTTACCATCGCCTACTATGTCCTTGCCTTCAATGTTCTCGAGCCAAACATTGTATTTAAGGAAAATATCGTAATATTTACTGCCCTTTCTACCGGCCATAAATGGATTAATTGATTTATGCAAAAATAGAATATTAACCCATTTCAGCATCCTTGCATATGCAAAAACATGCTAAGCCAACTTTTTATTCAATTAATTGCATACGTTCTTTTTATTACATTTGTAATTTCTAGTTAATAGTTATGAGTTCAAACGAAATAATTATTTTAATATCAATTGGGCTGTTTGCCGGTTTGGTTAGTGGTACCCTTGGATTGGGAGGGGGAATTGTAATTATTCCCGCATTGGTTTTTTTTCTTGGTTTAACCCAACATCAGGCACAGGGGACCAGCTTAGCCATTTTGCTCTTTCCAATTGGAATTCTTGGTGTATATAACTATTACAAGGCAGGTTATGTTAATATGAAGTATACGCTTTTTATTGTTTTGGCATTTATTATTGGTAGCTATTTCGGATCGTTACTATCGATTAATCTTCCCGATAAAATTCTTCGAAAGGTATTTGGCATAGGAGTTTTCCTTATATCTCTTAAAATGATTTTTGGGAGGTAACTCATGATTTCTATACCTAATATTAATGCCCTTGTGGCAAAAGCGCAGCTGCAAGCTGAGTTACTCTACCGAGACTTTCATGCCAACCCCGAACTTTCGATGCATGAGCATGAAACTGCTCAAAGAATTTGCAAGACCCTTGATCAAATGGGAATTGAGTACCAAGATTCAATTGGAAAAACAGGAATAATTGCAATTATTCGAGGGAGTCAAAATGGTCCTACTATTGGTATTCGTGCCGAAATGGATGCTTTACCCATTGACGAGAAAACGAGCGTTGGGTTTGCAAGCAAAAACAAAGGTGTAATGCATGCCTGTGGTCACGATTTTCACATGGCAAACCTGTTAGCAGTTGCAAGTATTCTGAATGAATTGAAGCAACATTTTATGGGGAATGTGCTTCTTATTTTTCAACCATCTGAAGAGCAGCTGCCCGGTGGTGCGCTTAGTATTATGCAGTCCGATGCCTTTAAGAATAATAAGCCCGACATTATGCTGGGCTTGCACGTACTTCCCGAATTGGATTCGGGCAAAGTGGGTTTTCGCGCCGGTGCATATATGGCTTCTGGCGATGAGTTGCACATTACGGTAAAAGGTAAAGGAGGTCATGGGGCATTGCGTCAAAATATTATTGACCCAGTTTTAATGGCCTCGAAGCTTGTAATTCAGTTTCAAAACATAGCATCGGTAGGAGAGAAGAAGGGTTTTCCTACTGTGCTTTCAATAGGCAGGTTCATTGCCCTGGGGGCAACCAATGTGATTCCAAACGAAGTTGAACTTCAAGGAACTTTCCGGACCATGGGCCAAGCATGGCGGGAGGAAGCACATGAACTAATGAACAAAATCGCGAATCAGATTGCATTCGAGGATAAAGGCGACATTGAGGTGAACATTGTAAAGGGTTACCCCTCTGTGTACAACTATGAAGCACTTACCGAACAATTTAAGAGTGTAGCAATAGAGTTGTTGGGACCACAGAATGTTGTTGAACTACCCTTACGTATGACTACCGACGACTTTGCATATTACTCTTTGAGCATTCCTTCGGTTTATTTCAGAATTGGTGTTGGAGGACCTAATGCTTCGGGAGGTTTACATTCTGACTCGTTTCTTCCGAATTTGCATGCATTTGCAACCTCAATACCCATGTTTACATGGCTAGTTATAACACTATCAAAGGCTACAATGAAATTGTAGTATTTATAACCGTTTTAAATTTCTACAAAAATTCTAATTTTATTTCTCAATTAAAGAATAGAGTATATTTTTGTAATTGCATTCATGAATGAAGTTAAACTAAAAATTATTTCAAATGGCTTACGTAATTAACGACGATTGCACCGCTTGCGGAACCTGCATCGATGAGTGTCCTGTTGAGGCAATATCTGAGGGCGATATCTATAAGATTGATCCTGAAGTTTGCACCGATTGCGGTTCTTGCGCCGATGTTTGCCCCGTTGAGGCTATACATCCTGCATAGTTGTGAACTGAAAGAAATGAAAACCCAGACGATTGTCTGGGTTTTTTTATTGCAATGGTTTCCAGTAATTTTCCGACTGATGGGAACGATACTGCTTGAGCAGATCAAAACAATTGCATTTCGAATTCACATTTAAGCCTATCAGTTGGGCTAATTTAAAGGCCTCCTCTTCAACGGGTTTACGTTGGAAGTGGTTGGTGTGTGCAAAGTTCAAATATTTAAGCAGTTTGAAAGCATCGAACCATAGGAAGAATCGTTTTTCAAACGTTTCGAAAGTGGATGTATTGCTACGAATTTCTTCCAATTTGCTCTCAATTTGGTTATCAATTAAATATTTGACCAGTGAGGGCTCGGTTTCTGAAAGGAATAGGGTGATGTCAGCTGCATTATCGAAAAGTTTATGGGTGAACTTGGTGAATTTTCGAACACCCTCCCACGCTTCCATGCAGTAAGTTGAGTAGGGTAATAAATTATGTTCTAACATTTTTGTAATGGCATGTCCGGTTCCAAAAGGTACCCTATCCGATGGACGAGGAGATGGGTAAATACAGGTAGAATTTAACTCGCGAAACTCTCCGTGGGGTATAATCTTCTGAAGAAAATAGAAGTCTTCTCCCGCTTTTCGGCGATTCATTCCCCCAACACGAATATATGCAGCTGTGCTACATGCCATGCTAGAGCCAATGGTATGGTATGCGTGAGGATGATTTGTATAACGGCAGGCTTCAATATAGTAACGTAAGTGGAGCTCGTATTTGGCAATACCTTCGTATATGTTATGCGAAAACTTACTCCCTTTCAGAGGGTGCTCATAATGAACAGAACAAGCTGCAGTATTAGGAAACTCAATCCATAGTTTTTCAAGCTCAACCAAGTAATTGGGGGCGCAAGTGGCATCGGCATCGAAGCAAGCAATAATTCCATTGTACTTTTTTATTTTTGAAAATCGAAAGGCTGCCTCATCCATCCCAATTTTTCGTGCTAAACCAACACCCGCATGTTTTGGGGGTAAATTGAATGCCATAATAGGGTGAAACCGGAGTTTCTGATTACCCAGCATCGATTTTACAATTTTTATACAATAATTGGCATTGCTTACTACTTCCTGTTGCGAGTTTTGGGGATAGTTAACTACAACAAGAACTTCAACCGAACAAACAGGCAATTGGCAATTGGCAATCGAATTTAGCGATTCGATTAAGTAAGGTTCGTTGAATGAGGGAATTACCACGCAAATTCCGAGCTTTTCGTGTGGATTGTCGAGCAGCTGGGGTGTAAAGTCGTTTTTTTGAAAGTATGCGTCAGCTATTTTCATAAAACAAATAGCCCCAATCGGTTGAATGGGGCTATTTTGGAGTTGTTAAAACTATTCTTTCTTGGTGATTGTATTTCTTGTCGATATATATTTTTCGTTCAAACCTTTTAGTACTTCCTGAGTTATGTCGATGGCTGGATGGCCATAAAGAAGAGGCCCGCCAAAAGTACTACTGAAGATAAGGTGGTAACCTTTCTCTTTGTTGAACTCATTCAGGTATTCGGTAATGTTGTTCTGAATTTGACGTAGCTTTACCTGCTCCTCTTCGGCAAATTGCATGCGCAACTGGTCGCGGAAGCGATAAAGGTCTTGCTCCTTTTCAGCTAGCTCTTGTTGCATTTGCTGAGCTTGCGAACGTGTAATGAGGCCTTTTTGTACTTTGTCCTGAAAATCGGCAACCTGCTTTTCGAGTGTACGGGTTTTTGCATTCATTTCACCTTCCATTTTGCGACCCTTAGTCTCGAGTTCCTGGCGCATATCGAAGTACATATCGAAATTGTTCATAAGCGAATCGATATTTACCCATGCAGCAGTAAACTCGGATGAAATCATTACATCAGTCTTTTTTTCTTCGGCAGCAGGTACTTCATTTTTAGAGTTACCTGTAAAGTGCAGAACGAAGAGCAATGCAATAGCCGCAGCTAAAACAATATTGATTATTAACGAAGTGTTTTTCATCGATTGTAATTTTTGGTTATCAGCAATTGAAGTTAAACAATAGTTTTTTCGTGTGTGGTTTGCAAACTTAAATGCTTTTTTCTGAAAAAGCGTGTAAACTTAGTTAAAAAATGCAATTCGCCAATCATCTCATTTCTTTAAGTTACTAACATCACAAATAGCCAAATATCTATTCGAAAAGCGACTCGTCACGTAAAAGTAAAAGAATGGCATTGAAAGGAACAATGATGTATTTTGTACCATCGAACTCAATTTCATAGCTGCTATCCAATAGGTAAACTGCCAAATCGCCAGGCTCAGCTTGTAATGGGAAATACCTTCGATCGTTACTTCGCTTTTGCCAAGGCTCATCGTAATCGGCAATGGCAGGAATTGGGTAACCAGGCCCAACTTTCAACACATACCCGAATTGAACTTTCTGCTTTTCCTGAACTCCTGGTGGGAGCAGTAATCCCGACTTGGTTCTTTCATCGGGATTTCGAGGTTTTATAAGAACCCGATCTCCAACAACAATCAGCTTATCAATATTTTTTTGGTCAATTGGTAAGGTCATATTTTAAAAGGTTAAGTCGCTACTCGTTGCTAAAGTACATTGTAATTCTGTGTTTATATATTTGGTTGGGGCTTAGGAGGGTTGATGGGAAGTTGGGTTTATTTGGAGTATCGGGAAAATGCTGGGGCTCAAGGCAAATGGCCCACTGTTTTTGATATTTAATTCCATTGTGACCAGTTATGCTTCCATCTAAAAAATTTCCGGTATAAACCTGAATTCCGGGTTGGCTGCAGAATAAACTTAATTTTCTTCCGCTCTCGTTGCAATAGAGAGTAGCTGCAGGTTTCTGGTTAGGTGTTAAAACGTAGCAATGATCGAGACCACCGGGTAATTTCTGTAGTATTTTTCCAATTTCTGTAGGTTGCGATAAGTCGAAATCGGTTCCATGAGTTGGTGCAATCGTGCCGGTGGGTATTTGGGTATTATCGACCGGAAGGTAGCTATTAGAGGCTAAAAAGAGAGTATGGCTGCCAATGCTTTTACTAAAGCCATTTAGGTTAAAGTAGCAATGGCTGGTGAGATTCACATGTGTTTTTTTATCTGCTTCGGCCTCAAAGTCAATACCTATAGAATTATCGTTCGAAATGGTGTAGGTAACTGTTACTTTTAATGACCCCGGATAGCCTTCGTCAGAGTGGGGAGAATGGTACTTTAATGTAAGTTCCGCTTTTTGGTCGTTGGCTTTTAAGTTGTGCTCCCAAAGTTTGGTATGAAAACCTTGGTCTCCTCCGTGTAGGTGGTTGGGTGGGTTGTTTATGGGAAGGTTAAAGGTTTCACCATCAATTGTAAATTTACCATGAGCAATTCTATTGGCATATCGGCCAACAATAACGCCAAAGTGGGGATGCCCAACAAGGTATTTTTCCAAATTTGGGAAGCCAGCAGTAATCTCCTCCAACTTTCCATTTTTGTTGGTATGCTCAATAGAGATGATTATTCCCCCATAGTTTGTTATTCGAACTATAAGGCCCCTTTCGGTATTGAATGTGAAAAGCAGGGCTTTTGTGCCATTGGGAAGTTGACCAAAGGGTTCTGATTTTACTTTCATTTATTTGTGGCATTTAAATTCTGATACCTATAAAGCAAATATCGTCTATTTGCTCATAAATTTCTCCATTAATAGGGTTGGGGTGGTTTGTCCAACCCTTAATTGCTTGTTCAATAATTTTCATTTGCTCAGCAGGCGATTCCGGGTAGCACGAAAGGAGTAATGAACGAAGGGCGGTATGGCTATACTTTCTATTATCCGGACCACCAATCTGGTCGGTAATCCCATCGGTAAAAAGGTAAAGCATGTCGTTTTTGAAGAGCTTAACTGTTTGGAGGGTAAAGGGGTTTAATTTAATATGCATAGCAATTGGCATCTGGTCGCCACGCAACTGGTACATTACGTATTTCTCGTTACTTGCAACCTGTTCGGCATTATTGTTTCCAATGTTTTCAAAATGCTTGCGAGTGGTGGCAACGTGCATGGGCATGTGAGCACCTGCAAAATTAAGAGTGTAGCACCCGTTATTAGCATCTTCGGGTGTTTGGTATATGGCGCATAGCGCAACTTCAATTCCATCGCGTATTTGAACCGCCATACTCTCCTGTTGCAATGAATTGATAATGTAAACCCTAAGAAGGTTGAGAATATGATCGGGTTGGGTTAATCCTTCGCGCTTTACAATTTCATTGAACATAGAAAGCCCGAGCATACTCATAAAGCCACCCGGAACACCGTGTCCTGTACAATCGGCAACTGCAATAAACCGAATACCATCAATGTATGCTGCCCAATAAAAGTCGCCGCTTATAACATCGCGAGGGTGAAAAATAAGGAAGTGATTCTTGAAATGCAACTTTAGTAAGCTCTGCTTAGGAAGCACTGCTTGCTGAATAATGGAAGCATAAAAAATACTATCGGTTATTTGCGAGTGCGCTTTCTCAATCAGTTTTTTTTGCTGTGAAATCTCTTCGTAGGCTTTCTCCAGTTGCTCGGCCTGGGCTCTTAATTCCTCTTTCTGGTTATTTATTTCCGAAGTTCGCTCAATTACTTTTGCCTCGAGTTCAAGGTTTTTAACTTTGGTTAATTTCTGAATTTCAATGAGTCTCTCTTTCGCTGCCCTCTCATTGCTCAGATTTTTTTCAGTAATTTCTCGATTCAAAGTATTGAATTTATGTGCAATTGCAAAGGCAAACAGAAGTGCCTGAGCAGCTGTACCCATTTTTAAGCTAGAAGCTACCCAATTGGGAGCAATGTGCTCCAACTTAAAGTATAGAAAAATGATGTAGGTAAATAGGAATGCAAAGAAAACAGCATTAGCTATTAGGTAATAGCCCGCCTGTTCTACACCCTTCAGTTTGGTATATATGGCAAAAGAGATAATAAGAATGAAGGTAACAACATGAATGAAGTTGAGATATGGCGTAACATTCCAAATAACCTTAGTGTGTATAAGAATAATTACAACTAAAGCAAAAAGGTACACTATCGAAAACCATTTAATTGCATTTTGCCAGGTATTAAAGCGTTTCTCCGCATCGAGAAAATAACGAGAAAAATTGAGGTAGAAAAAGGAACTGAAAAGCGCAAAGTAGTTCGATGTAAATCGATTAATGTAATCGGTTTCAAACAGTGCGTAAGCAACCCTATCGTTTGAGATGAAATAGAACATGAACGAGAAAAATGCAAGGAAATAGTATAGGAAACTTTTATTCCCTGTTATAAACCAAAGCTGGAGGATAAGAAAGCTGATAGCAATAAGAATTCCTGAAATAACACCAAGGATAATCCAGCTGGTATAGTAGTTTCGCATTTCCGGTTTGGTTGCTTTCAGTTCAACCTGAAACAAGGGTTTATACTCTTGTTGAGTCGATGTGTTTACTTTTATGAGAAATTGAACAGTTTCTCCGATCGGAATTTTCAATTTTAAGACCCTAGGGTTTTCGGGAAAACACGACTCGGAGTTCTTAACATATAGCCCATTTTCACTAAGCTTGTTAATAGTTCCTCTGTTAGCAATATAAAGCTGATTGTGATGATGTGGATGAACCCACAAGTGCCAATCTTCAATATTGTTGGATAGGTTTGTTATAGTCAGCAATAACCAGTGATACTTTGATTGCGGAGTAATAGTGGTGTCATTTTTGAAATGTTCCAAATTTTCGGGGCTCAGTACTTTGTCGGTAGCAATGCTTCCATCCCAATCGTTTAAAATATATAGATATTTTCCCAAATGGTACCTTTCGGTCGTACCTCGAAGTACAACAGGGTCGTTTGCTTTAATATATTCACTGGTTGATAATTGTACCAATGCCAGTATTAAAAAGCATCTAGTAATAAAGTGTATGGAATGTTTGGTATTTAGCAACTTTTAAGAATTATAAGTGCAATACAAACATACTAATTTTTAACTTTTATTCGATATGATTTACAGTTTCCGAATACCATAATTATAAAACTCATTCGTAATAGCTCCTCAAAGCTCTAATTCGGTTTGAACTTCAATGTACTTTTTATACATTGCACTTCTAAAAAAAACTCTCTTATGGTAAGTAATGGAGCTAGTTTAAAAGTTTTAATGGTCGATGCATCAACTGGTTATTATCGGATTAATAGGTACCCTTTGGGTCAGTTTTTTGGCCCAGTCGACTTGGGAATCCATCTCTCGCACAAACAAAATAGTTTGAACATAGGTACAGGTTTGCTTGCAGGCTCTATATTTCCAGGTTCCAATCGTCTCATTTTTTCAGGAATATCGCCGAGTTGGCATGGCTTTTTCGTATCGTCCATGGGTGGTGCAGGTTTAATTTTCGATAATTTAGGAATCAACTTACTTAGCATTATCGGTAAAGCATATACCCCTTCAATTCTTTACCTCAATAGGGTTCATGGTGAGGAGATAGAGGTTGAACTGCATCCTATACGAAGGCGTGAGATTTGGGGTTCGGGCAGGGGTGGAGTATACTCTGTGATGGAATTTGCCCTCGAAAGATTTGCCTCTCGTTACGAAAACGATCCACGGGTGTTGGCTACAGGCCCTGCTTCAATGTACACCGATTTTGGAGCCATTGCCTCGGCACCCATCCGAAAAGGTGAACTTACCTACGTTGATACCTGGGCTGGTCGCGGAGGACTCGGATCGAAAATGCTTCAGGAACACGGAATAATAGGTATTATTTATGGTGGCACCTTCATCGAGGAGGATTTTAGAGATAGAAGCGTAGCCGACGAATGGTTCCAGTCAAAATACGAAAAGAAATTGGCCGCTAAAGATTTAGAGGCTACTACCAAGTATCGATTCGATCCCCAGTTCGATACGGGTGGCACATTTGGAGTAAACTTTACAACCCTCGAAGAGCGAGTTATTGCCTTCAACTACCGTAGTATATACATGAGCAAAGAGGAACGGCTCAGAATTCATAAGGATTTTATTGTCGATCACTACCTTCGACAATTTAACGAAGAAACAATTAAAACTAAACAGCAGAAAACCTGTGGTGAACCTTGCGTTGCAGTTTGCAAGAAAATGCAGGGCAAGTACAAAAAGGACTACGAACCCTACCAAACCATGGGGCCACTTTGCGGTATTTTCGACCAGCGTGCTGCCGAAATGCTTAACCATTATGCCGATACTCTTGGATTCGATGCCATATCGGTAGGTGGCATTCTTTCGTGGTTAATGGAATGCCTTGCCGAAGGGTTGCTCACTCCCGAGGAGCTGGGTGTCGACTCAGTTCCCTATTTTTCTCCCAACGGCTTCAAAGTCGTTGAGCATTCCATACATAATGCACAAATTGGCATTGCTTTGCTAAATGAAATGGTTAAAGAGAATGGCAAAGTAAATTTAACCGAAGGTGCCCGACGATTTGGCAGGCATTTGGCTCGTGCTAAGGGTAAATCGGTACTCAATCCCTTTGTCTACACAGCCTTTGCCCGAAGAGGCTGGGTTGTCCCCAATCAGTATTGGAGCCCCGGAGTTCTTTCTCCCATGGCTATTATGGGTAAGTATTACATGAACTATGGTAAGGAGTTTATTCCTCCTCGCGATTTAGGTCGCGAAAATGCTAAGCGAATGCTACTCGAACTAGTTATGGATAACATGGGAGTTTGTCGTTTTCATAGGGCTTGGGCTGAGGATATGATACCCGATATTTTAGAGAGCCTATTCGGCTTAAAAATGCAATATCTCGAAAACGTTAAACTAACAGCAAGCAGGCTTAATAGCCGCAATGCTTCGGTACTTTGGGAGAGCGAACGAAGTATCGATTTTCTATTTCATTTCCTCAAAAAGAAGCGCGATGAGGATGGTGTAGCTGATGAGAGGCTAAAGGAATGGATTAGTAAATTTGAAACCGATAAGAAGGAAGCGGCCATATCGTACTGGTACGAAATTCATAAGGGGATACAGGAATCGCTTTCGGAGTTCAATTGAAACCTGAGAAATCATTTGTAACAACAAAAATATACTTCACCCTTTTAAAATATGATCTCAAAATGAAAAAAACACTTAAACTTACATTAATTATGGCCTTTGCAGCCTTGCTTTGGTCGTGTAACGAGTCCAAAAAGGAGACTCTTTCCGAACCTTTAGTACCCGACACTCAGCTTACTGCCGAGGAGATTGAAAGGGGAGTGCTTACCCCTGAAATTATGTGGAAATTTGGCCGGCTTGGTGGTGCGCAGCTTTCACCCGACGGACAACAGATTGTTTATACTATTACCCGTTACTCCATGGAAGCCAACAAGGGCGTTTCGAATATTTACATTGTTTCAACTGGCGGTGGAGAGCCCGTTGAGCTAACTGGTAATGCAACCAACGATTTCAGTCCCAGCTGGACTCCTGATGGAAAGCGTATTGCATTTATGTCGACCCGTAGCGGTACAGCTCAAGTATGGGAAATGAACCACGATGGTACCGGAGTTTCCCAAATTACAAATATTCCCGATGGAATAAACTCTTATATGTACTCGCCAACCGGAGATAATATTCTTTATACAAAGAATGTTCAAATTGATAAGGTTACAACCGACATTCATCCCGATATGCCTAAGGCGAATGTTCGAATAATTGAGAATTTAATGTATCGTCATTGGAACTTCTGGCGCGATGGCAGCTACTCCCATATTTTTATTGCTCCAAAAGGCCAAAACCCCATTACCGAAGGTAAGGATATTATGGAGGGAGAACCCTGGGATGCACCCATGTCTCCATATTTCGACGAATCGGAGATTGCTTGGAGCCCCGACGGTAAAACTGTTGCATATTCATGCAAAAAGCAAGTTGGTAAAGAGTATGCCATTGGAACCGATTCCGATATTTATTTATACAGCACCAATGATGGAACAACCCGCAATATTACCCAAGGAATGGTTGGCTACGATAAATACCCTGCCTTTTCTCCCTGCGGAAAGTATATTGCATGGCAAAGCATGGAAACACCAGGCTACGAGAGCGATAAGCATAGGTTGTTTTATATGAATATTGAAACAGGCGAAAAGGTGTACCTTACACAGAACCTCGATCAGAATGCCGACAATATTACCTGGGGGCCATGTGGTAAAAATATTTTGTTTGTTAGTGGTGTGGTTGGAACTTCGCAGGTATTCATGGTTAATATTGAAACTAACGAAGTTAAAGCCTTAACTCAGGGTCAGCACGATTATACCTGGTTTGGCGCAGCCAATGGGGTGCTTGTTGGGCAGAAAATGAAATTGAGCATGGCGCCAGAACTATTCCGTATCGATTTGAAAACGGGTGAAGAAACTCAATTGACGTTCATCAATAAAAACATTTACGACAATATTAAGATGGGTGAAGTGCAGCAACGTTGGGTAAAAACTACCGACGGAAAGAGCATGCTGGTTCAGGTGGTTTTGCCTCCTAATTTCGATGCAACCAAAAAGTACCCTGCTTTGCTATACTGCCAAGGGGGCCCACAAAGTACCATAAGCCAATTTTGGAGTTACCGTTGGAACCTGCAAATAATGGCTGCTAATGGCTATGTAGTTGTTGCACCCAATCGTAGGGGAGTACCTTCATTTGGGCAGGCATGGAATGCTCAAATTTCGGGCGATTACAGCGGTCAGAACATAAATGACTATTTAAGTGCAATTGACGATGTTAAAAAAGAACCCTGGGTAGACGAAAACCGACTGGGGGCAGTTGGAGCAAGTTATGGTGGCTATTCCGTATTCTATTTGGCAGGAGTTCACCAAAAACGTTTTAAGGCTTTTATCGCACACAACGGAATGTTCAATTTCGAGAGTTTCTATGCTTCAACAGAGGAAACGTTCTTCCCCAATCACGATTTTGGTGGAGCATACTGGGAAAAGAATAATAAAACTGCCCAACGAACCTTTGACAATAGTCCACATAAACTGGTTCAAAACTGGGATACCCCCATACTGATAGTTGTAGGTGAGAAAGACTTCCGGATTGCCTATACCGAAGGTTTACAGGCGTTCAATGCGGCTCAACTAAGGGGCGTACCCAGTAAGTTGCTAGTATTCCCCGACGAAACTCACTTTGTAACCAAACCCCAAAACGCTGTAATTTGGCAGCGCGAGTTTTTTGCTTGGTTGGATAAGTGGCTAAAATAGATGGTACAACAAAAAAAGGCAGCTCAAAGGAGCTGCCTTTTTTTGTTGGGTTTAAATTTTTTACATTTTTTGTGGGCTTAGTACTTCCTTCTTGTTATCCCTAAATTGAAAACCATATATGGTTGAGGTTTCACCCTTTGCCGTTTCAATTTGGAAGGTCATTGGGGTTTTGTAAGTATCCTCATCGCTCGGAAGAAGAGTACCTGTATATGGGTTAGTTCCGGTAACCGGACTAATAATATTGCCGTTGTAACGAACAGTAACAACATAAGTTGTAGCTGCTGTAACGCTACAGGGAGACCAAAGATCAACCTTCACGGTGTAAAGTCCATTGGCAACAGTTGCATTATTGCCATAGGTAATATTTTCGTTGTTAATATTGTCGATAGAGCAACCGGCATTGGAGTCAACATCAAGAATTCCGCCGTTCTCAGATTCAGAATTCCCGAAATATATTTCCTCACCACCGGGCTCAAAGAGGTGTAGGTCAACATCGTTAGGTTTATCCCAACTTAATGAAACCTGAAGCTTGCCAGTACCGCCTTCGTATACTACTACGGGTATGGTATAATGGGTACTAATGCTTGTTCCATTGGCAAGTGCAATTACAATGGTGAAATTATTAGAAGCACTCTGACTCATAAGAATTACAACCATTATAGTGGCATTCGTAGATTTAGCAGTAGTGTAGGGGATTTTATAGTACCCAGTCATTCCTTCAACACCAACCAGTACATCGGTTACGGTAGAGGTTGTGTTAATGGTGATGGGATTGCTACCCCCAGCCAGTACTGTTGAGTTGCCAGTAACCGTACCAATAGCAGGAGCCCCGGCACCCGTTGAGGCAGGCATTGCGCTGTTTATAAATGCACCGTTTTCAACTGTGAAGTAATCCTTCTCTACAGAGGGATCATCCTTGTCTTTTTTACAAGAGCTCACAGAAAGTGTGACACCCAAAAGAGCAAGAAAAAGAAATTTGATTGTTTTCATGATGTTAAAAAGTTTAAAGGTTTATAATTGAAGTAAGTAAAATTAAAATAATTATAGTTAAAAGTATGCCAAATTAAATGAGTGTTTTCAAAAATTTGATTAATGCACCGAAAATGGTGTTAATGGTATAGCAAATTAAGGTATGTTTTGGCTTAGTTTCAATCCCTTTAAAAGGGGATTTTAGGTTGTTTAGAATGTTAATAATTATAAAAAAATACCCACATAAAAGTGTTGAAAGTGACAACTAGTCTAACAATCCGTAGTTATTAACAATTGTTGAAAATATTGGTTGATAATGAGTTAGCTTAAAACCTCTCTGAAAGTTGCATTTCCATACTTGCTCGTTGTATATTTGTTAAACCAGGTGAGAGGTAAAAGGTCGCTCAACCGGGTACGGGTTCGGAAAGAAGCACTTAGGTGTGTTTTTAACCCAACAATCAAACCGAAAGGTTTGCCTACCCCAAGAGCCAAGGTTCAAATCGAAGGGACTTGTTCCCCAAGAGGAGGTCAATCTGAAAAAGATCGCCTAGCGTTCTTAAACCGATTGAGTTGTAAGCAGCAAACCGAGGAGAGTTTCGCTAAGAAATTAGTAAAATGAACCAAAAAGGTTGCTGAAATTTTCTAACAATGCTTGCATTGTTAGGGGTTGTCGGTTGTTCGAAACTGGCACTGGAAACCAATAGCGGCTTTTCGCAAGAAAATTCTAAATTGGACCACCAATGTTAAGTCAACAAACGATCTTACTAAAAAACACCTTGTTCGGGAAGTTAAGCTCATGGCTTAGCGAACGAACAGCTCAAAAGCCAAACCTTAGTTGGAATGGCTCCAGAGCCAGGGGCCTGCACAAAAGGTACTCCCTTTTGAAGCCGCGCCAACCAAAATAGCTGTAGTCTGGCACATGGTAAACTTGTTTACCACTTGTGAAAGGGAACTATTCAATCCGAATGGTTCCCTTTATTGCTTTAAAAATCCTGTAATTAAATCCTTTGGGCCTTATTTTTTCAAGTCATTCATATATGCCCAAATGTATCGGGTAGCCAATGTACTGTTAGGTTTCCATATGCTTGCAATGCGAAGCATGTCTTTTCTGAGTTCCTTTCCAGTAGCATTCAATCCGTATAGTTTCTGCATACCATTCCGAATGGCTAAATCCTCAATGGGAAACACATCGGGGCGATTCATCGAGAAAATAAGAAGCATTTGTACGGTCCAAATACCAATACCCCTTATTTGTACGAGCAATCGGATAATTTCATTGTCATCCATTTGATACAAATCGGCAAAAATATATTTGTTGTTAATTGCAAAATGGGCAAGTGCTTTAACATAATCGCTTTTAGCTTGCGATAAGCCTGCAGCCCTCAAGGAATCAATAGGTATTTGTACTACTAATTTGGGAGTGGGATATTTGTTTGGATACAAATCGCAAAAGCGGTTAAAAATGGTTTTTGCTACTTTTCCTGATAATTGTTGCGAAATAATGTTTTCAAGCAAGTTATAGTACAAATCTTCTGAAACTACAAGTTGAGGAAGATCATATTGATTGCCTAAGTTTCTAATTATTGGGTCATTAAATGGTATTTCCATTGTAAAATAGGTTTTAGAACAGTTTTAGTTTTTTTGAGAATTAAATCTAAAAATTATATTTGCATGCGCACAAAAAAAATGATGATTATTTAACTTTTACGAGATGAAGAAACTATTTAAAAAAGCGAAGGGCGGTTCTTCGCGAATCTTCAATAAAGTACTTAACTATATTGAAACCGTTGGAAACAAGTTGCCTCATCCCGCAACTCTATTTTTAATGCTTGCAATTTTAGTTATGCTAGCCTCTTGGTTGGCCCATGTATTCGATTATTCTGCAATCAACCCTACCAATAAGGAAATTATTAAACCCAATAGCCTCTTGAGTGCCGATGGTATACGATGGATTTTCACAAATCTTGAAAAGAACTTTGTTGAGTTTCCTCCATTAGGGCTGGTTTTAACTTTAATGATTGGGATTGGAGTTGCTGAAGGTTCAGGGTTATTCACAGTTATGGTTCGTCAGTTGGTTCTAGGTGCTCCAAAAAAATACGTTACCGTTGCAATCATTACCGCTGGAATTTTTTCACATTTAGCTTCCGAAGTTGGGTATGTTATTTTAATTCCTTTGGGTGCAATGATTTTTCATGCACTGGGTCGCCACCCCATGGCTGGATTTGCTGCTGCCTTTTGTGGGGTAAGTGCTGGTTTTGGCTCGAACTTTCTCATTGGCTCGGTCGATCCCATTTTAGCTGGTCTGTCCACTTCGGCAGCCCAAATTCTCGATTCCGAAATGGTTATTAATCCGTTAGTTAACTACTTTTTCATGGTAGCATCAGGATTTATGGTAATAATTGCAGGAACTTGGATAACCGAAAAGATTGTTGAACCCCGGCTTGGCCAATATACTGGTAATGCAGCAAAACTTGAAGCAACCGAATTAACCCCAACTGAAAAAAAGGGATTAAAATATTCGGGATTGAGTCTACTTGCACTTATTGTTTTGCTAGTATATATGGTGGCCCCATCATGGGGCGTACTTCGCGACCCCGAAACCAAAAGCGTTCTTCACTCTCCATTTATGGAAGGAATCATTTTTGTGCTGTTATTGGTGTTTTTTGTACCGGGTATTGTATACGGTGCAATAGTGGGTACTATAAAAAACGATAAGGATATTGTTAAGCACATGACTCATTCTATGAAAGGCTTAGCCAGCTATATTGTACTTGTATTCTTTGCTGCACAATTTGTTTACTTCTTCCGCTATAGTAATATTGGTTTAATTGTAGCCATCAATGGCGCAGAGGCCCTTTCTAGTATTGGATTAACCGGCATTCCGCTGATGGTTCTGTTTGTTCTCTTGGCTGCCTTTATCAATTTATTTATGGGAAGCGCTTCGGCTAAATGGGCAATAATGGCTCCGGTTTTTATTCCTATGTTCATGCTGCTGGGTTACCATCCGGCATTAACTCAGGCAGCATTCCGTATTGGCGATTCGGTTACGAATGTTATAACCCCCATGATGAGCTATTTTGCATTAATTGTTACTTACGCCGAGAAATACGATGAAAAGTACGGTATAGGTACAATCATATCGTTGATGATACCCTACACAATTCTTTTCCTTGTTTTTTGGATAATACTTTTAGTAGTGTGGATGCAATTTGGAATACCTGTAGGTTTCGATGGCCCATTGTATTTAGAGGGCTCAAATATTTAACATCTCATTAGGTTCTAAAAACAATACAGGCTACCTAATAAGTAGCCTGCTTTTTTAATACTGCATTAAAAGAATTATATTTTTAACCCAAGTACGCACACATCGTCTATTTGTTCATGATTTCCTTTGTGATTATAAAATGCATTTTGCAAAGCATTTTTTTGAAGTTCCATGGGTAATTGGTGTATATCTTTCAATAATTCAACAAATCGTTTCGTTCCAAATTTATTAGTGTTCATATCCATTTGGTCAATGAATCCATCGGTTGTTAAATAAAGCCAAGTGGTTTCAGAGAAATCGAGAGTATGTTTTGTGAAATGGCGTTGTTTTTCGAGTTGAAAACCTCCAACAGGACGAAGATCGCCTGAGATTTTCTTGAATGTTCCATTTTGTAACATATATAACGGGCGCCCAGCCCCGGTGAAAATTCCTTTTCTATTGACAGTATCGATTGTAACTAGGCAAATATCCATGCTTGCATGCGATTTTTCGTGTGCCTGATCCTGTTTGAGTGCCCTTCTTACTTGTTTATGAACAAGTTGAAGTATGTATTCGGGATCGCGGGTTTGCCATTCGTTAACCACCTGATTGAGGATAATATTTCCAATAAGCGACATGAATGATCCGGGAACACCATGACCTGTGCAGTCAATAACAGCAACTAAAGTCAAATCGCCCAACGAACTGAACCAGTAAAAGTCGCCCGAAACAATATCCTTTGGTCGAAAAAAAACCATGTGGTCAGGAAAGAATCGTTTAAAATCATCTTCGTTGGGGAGAATAGCCTGCTGAATGGTTTGGGCATATTCAATGCTACTTATGATCCTTTCATTTTTGGCTTCAACTACTTTCTGGGTTTCTTCAAGAATCCGATTCTTCTTTTCAATCTCATCGCGTTGAGCCAGTATTTCTTCCTGTTGCTGAAGTAACGCCTCGTTCTTTTCAAGTATTTCGTTCTGTTTATAGGCTAAAAGTTCATTTGCTTTTTTCTTCGATTTGTAAGCAGAAAAAATAAGGAAAATAACAATAATAAACGAAGCAATGATTGTGAGAAGAAATCTGCGTAATAGCGCTTCTCGATCAGCTCTTTCATTTGCAATAGCATCTTTTCGCGCTTGCTGAAGG
The DNA here is from genome assembly GCA_964479665.1 of uncultured Rikenellaceae bacterium. Taxonomy (GTDB): domain Bacteria; phylum Bacteroidota; class Bacteroidia; order Bacteroidales; family Tenuifilaceae; genus UBA2287. The sequence continues at coordinate 18,789 of CAYZNN010000027.1, read as the reverse complement.
TTTGCTTCAGTCATTTGCTTCTCAAATTCGAATAGCATTTCTGCTTGTACAGTTTTTTTGGTATTCTCCTCATTAAATAGGCTGTCGCGGGCAGTTATGAATTTTTTAAAGTGTGTGTATGACTTTTCATTATTGTACAGAGTTTTATATAATTCGCTTAAAAGTTTATTGCTTTCAGCAACCAATTCGAGCGAATTTGATGTCTCGGCCAAGCGGAGTGCATTTTGAAACGATGAAATCGCTTTATCGTAATTGCTTTCCTTAATTGATAGTTTACCTATTGCTATTTGGCATTCTGCTATTCTGTACGCATCCTTTAGGTTATTGAAAATATCGAGAGCCATGTGCAGGTAAGTTTTACCTAGGTAAAGGTTGCCTAGATGTGTGTATATAGCCCCAATTTCTTTATAAAGAATACCGATTCCATCAACTTCGTCGTGTTTTTTCGAAATAACCAATGCCTTTAGGTAGTAATCGAGTGCTTGTTGGTATTCGCCCCTATGGTGGTGTATCTCGCCAATATTAATGTATGAAATTCCAACTCCCAGCTCATTTTTCAGTTCCAATTCTAGTTGGAGCGATTTATTATAAAATTCTAGGGCCTTTGTATAATTCTTTTGATAAAAATACACTATTCCAATATTATTGAAAAGTTGGGCAAGGCCAGACTTATCGTCGAGTTGCTGGTAAAGCTTTAAGGAATTGAGTAAAAATTTTAGGGCGCCCGGATAGTTACCCTGCTGCCTGTAAACACTTCCAATATTATTCAGGGTCGAGGCAGTGCCCTTAGTATTTTCGAGGTTTTGAAAGTGTTCAAGGCTAATGTAAAAGTTATTAAGGGCTTTGCCATATTCGCCTTGTATTCGGTAAATATTACCAACAACATTTAAAACCACAGCTATCCCATCGAGGTTTCCAACAACTTCGCAGGCGGCAATGGCTTGATTAGAAATCTCAATGGCTTCATTGAAACTATTTTCTCTAAACAAACTATCAGTTTGAATAATCAGTTTTTTTGCTAGAGCAATGTCGTTAACTTTTAGTTGGTTGGCAAACAGCTGAGAGCCTGTTGAAATTACGATAAAGAATAAACCGATAAGGCTTAGATTAAAAAAGGATTTTCTTCTTTGGATATTATGTATCATCGCATAACTGGACTTTCACAAAAATAAACTTAAAATTGAATTATCAATCAGGCGTTTTTTTTTGTAAAGATGCTATTGCTTCTCCAAATTTTAGTAAATTCGAATTGCCAAACTAGGTAATCGATGAGTATACCTGATTGATATTATTGTAGTTAGTTTATTTATAACGTTTGATATGGAAATTAAAGGCACAGCCGTTAAAACTACACCCGACTTTGTACGTGAAAAATTTCCAACACGTTACAATGAGTGGTTAAATTCACTTCCAGATGCTTCGAAAGCTATTATTGTACAAACAATATACGCTACAAGTTGGTACGATTTAATAGAATCAGTTATAATTCCGACCCAAAAAGTAGGTGACCTTTTTTATTATGGTAATCATACCAAAGCAGCATTGGAGTTGGGTCGATATAGTTCGGAGGTTGCTTTAAAGGGAGTTTACAAAATATTTGTCCGTGTAAGTAGTCCACATTTTGTTCTTAGCCGTGCTTCAAGTATTTTCTCTGCATACTACAGACCATCCGATATAAAGGTTGTTGAAAGCAAGGACAAACGATGTGTTATTGAACTGAAACAGTTTCATAATAACGAAAAGCTGATAATGCATCGAATTGCAGGTTGGATTGAAAAGACGCTCGAAATAACCCTTAAAGCAGCTCTTAGGGTTGAGGTTCAGAACGATGTTTCGGGTAATGACCTAATGACCCGAATTACTGCTGATTGGGATTAAATTTTTATAGGTTTGTTCAATAAATATTATATGGAGTTGATTTATACAACTCCATTTCTTTTATTTGGCACTTATGATTGAAAATAAGATTTACCGCTTCAAAAATATTTATGAGTTTTTCGATATAAATCATTTCGTAACAGCCCGGTATGGGGGCTCAAGTAGTGTCCCATATAATAGTTTGAATTTAGGAATGAATCAGGGTGACCTTGTTGAGAATGTTTTGTTTAATCGAAGTAAAATAGCCTCTGCATTAGATGTTAGTGTCGATTCGTTTGTGTTTGCCAGGCAAACCCATAGTCGCAATGTGCATAAAGTTACCGATGCCGACAAGGGCCGAGGAGCCCTTTCGCGTGCAACAGCCATTGATAATACCGACGGAATGATTACCAACACTCCGGGAATCTGCTTGGTTACTCTTGCTGCCGACTGTGTTCCGCTTCTGTTCTTCGATCCAGTAAAAATAGCAGTTGGAGTTGCCCATGCTGGCTGGAAAGGTACAGTAATTGAAACGCCCGAAGCAGTTGTTTCGGCAATGGTTACCGAATATGGTTCGGATCCCAGCACTATAATTGTTGCCATTGGCCCCTCGGCTGGGCCATGCTGCTACGAAGTGGGTGACGATGTAATTAGCGAAGTAAAGAAAACCTTTCGAGAAAGTCCTCAGGTTTTAATTCCGACTGAAAAAGTTGGAAAAATGAAGTTCGACCTATGGGAGGCAAATCGGATTACACTAGAAAAGTGCGGCATTAAGTCACAAAATATCGAATTGGCATACCTTTGCACCATTTGCCGCAACGACCTATTCTTTTCGGCTCGAAGGGGTGATTTGGGACGATTTGGCGCAGGAATTATGATTAAACCTTTGGATTAGTTTTTTTATATTTTGCAGATGTTTTTTAAAGGACGAGCAAATATTTCAACCAAATAAAAATTAACTAAAAAACAAAATTTATGTCACACCGTTCTGAAAACGAAAAAATTAAAGGATTGCCCGAGAATGCATACACCGGGTTAGGCCCAGGCGAAGAGTACCAACCAGTTATGTCGCCACGGGTTACGGTACCCGAGGTAAATACATGGAGCGTTGTTTGGGGACTCGTTATGGCTGTTATCTTTTCGGCTGCTGCTGCTTATTTAGGGCTTAAAATCGGACAAGTTTTCGAAGCGGCCATTCCAATTGCAATTATTGCTGTTGGCCTTTCGGCTGTTACCAAGCGTAAAGGTGCTTTGGGCGAAAACATCATTATCCAATCCATTGGCGCAAGCTCAGGGGTTATTGTTGCGGGTGCCATTTTTACCCTGCCAGCGCTTTACATTCTGAATCTCGAAGCGGAATTTTATCAGGTATTCTTAGCTTCGCTACTGGGTGGAATCTTGGGTATTCTCTTCCTTATTCCATTCCGCAAGTACTTTGTGTCGGATATGCACGGAAAGTATCCATTCCCCGAGGCAACTGCAACTACCGAGGTGCTGGTTAGCGGCGAAAAGGGCGGTTCGTCGGCACGACTATTACTAGTTGCCGGACTAATTGGTGGTATATACGACTTTATAATTGCAACCTTTGGCTGGTGGAACGAAGTGTTTACAACCCGAGTAATTCCTTATGGCGAGCAACTTGCCGAAAAGGCCAAAATGGTTTTTAAACTGAACGTTGGAGCTGCCGTAATGGGGCTAGGTTATATTATTGGACTGAAATACTCGGCCATAATTACTGCTGGTTCGTTTGTGGGTTGGTTCGTAATTATTCCAATAATCAACCATTTTGCACCGGGCATGTCGCTTCCGGTCGGGTCCAATGCAACCATGCTCATTGGCGATATGAGTGCCGAAATGATTTTTGCCAACTATGTGCGTCCCATTGGTATTGGGGGTATTGCCATGGCCGGAATTATTGGTATTATCCGCTCGAGCGGTATTATTAAAAAGGCATTCGGACTTGCCGTTACCGAAACGTTTAGCCGCAAGGAGAAACTTTCGAAAGAGGAGCTTCGCACCCGTCGTGATATTCCCATGTCGATTGTGGGTGGTGGAATTCTTTTAACGGCTGTTCTAATATTCGTATTCTTCCAAATTGGGGTAGTAAACAACATTACCCATGCGCTGGTAGGTTTGGGCATTGTAATGGTAATTGCCTTTTTGTTTACAACAGTTGCTGCCAATGCCATAGCCATTGTTGGAACAAATCCTGTTTCGGGAATGACACTAATGACACTGATTATTGCATCGCTCATTTTAGCTTCGGTTGGACTTACAGGAACTTCGGGAATGGTAGCCGCTTTAATTATTGGAGGCGTTGTGTGTACTGCTCTTTCGATGGCCGGAGGTTTTATTACCGATCTTAAAATTGGATACTGGTTGGGCTCATCGCCTTACAAGCAGCAAAGTTGGAAATTTGTGGGAACCCTCGTTTCGGCTGCTACTGTTGGTGGAGTAATCATTATTCTGAATAAAACCTACGGCTTTACTGGCGATGGTGCTCTTGTTGCCCCACAGGCAAATGCAATGGCTGCAGTAATTGAGCCTATGATGAGCGGAAAACCTGCGCCCTGGCTGCTTTATGCTGCTGGTGCAAGTCTTTCGCTTATTCTTACCATGATTGGCGTACCGGCACTTGCCTTTGCGCTGGGTATGTTCATTCCGCTTCAGTTGAACACTCCTCTTTTAATTGGAGGTATTATTGCTCATATTGTATCGACTCGTAGTAAGGATAAGGCAATTAATCAGGCTCGCAAAGAGCGTGGAACACTTATCGCATCGGGATTCATTGCTGGTGGTGCTTTAATGGGTGTTATTAGTGCAGTGCTTAAGTTTGGAGGAATTAACTACGTTAACAACAACTGGTTCGAATCGCATTCAGCCGAAATACTGGCAATTGTAATGTTTATGGCGCTATGCGGTTACATGATTTGGGAATCGCTTCGTGCAAAACCTGAGGTGGAGTAGGTAATTCTATGTTGTCAGTTGTCGGTTTTCTGTTATCTGTTATCGGCCAATCATAAGTTATCTAACATCAAATCGACCAATTAACTTATTCAACTCAATTAACAAAGTCAACCCAATGATAAACAAAAATAACCTTATCGACCGTTTTTTGCGGTATGTACAAATCGATACCCAAAGCGACGACAGGGTTACCGAAAGGTACCCGAGCACCGAAAAGCAACTCGTTCTTTCGAACCTCCTGGTTCAGGAGTTAAAGCAATTAGGAGTGGAAGATGTTGAAATTGACCAGTATGGCTACGTTATGGCAACCATTCCGGCCAATACCGATAAAAAAGTGCCAACAATAGGATTTTTGGCGCATGTAGATACAGCCCCCGATATGCCTGGAGCCAACGTAAAGCCACGAATAGTAGAAAAATACGATGGAAACGATATTGTTTTGAACAATGTCCTTAACGTGTCCATATTGGTGGCCGATTTTCCTGAACTAAAAAACTACGTAGGGCAGTCGCTTATTGTTACCGATGGTACTACTCTTCTGGGTGCCGACGATAAAGCAGGTATTGCCGAAATTATGACGGCAGTCGAATTTTTAATGAGCAATCCAAATTTTAAGCATGGGCCCATACGCATTGGCTTTACTGTTGACGAAGAGGTTGGGCGTGGCGTAGACCATTTCGATGTGAAGAAATTTAATGCCGATTTTGCCTATACCCTCGATGGCGGAGCCATTGGTGAACTTGAGTTCGAGAATTTTAATGCGGCAGGAGCCAAAGTTTTCATTCAGGGACGAAACATACATCCTGGCTATGCTAAAGATAAAATGCTGAATGCTATGCATATAGCTATGGAGATGAACAGCTTACTTCCCCAAAGCGAGCGCCCCGAGTACACAGCTCATTACGAAGGTTTTTTCCATCTTATTGGCTTTCAGGGCAGTGTTGAGAATGCTACGTTGCAGTATATTATTCGCGACCATTCGCATGTGAAATTTGAAGCTCGTAAAGCATTCATTTCTAAATGTGTTGATTTCATTAATGCCAAGTACGGCGAGGGCGTTGCCAAGCTCGAATTGAAGGATCAGTACTTCAACATGCGCGAAAAGGTAGAGCCAGTTTTCCATGTGGTTGAAACAGCAATAAAAGCCATGGAAGAGGTTGGCGTTAAGCCAAAGGTAAAACCCATACGTGGAGGTACCGATGGAGCTCGCCTGTCGTACATGGGTTTGCCTTGCCCCAATATTTTTGCTGGAGGCGAAAACTTTCACGGTAAACACGAGTATGTTCCAATTGAAAGCATGGTGAAAGCCACCGAAGTAATACTGAAGATAATAGAGTTATACCAAAAATCATAGTCGTAAGGGCTATGGCAAATACTAAGGCCATGCCTAAAAAGTATATCGATTTTCATAACCACTCCGACCGATTCAATGGCAATACCGTTTCGGTTCGGAGTTTTTTTGTGGAGGAAATCATCAACCAAAAAGATATTGGTAGCCTTTGTACAGCTGGTATTCACCCCTGGCAAAGTGCCGACCCATATGCAAATGATTGGCTTGTTGCATTAGATCATATTTCGAAACACCCCAACGTTATTGGTATTGGCGAAATTGGCCTCGACAGGTTACGTGGAGCCGACTTACAAACTCAAATCGAACTTTTTAAAAAGCAGGTTAGTGTTGCCGAAACAGTACAAAAACCTGTGATTATACACTGCGTGAGGTCGTTTGCGGAAATTCAGGAGCTGCGTAAGCAGCTAAAACCTACATCACCGTGGGTAATTCACAACTTTATGGGGAATGTACAAATTGCCCAATCGTTGGTAAAGCAGGGTTTTTACCTATCGTTTTGCATTGCCATAGCAACAAATCTGAAAATTGCTGAGGCGCTAAAGGCTACGCCATTGAGTCGTATTTTCTTCGAAACCGACGATTATATTGAGAATGTTGAAGCGGTATACACTGCTGCAGCAAAGTGCCTGCAAATGGACCTGAATGAACTGAAAGTTCAAATAGAGAGGAACTTCGAAGCCTTTTTTGGAATTACTCCCCAATAATTTTTACAAGTACCCTTTTCCTTCGTTTTCCATCGAATTCACCGTAGAATATTTGCTCCCACGGCCCAAAGTCGAGTTTACCTTCGGTAATGGCCACAACCACCTCGCGCCCCATAATAGTGCGCTTTAGGTGTGCATCGGCATTATCTTCAAAGCCATTGTGCTTGTACTGCGAGTATGGCTTTTCGGGGGCCAGTTTCTCAAGCCAAACCTCAAAGTCGTGGTGGAGGCCGCTTTCGTCGTCGTTAATGAAAACGCTCGAAGTAATGTGCATGGCGTTTACCAGCAGCAAACCCTCTTTCACCTTACTTTCGTGAAGGCACTGAATAATGTTTGGTGTAATGTTTATTAGTTCTCGCCTTCGGTTAGTTTCGAACCACAATTCTTTACGGTAACTTTTCATGATTGAGTTAATTGATTATTGAGTTATTCAGTTATTCATTTTTTGAAGTCGGAAGCCCTAGGTTTGAAGACGGAAGAAATGTGCATATAACTATCCACGAACAACTAAACCGAGAACTGACCATTGGGAGTCTCAGGGCAAGCAACTGACCCTTCAGGAGCCTAAGGGCAAGCAACCGATAACTGACAACTGATAGCTAACAACCGAATCCCTTACCCAATCTTCAACTCCTCAACGATCCCTTTAATCTTATCGTCGAGTTTAGCAATTACCTGTTTGTACTCAGTAACTGATTTTAACTCGCCTCGAACACTAAAGTAGAATTTAATTTTTGGCTCTGTTCCCGATGGTCGCACCGAAATACGGGTCTTATTCTCGGTAATTAGCTGAATAACATCCGACTTTGGAAACTCTAGGGGAGTAGTTTTTCCGGTTTGCACGTTAGTGGTAACACGCATTTCGTAGTCGTGAACAAGGGTAACCTTCGAACCACCAATGGTTTTGGGAGGATTGCTGCGGAAGTTTACCATCATTGCCTTAATCTCTTCGGCTCCTTCTTTACCCTTCTTTGTAAGAGATATCAGGTGCTCCTTGTACAAACCAAATTCAACATAAATTTCGATAAGGAGTTGGTACAACGACTTGTTTTGCTCCTTAGCCCAGGCCGCAATTTCGGCAAATAGGGCGCAGCACAGAATGGCATCCTTATCGCGTACAAAGGTTCCGGCCAGGTAACCGTAGCTCTCCTCGCCACCACCAATAAAAGTTTTTTCGCCTTCGAGCTTACGAATAATTTCGGCAATGTACTTAAAGCCAGTTAGCACCTCGTGGCACTCAACTTTGTACTTCGAGGCAATATCGGCCAAAAGGTCTGTGGTTACAATGGTTTTAACAATGTACTCTTTGCCCTTAAGCAATCCCTTCTCGTTCCATTTGGTAAGAAGATAGAAAATGAGTAGGGTTGCAGCCTGATTGCCGTTAAGCAGAATGAATTGGCCACTTTCATCCTTAATTCCCAGTCCAACCCTATCGCTGTCGGGGTCGGTTGCCATAACCAAATCAGCTTCGATTTTACTGGCCAGCTCCAATGCCATTTTTAGTGCCGAAGCCTCCTCGGGGTTGGGCGATACAACCGTTGGAAAATTACCATCGCTAACGTCCTGCTCTTTAACAGTAACTACGTTGTTAAAACCGTATTTTTTGAGTGCCCATGGCACAAGCTTTACTCCCGTTCCGTGCAAAGCGGTGTACACAATCTTTAGATTGCTGTGCTTTCGGTTAATTTCGGGCGACAACGAAAGCGAAGCGAGCGTATTTACGTACATCTCGTCGATTTCGGGGCCAATGGTTTTTACTAAACTGGGGTTACCTTTAAATTTCACCTCCTTAACCGAGTGAATTTTATTCACTTCGGCAATAATATTCTTATCGTGGGGCGGCACAACCTGTCCACCATCTTCCCAATAAACCTTATAACCGTTGTATTCCTTCGGATTGTGCGAAGCCGTAATTACAATGCCACTTTGGCATTTAAAGTTACGCACTGCAAAGCTCAGTTCGGGCGTTGGCCTAAGCGAATCGAAAAGGTAAACCACAATACCATTGGCCGAAAGGATTTCGGCGGCAGTTTGGGCAAATCGGGTGCTGTTGTTGCGCGAGTCGGTGGCAATGGCAACCCTAATTTCGTTTAGGTTAGGGAACTGTAGCTGCAGGTAGTTGGCAAGTCCCTGAGTGGCCATGCCAACGGTATAAATGTTCATTCGGTTGGGACCAGCACCCATTACTCCACGTAGTCCGCCTGTACCAAATTCGAGACTGCGGTAAAATGCATCGGTAAGTTCCTTTGGATTCGATTTCATGAGGTTTTTTACTTCGTTTCGGGTTTCGCTGTCGAAATCGGAACTAAGCCACTCTTGGGCTTTTTTCAGAATGGTAGGATCAATGCTTTGCATGCTCATGGCTGAGTATTTTAATTTTTCTGAAGAATTCTAATACATTCTCTAAGCCCCTGCTTCCAGTGAGGAATTTCTAGTGAGTAATACTTTTTAATTTTTTTCTTGTTAAGAACGCTATAGTGGGGTCGTTTAACTGCTGAAGGGAACTCATTGCTCAATATAGCTTTAATTTGGCAATTGATCGACAATGTATCGCAAATTTCTAATGCAAAATCGTACCAGCTGCATACACCCTCATTGGAGAAATGAAAAATCTCTGGCTTGAATTTTTCGGAACCTTGTTCGATAATACTTAATATAGCCTTAGCCAAATGATTAGCCCAGGTTGGCGTTCCTATCTGATCGTAAACAACTTTGAGTTCGCCCTGCGCTAGAGCCCTTTTGGTTATAGTTTTTAAGAAGTTATTGCCCCAAGCGGAATAGAGCCAAGAGGTACGAATAACCATACCAGCGCCCGACTGCAGAACTGCTTGTTCGCCCTCGAGTTTGGATTTTCCATAAACTGATGTGGGATCTACTGGATCGGTTTCAGAATAGGGGGTATTGCTATTGCCATTAAAAACGTAATCGGTAGAGATATGTATTATTTTACAGCCATTCTTTTTCGAAGCGTTAGCTAGTAGCAGGGGTGCATCGGCATTGAGTTTGTAGGCTTGTTGCTGATCGCTCTCCGCTTTATCAACAGCAGTATAAGCCGCACAATTAACTATATAGTGAGGTTTAACATTTTCAATGAATTGCTCTACCAGATAGCCATCGGTTATATCTAATTCATCAATATCGGTAAATACAAATTGAAAATGGGGGTAATCATGGGTTAAACTCCTAAATTCTGAACCCAATTGTCCATTTGCTCCCGTTATTAAAATAGTATTTTGCATTTTGCCTTTAGCCAAATAAAAAATTTGTTTCTGCTTGAGCAAATGAAGGTAAAACTTTATCTTTGGCCGATACCTTAGTTACCAGTTCGTCTACTTTCCAGTCGATTGTCAATTCAGTATCGTTATAAAGAATACCCCTCTCAGCTTCGGGTTTATATATTTCGTCGCATTTGTACATTACAATTGCAGTAGGGCTTAATACCGAAAATCCATGAGCAAAACCTTTTGGAATGAGTAGCATTCGTTTGGTATTTGAATTAAGTTCCACCGAAAAGTGTTGCCCAAAAGTGGGAGAATTTTTTCTCAAATCAACAGCTACATCGAGAATGGCTCCAGAAACTGCTCTTACTAATTTTGCTTGGGCATATGGGGCTAACTGATAGTGTAGCCCTCTAATGACTCCATACTCTGAAAACGATTCGTTATCCTGTACAAAACTAAAATTGAAGCCTAACGATTCGAATGCAGCTTGGTTATATGACTCAAAGAAATAGCCTCTCGAATCTTCAAAAACTTTGGGTTCAAATACTAGTAAACCGGTAATAGGGGTTTCGAATACTTTCATTATTATTTTTTGTTTTCGTTGGCAATTCGAATTAAGTATTCACCGTACTGATTTTTTGATAGCGGTGCCGCTAACTTTAGTAATTGCTCACGGTCGATAAACCCATTCATGTAGGCAATTTCTTCAATGCAAGCAACCTTAAGCCCTTGCCTGTCCTCAATGGTTTGAATGAAGTTCGAAGCCTGAAGCAAGCTTTCGTGGGTACCCGTATCGAGCCAAGCCATGCCCCGTCCCAACAGTTTTACTATTAGTTCATTCTCGTTGAGATATATGCGGTTCAGGTCGGTAATTTCTAGTTCGCCACGTGACGAAGGTTTAAGACTTTTTGCCTTTTCAACTACCGAATTATCGTAAAAATAGAGTCCGGTTACAGCGTAATTCGATTTGGGCTCAATGGGTTTTTCCACTAGGCTAAGTACTTTCCCATTCGAATCGAATTCGGCAACACCGTAGCGTTGGGGATCCTTAACCCAGTAACCAAAAACAATGGAACCCTTGCTCAGTTTGGCCGAATCTTTTAGCATACCGCTTAAACCATGGCCATAAAAAATATTGTCGCCAAGAACCATGCAAACCGGATCGGTTCCAATAAATTTTTCCCCAATAATAAAAGCCTGCGCTAGCCCGTCGGGCGAGGGTTGTTCGGCGTAAACCAAATTGAGCCCTAATTGCGAGCCATTCCCAAAGAGCTCTTTATATAAGGGTAAATCCTTTGGAGTTGAAATAATAAGTATTTCACGTATCCCAGCCAGCATAAGCACCGATAACGGATAGTAAATCATGGGCTTGTCGTAAATGGGGATAATTTGCTTCGAAATACTTTTTGTTATTGGGTATAGCCGGGTACCGGCTCCTCCTGCTAGAACAATTCCCTTCATTTAAATTGCTTTATTATTTTTCAAAAGTTGATCGAAATAGTGAATGGTTTTTACTAACCCTTGTTCCAGTTTAATGTCGGGAGTCCAATTATTCAGCTGCGATTGAGCGAGCGTTATATCGGGCTTTCGCTGCATGGGATCATCAGCTGGTAATGGGTAGTACACCAGTTTCGATTGGCTATTAGTAAGTTTAATAACTCTTTCGGCCAATTCAATCATAGTGAACTCACCCGGATTGCCTAAATTTATAGGCCCGGTAACCTCGTTAGGAGAGTTCATAAGCCGAATAAGGCCCTCAACCAAGTTGTCGACATACATGAAACTTCGGGTTTGGGTTCCATCTCCATAAATGGTAATATCCATATTTTGAAGAGCTTGGACTATGAAGTTGGAAACTACACGACCATCGTTGGGACTCATTCGAGGGCCATATGTGTTAAAAATTCGAGCGATCTTAATGGTTACCCCATTTTGTTCTCTATAGTTCATAAAGAGGGTTTCGGCACACCTTTTACCCTCATCGTAACACGAGCGCTTACCTATAGGATTCACATTGCCCCAGTAGGTTTCGGGTTGGGGATGCACCGTGGGATCGCCGTACACTTCGCTAGTCGATGCCTGCAAAACCTTTGCCTTTACTCTTTTCGCCAATCCCAACATATTAATTGCACCCATTACCGATGTTTTAACAGTTTTAATGGGGTTGTATTGATAGTGAACGGGTGATGCGGGGCAAGCCAGATTATATATTTCATCAACCTCGGCAAAGTATGGCATGGTAACATCGTGGCAAACCATTTCGAAGAAGGGATTACCCAAGAGATGGGCAATATTATCCTTCGAACCGGTGAAAAAGTTATCGAGGCAAATAATATCATTCCCTTCTTTAAGCAACCTTTCGCATAGGTGAGAACCAACAAATCCGGCACCTCCAGTAATCAGAATCCTTTTCATTTCATCAAATTCAAATGGTTTTTCAACTTAAAGAATAATAGGTTTTCTACCAATACTATAATAGGTATAACCATTTTCACGCATCTCTTGGGGTTCGTATATGTTTCGTCCATCGAAAACCACTTTGGCTTTGAGCACTTTTTCAAGAACCTTGAAGTTAAGTACCCTGAACTCTTGCCACTCGGTCATAAGAATGAGAGCATCAGCATCGAGCGCAGCGTCGTATTGATCGGTGGCATACTGAATCGAATTTCCAATTTTGCGTTGAGTTTCGTGCATTGCAGCAGGATCGTATGCTTTAACGGTGGCACCAGCCTCAAGCAATTTAGAAATAACTACCAGGGAAGGAGCTTCGCGCATATCGTCGGTATTGGGTTTGAACGAAAGCCCCCAAAAAGCAATTTTTTGCCCTTTTAGGTTGCCTTTGAAATGCTTATTTACCTTTTTAAATAAAACTTCTTTTTGACGATCGTTTACATTCTCAACTGCTTGCATAACTTCTAGATTATAACCAAACTCGGTCGATGTTTTAATGAGAGCTTTAACATCCTTTGGGAAGCAGCTCCCTCCATATCCGGCACCAGGGTATATGAATTTATTGCCTATACGGGTATCGGATCCAATTCCCTTGCGTACCATATTAACATCTGCTCCAACAATTTCGCATAAATTAGCAATATCGTTCATAAAACTAATTCGTGTTGCAAGCATAGCATTTGCAGCATACTTAGTAAGTTCAGCCGAGGGAATATCCATAAAAATAATGGGGTGACCATTAAGCAAGAAGGGTTTATAAAGCCGCTTCATAAGCTTTTCGGCCTCTTCCGAGTCAATTCCAATAACAATACGGTCGGGTTTTAAAAAATCATCGATTGCAGCCCCTTCCTTTAAAAACTCGGGATTCGATGCAACATCGAATCGTATTTTTGCTCCACGTTTATCGAGTTCTGTTTGAACTGCAACCCTTACCTTCTCTGCAGTGCCAATGGGAACTGTACTTTTTGTAACTACCACAAGGTAATGATCCATATGTTTTCCAACTTCGGCTGCAACTCCAATAACATACTGTAAGTCGGCACTTCCATCCTCATCGGGAGGGGTTCCAACAGCTATAAAAACGGCTTCGGCCTCCTTTATGCTCTCAGCTAAATTGGTAGTGAAAAAAAGTCGACCCTTTTCCACATTCTTATGAACCATGCTTTCAAGCCCTGGTTCGTATATGGGTATAATACCCTTTTTCAGATTGTTTATTTTTACTTCGTCAATGTCAACACATGTAACGGTAACGCCGGTTTCGGCAAAACAGGTTCCGGTAACCAATCCTACGTATCCCGAACCAACAACAGAAATTTTCATTGAGTAACGATTTTGGGGTTCTATTAATGTTGAATAAAAAACTACAAAATGCCATTTAAATTGAATTTCAAAGATAGTTTTTTTTTGAAGTGGTATAGCAGGATGCCCGTTTTTGAAAGGTATAAAAAGTAAAATAGTACACACAATAGGCATTGTTTAATACGAATCATATTCCTAAAATTGTCAAAAAAATATTAATGGAAGTATTAGGAATAGACATTGGTGGATCTGCCCTTAAGGGAGCCATAGTAGATACCCATACAGGACGTTTCGTTACCGAAAAATATAGGCTCGAAACTTCGCAACCAGCATCGATTAAGGAAGTGGTTAGCACGTTTGCAAAAATTGTTGGCCATTTTGGGTGGAAAGGCCCAATTGGTTGTGGTTTTCCTGCAGTGGTGCAGAATGGAATTATTAAAACCGCTTCCAATATAGATAAAGGTTTTATGGGCATAAATGCTATTGAACTATTTGGAAATGCAGTTGGAGAAAAAATTGCTATTTTGAACGATGCCGATGCTGCTGGGTTAGCCGAATTAAAATTTGGAACAGTTGCTAATTTCAATGGTTTGGCTATTTTTTTAACTATTGGAACCGGTATTGGATCAGCAATATTTAATAAAGGTGAGTTAACACCAAATACTGAGCTAGGTCAAATATTTCTAAAAAATGGATTAATTGCTGAAAAGTACGCTTCCGATGCGATTCGAAAAAAGGACGACCTCGATTGGGACCAATGGGGAAAAAGGTTTAATGAGTACCTTAATTATATCGATAATCTTTTTTACCCCGAATTAATTATTGTAGGAGGGGGTACAAGCAAAAAGTTTGATAAGTTTCAACACCTCCTAACATTGAAAACCCGGGTTGTTCCAGCAACATTATTGAACGATGCGGGCATTGTGGGAGCAGCATTGGCTGCATTATGAATCAAAGGCACTGAACTGAATTGATGAAAATCAGTTTTGGTGCTTATGATTTGATTAACAGTATTTTAATATCAAAGAAGAATAAAACTTTTCAAAAACAATTCTACATTTTTTCCTATAAATGAAAATGTTATGTACTTTTGCAAACCGTGTTTTACTATGTATAATGTCTAACCTATTAATTTTGAGTTAATTTAATGATTAATCACGAAGAAAATGCTTCAATCGAAGCAAATGTTGAGCAAAACGATTTTGCTTTACAAAGCAAACCAACGGCTGTTGTTAATGTAAGCCAAGAAGAATTCGATTGGGATTCTTATGCCGAAGAAGGCTCATATCCCAAAGGCCAAAAGGCCGAACTGGAAGCCATGTACGATAAAACGCTATCGTCGGTAGGCGAGGGCGAAGTTGTTGATGGCACTGTTATAGCAATGAACAAGCGCGAAGTAGTAATTAACATTGGCTATAAGTCGGAGGGTGTTATTAGTTTAAACGAGTTCCGTTACAATCCCGAACTGAAGATTGGCGAAATTGTTGAGGTTTACGTTGAAGTTCAGGAAGACAAAAAAGGTCAATTAGTTTTATCGCACAAGAAAGCCCGTGCTTTACGCTCGTGGGATAGGGTTAACCAAGCCCTTGAGAAAGACGAAATTATTAAAGGATACATCAAATGCCGTACTAAGGGTGGCATGATTGTCGATGTATTTGGTATTGAAGCCTTCCTCCCAGGTTCGCAGATCGACGTTAAACCCATTCGCGACTACGATATTTATGTGGGAAAAACCATGGAATTTAAAGTGGTTAAAATTAACCAAGAGTATAAAAATGTTGTTGTTTCGCACAAAGCACTTATTGAGGCTGAACTCGAGCAACAGAAAAAAGATATTATTGCCAAACTCGAAAAAGGTCAGGTTCTTGAGGGTACCGTTAAAAATATTACCAGCTACGGAGTATTTATCGACCTTGGCGGAGTTGATGGCCTTATCCATATTACAGACCTTTCGTGGGGTCGCGTAACTCACCCTGAGGAAATCGTTCAGCTCGATCAGAAGTTGAATGTCGTTATTCTCGACTTCGATGATGCTAAGAAGCGTATTGCTCTCGGTTTAAAACAGCTTACATCGCATCCCTGGGATTCGCTCGATGCTAACCTTAAAGTTGGCGACGTAGTTAAAGGTAAAGTTGTAGTTATTGCCGATTATGGTGCATTCATCGAAATTGCACCTGGTGTTGAAGGACTTATTCACGTTTCAGAAATGTCGTGGAGCCAGCACCTGCGTAGCGCACAAGAGTTCCTTAAAGTTGGCGACATGGTAGAAGCTCAAATTCTTACTCTCGACCGCGATGAGCGTAAAATGTCGATGGGTATTAAGCAGCTTCGTCCCGATCCCTGGAGCAGCATCGACACCAAGTACTCAATTGGCTCGCGCCACAGGGCTAAGGTTCGCAACTTCACATCGTTTGGAGTATTTGTTGAGATTGAGGAGGGCGTAGATGGCCTAATTCATATTTCAGATTTGAGTTGGACTAAGAAAATTAAGCATCCTGCAGAATTTACAACTGTTGGAGCAGATATCGACGTAGTGGTTCTTGAAATCGATAAAGACAATCGTAGGCTTAGCTTGGGACACAAACAGCTTGAGGAGAATCCTTGGGATGTGTTCGAGACCATTTTCACTGTCGATTCTGTACACGAGGGTACCATTACCGATGTATTCGATAAAGGTGCAGTTGTAGCTCTTCCTTATGGTGTTGAAGGTTTTGTTACCCCAAAGCACCTAGTAAAAGAGGATGGAACAACAGCTAAGAACGAAGAGAAACTCGAGTTCAAAGTTATAGAGTTTAACAAAGCATCGAAACGTATTATCCTTTCGCATAGCAGAATTCATGAGGATTCCAAGAAAAACGAAGAGAAGACGGAAAAAAAATCTAAGGATAATGCTACACAAAAAGCTGTAAAAAAGTTGAAAGCTAACCTAGAAAAGACTACCTTAGGGGATATTTCCGAACTTGCAGCCTTGAAAACTGAACTTGAAGATAATCAGAAAACTAAGAAAAAAGGGAGTGCTGAGTAAGGTTAGTTTTACAAACAATTATTACTAATCATAAAACCTGATAGCAATGGAATTTAAAATTGACAAGCTTGAGAATTACACATTAATAGAGGTTTTAGAAGAGAAATTGGACACCAATATTGCTCCTTCGCTAAAATCTGAGCTTGTGCTAATTTCTGGAAAAGGAGAGCGAAATATCATACTCGATTTGAGTTCTTGTCGCTACTGCGATTCTTCTGGGCTTAGCGCTATTCTGGTAGCTAACAGGTTGTGTAAAAACGCAAATGGCTCTTTTGTGCTCACAGGGCTTACCGATGCTGTTGAAAGGCTCATAACCATCTCTCAGCTCGATACAGTTTTAAATATTGCTTATAGCAAGAACGAAGCCGTTGAAACCATTCGAAAGGCTGAAAGTGAGCAACAGTAGTGTCGTTTTCTGTAACAGTACTCGGTAGCAGTTCTGCGCTACCAACCGCAACACGATTTCCTTCCGCTCATGTGCTCAATGCGCATGAGCGGTTGTTTTTAATTGACTGTGGTGAGGGAACCCAAATTCAGTTGCGCCGGTTTAAATTTAGGTTGGCTCGACTTAACAACATTTTTATTTCACATCTTCACGGCGATCATGTGTTGGGGTTGTTCGGTTTAATATCTACACTTAATCTCTTGGGTAGAAAGCACGAATTGCATATATATGCCCACGAAACAATCGACCCTATTCTGCAAGCAAATATTAACTTCTTTATCAACGATATTGCATTTCCGCTGACTCTTC
Source organism: uncultured Rikenellaceae bacterium (assembly GCA_964479665.1). Taxonomy (GTDB): domain Bacteria; phylum Bacteroidota; class Bacteroidia; order Bacteroidales; family Tenuifilaceae; genus UBA2287. Next base: position 1,160 of record CAYZNN010000027.1, on the reverse strand, counting down.
ACCCTTTAAAAACTAGGCAAAGAGGTATAATCCATAGCGATAAGCACATTGAAGTTGAAGTATTTCCATTGAAACACCGAGTACCATCGCTTGGTTATATATTCAGGGAAACGCCAAGGGAACCTAATATCCGCAAGGACCTTGTTGAGAAATATGCAATTTCCATTGCCGATATTTTAAGAATAAAAGGGGGAGAGGATTATATTTTACCCAGTGGCTCTATAATTCCCAATAGAGAACTTACGTTAAATAATCATCTGCCCCGATCGTATGCATACTGCTCGGACACTATGTACACCGAAACCATAGCTGAAAGAGTGCAAGGAGTAGATTTGCTATATCATGAGGCAACGTTTGCCCTCAGCGAAACTAAACTAGCGCGTGCAACCGGACATTCAACTGCCCAGCAGGCAGCCCAGATTGCCCTTAATGCTAATGTTCAGAAACTATTAATTGGTCATTTCTCATCGCGCTACAAACAACCTGAGAGTTTGTTAAGCGAAGCTCGTGCCATTTTTCCGGAAACCTATCTGGCCGAGGATGGGTTAACCTTTCATATTTAAAAAGCCATTACTAAACCATTTTCTATTAAAGAAGTCTTTTAAACTTTAAAACAAAAAACCTTTACCTAACCCAATAATTAATTGAACGAATGAACTTAACTATACTCTCAAGGAATTTTTCGCTCAGAGCAATAATTCTGTTTCTGTTTGTTTTTCTCGTTTTAGGCAAAATATTTAGTGTTCCAGCATATCATTATCCAGTCGATTATACGCTCCCCGATGGAAGCATAATAAGCGTTTTACTAAAAGGCGACGAAAAAGTGCGCTTGGCCAAAACCATTGATGGTTATACTATTTTAATCACTCCCGATGGTTTTTACGAGCATGGATTTATCGACATTACGAACAATTTAGTGCCCTCAGGAGTCCGTGCATCAAAACATACCAAAAGATCGCAAGGGGAGGCAGATTTTGTTTCGAAATAAAAAAGGGCCTAAATTTTAGGTCAGAGCAGATTTCCTTCAGTAAACAGATTTGGGAAGTTTACGATAAGGAAAAAGCTTATGCCAAAGCTTTTCCAACAACAGGAAACAGGAAGTTAAGGCTTAATGGACAAAATTAATGCTGCAGCATAGTTCAAAGTCAGCAAGAATGTAG
>CAYZNN010000026.1:0-47858 GCA_964479665.1 uncultured Rikenellaceae bacterium | reverse complement strand
CCTTCTAAGCTGTGGGTCACAGGTTCGAATCCTGTCCGGATCACTGAGATGTTTTTAAATTGAACCAAAGACCTACCGAATTCGGTGGGTCTTTACTATTTTTTAGTTCACCATATAATCAATTGCCAACCTGTTTAAATGGTCTGAAATAGTTGAGATTGATTTTTTAAGCATAATCCTATCGAAGTCGGCAAGGTAGTCTGAATGAATATTATTGTTAGGCCTTTCGTTGGCGTCCACCTGTCTGAGTTGGTTCTTTATTCGAAGTAACATTAAAAAACTGTATGCTCTTTCGAACTCCTCTTTTTGGTTTATGGAAAATGCTCCAATTGCCTGAAGGGAAGTGAGCCGCTCGAGTGAATTGCGATCGCTTACACCAAACTTCAAACTCCATAACCTTAGAATGGAAGTGATTGCCAATAAAGGCATCTTTATATGGATAATATCTGTACTATTACTATCTATAATTGAGGATTTTAAGTTTATTATACTTTTAGCCAGATTATAAAAAAACACATTTTTATCCTTTAGTATTTTAAGGCAAAATTGTTGAAGCGCGCTGGCCAATTCAAAATCGCCATAAATGGGCCTAAAATCGAAAAAGATAGACGTATTTAGGATTTCCTGAGGATTAGGTGTTGTTACCCATGAAGCTATAGTATATTCCCAATCGCTACGACCCTTGCACCACGCCTTGTTCATTGCCATTACACCTCCCTCACACAATGGGTAGCCAGCCTTATTAAGATTAGTACAAATAGTATTTCCAAGTTTTAAAAAGTACTCCTGATAAACTTCGATTTTATCAACGTTATCAACTTCAAAAACAATGGCATTATCCTGATCGGTGGCCAGAGTTTGCTCACTTCTGCCTTCGCTGCCAAGTGTTAAAAAAACAAAAGGTACAGGAGGTTCGCCAAGCGTTGAAATGGCATCAACAAAAATTTTCTCGGTAATAGTATCGGATAATTTGCTAATAAGTTTTCCGGTTGCAGCAACACCAGTTCCATTATTTACAAGATTACTAATGAGTTTTGGTAACTGTTTCATGCTATTGGCAACCTCATAAATCGATTCTGCTTTAATAATAGAATTAATTAAAAACTCAGGTGTATCCTTCCGAAGTATAGATATACTATGAAGGCTAATGTAGGATGGTTCTATATTTTCGTTGGACTTTACAACAACATACGATATTTTATGTTGCACCATAAGGGCAAAAACATCCATCATCATAGCCTTGTCGGAAACTGTTATTACAGGTGCGCTCATAATTTCAGAAACCGGTATTGATAGGTTCCCTCCGTTTGCAATAATTCTTCGGCTTATATCGCTCTGTGTTAAAATACCAACAATAGCCGATTTCTCGTTAACTATAAGAATAACTTCAGAGTTCGCTCTGTCCATCAGCTTCGAAGCAACATTTGCCGGAGTTTCAAAAGTGCACTGTATTGCCGGTGTAACATGATTGGCTAAAGGGCTAAGAAGTTCATTTGTATTAAATTGATACGACAATGCGTTTTTTCTAAAGCTATTACTACCTCCTAAGTAGTTGTATGCATCAATAAGAAATCCATCGTAATAGCGCGTTTTGCCATGTTCGTCGTTAAGTGGAAAAAGCGATACAAGGGCCGAAAGCGTTGTTCCATCGGGTCGCTTTAAACGCAGCAACCGTTCCTTAACATTTAACCCCTCGCCAATAGTTTGTATTACCTCTTTCCACTCATCAGAAATTTCAAAAAGTTCCTGAACTTTGGTGTTTATAAGTTCGCCCTGCGAAATGTAGCCAAGTAATTCTAACCCTTTTCGATTGATCTCAACGAATCGGGCATTACGGCCATGTGTACAACGAAAAATACCTAAATTTAAAATATTGGCTACCGATTTAAACTTTTCCAAACTTAAGTCGAGTTCGCGTTCAATGTCCTTATGCTTCGACACATCCTTAACTGTGCAAATAATTCCCTGCTTCCCGTCAATTTCGAATTTCGAATGGCTAACTAAAACATTAAGTACCGAACCATTATTATTAATTATCGGAAATTCTACCGACAGTTCCGATGAGCTCACCAGAGTTGGGGAAGAACTATAAGTGTCATCCGATTTTGTAAAACCATGAAGAATTTCGAAGAGACGAGAATCATGCTGGTCGAATTCTTCCTGAGTATAACCTAATAAACTCAATAGAAAAGGGTTGCAATATACAATTTCACTTTCAATTACCATGCAAACTCCATCGGTAGTAGCCTCCACCAATTTTTTGTATCGTTCCATGGATTCGCGCAATTTTTCCTGAACCTGCATTCGCTCCATTTCAGTTACATAGTTACGGCGGGCTAAGTAGGCAATAATAGCAATAATAACGAAGGTAATTAACACTGAAATCCAAACTACCTTGGCCGTTAAACTTGAAATTTGGCGGTTTACGTCCTCTATATATATTCCCGTTCCCACTATCCATCCCCATGGTTCATAGGCTTTTACATACGAAAGTTTTGGAACAACCGTTAAACTATCGTCTTTCCATTGCCACTTGTAATCTACATAACCACGGCCATTGCTTCGAACCACGTTAACAATATCTACAAAAAAGTTTTTGCCCCTGGGGTCTCGGTAGTTAGTTAAATCCTTTCCATTAAGCATAGGTCTGTAAGGGTGCATTACCATTCTGGGAACTGTATCGGTAATCCAAAAGTAGTCTTTGAATTCATCGCCATACCGCATGTCAGAAATAATAACAATAGCCTCCCTCTGTGCCTGTTCCAATGTAAAAGAATCGTTCACCATGTGTTGAAGCTTCTGCATAACGCTCCACGCAGTGTTGGTAAGTTCCCGAATTGTTTCACGTTTACCATCCATGATGCTCTCGCGATAGTTTGGTAACACAAAAAGGTAAATGGAAGCCATAAACAGTAATAAGGCAACCAACGAGGGCAATAGTATTCGGGAAAAGAAGCGATTAGTGTTTAGCACAATTTAACTAGTTGAAAAAATGTGGAACTATAATATTCGATTTAGTGTTGAAAAGTAAATATCCGCTCTTTCGAGTGCTATTTACTATGGCAGGACATATGACTATCCGCTGGCGCTGCTTAACCCGAAGGGAATCAATTATTGGTGCCGACCAAAACAACTTGTTAAGTATGGCGAACCCCTCGGGATGCCCATGCCCAACAAAACTTAGAATGGAATTATTCTCTTCCATAAATTTAAAATGAGGGCGCAATTCGCCTATCCTATAGGGAAACCAACGGGCAACACCCGCCAAATCGGGCTGTAGGAAATGCGAAAAGAGTATAGATTTGGAGTTGTAATCAACAACAGCCACTCCCTTAATCTTTGAAGAAATTGAATATTAGAGTCTGAAAGTTTAGGAGCAATTTCTTCCTTATACAGCCAAAGGTTGTTGCGCGAAATATTATAGCGTTCGGTTAAAGTAAGTTCGTACCAATTAGAAGGTATATTCTTTTGCAAATAATAGCTGGGAAGTTTTTGGGTGCTGTACAGATCGTGGTTACCTACCAAAACAATATCGGCAAAATCTCCCAGCAAATCGATGCACGCATTGGCATTGGGAGCGTGGCTGTAAAATTTGGGTGCAAAACCTGTTATATCGCCTAAGCAAACGAGCATATCATAGCCATCACCTTTAATTTTGTTGAAGGCTTTTTCGAGCATTTCAAAATCTTCGTGAATATCGGTAACAATGGCAATTCGCATTCTAACTTCCTTTGAACTTTACCAAAGTTAATAAAAAGGCCCATTGCTACCTATTCGAAAAATCGATTTTGGAGCAATGGGCTTTAATGTATTTATTTACAAGGGGAGCAACAGCCCCTAGCCTTACTTTTTCTTTTGAGTTAAAAGCGATACTACTATAAGAGTAATAGTTGCAAGAGGAATCGAAACTAATCCGGGATTATCGAAAGGTACAATTGCATCGGCCTTTGATAGCCCGTAACGCTCAAACATGCTTGGCGATAAAAGTATTAGAGTAATTGAAGAGAGAACTCCAATAACAATTGAACTTGCAACGCCCTTTGCAGTTGTTTTTTTCCAGAAAATTACGGCAAGTATCGACGGTAAGTTAGCCGAAGCGGCAATGGCAAAAGCCAAACCAACAAGGAACGAAACATTCATGCCTTTAAAGCTAATTCCCAGTAGAATAGCAATTAAACCAACTACCATTGCCGAAATTTTTCCTGCCCGAACCTTTTGCTTGTCGGTCATTGGTACTTTTAGGTACTTGTCGATAAAATCGTGAGCAATAGCCCCCGACGAGGCTACAATTAGTCCGCTAACTGTTCCTAGTATGGTTGCAAATGCAATAGCTGATATTATTGAAAATAAACCAACGCCAAAAAATTTAGCCAGTAATGGAGCCGACATATTGCTACTTTCCAAATCGTTAACGCCATTAACCATTGCACCAAAGCCTAAGTAACTGGTAAGAATAAAGAAAAATCCAATGCAAGCAATGGCAACAATTGTCGATTTACGTGCATCGCGCTGACTTGGTACTGTGTAGTAACGAATAAGAATATGTGGCAATGCCGAAGTACCAAAAAAGAGCGCAAGCATAAGAGAGATGAAGTTGAACTTATCCCAGAACTTAGCATCTTTTCCAACTTTAAGCATCAATCCAGGCTTAAGCACATCTTTACCTTGCGTTGGATTTTGGTAGTATGCAGTAACCTTGCTATCGTTTTCGTTGAAACTGGCTTTTTGGAAAAGTACCACTTCGCTATCCTCGAGCACGCTAAAGAATTCGAATGGCCCAAGCGGCCCTGTCGATTCAACTTCGTTTCCTTTATAGTTTATTTTGCTAAAGTGACCAACCTGAAAGAATCTTCTTTCAATTTTTGGAGCACCATTGTATAACTTTTCGCCCGATGCAGTTGTTGTAATGCTTAGTGCCTCTGTTAGGTAAGCAGTACTATCCGATGTTGGTGCTAATTTAAACCAAGTGTCGTATCCTTCTTTGTTTAGTTTAACAAATTGGTTATTACCTGCTTGCTGTTGCGACACCAGTTCGTACTGATCATTATCAATACTTAGTACATTAGCGCCATCGGTTTTGGCTTCAATTTTTGCAAATTCGTGGTAATTGCCACCAGGGTTTAATGTAAAGCCATGTCGTAGAATGTAAACGGTAAGCACAAGCGAAAAAATAATGAGCAGAGCACCTTTAATGAACTGTACGTAGGTAGTAGAGGTCATACCAGCGGTAGCGGTAATGTATATTACAATTGCCCCAACAATGGTAACACCAGCCCAATGAGGAAGACCAAGTAATGGAACAACCAAGTCGCCTGCACCCACCATTTGGGGAATTAAATAGAATAATGAAATAATTAGCGTGCTTATTGACGAAGCCAGTTTAATGCCCCGAGAGTTAAAGTTTGCGTCAATGGCATCGGTAAAAGTATACTTACCCAATCGCTTTAGCGGTTCGGCCACAAGGAACAGGGCTACAACCCAACCGCCCAAATATCCGGCGGTGTATAAAAATCCATCGAAGCCAGCATACGAAATCATACCACATATTCCTAAAAACGATGCAGCAGATAGGTAGTCGCCAGCAAAAGCAACACCGTTTACGCCCCAATGTATGGTACCGCCAGCGGCATAGTAATTTGTTGCCGATTTGGTTTTAGAACCGAAGTAGAAAGAGAGCCCTACAACAAGAACTACAAATACAATGAAAAGGATAATTGCCCCAATCGATACTCCGTATATCATTGTTGATCCCTCCTATTCATTTCGTTTTCCATTTTTGTACAAATAAGGCTGTAAACAAAACCCATAACAATTGCAAGCAATATTATTCCAAATCCATAAACAATGGAAAGGTTCACGTTACCTATTGCTTTTACACTTAAAAATTCGGTGTGAGCAACCCCAATATATGTATAACCTGTATAAGCTGCAGCATATACCAAAAACAGGATTATACCCAATCGGGATTTCTTTTTTGAAGCGAGGTCGACTCCAGGTTCGACAGCAGGTTCATGTAACATGTTGTTTAATAATGTTAGGTTAGTAATTATTAACTTTTTATAAACTCAGCAAAAATACACTTATTTTTGCGTGTTTAAACATCAGCACAAAATCTATTTTTTAAACTTTGTTTCCAATAATCATTATTAAATGAAAAAATCGAGGTTCAATTTGTTCTTATTTTATAGCGCACTAATCATTCTTGCAATTGGATGTACAAAAAAATTGAAAAACCAGAACGAATTCCAACAAAATGGAAACCTTACTGATACCACTAGTACTAGTAACAGCGATTCATTAACTTACGTTTATAAAACCATTGTTGGTTTAGAAATCCCTTTAACACTAAATGCTGGTGAAGTTGTAACCCATGGCGGCTTCACATTAGAATACAACGAGGAACATGAACAAGCCGATTGGGTAGCCTACCTTCTTACCTCCGAAAAAGCTAAAAGGGGTGTTTAGCGCTCCAATAGTTTTAAATCCGACCCAAAAGTATCGACACAAACTGCAAACGATAAGGATTATGCAGGCTCGGGCTATGATAGAGGGCGCTTAGCTCCTGCAGCCGATATGTCGTGGTCAACAACCGCTATGTAAGAATCTTTTTACTATAGCAATATGAGTCCACAAGAACCTGGCTTTAACCGTGGAATATGGAAAAAACTCGAAGAGCAGGTTCGGTTCTGGGCCGAAACTTACGATACTCTCTTTGTTGTCACAGGACCAATGCTTGAGCCCGGATTACCAACAATTGGATCAAACAAGGTTTCGTTACCCAGGGCATACTACAAAGCGCTGCTTGGTTATAATAGCACATATAAATTAGCACTGGGATTCATTTTACCTAACAGCATCTCTAGTGAACCACTGCAAAACTTTGCTGTTAGTATCGATAGCCTAAAGAAAATTACAAACATCGATTTTTTTCACTTACTTCCCGACCCAATTGAAGTAGAAATGGAAAGCATAATATGCATTGATTGCTGAATATGGAAGAGTAATAAATGAATTGAATTTAAATATTTTCTTTAATTTCAAATAATCAAGATTGTATTAGAAATATGACATTAACAAAACCTAGCCTAAAAGTTCTAGCCCTAATTGCAATTCTTTTTATTATTGCTACTACAATCTGGCTGCTAACAAAAGAGAAAGAAAAGGGAAAAGGGGCCAACAGAAGCAACACCATTACATACGGAAGCACCATTAAAAATAATCCTTATCGGCTACATGTTCAGGTTGGCAAAGAATTGATTGGAAAGCCTTTTTCTAGCAATAAGGAGGTATTAAATGCATATAGTAGGGGTATCTTAAAGAAAGTTAGTGGAAGTAAAGGCGTTCTTGTTGACGACCTAACTCATAGTTTGCCCTACTTGCATCCTTTTGCTGAAACAGCTCTAAAGGAAATTGGTAAAAAATTTCATAGTAAAACAAATGGCAATAGGATTGTAATTAATTCCCTAACACGTTCTGTTGAAGGGCAACGGTTGCTTACTAAAACCAATTCAAATGCATCTCCCAATACTAGTAGCCATTCCTATGCTGTAAGTTTCGACATTGCCTACAGCAAATTTAACCGCAATTTGCAATACGATCACGCTTCCCATCAGGCACTAGAAACAATACTTAAAGAATTTCAGGCTAAGGGTCGAATATATGTAATACGCGAAAAGCAATCAGCCTGCTACCATGTAACAGTACGCAACAAAAGCGACTGGAAAGAGTAAAAGATTTGTTAAACTTGCCAAAAACCTCAGAACCATGAAACATGTTAACCCTTTTTTATGCTTTGTTTTTTGCAGCAACTTTTACAGCAAGCTCAATCTTCGATTTGAATAACGATGATAAGATTGAAGTTTTGGAAACTAAATTTCAAAACGATGAAAACTCCCAATATACAATTACAAAGATTCAACTTTTAAATAAGGGAGCAGTTTCCACAGCTAAAAATCGATGATCGGAACCAGTTTGGGGCCCTAATCTTTTACAGAACGGAGAAACCATGGCTCCAGGGCAGTTTAAAATGTTCATTTTGAACATTCCTAATGGTCATTGGGCAAAATACCGAATTGCCGTGTACACAGGCAACGGAACCGAATTGTTACTGCATGAGCAGGGCTATGAATATGACGAACTATATCCTCCCATAACACGCTGGGGTTCCGACAAAAGAACGGTTGGGGTAACAATTCTTCAACATAGTAACCCAAGTTACATTTACATTGCCGGATGGTGGGATTTTGCGGGTTTACAATATGTGTTACTCCCTAAAAATAGCGACCCCTCTTTCTCCCTTACTATTTGAGAAAGCCCTGAACATGCCTGTTGTGTTCATGGTTAAATGCACGTTGCCGTATTGGTCAACCGCAATTATGCCGCCATTACCTTTTGCATCCTTTAATTTACTATTTACAACCAGTTCGGCGGCTTCGGAAAGGCTCAAGCCTTTGTATTCCATAAGCGCCGATATGTTGTGGGCAACTGTGTAGCGTATAAAGAATTCACCATGGCCTGTTGCTGATACTGCGCAAGTGGAATTATTAGCATAGGTACCAGCACCAATAATGGGCACATCGCCAACCCTACCATAGCGTTTGTTAGTCATTCCACCGGTTGAGGTGGCTGCAGCCAAATTTCCATTCCTATCGAGTGCAACGCAACCTACAGTTCCCATTTTCTTGTCCCTTTCATGAGCTCTTTGTAGGGCTTTCCAACTTTTCTCCGTAAAAAAGTAGGAACTATCAACCATCTGCGCTCCCTTGGAGGCTGCAAAAACGGATGCGCCACGACCAACAAGCATAACGTGCATCGAACTATCCATTACCAATCGCGCAGCTGTTATTGGGTTTTTAACATCCCCAACCCCGGCCACTGCCCCGGCTTTGAGGTTAGAACCGTCCATGATTGCAGCATCAAGCTCATTTTTTCCGGCATTAGTGAATACTGCCCCTTTTCCAGCATTGAATAGAGGGCAATCTTCGAGGTACCTTACAACTTTTTCTACAGCATCAATGCTACTTGCTCCATTTGTTAACATCTCCTCACCTATTGCAAGTGCAGCATTCAATTCTTTCATGTAGTTTTCAATTTCAACGCTATCGAAATCGGTTGGCAGCATATTGCCTGCCCCACCATGCAAAGCTATGGCCCATTCCATCGGTTGAGGTTTGTGGTTTTGGCACGAGGCCAATAAAACGATTGCCAATGCAGATATCTGCAGGTATATGCTAAAATTGAAATTAATTTTCATACCATTTTTTTAATGAATTCTCAATCCAGTCGGCCCGAAAGTCTTTCAATAAAGTACCTTTTGTATCGAGCTGCACGCAACAAATCATCGGGCGCAACTTCGGTCTCGAGGTTTATAATTCTATTGCAACAATCGAGGCCCAATTTGTATTTCACACCAAATTCTGACGATAGGTATATTACCTTACTCAAATACATAACATTTTCGGGGTGAGCATTCAATGCCTTTTCGAGAAGGTTAATGGCTTTATTTGGCAATTTTTGGTCGATATAAAAATTGCTAATTGCTAAAACCGACTTGTCGGCATAACTACTCAATGTACAAGCTTTTAGTAAATGCTGCTCGGCCAAATTGCTTCGCCCCATTTTTGAGTTGATTATGCCCAATAGCCTATTACCCTTTGCTGGGCTTGTAACCTTAATTGTATTGGCAATGCTAATTGCATGGGTAAAACTACCACCATGCGAAGAAGGCAACTGCATTAAAGTGTAAATAAGCTCCTCGCCCACATATACCTTAGTGTAATCTTTGGCCCATTCAGTTTCTAATTGTTTAACTTTCTCGGATAGGTTAGCTAATTGGTCGACAATGGACCTGCCCCAAAACTGAACGCCCTGTCGGTAAGCCGCTCTGGCAATGGCATGAGCACCAACGGGGCTTGTTAGAAGCAGGAAGGAAATTATAACGAAGGTTTTAAAAAAGACGCCAATATCATCGAAATGAATTGCCACACCCAGTAAAATCATTCCCAAGCCTAAAGTTGCAGCCTTTGTAATGGCCGACATGCGAAGGTAAAAGTCGGGCAAACGGAGAATCCCAATCGCTGCAATTAGCATAAAAAGTACGCCAATTCCGAAAAGAAATATGGTAATTATATCGAGCAGCATAGCTAGTTTCTTCGTTTTAAAAGATAGAATGCAAACGACATGGCACCAAGAAATGCAATGAGCGAAAGCACTACTGCTACGTCGAGCAGCTTGGCATTTTCCCAAATTAGCGAAAAAATGGCAATTGAAGCGATAACCAGCGTTGTAAACAAATCGAAGGCAGTTACCCTATCGGGAAGCGATGGTCCTTTTATGAAACGAATTAGAACCAAAAGCATCGAAATTCCAATAACCGAAATGGCAACAATAAGCGCAATATCTAGCATAATGGTTAGTATTAGTTGAATACTCTCAGAACTCTTCGTTCAAATCCTATTTTAATATCGTCAATAACTCTATCAACATCGCCATGAGGTATGTACATGGCATGAACGAAAAGATAGCTCCTATCCTCCGATATTTCAATGCTTAGAGTTCCGGGTGTTAAAGAAATAAGCGAAGCTAAAATGGTTATTTCCAAATTAGTTTTAACATCGAGCGGCAAGGCTATCATTCCGGCTTCCATTCGGGGCTTGGGAGTTATAACCTCCCATGCAACCTGAGAAGCAGCTTTAAACATTTCTTTTGTAAAAAAAGCAATGAGTTCGGCAAGATAGAACACTTGAAAAAAACTTTTTCGATTATATATATACGACAGTAGCCAAAGTACAAGCAGTACTCCAATAAAAAGAAGCATAGGCCAATGAGCTTTTATCTCGAAATCGACATAAAAAACAAAGGCTACATTTATTGTTGTTGCTATAATTACCTGCCAGTAAAAAGCTTTCATATTTTAGAAATTGCTAGTTTAAAAAAGGTTCAAGTAGTTATTGCGATCTAAAATCTGCTTTGCAGCTTCAATACTCCATTCTATGGTGCTTCCCGGAAAGAAACTGATTGCCAGAATGGCAAGGGTTAAAAATAAAATTGCGATCATCATACCAGGGTATAATTTAAAAATTTTCATGAAAGTTGTATTTTCCTCCAAATCGGAACAAACGTTGGGAAAAGGTTTCCAAAATACTTCGTTCCAAATTTTGGTCATTGAAAACAGAGTGAGTAAACTTACCCCGAGCGAAACTGAGGTTACTATTATAATGAGTGTATTACCCGTTTCAAAACCACCCTTAGCCAACAAATATTTGCCCCAGAACCCCGTGAGGGGTGGTATTCCCGTTAAAGAGAATGCAGAAATGGCCAAAAGCATTGCTAGCAAGGGGAGCTTGTTCATTACTCCACCCAATTCTTTCAGTTTATGGGTTCCATACAATTTTCCTACTAAACCTGCAATGAAAAACAAATTAGTTTTAACTAGCACATTATGAATAACAAAGAAAATGGCACCTCCCAAAGCATATGGAGTAAGTATGGCTAAACCCATTATCATATACCCAATTTGTGATACAATGTGGAATGAGAGTATTTTTCGAAAGTCGGTTTGAGCTGCGGCTCCCAAAACACCAACCACCATTGTAAATGCCGAAAGCACTAGCAAAATTGTTTGGATAGAGGTTCCTTGTATGGGCACCATAAGCGTAAAGAAACGTGTAAGAGAATAAACACCAACCTTTGTAAGAAGGGCTACTACTAGTGCGGTAAATCCAATAGGGGCTGTATGGTACGATGCCGGTAGCCAAAAAAACATGGGGAACATGGCGGCTTTTATGCCAAAACTCATTAAAAAGAATAAAGCTGCTATACTAACCAAACTCTGATTTGCAACTTGGGGTAGCGCTTTGGCTATAAAAGCCATATTAAGACTGCCCGTTAAGCCGTATAGCACACCAACTCCAATGAGAAAAAGGGCTGAACTGAAAACATTTATAGTAACATATTTCAATGATCCCTCAAGTTGACTCCGCGATGCGCCAATGGTAAAGAGGACAAAAGAGGAAACCAACATAACCTCAAACCAAACGTAGAGGTTAAAAATGTCGCCTGCTAGAAAAGCGCCTGAAAGCCCAAAAACCAAAAAGAAAAAAACCGGGTTAAAAATAGTTAGCGATATTCTCTCCTTAATAAATGAACTTGCATAAATAAATGCAGATGGAGCTACTAATGAACTTATAAGCAAGAATATAACGCTCAATTTATCGGCAACCAGTGCAATACCCATACCTTTAGGCCAATTGCCTACCAATTCAATCTGCATTCCATGGTGCGATACGCTCTGAAAAAGAAGAATAGAAAAGACTAAATGCAGAAGCATTGAGAATGCACCCACGTATTTTTGAGTAGTAGTTCTATTCCACAAAAGTAGCATTAGAACTGCTGTTACTAAGGGAATTATTAAAACAAATATTATGAGTAAATGGCTCATTCTAAAAAAATTAAGACTCTAGTTTGTCCGTATTATTCAATTCATCCATATTGGAGGTACCAGTAGCTTTATATACCCTTCGAATCAATACAATGGTGAAAGCCTGTATTCCGAAACCAATAACAATAGCTGTAAGTATTAGCGCCTGCGGCACAGGGTCGGCAAATTGCTCTGCAAGCACACCCCTTTTGTCTGGAATAATTGCTGGCAATCCTCTGGTAATTCGAGCTATAATAAAAATGAAAAGATTTGTTGCATAGCCTAGCATCATAATACCCAGCACTAACCTAACAATGCCTTTATGAAGCATAAGAAAAATGGCAGCTGCAAAGATGAGACCCGTTATAATTGCAAGAATAATTTCCATAAGTTAATTGCTTGACATTACAAAAGTTATATTTAGCACAACCCCAATTACAACAAAATATACCCCAATATCAAAAAGCACTGGAGTTCCCAGTTTTCCTATAAAGGGCAACGAAAAATCGAGCCATAAACCAGTCATAATGGGCAAACCCTGAAATACTGATAACAATAAACTGACTATAGCAATCGATAAACCGAATGCTATTAAACCAACAGGCCTAAGTTTATATTTTGCAATGGTGTTGTTGGTGCCAAAAACCATGGCCCTCAGAAAGAACCCTATTGACGCTAGCAGTCCAGCAATAAAGCCTCCCCCAGGTGAATTATGCCCTCTGAAAAGCAAGAATAGCGAGAAAAGTACAAAAAGCGGGATTAATAATTTAATTGCCGTTTCAAAAATTGCATTTCGCATACTTACCTCTTTGAGAATTTAACTTTTAATAAAGCGAATATACCCAGGGCAGCAATACCCAACACAGAAACTTCGCCCAATGTATCGAGACCTCTGAAATCAACCAGAATAACGTTTACAACATTCTTGCCCTTTGCCAATAAATAGCTGCTCTGGGCGTAGTAGTCCTTTAGAGGCGATTCCAATGGTAATGCAATTACCCAGAGCAGAATGAGAGTCATAGTTCCACCAAAAAGAATGGAAGGAATTGCAATCCTTCTCTTCAACCCTGGCCCAAACATTATGAATTTAGGAAGCTTTTTCAAAATAAGAACAAACAGAACAATGGTTAATGTTTCAATCAGAAACTGGGTCATGGCAACATCGGGGCCCCCGTAGTATAAAAATATTGAGGCAACCCCATAACCCACCATCCCCAACGAAACAATTGCTACAAGTCGCGAATCGGTTACAATAGTTTTATAAATGGCAACAATCATAAGAATAATAAAAACTATTTCGATCCACTTAATGGGTATAGAATTGCTTAATGAAATAAAGTTGAACGGCTCTTTTGCAGTAAATACAACAATTCCGAAAAGGGTTAGGAAGAAAAAGACAATAACAGTCATATAATTTCTTAGGCGGCCCGATTGAAAGAAATTTGTTTGAACTTTTGCCAGCGATAGTAAAGCCGGAATGCTTCTTTCGTAAACTTTTTCTGGCCCTGATAAATTACTGATCGAGTATGTATTAGCAAACAATCGGTAATAATTTCGAGCTTTAAAAACAAAAAAACCGAAAAGCAGCGTTAGCAAGCTTAATACAAAAATGAGTGTAAATCCATGCCACAATCCCAATTGTAATACCATATTCACTTTTAGAATTACATTTGAAGAATGATGTAGAAGGGGCTGGGCAATCTGTTCTGAAAAAATTCCGCCTATTAGCCCTAATGTAGCAAGAACAATAGGACCAAGTACCATAGAAAAAGGTGACTCGTGGGGTTTCTTGGGTGTTTCAGCCAAGGGACCTTTAAATATTTTGTAACCTATTTCGAATGCTAAAGCTGTAAACAAAACCCCTGTAGCGAATGTTGCAGCACCAAGAACACCACTTGCCAATGGAGAATGAAATGCTGCATGGTAAAGTATCTCTTTGGCAACAAACCCAAAAAAAGGAATAACACCTGCCATTGAAAGCGAAGCCAAAGCAGCGGCATAGAAAGTATAGGGCATCTTCTTTCCTAAGCCCGAAAGCAATGCAACATCGCGGCTACCGGTTTCGTGGTCCACATTTCCGGTTACCATAAAAAGGGTTCCCTTATACAAAGCGTGGGCTAGTAAAAAAACCATAGCTGCCTGAACCGATACGGTTGAACCAATGCCAAGCAGGAGTATCATTATACCCAACGCGCTTATGGTTGTATAGGCAAGTATCTTTTTCAAATCGGTATGCATAAGGGCCATTAATGCACCAAGTAACATGGTAATTGCACCCATATGAACCAGAAGGGGCTGCCAAATAGGAGCCTCGCTCAGCACTGGCGACAATCTGGCTATTAAAAAAACACCAGCTTTTACCATTGTTGTCGAATGTAAATAGGCGCTAACTGGTGCAGGGGCTGCCATGGCATTGGGTAACCAAAAGTGGAATGGGAACTGGGCCGACTTGGTGGCTGCCCCTATAATAATTAGCAATGCAATAGCATTTGCGTTGGAACTCTGCAATAAAAGTTTGGGGTTACTGAAGAGTGTTTGCAAATCGAAGGTACCTGCTTCAATTCCTAACAGTAAAATGCCTGCCAGCATAAAAAGACCTCCTGAAACGGTAACCAGCATAGCCATTAGTGCCGACTTTCGCGACTTTTCTTCATTATGGTAATAACCTATTAGCAAATACGATGACAAGCTGGTTAACTCCCAAAAAATAAAAAGAACAAGTAGGTTACCCGAGGTTACTACACCTAACATGGCTGTCATAAAAAGCGAAAGGTAAACAAAGAACTTTCCCTTGTTCGGATCGCCTTTTAAATAGCTATTTGCATAATTGAAAATGAAGTAGCCAACCCCCGATATGAGTAGAAAAAAGAATAAGCTCAATCCATCGACATAGAATGTAATGGGAAGTTCAATGTAATTAACCCATTGGTAAACATCGATAAAAAAAGAGTTCTCGACTACCGTATTGAGCCGCGTTGAACCCCAAATAAAAAAAATAAGGGGTACAACACTTAAATACATTCCTACCCTTTTTGAGTCGATTCTATGAATAAATGCAGCTATAGCCGCAATGAACAGTCCAGCAAAAATTATGTAAAGCACCTTTAAATAATGTATTAACACGAAATCAAACAAAGATAAGCAAAAAGGGTTTAATTACTATAAAAAGAATGTGCTCCAACCCAATAAATCATTTGATTGTTTTACAAAACATCAAGCACCTTTTTTTTGACAAACCAAAAAATGAAGTTGTTAGTTAATATTAATACCTTTGCAATCCTAATTTCTAAAAATCGAATCAATGGATAGTAAAAAAATGGGGTTCAACTCCAAATTAATTCATGCCGGGAATATAAAGGACAAATTTGGAAGTGCGACTGTTCCCATATACCAAACCTCAACTTTTGCATTCGAAAGTGCTCACGAAGGAGCCAAATGTTTTGCTGGAGAAAGCGACGGGTATATTTATACTAGAATTGGAAACCCTACAATAAATGCTCTTGAAGAGCAGGTTGCAATTCTCGAAGGAGGTTTTGGCGGAATTGCCACAGCATCGGGAATGGGAGCCGTTTCAACCATTTACATAGGACTACTGGCTCAAGGCGATCATATTGTTAGTACCGATGCCGTTTATGGCCCCTCGCGGGTAATTATGGAGACATACTTTGCCCGTTTCGGTGTTCAATCAACCTATATTTCAACTTCAAGCACCGATGAAATAAAGAAAGCCTTAAGGCCAAATACCAAAATGCTTTATATTGAAACGCCCACTAACCCAACAATGGAACTTACCGATATTGAAGCCTGTGTTGCCATTGCAAGGGAACACAATCTGATTCTGGTGGTCGACAATACTTTTGCAAGTCCCTACTTGCAACGCCCCATTGAAATGGGTGTTGATGTGGTTTTTCATAGTATGACCAAGTTTCTTAATGGGCATGCCGACATTGTTGCCGGAATGATAGTTACCCGCACCGAAGAACTTTACAAAAAACTCCGCTCTACCATGGTAAGTATGGGTTGTAATATGGACCCCCACCAAGCATACATGGTGTTAAGGGGTATAAAAACCCTTGCACTTCGAGTTGAAAGAGCACAACAAAACGCCATGAAGGTTGCCGAATACCTCGAGAAACACCCTAAAGTAGCTTGGGTTAAGTATCCAGGCCTAAAATCGCACCCACAATATGCCTTGGCTCAAAAGCAAATGGGAGGCCCTGGTTCTATGATAAGTTTCGAACTTAAAGGGGGATTTACAGCAGGAGAAACTCTAATGAATAATGTACATCTTTCACTTTTAGCAGTTTCGCTTGGCGGAGTAGAAAGTTTAATTCAACACCCCGCATCCATGACACACTCAAAAATGAATAAAGAGGCACGCGAAAAAGCTAAAATAACTGATGGATTAGTTCGTTATGCAGTGGGTATTGAGGATGTTGAGGACATTATTGCCGATCTCGATCATGCCTTGGAAAAAGTGTAGTAAACTTTTTAACATAAATATAGGCGGACCCAGTGTCCGCTTTTTTTATCTTTGAACTCGCATGAAACGATCGGTTTACAGCAACAGGCTACTTTGGGGATTTGGTTACGCTGCCATTTCGGCTGCATTAGCCATTATAATTATTACCTTAGCATATAATTGGGTTAATCCTAGCCCTACCTGGCTCATGGTGCAGCGATATTTCATCCACCCTAAAACCCAATATATTCCACCTAAAAACAATTGGGTTTGCATCAATAGCATTTCTCCATTCATGGTACAGGCAGTAGTTGCTGCCGAGGATAACCTCTTCATGAGTCATTGGGGTTTCGATTTCGAGTCGATAAAAAAGGCAAAAGAAAACAATAAAACGAGCTCTCGAACTCGTGGTGCCAGCACCATATCGATGCAAACTGCAAAAAATGTATTTCTTTGGCCAAAGCGAAGCTGGACCCGTAAGGCACTGGAAGCATTTTTTACAATTATTATTGAAGCATTTTGGTCGAAGGAACGAATAATGGAAGTATATCTAAATGTTGCCGAAATGGGCATTGCAATTTACGGGTGCGATAGCGCAGCAAAAATACATTTCAAAAGTTCTGCAAACAAAATAACGAAAAGCCAAGCAGCTTTAATTGCAGCAACGCTCCCAAACCCATTGGTTCGGAACCCCCAAAAACCCTCGGCCTACGTTAAAAACTACCGGAACCGAATTTTTGGAAATATGAGCAATATTGGTTCTATTGAATTTAGCAAAAGAAAAAACAAACAACCTGCTAGAAGTGCCTCTAAAAAATAGTAT
The DNA here is from genome assembly GCA_964479665.1 of uncultured Rikenellaceae bacterium. Taxonomy (GTDB): domain Bacteria; phylum Bacteroidota; class Bacteroidia; order Bacteroidales; family Tenuifilaceae; genus UBA2287. Next base: position 30,155 of record CAYZNN010000026.1, on the reverse strand, counting down.
TTCCTTTTTTTTAATTGCTTTATTTTCGCTGCTGAATAACCAATTAAATGCACAGCTGAATAAGGCCTATTTTTACAACCAGGCCCGTCAATTTCTTAATAAAAATCAAAACTCCGAAGCCATACTAACTATTAATCAACTTATTGCTGCCGATAGCACCATTGCCGAAGTATGGTTACTAAGAGGGATAGCAAAATATGGACTCAACGATTTGCGGGGTGCAATATCCGATTTCGACAGGGCTATAGGGCTCAATCCCGTTTATACCTATGCGTACCTCCATCGCGGTTCAGCGCATGGCCAATTGGGGGCAATTAACAAATCGATTAGTGACTATAATTTTGCACTCGATTTACGACCTAATTCAACAGAGGCCCTACTTAACAGGGGAATCAGCTATTTAATTGCGCAGCAATTTAAAAATGCGCTATCAGATTTTAACAAGGTAATTTCAATTGAACCTAAAAATGCAGATGCTTGGACCCACAGAGGCACTGCGCTCCTTTTTTTAGGCGATACAATTAAATCAATAGGAAGCTACTCACAGGCAATTCTACTGCGACCCTCGCAAACGGAGGCCTTTAGCCGAAGAGGCCGGCTTTATTTTGAAAAGAAAATGTTTTCTGAGGCTCTAAGCGATTTAAACGCAGCTATTGATTTGGATCCCAACTCTTCGGTCAATTTTTTTGCCAGGGCTCTCACCTACTCATCTCTGGGGAATGATAGCATTGCTATTGCAGACCTAAACAGGTCACTATTTCTTAATCCGAACAGTGCCTTAGGTTACTTTAACAGAGCTTTGTTGCATTGGAAAAGGGGCAAACAGTCAGACGCTTTTGCAGATTTTTCGAAATCGAATGAATTGAATCCAAACAACATACTTGTTTTTTATAATAAAGCCGTATTGGCTCTAGAAATGAATAGGTTTGTATGCTCACTCAACGATCTGAACAGAGCTCTCGAGATTCTTCCTGAATTTACTCGTGCCTATTTAGTTCGAGCCCAAGTAAATCTCAAGTTAGGAAATAAAACAAATTCTGAACGCGACTACAATAAAGCCGTTGAGCTAGCTAACAAGCATAATACAGCACATAACCGATGGGCCGACACTTCTGAGCATTTTAGACAATTGGTTTCGTTTCAAAGCGATTTCGATTCTCCTGCCCAAGATATGGTAGTAATAAATACAACGGAATTTCTCCCCATGTTTAAAGTAATAGCGGGAATAAAGAAAACGGAGATCACAACAAGTTTTCAACTGCTCGATTCAATAAATGCTGAAAATTCTCCGTTTAACTTTTCTCTTTCAACTAATACCCCTATTGAGGCGCTAACCATATCGGATAAAATTTCACAATTTACTAAAAAGCTGATCGAAATTCAGAACAGAGGGTTAAAGCAACGTTACTCCGAAACCATTAATGCCATTAACCAGCTCCTTGTTGAGTATCCCAATAACCCTATTCTTTTATTCAATTTGGCTACCGAAATAACTGAAATGGCTGCATTCATAGCAAACTTTGAACAAGAAATTAAGCCATTCAATGTTGATATTCATAACAATCAGCTGCAAACTAGGCAAAATTCAAAACCAACTTTAAATCGGGTTTCGGTTGAGGAACCCTTGCTAATTTTAAACCAGCTATCAGATAAGTACCCACAATGGGTTCATGTAAACTATAATATTGGAGTTATTTTAACATTAACCGGCGATTATAGTACAGCAATCGAATATTTCGATAAATGCATAGCATATTCACAAATGCCTGAAGCCTTTTTAAACAAAGGCTACACACTTATAATGCTAAACAAACCCAACGAAGGTTGCACCAATTTAAGCAAAGCTGGGGAATTGGGTTTAAAAAATGCTTATACAATAATAAGTAAATACTGTCAGTAAGTTACACATCACGCCCCTTCCACTTTCCCGACTTTAAATAAATAAAGGAAACCAGGCTAAGCAGTACTCCATATAAAATTTCTACACTCCAAACCCAAACAAGGGATGCTTCAAACCAAAGTACTAATATTGCTGTAATGAGAAGATATGTGGCAAGAACAATAGTTTCAATAAGTAACGAAACATTGGTTTTACCTGTTCCCGAAACACTATAAAAGAGGATACTCCCGGCTGCTAAAAAAACCGAAGCAAAGGAAACTATATATAAAATTGGAACACCCATTGAGATAAGTAAATCATCCTTTAAATAGAGCGAAAGAAGAGTTTCGGGTATAATTGCACCAATTAGTGCTAGAGAAGCAACAACCAAAACATTAAGAACAACAATTTTCATTGCTAAGCCCAATACTTCGTTGGCTCGGCCCTGACCAATGGTAAAACTAACCAAACTATTGGTTGCCGATGAGAAACCCATAATGGGCACAAGCAGCACTACATATATGGATCGGACCACATTTGAAACAGCTAGAGCAGTTTCGCCCATTTTCTCAATTATAATAAAGAAAACGAACCAAACTGAGAATGAAAAGAAAGACTGAAACATGGTTGGAACCGAGACTTTTAAAAGTCGCGTTAAAAGACTTAAACTAAATACATTGCGGGAAAAAACACCAAATTTCAATAAACTTGTCCGACTTAATGTGAAAACAAAAAATGTTAAAACCGATGCAGCCTCCGCAATTACCGAAGCTAGAGCAGCCCCCTCAACCCCCATTGCGCTAAAACCAAAATGGCCAAATATAAGCGTGTAATCGAGCACAACATTTACCAAAACCATTACCACTGTGGCTAATGAAATTACGCGAGTTCGACCAATCCCTACAAAAAATGAGTTGAAAACGAAGTTTGTATGCGCAAAGAAAATTCCCCAAATCCGAAAACTTAAAAAATCTAAACTCGAATCGAGAACAGCAATTGAAGAAATGAGCCTGCTTAATAAATTTGGGCCAAAACTTTGATAAAGTAAAAACAGAGCGATTCCCAATACAACTAAAAAAAGGTAACCGTGCTGAATTACTCTACCAATTGGCCTTTGCGCTCCCTCTCCAAACCGACGCGCAACCACAATTTGGGTTCCAATTCCAAAACCCCACCCAAACATTACAATGGCAAGATAAAACAAACCACCAATGGCACCTGCTCCAAGTGCAACCTCGCCCAATTGGCCAAGGAAAGCAGTATCGGTTACATTTACAATGTTTTGTGCAACGCTACCAATAATAATGGGGTAAGCAATTTTCCATACCCTGCGATACGAAACAGAAGTGCTCAATGCTAAGCTATTTCAAGAAATTATCAAAATATTGGGTTACCTTTTCCATTAGGTGCACCCTATCTCTCCCCCTTACATTGTGCTCGTGGGTAGGGTAAACAAAAAAGTCGACCTGAATACCCTGTTTAACACATTCGTGAATGAATTTTAAACTATGCTGAGGAACAACCACAGGGTCAATATCGCCATGGATTAGTAGAAGTTTGCCCTGAAGATCTTGTAAGTAGTTTGCTAGGTTCGACTGTCTGTAACCTTCGGCATTCTCTTCGGGGGTGTCCATGTATCTTTCACCATACATTATTTCATAAAGGCTCCAATCGATTACTGGTCCCCCTGCTACTCCTACCTTAAATGCGTTGTCTGATTTCAACATGAGGGAAATGGCCATAAATCCTCCGTAACTCCAGCCATGCACTCCAATTCGGTTCGAATCAACATAAGGTAATTGTCTAAGGTAATTAGCACCAACCATCTGATCAGCCACCTCGAGAACACCCAATTGTCGATGGATTTCACTTTCAAATTCGAAGCCCCGGTTTGCTGTTCCTCTATTATCGAGTGTAAACAGTATATAACCTTTCTGACCCATGTAGTACTCCCAAAGCCGAGCGCCTCCCAACAACGAGTTTGATACGAGTTGGTTATGCGGTCCGCCATACACATAAATAATTACAGGGTATTTAATATTGGAATTGAAGTTTGCAGGCAAAATCATTCTACCATTCAGCTGGGTTTTACCATCGTTGGCGGTAAGTTTAACCATTTCCATGGTTCCCATGCTATAACCTTCGTAAGGATTTTTGGCAACTAACAATGTGCGCAACAATTTTCCATTAGTTCGAATAATATCAATTTGGTTGGGCACTTGCAAACTCGACCAGAAGTCAGCTATTAAACCTTTTTCAAAATTTATGATGGCACGATGATACCCTCCTTGTTGAGTTAAACGTTCGGTTTTACCGTTTTGAATGTTTACTCTATACAATTGCCTCTCTAATGCCATTTCGGTTGCAGCTAAATAGTAAACAAACTGCTCCTTGCCATCGAAACCTAAAAATTGAGTTACATCGAACCTTTCGTTTGTAAGTTTCTTTATCAGCGAGCCATTAATATTGTAAAGGTATAGCTGGTTAAAACCATCGCAACGGCTTTGCCAAACAAACTGATTGGGTTTACTTTTCATAAATACCATTGGCTCCATCGGTTCCACGTACCTCTCGTTCGATTCCTCAAACAGGGTTTTAATAAAATTTCCGGTAGCCACATCGTACTCATTGAGCCACATACGATTTTGATCTCTATTAACAATCGCAATGTATATGCACTTCTCGTTGGTACTCCAGGCAATATTGGTAAGGTACTGCTCGGCGGGTTCGCCTGTGTGTATCCATGTAGTAGTTTGCGTTTTCAAATTGAAAATACCAAGGGTAACCACATGACTTTGCATACCTGCCATTGGATATTTAATGGGTTTAACCTCAGCTATTCGTGCGTTTATATCAACCATTGGATAATCAGTAACCATCGATTCATCCATTCGGTAATAGGCTAGCATTTCGCCTGATGGCGACCAAAAAGTACCTTTACTTATTCCAAATTCATTTCTATGAACGCTTTGACCATTTACAATTGCTCTACTCAAATCGTTGGTTACCTGAATTGTAGTACCATCGGATTGTTTAACAACCAAATTGTTAGCAATAGTATAAGCCATGGAAACCCTATTGGGGGAGATATCGAAGTTTACAGCTCCCTCATCGAAAACTATTGATTTTGAAATGGTTTTGCTATTAATTGAAAACTCTGCGTAATAATTCGCTCCGTTTATAGCTAATGTACCATTATCAATCCAGCTAAGCGTTGCTAGGCTTCTTATTTCTCTAAGTCCACTGTTTTTAAGAGATAAATTTATTTCGTCGAGTTTTAGCAAACTGTTATTTGTATCAAGGGTCTCAGCATTTACCTCTACTAACCGATCAGACTCGACATAAGTATAGTAATTGGTAGCTGGACGCCACTGAAATCCCAGTAGCGTTTTGGGAGCAAAATCGCGAAACTGACCTAAAACTGCCTGCTCAATAGTAAAGTCTTTTAACTGACTATATACTGGCTGAAACAGAATTGCTGCAAGGGTAAATATTAAAAAGAATCGTTTCATTTTTCAATTTTTTTACAAAGTAAACCATTTCATTATTGATTTTTAAAAGGAAAAAATCATGTTCCAATAAATAATCTTGAAAAAACAATTGTCAATTGGCACCTTGTAGCTACATTCAAACTTTTAAAATATAAAGCAAATTTTAGATGTAAAGCTGAAACTTCGGTTTAACAAACGTAATAATAACTAGTATGCAGCAAGTCGATTGGATAATTATTGGCGTTTATTTCGCAGTTAGCCTCGCCATTGGATTCTACATGAGCCGCAGGGCTAATCGTAGCACTAGCGATTTTTTCCTCAGCGGGCGAAATTTACCATGGTACATTGCAGGTACCAGTATGGTTGCTACAACCTTTGCTGCCGACACACCACTGGCTGTAACAGAACTAGTAGCCGAGAATGGAATTGCAGGGAACTGGCTGTGGTGGAATATGCTATTTGGGGGTATGCTCACCGTTTTCTTTTTTGCCCGATTATGGCGAAGGGCAGGAATTTTAACCGATTGCGAATTGGTAAGTATTCGATACTCTGGAAAAGCGGCTTCGTTTCTTAGGGGTTTTCGTGCACTTTACATAGGTATACTTATGAATATGGTTGTGCTGGCATGGGTAAATTTGGCTATGGTTAAAATTCTGAGCGTAATGTTTCCAACTCTCACGGTATTTGGAATTTCCGAGCTCAATTTCTTGGGTGTAACTATATCGTCGCATTTGATTGTTGTAGCGGGTTTGCTACTCTTTGTCGCTTTCTATTCGGCCCTTTCGGGTCTGTGGGGTGTTAGCTTAACCGATAGTTTTCAGTTCATAATAGCCATGGTTGGTTGTATTGTACTTGCTATTTTTGCGCTTAAGCACCCCGATGTAGGTGGAATTGCTGGTTTAAAGGAGAAATTACCCGACACTGTTTTCAGTTTTTTCCCCACTATTGGGGAATCGGGTATTAAAAACGTACTCACATTAAGCATAACTGCCTTTATTGCATATTGGGGTGTACAATGGTGGGCTAGCTGGTATCCGGGGGCCGAACCAGGTGGAGGGGGTTATGTGGCGCAACGTATGATGTCGGCCAAAAACGAAAAGCATTCGCTTATGGCAACCCTATGGTTTCAAATTGCACACTATGGAATTCGTCCGTGGCCATGGATAATTGTTGCACTGGTTACCTTAATTCTGTACCCCAATGCCACTGATAAGGGTGCTGCATACGTAATGGTTATACGCGATATTATGCCCTCGGGCTTAACTGGGCTTTTAATGGCTGCATTCTTGGCAGCATACATGTCCACCATGGCATCGCAAATGGTTTGGGGTACATCGTATATTGTTAACGATTTTGTAAAACCATTCGTTAAGCCCCATGCTAGCGAAAAATACTTAGTAAAGGTATCACGTATCACCACATTTGCTTTAATGGTGCTATCAATTATTGCAACTACCCAATTCTCAAAAATTAGCGATGCATGGAAATTCATACTCGCATGCAGTGGCGGCATTGGGCTTGTACTCATTCTTCGTTGGTTCTGGTGGAGAATCAATGCATGGTCAGAAATTGCAGCAATGGTAGCTCCTTTCGCTGTATACCCATTTCTTAAAATTTACACCCAATTCGAATTCGAACTTATTCTTATTATAACCGTGGCTTTCTCCACAATTGTTTGGCTTACGGTAACATTGCTAACCAGGCCAACAGCTAAAGATACTTTGATAAACTTTTATAGAAGGGTGCATCCGGGAGGGATTGGTTGGGAAAAAATATCGAACGAACTACCCGATGTTAAAAGCGATAGCGGGTTTAAATACCTTTTCTATGCCTGGTTTGGCGGTTGTATAACCGTTTTCTCATTTCTATTTGGAACAGGCCAACTAATATTAGGGCTTTATCTTTGGGCATTTGTACTCTATGCACTATCCGTTTTAGGAATTTCAATTATTGTAATTTCTCTTAAAAAGCACGGTTGGGATAAAATTGCGCAATAAGTAGTATGTTTTATCTTAAAAAATAATTACCCATTATTGATGCACCTTGTATTATGCTAAAATGAAAACCAATGATTTGCTTTTATTATTCATATTTTTTTATTTAACTTGCATTGATTTAATCAAAAGCATACTGAATGCACCCAAAGAGCCTTTTTAAGAAACATGTTTTCTTCACTATAATTCTTGCACCAATTGTTTCTATTTTTATTTTAAGTTGTAGAAATAAGGATAGGGAGAAGTCCCTTGCCCTGAAGGACTCGTTTAAACCCGATACCGTTTCATACTTAATTAAGTACGAAAACACCCTTTTCCCATTGCCTTCGCCCTATCAGGTTATGTTTTTAATTAAACAGCATAACATACCTTTCGACGAAAGCCTATCAAATAAAACAGAGAATTACGAAAAATACACTACTAACTTTAAAAAGGCCCTAAATCTTGGTGTATACGGAACAAGTCTCAGCTATTTTAACATTTACGACCGTACTCAAAACTCCATTCAGTACCTTTCGGTAATTAAAAAGGCATCGCAAGATTTGAACATATCACAAGCTTTTAGTTCCGATTTTTTTTCAGCATTGCAGAGAAACATAGGAGAACGAGATTCTATACTCTATCACTTAAGCAGAGCATACCGAAAGTCGCATGGCTATCTGAAAGAAAATGACCGTCCCGAAATTGGAGCATTAATAATTACAGGGGGGTGGATAGAAAGTATTTACATTCTTACCCGACTATCAAAAACCACTGGAAACCGCGAAATCATTAATAGAATCGGTCAGCAGAAGTATCCCGTTAACAATATTATCGAAATTTTAACTCCATTCTATTACAAATCTGAAGAGTTTGCTAAACTAACCGATTTGTTTATTGAACTTTCCAACGAATTCGATGGGGTAATTTACACATACTCCTATAAAGAACCCAGAATTGATGTTGAAAACAAAATTACTTACATAAATAGTCAATCAAGGGTTGTTATGTCGGAGTTTCACCTCGAAGCAATTTCCAAACGAATTGAGGCAATTCGAAATTTCATTATTGAGTAATTTTAATTATAAATTAATGTTCAGAACATCCATATTACTCTTTTTACTGGCGGTGTTCGCAGTAGCAAAGCCTACCATGGCTCAAACTGAGCAGCTTCAACACATTTGTTCGCTATACTTCTCGCCCGAATACATATCGGATGGCCAAGAGTATTTTGCTCCATTAAAGCCCGACCAAAAAACAGAATTCCGAACGATTTTTTTCGAAGACAATACCTACCGAATAATAGCGTGCACAAATGTAAAGCGGGGCGATGTAGTGTTTTCGGTTTACGACACAGAAAAGAATCTGCTTTTCTCAAATGCCAACTACGATTTTTCGCCCTACTGGGACTTTCGATTTACATCAACTATTACATGCATTATTCAGGTTGATGTTAAATCACCCAAATTCACTCCAGGCTTCGTAATGTTACAAATAGGTTACAAACCTTAACATACAAGTTAAGTTATGAGCGAATCGATTCTGAAAGCCTTAATGCAACTATTTGCAATAATTGCCGATCCTGAAGAAGATCAGACTAATGGCAACTCCGATGGCGATAGGCGTAAGGTGGTAGAGTCATTCCTCAGGCAGCAACTCAACCAAGATTTAGTTCGAGAATACCTTAAAGTATTCGATTACTATTACGAACTGCACCAAGAGAAACAAACCGAAAAGGGAAAAGCAGCTAAACGAACCTCTTCCAGTTCGGTAAGGGTTCTAAAAATTTGTACCCAAATTAATGAGGAGCTCATTCTGCAACAAAAAATTGTTGTTCTATTCAAACTCCTCGAATTCGTTAAGTCCGAAGACGGTAGCATTACCTACCAAGAAATGGCATTTATAACTACCGTTGCCGAAACCTTCAACATTTCCGACGAAGAATTTGCAAACATCCGCGATTTCGTTCTTAATGGACTCGATAAAGTTCCTTCAAACAAGGATATACTTATTATTAATAGCTCCCATAACAACGAAGAGACTCCCTTTAAACACATTCATTCACACGGTTTGGAAGGAGATATAAGGGTTTTACGTATTGAAAGCGCCAATATTTACCTTCTTCGCTATACCGGCCATGAGGAACTTTACCTCAACGGCCATTTGGTTCTGAACGATAAAACCTATGTTTTAAATACTGGGTCTTCCATTCGAAATCCCAAATTAAAACCTATTTACTATAGCGACATTGTAGCCCGTTTTTCCATTGATACCATAGATGAGAAAATTGTCTTTAATGTTGACAAGTTGGACTTCCGTTTCAAAGGTGGAAAGGTTGGGCTGCACTCCCTTAGTTTCCATTTCGAATCGGGGCAAATGGTAGGAATCATGGGTGCCTCTGGAGCAGGAAAATCGACCCTACTAAACGTTCTGAATGGATCAGAAAGCCCCACTTCGGGACAAGTATCCATTAATGGAGTTGACATTCACTTGCAAAGCAACGAAGTTGAAGGTTTAATTGGCTTCGTTTCGCAAGACGATTTGTTAATTGAAGAACTTACTGTTTTTCAGAATTTATATTACAATGCAAAATTCTGCTTCGACAATTATTCCGAAGAAGAAATTGTTAAGGCTGTTGATTCAACCCTTATAAGTTTAGGCCTTTTCGAAATAAAAGATATGAGAGTTGGTTCGCCGCTAAACAAGAAAATTAGTGGCGGTCAGCGCAAAAGGCTCAATATTGCACTTGAACTTATTCGTGAGCCCAGCATCCTATTTCTCGATGAACCAACAAGCGGACTCAGTTCAAGAGATTCTGAAAATATACTAGACCTGCTAAAGGAGCTCACCTTCAAAGGCAAACTGGTTTTCGTTGTCATCCATCAACCCTCTTCGGATATTTTTAAGATGTTCGATAAATTGCTCATACTCGACACAGGTGGGCATTTAATATACAATGGCGACCCCATTGAGTCCATTATTTATTTCAAATCGCGGGTTCAGCACGCCAACTGGAACGAAAGTGAATGCACCTCCTGCGGAAATGTTAATCCCGAACAAATTTTCAACATTGTTGAAGCCAATGTACTCGACGAGTATGGAAACCCTACCCGCTCTCGCAAAACGAGTCCTGCAGAATGGGGCCAATTTTATAAGGAGCTAATACTTGGAAAATACGAGAGCAAAACCGAAACTCCCGACTATTTACCCAAAAGCCATTTTAAAATTCCAGCATGGTTAAAGCAACTTTCCATTTTTATTCGTCGCGATGTGCTTAGTAAGCTGGCTAATACCCAGTATATGGTTATCAATATTTTCGAAGCTCCTTTACTTGCCATCCTACTTTCGTATATAATCAAATATTACAATGTCGATGTTGCCAATGAGTTTGGTTACACTTTCATGGAAAATAGCAATTTACCCATATACCTTTTCATGTCGGTTATAGTTGCGTTTTTTATAGGGCTTACGGTTAGCGCTGAGGAAATAATTAAAGACCGAAAGATTCAGAAACGAGAAAAGTTCCTTAACCTAAGCTGGAGTAGTTACCTCATGTCTAAAGTTGTTATCCTACTTGTGCTCTCGGCACTACAAGCCTTAACCTTTGTGCTTTTAGGAAATACCATTCTCGAAGTTAGAGGAATGTACCTTTCATACTGGATAGTGCTATTCAGCACATGGGTTTCGGCCAATCTGATTGGTTTAGTAATATCAGACAGTTTCAAAACAGTAGTTACAATTTATATTTTAATACCTTTTCTTGTTATACCCCAAATCATATTGAGCGGAATTATTGTAAAATATGAAAAGCTAAATCCAGCTATCTCATCACCTAGCAGCATACCTTTATATGGTGAAATTATTGTTACTCGTTGGGCATACGAAGCATTAGCGGTACATCAATATATTAATAATCGCTACCAGAAACCATTGTATATTTACGACGAAGCAATGAGTATTTCTGATTTTAAAAGGAACTACTGGCTCAAATCGCTGAACAACAAGGTTAGCCTATGTGAAAGGAACCTCAATAACCCAATAAAAAACAATGAAATTGAATTGGCCCTTAACGTTCTTAAAAATGAAATATTTAAAGAGATGCAAGGTGTTTCTACTTCTAAAATGCCATTTGCACATCTCTCGAAACTGAACGTAAAAGATTTGAACCAAAATATTATCGACCACCTCAAAGCCTACCTTGAAAGGGTTCGGGTTTATTATGTTAAACTTTACAATACAGCCAACGAAAAGAAAGATAGCATTATATCAGCACAACAGAGAACTGAAGATGCTCGAATGGCATTTCTAAAAATAAAGCACAACTATTACAACGAAAATTTGAGCGAATTTGTCAGAAATTCCTCCGAAATGGAACGAATAATTGAATATAACGGGAGGCTTATCCAAAAAATTGACCCAATTTACCTGATGCCTGAAAGCAAATTTGTTAAAGCCCATTTTTACGCACCCTTCAAACAAGTTTTCGGAATAATTATTAGCACCTTTTGGGTAAATATTATGGTTATTTGGGCCTTTTCTCTTTTAATGTACATTACTCTGTACTACAGGCTTCTAAAAAGAGCTCTCGACTTTCTAGAGAACAGATTTGCATCAAATAATGAATAAAAAAGCCTAACAATATGTTAGGCTTTTTTATTGTTCAGTATTTTCTAGTCAACAATTTGAATCATTTTAAATGGCACTTTGATAATTGATTCGTAATCTTCACCTGCCTCTAGCATATCCTCATCGTCCTCTTCGTAATACCAATTGATTACAATATCATTACCATTCTTTTTAATAACCTCAAGCTTTTTGAAAACATCGAGAATGCACTTTGAAGAACTGGTATTGAAATATTCCAATTGTACGTTAACCAGTGTTTTAGTGGCTGGGCTCTTTGCGTACTCATCAAGCCAATCAACAACAGGTTTGTAAAATTCAATGGAATTCTCGGGGATTGACCTTCCCTTAATTTCAATCATACCTGTTTCGGGATTCATCGTAACATTGGGGGTTTTAGGGCTACCCTCTATAGTCATTAATTCCATAGTTCAGATAATATTAGCGTTAATCGTTTATTAATAAGTTCAGGTTGAAAAAGTCGTATTCGTTGTTATAATCGTAAAACTTATAGCCCAACTTGTTACCTGTTTTGCGAGCCATATCAATTAAGCCCAATCCTCCGCCTCCCTTTTCAGAAAACTTCTGATTATTCAGAACAAATTTATAAAAATCTTTCAGCTCTTCATTGGAAAGGGAATTAATCTTATCAATTTTTTGTTTTAGAATTCTAACCTTATCTCGCTTTACGAAATTACCGGTAGAGATTCTATAACCATCGGCTGATTTACTTAGAACAAAAACACCAAAATTAGCATTGTCAATTTTATACTCGGCAGGCGCATCAACATGGTGATAAAGATTCTGCAAACTTTCAACCAGTACATTGTATAGTTTTTTTCGGGTACCACTCCGGTTGACTGAATCTTCAATTTTGGATTCTACTAGATTGAGTGTGTTGGCAATAATATCAGCTCCTATTATACCCTTGTAGGCAACAATAACCTCACCCTGGTTCATTTGCTCGTAGCATTTATCGATAAAAACACTCATTTACAGCGAACAGATTAGGTCGGTTTCATTTACTTGCATTGCCTATAACAAATATATAAATTTTTCTGGAGTATAAATCAAGTTTTTAACTAACTATTTTAAACATTTAAATAGATCCTATGCTTTGAGTAACATTTGTTAACCAATTTGTGTGCTTATAAGTACAAAATCTGGGCGGATTATTGTTAAAGGTACTTAACTTTTTTGCTACCCTTATACATATTAAATTTTTGGTACTTGCATTCAATAGTTCCATTAAAAAGGGTATGGGTTTTAGATGGATGCAAGCCAAAATTCTTTAATGCTTCAGGATTTCCTGAAAGCATCCAAATATCGTATCCCTCGTATTTTTGCTTAAAGCAGTCGCCCATTTGGCGATAAAAAACCTCTATCTGTTCCTTTTTAAGTCGCTCTCCATAGGGAGGGTTTGTTATAACAATTCCCGGGTCAGCAGGTGGAACAAAATCGAAAATTGACCTATTTTCAACTACAACATGCTTGGATAATCCAGCATTCTTAATATTTTCTCGAGTAATATCGATGGCGCGTTTCGACATATCGTTTCCAAAAATTAAAACCTCGGTATCAAGTTCATTACTGTCGTCATTATATATCTTCTCGAACGTATCCTTTTCAAAGTCGAGCCAATTTTCAAACGCAAATTCTTTTCGAAAAACTCCTGGTGCAATGCCTCTGGCCAGAAGGGCTGCTTCAATAATGAGGGTTCCAGACCCGCACATGGGGTCAACAAAAGGCTTCTGCATGTCCCAGCCAGCAAGTTGAATTAACCCAGCCGCTAGCACTTCGTTCAGGGGAGCTACATCCTGATTCTGCCTGTAGCCCCTTCGGTGTAACGAATCGCCCGATGAGTCGAGCAGAATAGTGCATTCCTGACCTGAAACGTGAATATGAATTTGTATATGAGGTTTTTTGGGGTCGACAAAGGGACGACGGCCTGTTCGATCGCGAAACTGATCAGCAATTGCATCCTTCAACTTTAATGCAACATACCTAGAATGGGTAAAGGTTTCGGAGTTTACCACGCTATCAACAGCAAATTTATGCGATATGTCCATCACTGTAGACCAGTCGAACTTCTTGGCTTGCCCATATAATTCCTCTTCGTTTCGTGCAACAAATGAGTATATGGGCTTGAGTATCCGCGATGCGGTACGACAATGAAAGTTGGCCTTGTAAATGGTTTCGTTGCTACCTGTAAAACTTACAGCGCGCTTATGCACAGTAACATCAGTGGCACCAATGCCATTTAATTCCTGAGCCAATATATTTTCTAAACCATGAAGCGTTTTAGCTACAAGTTCAAATTTTTGTGTCATGGGGGTGTAATTATCTACTATTTTTCTTTAGCACGGGTTACGAGAGGTTTGCCGTCCTGTTTTTTCTTTGAAAAAGCCGAAAGGATCCGTTCAGCATCATCGAATGGTACAGTAATAAACGAAAACTCATTAAATACTGCAATATCTTCTATCTTGTTGTTGGGAACCTGAACCTCGTTTCGAATGAATTCGGCAATTCTCTTGGGGGTCATGCCATCCTTCTTTCCGCGAGCTACAAAGAGACGGGCAGTTCCTTTTTTATCAACTTTAAAGCCTCTTATTTCAGCATAGTTCTTCTCGTCGAGCTGGGCTTTAAAAGCCATGCGCAGGAGGGCGGCTAGTGCAATTTCGGGACCATTAACCTCCAATAAATCTTCGGCCATGCCGAGGTATTCAGAATAATTGCCGGTATTTACAATACTTTGGATATCCTCTTTAATTTTGGCCTTTTTAACTTCAATAATATCCTGTGGACGCGGAAGAACCTCTTTACGAATATCGGACTTAATGGTTTTTTGAAAGAACATGAACTTTCGGTACTCATCGGGGGTAATAAAAGTAATTGCTGTTCCCTCTTTTCCTGCTCTTCCGGTTCGGCCAATTCGGTGAATATACGAATCGGGATCCTGAGGTAAGCCGTAATTAATTACATGTGTAAGATCGGTAATATCGATACCTCGGGCAGCCACATCGGTTGCTACTAAAATATTAATGAGTTTCTTTCTGAACATTTTAAGTGTTTTTTCTCGCTGTGCCTGCGATATTTCGCCATGAAGCCCTTCGGCACCATAGCCTAGTTCAATTAATTTATTTGTAACCTCGTCAACCTCTAAACGGGTTCTACAAAAAACTAATCCGTAGAATTCTGGTTCAATATCGACAATGCGTGTAAGGGCATCGAATCGGTCGGCCTTACGAACCTCGAAATATATTTGATCGGTTAAACTTGTTGGACGCTGGTTATTTCCTGCAGAAATGGTTTTGGGGTCCTTCATGAACTTTTTAGCCAACTTCACAATTCGATCGGGCATGGTGGCCGAAAAGAGAAGGGTACGACGGGTTTGGGGGGTATGACTTAGGATAGATTCAATGTCTTCAATAAAACCCATATTTAGCATTTCATCGGCTTCATCGAGTACCGACCATTCTAATCGATCGAATTTCAAGTCGCCACGACTAATTAAATCGAGAATTCGACCAGGTGTTCCAACAACAATGGCTGCACCACTTTTCAAACGACGCTGCTGTTCAGAAATGGATTGGCCACCATATAGGGTAATAATATTGATATTTCTGTTGCCTCGAAACGATAGTATTTCATCGGCAACTTGTAAAGCAAGTTCGCGAGTTGGAACCAGCACCAGTGCTTTAACAAATTTGTTGTCGCCGTCTTTTAATCTTTCTAATATTGGTAAACCGAATGCTGCGGTTTTTCCGGTTCCGGTTTGGGCTTGTCCTATCACATCGCAATCTTCAGCGATTAGAACTGGTAAAACAAGTTTTTGAATGGGCGATGGTGTCTCGAAACCTTTTTGGGCAATTGCCTTTAACGATTGTTCCGATAAACCTAGCTGTGAAAATTCCGTTATTCCTTGCATTTAGTTGAGTTTTAAATAATTCGCAATATACGAGTTAATTGTTAATTGTTGGTTATGCTATTTCAAAAAAGCTACATGAGGTCAGTTAAAACAAAAATAAACAAGGGCCTAAGCAAACAAGACCAGTATTATTATGATTAAAATGAAAAATTATTGAACCATATAGCTATATTCATCCCAACGCTGAAGTACTTCCAAAGCTTGAAGAAGCGAATTGTTTCTTTGGTTAATGATCTGGAAGTAATGGGAGGTGCTAAACAGATTCTGTGCAAATAGAGCCTTCAGTTGCAACTTAATTTCCGCTTCTGACACCTTTAGGTTATCGTTATCAGCTGGTACACCCTGCTTTTCGGCAAATGCTATAAAATCAACCATCATTTTTGAATCAACCCCAAACCTCCTATTAAACTTATCGAACGTATTGAATTTGCGTTTTAATTGGGCCCTATTGGCATCAACATGATTGAGTACAAATTGGTTTAAAATCCCTCTTCGAATAAGTCGGCCATAGTAAGGTGTATAAAAGCTAGTATCAATAGGTACAAAGAAATCGGGCATAATGCCCCCTCCTCCATAAACGGTCTTCTTTTTTATGAGGGTTTTGTATTTAAGCGAATCGGGAAGTTGTATGCTGTCGGAGGTAAAAAGTTCCCCGCGACTCAACCTTTTGTTTACATCTCGAAAATAATCTTCGGAATCGCCATTGGAATATGGTTTTTGAATGACTCTACCCGTAGGAGTATGGTAGCGAGCTACTGTAAGCCTAACTACCGACATGTCGGGGAGTGGGATCTGATTCTGAACCAATCCTTTTCCAAAGGAACGTCGGCCAATAATAATTCCTCTATCCCAGTCCTGTACGGCACCTGCAACTATCTCACTGGCCGAAGCAGACCCCTCGTCGACCAAAATGATTAAACGCCCCTGCTTAAACTGACCAATATTGGTTGAAAAAAAATCGGTTCGCGGATTATTTCTACCCTCGGTATACACTATCAGCCTTCCAGCAGAGAAGAAATGATCGGCCAATGCAACAGCCGCATTTAAAAATCCGCCACCATTCCCTCTGAGGTCGAGGATTAAATCCTGCATTCCTTTTTTTCTAAGCCCATCCAATGCATCGAGGAACTCCTTTTCGGTAGTAAGAGCAAAACGATTCAGCTTTATGTATCCTACCCTGGGCTGCACCATGTACGAGGCGTCGAGACTGTGAATAGGAATCCTATCGCGGGTTATGCTAAAATCGATGGTTTTACTGTTACCCTTGCGCAATACCGAAATTATTACTTTCGAGCCTTTTGATCCTCGCAACAACTTAAAAACATCGGAGTTCTTTATTCCAACACCTGCAATTCCTTGCCCATCAACTGCAAGAATACGATCGCCCGCTATTACACCTACTTTTTCCGATGGCCCACCTGGAACAGGGTTAACCACCATAAGGGTATCGTTCATAATATTAAACTCTACACCAATTCCCTCAAAGTTGCCCTCGAGGGGTTCGTTCATGGCTTTCACATCTTCTTTTGAAATGTAGGTAGAATGAGGGTCGAGCTTGTTTAAAAAATCTACAATGGCATCCTCAACCATTTTATCAAAATTGATTGTGTCTACATAGTCGCTCGAAACTAGCTGTAGGAAGCGAGCCATTTTATAAACGCTCATATTGTTATTGCTCTGTGCAAAACTCATAATTGGATTAAACCACAGAAGAGTAGTAGCAAGTGCAATTAGTATTGTAATTTTTCGCATGATAAGTATTTTTCTAAGAAGAGGGTATGTACTAATAAACAGACATGTAATTAACGTATTTGTAGTACAAATAGTTCATAATTACTCCCACTCAATAGTAGCTGGTGGTTTCGAACTTACATCGTACACAACCCTATTTATTCCTTTAACCCTATTGATAATTTCATTCGAAATTTTTGAGAGAAATTCATAAGGCATAGGATACCAATCGGCTGTCATACCGTCGGTTGAGGTTACTGCACGAAGTGCCACAACATACTCGTAGGTTCGTTCATCGCCCATAACTCCAACGCTTTGTACCGGAAGCAGAATGGCACCAGCTTGCCAAATATTATCGTATAAATTGTGCTGGCGCAGGCCATTGATATATATACTATCTGCTTCCTGAAGTAGTTTTACCTTTTCTTTGGTCACTTCGCCCAAAACACGGATTCCGAGCCCTGGTCCTGGAAAAGGATGACGACCCAGTATAAAGGAAGGTAATCCCAACTCCTTACCAACTCTTCGAACTTCATCTTTAAAAAGTAAGCGAAGAGGTTCTACAATTTTTAAATCCATTTTTTCAGGAAGCCCACCCACATTATGATGAGATTTAATGGTGGCTGATGGGCCATTGACCGAAACCGATTCAATTACATCGGGGTATATAGTTCCCTGAGCAAGCCATTTCACATCGGTTAGTTTTATAGCTTCAGCATCGAAAACTTCAATAAAATTTTTACCAATACTCTTACGTTTCAGCTCGGGGTCGGAAATTCCCTTGAGGTCCGTATAGAATTTTTGGCTCGCATCGACTCCTACTACATTTAATCCCAAATTTTTATAGGAATCGAGCACTTGAGAAAACTCATCCTTTCGAAGCAATCCGTTATCTACAAAAATACAAGTAAGATTTTTACCAATGGCTCTATGAAGAAGAAGTGCAGCTACCGAACTATCCACACCACCCGAAAGACCAAGCACCACCCTGTCGTTACCGAGTAAATTTTTAAGTTGGCTCATAGTTTCATCGACAAATGAAGCAGGAGTCCAATCCTGTAGGCAACCACAAATATCTACAACAAAGTTGCGTAGCATATCCAACCCTTCGGATGTATGGTATACTTCAGGATGAAATTGAATGCCAAATGTTGGTTCGTTATCGGCTTCAAAAGCACCAACGGGAATATCGTCGGTGCTTGCAACAACATGAAATCCGTAAGGGATGGTTGCAATCGTATCGCCATGCGACATCCAAACCTGAGTTCTAGATGTAACTCCCCTAAAAAGTTTCGAATTGCGGTCATTCACATTAAGCATAGCTCTGCCATACTCTCTTATAGTAGAACGCATTACACTACCTCCCTGCGTATGAGCAAGCAATTGTGCACCATAGCAAACGCCCAGAAGGGGCAATTTACCTCTAAATTCAAACACATTGGGTCGGGGCGAATTGGGATCGTGAACTGAAAAGGGACTACCCGATAGAATAATACCTTTAATGCTACTATCAATTGCAGGAATATGATTGAAGGGATGTATTTCGCAGTAAACGTTAAGCTCCCTAACGCGGCGGGCAATAAGTTGTGTGTATTGCGAACCAAAGTCGAGAATTAGAATTTTATTGTGCATACTCTTATTTTTTCGAGCACAAAGGTAGTTAATTTCCTTGATAAATGGGCAATGCAATTAAATGAAGTGAGCCGCTTCGAGCGGCTCACTTCATTTAATTAAAATAAATCTGTTACTTCTTGATTAATCTTCTTACTTCTCTCTCTCCCCCTCAATCCCAATAAGAGTTACAATATAAACTCCTTTAGGCAAAAGGGAAGTATTTATTTGATTTGTATCAGTTCCGTTCGTTTATGTAGTCTGCCCATTTGGTATACCAATGATCAAGCGCTCCAAAGAAACTTTCCTTATCGGTTTGTGGCAATAAATGCACTATGCCAGCTCTATGGCTGCCATAATTTTGGCCTTCTTATTATAAATCTGGCGATGATGGCTATCTGGTGAAACTGGCACATTTTAATAGGATAATCATTTAAGGCTGCAAAAAGACCTTTTCGTCCATCACACACAATGCCTTTGATGGATATGCCTTGCGATTTGGGATAATTGACACCTTCGACATACCCAGCTATTGTCTCGTATTTGACATATTTCCGATACAAATACTGACCCTCTGTGTTTTTAAATACCATTAAACCGAAATTACGTCCAAAGAAAGTTGTATCCATTAATACTATACTTTTTTGGGGCTTACAAAATTGCTGATTTACCGATACCTTATCAAGCCTTCGCTGTATAGTTTTTAATGAAACCCCGTGCTTTTTAGCCAGCTGAGTGTATGTTTGTTTTCCCTCGGAGCATTCCTGCCAAAGAAACCGATTGTCAATTCTATGCCCAGCTGATAACTGACGTTTGCAATCGGTGCATTTAAATATTTGGACACCGTCCTTAAACCCATTTTTCTTTGCCCTTTTCGAACCACAGTGTATGCATTTTTTTATTCATAGCTTTCAAATACACCAAAGTTCGATGATTATTGTCTTAAACTAATATGTCAGCCTGATTTTTGTCCATTAACTCCAATTTGCTCAACTTGTGGCTTGAGTTTATCGTTCAGCTTATCTAAAACCGGTAAACAGCATCAATATCAAGAGACATGCCCTGATATCGGTACAAATATTCAACGGTTTTAAGCTTGCTCAATGGAAAGGCCAAACGAGATACAACCAGGTGCCTGAAAAACTCTTCTGCTCTGTTTCCAAAGCCCATGTAATCGTTAATTCTGCCAAAGGTAACCTCTGGGCCAAGTGTACGACTGCTGGCATTGTTAAGCATCGCAAATGCCTGCTCAATGAATGAATCGCCCTCGCTTACAAATAGCTTGGGCTGAACCGAAACTCTTTCCATTTCCTGTCGGGCTTGGTAAACTAACTTTTCAACTTCCTGCTGCGTGGTGGCAGAACCCATCGCCTTAACGACTTTATTACGACCCTTGAGTTTCTGGATTACCTGTACAGATTGGCTTCCAGAACGATTTTTTAATTTTCTACCAAACAGGGGTAAATCTTTGCAACACCCAAATTAAAAAATATTTTCAGCATCTACAGGGGTTGTAGAAGGTGTTGCAAAAAAGTGCGGAAAACAGGAGAAGTTATAATCAATGCGAAATAAAAGAGGGCTCAAAAGCCCTCCTGATTTTTGCATATAGTAAAAAAGAAACCTTATTAAAAACATGCAACTAACCTGTTTGAATACAGAAAAACAGGAATTGATGTAAATCAATCGTTTAAAATTCGACAAATTAGGGCACCAAGCCGGAAAGATTCGCAATTCTCCTATTTTCCTTCAACACTTGAATCCGTTATTTGTCTCATTATAAACGACTTTGAAATATAAAAAACAGATTTGTTATGAATTACATACTTGCATAGCTACTTAGCTGGCCGGCCTCTACAATTAAGAATCGTAAAAACAAACCGCCAATTAAAACCAATATTGGAGCAATGTAATAAGGTACTTTTTTCCCAAATAACTCCAAAACCTCAAGAATTGCGGGAATAACTAAACCAATGCCGACAACAAAAAACCAAAATGGAAAAGTAAAAGGTCCACCTAGGAACAGGTTGGCAGCATCGATTTGCACCTGATTACTAGCCATAAATCCCATAAACATGTGAATAATAAGGAATAACTCAATGCCTATTAGGAGTAAATCCAGTTTTGCAAAGTATTTTTTTTCATCGTGGCTTTTGGCAAAAAGTACTATTGCGGCAGCCCCAGTAGAAAGCCCTGATGACAAAAAAAGCATTCCTAGTATCGATGTATTCCATAATGGCCGGGCATTAAAGGCTGACAGCAGAATTCCGGTATAAATTCCAAGCAACACACTAAAAATAACCATTATCCAGGCTAGTAATTTTTTTTGGCCATTAAAAAACGTTTCTAGCCTATCCAACCAATTATACTTCCACTTGAATTTTGGTTGGAATTTTTTTATTAACAATGCAGCCCAAATAAACGAAACAGGTGTTACAACCATTAAGGTCCAGGCGCCCCACGACATTGGTGATTCAATATTTATAGTTGTATAAAGCCTCCAAAAAAAGGGCTTGTGCGACAAGTCCACAAACAGTGCAGCCAAACCCAATACGAGTAAAACTGGGACAATTATAGGTGCCCTAAAAACTGCGGTTTCGAATCTCAGTTCTTTCCCCTGTATGAAGAAAAGGCCTGCAAAGAAAAGTATACCAGCAGCCAAACCACCCAAATAAAGGTATAACGGAATTTGCCAGTGCCAAATATTCAAAAAAGGATCAATAAGATCGTTTAGTCTTCCGCTTATAATAAGTTCTTCCTTCATATTAGTGGTGATTAAATTAAAAAGAAATGCTGAGGATTTGTACCTGCTTCGGGTATTAGAGTCTTATATTTTCTGTTGCTCAGAACTTTTGAAACTTCACTTTCAGGGTCGTCCAAATCGCCAAAGTAAATACAGTGGGTTGGGCATACCGAAGCACAGGCGGTTAGTAAACCTTCTTTCACCCTATGTTGGCAAAAGGTGCACTTATCCACATAACCTTCTGTGTGACGGTAACGGGCATCGTAGGGACATGAGGCAATACATGCACCACAACCAATACATTTATTTGGTGTCACCAAAACAATACCACCTTCTGCGTAGTGACTAGCAAAGGTTGGGCAGCAGCGCACACAGGGTGAGTTTTCACAATGGTTACAACGCTCCGACCGAAACTCAATGTCTAACTTCGGGTACTTACCAAACGTAACCTCTACTACCCAATCACGGCAGGAGCCTACAGGAACAGAATTCTCGGTTTGGCATGCCACAACACAGTCAGAACAGCCAACGCACTTTTTTGTATCAATTGCCATTGCATATCTCATAGCTAAATCTCCATGTTGTTTGGGTTCGATAAAATGAACTTTACAAAATTTCCTCTCATGCCAGTTCCTCCCATTAATTGATCGACATGAACTCGGGTAATTAATTCCGTGTCGGAAATACCTTTACCATAACTGCGCTTCAGCCTATTGTCGTTATGGCCAAAACCATGTACCATATAAACAGAGTCGAAGCCGATTCTTTCGGTAACTCTAACCTTTATGGGAAACGAGGAAATAATGCCATCCTGATTCTCTAGCCAAACCTCCTGCCCTGCCGACAGATTGTTGTTTTGAGCGACATCGGGATTTACCCAAAGCGTATTCTCCTCCATCAAATCGTTTAAAAGAGGGTTGTTTGCAGTGCGACCGAAAGTATGCATTGGTGCACGACCATAATTAAGCCTGTAAAATCCCATGGGAGGTTCTTCGTGTGGAGTATATTTTGGAAGCGGATCGAAACCGAGTTTTTCAAATGCTGTAGCATACAGTTCGATTTTACCGGTTGGAGTTGCAAATGTTCGGTTTTCACCTTCAGTTAAAAACATCTCATTTTCGTTTCGTGGAAAAACTTTTACTCCAACCTCCATGAGTTCTTCAATTGAGCTTCCCATTTGTTGTAACTCCCATTCCAGCTCATCCCTTTGATCTTCGAAAGGAAAGTACCGACCCAAGCCAATTTTATGTCCTAGTTCACGTACCATCCAGTATGCTGGTTTAGTATTGTACAATGGTGGAACAATGGGGGCCCTTAACGCAATGGTTGCCTGCCTACCCTGCTCCAATCTAATATTATCGTATCGTTCTAAGAAGGTACATTCGGGTAAAACCACATCGGCCCAACCTGTTATTTCCATTGGCATTGTATCCACAACAACCAATAATTCGAGGTTTTGGATTGCTTTTAATGTATGTGGTGTATTGGGTACTGTAATATTCAAATTCGATCCGGTAACAATCCATCCTTTATATGTAAAATTGCGCGATGGGTCGGGTATTGACATATCGATAATGGCATTAGAAACAGACATTCCTGCTAACGGATATTTTCCGTTGAGTAACTGTTGCCATGTTACATTGGGTTGCGGATAATCGGGCCTTGGATATTTTGGTACTGAGGCTTTGGTTGGAAAGTAGAATCCTCCTTTTCGTCCCCACGAACCTAAAATAGCATTCAGAATTGCAACAAGTCGTAAACGCTGGGTATCGTCGCCGTACCAGGTATTATGCCTTCCAGGGTGAATTATAACAGCAGGTGCTGCATCGAACATCTCTTTTGCAGTCGATACAATTGTGTCCGCATCAATTTTAGTAATTGCTGATGCCCATTCGGGTGTAAACTCTTCAACATGTTTTTTCAGTTTGTCAAAGCCATAGCAATAACGCTCAACGTAATTTTTATCGTACCAACCCCTGTTTATCAAAACATTTAGCCATGCCAACATTAGCGCGTTGTCAGTTGCAGGTTTAATGGGCAGCCAATGCTTCGATTTTGCGGCAACTGTAGAGTATCGAGGATCCACTGTAACTATTGTCATGCCATTTTCAAGAGCTTTCGACATCTCCTGAACCTGGCTATTATGCATATTCTCTCCTAAATGGTATCCTAAAAGCACCAAACAACTACAGTTTAATATATCGGTTGGTTCGGGGGAGTTAATGTACTCCCCAAAAGTATTGTAAAATGCTACTTCCCTAGGGCCTCTGCATTGGGCATACGATGGGGCGGTAGCGGAGTCGGACCCGTATGCATATAGCAAATCGGTAAAGTACTTCCCGCTCGATCCATGGTTAAAAAGTGCCATGGTTTCGGGTCCGTATAAATAGGATATTTTTCGCATTTTATCGGCAATATGGTCAAGTGCTTCGTCCCATGTGGCCTCCTTAAAAACCTGTTTACCATCCTTTTCAACTCTTATCAATGGAGTTTTAAGCCTATCCTCATCATAGTACATACCTATTGCTCCGGTTCCTCTTGGACAAAGTCGGCCATTACATTGGGGATCGAGATCATTACCTACAACTTTCCAAATTTTGCCCTTTTCGTTGGTGTAAACCCAACCAGCACATTTCCAAAAACACACCTCACAATATGTGGGAATGCGCAAATTGGCATATTCTTCCCCCAAATCAGTTCCTTCTTTTGCCAGAAAAAGCTTCTTTGAAAGGGAACCCAAAGTTCCCATTGCAGCAATTCCACCTGCTCCAATAAGTGATATTTTTATAAACTCCCTTCGTTTCATAGGGTTATTTTTAATTTAAATAATTCATTTGCATGTTAAAACCAAAATTCGAATTAGTGCTTGAAAACAGGTTTTGTATTAAAAAAGATTCCAATCAGCATCCGCCTGCTGCCTTTTTCGGCTTGTTAACAACAACTGGAGCCTTTTTTGAGGCAGTTTTATAGCCCATTATTTCTTTACTCGTAAATACCTCTAAGCCGCTTTCCTTTAGAGAATTGAAAGCCAGAGCGCTTAGTCCATAGGTAAGAAAGCGGGCATCGTAACCCAAAGTCCGTAGGTATGCTGCTACCATTCCCGATGTTTGTCCATTAACTGAAGTTACTACAATTGGGTCGTAGGTGGGTAATGCTTTAAGATCGGCACTTAACTTTAAACTACTTCCGGGCTTAAAGGAATAACTTCCTTCAATCCCTTTTAACTCTTTCTCTCCAAGATTTTGATCAAACTGAACAATAAAGTAATTGGTCGGATTTGCCATCAATTCATCGGCTTTTATTTTTACAACGGAATAATCTTCCTGAATCAGATCAATTATTCGGGCCTCCAGAATGCTCCTTCCGGTTGTTTTAAGAGTATAAATTGTTGGCAAATCGGTATGATCCGGTAGCTTGGTACTAACTTCGCTTAACTTGCCCGAATAAGAGTTGGATACGTTTTTCGTCCAATTTGCCTGGGCTACTGAATTGGTCCAAGCGCTCATCCCGTACTTCATAAAATACACTTTATTGTATCCTAGCATCCTTAACAGGCCTGTGTTATAACTTGCTCTTTGACCTGCATAGCAAACCAAAACTATTTTGTCGATGTAGTTTATGGGGATGCTTTTCATATACTCATAAAGCTCGGTGGCCTCTACGTGGGCTGCGCCTGGGATGTGTGCGGGGTAATAATCGTCACCTCCCCGAATATCTATAATATGAAATTTCTTATTTCCAATGTTATTTTGAACTTCTTGGGCTGTGACGGAAGTAGCCCTCTCAAGGTCTGGGATATTAATAAAATCTCCGTTCTCTTCGAGATAACTAATTAATAGTTCAATTTCGTTAACTTCAGGAACCGAATCTGTTGAAACTATTTCAACGGGTTCTACATGGGTAATCCAACTGCCTCCAATAAAAGCAATTGGAAGTAAAACAATAATAATAATTTTCAGGTATTTCATATCAATGCGTTTAAGCAATAAAACATAGCTGGAATTGACCCGGCTATGTTTTATCGAAATTAAATTTTACTATTTAACAGGATTGGCAGAATCGGCCTCCCACTCGTTGTATGCTCCATCGTAAACTTTTACGTTTGGATAGTTAAGGATTGTTTTTAATACCATAAAAACTACCCCGGCTCTTACGGAAGTTGTGCAATATAGAATTACTTCCTTGTCGGGAGTAACACCTGCAGCAGTGAATATTTTCTCGAGTTCTTCCTTTGTTTTTAAAATCCCGCTCGCATTCTGAACTTTTTTATATTCAATATTCACAGCGCTGGGTATGTGCCCTTTGCGCTTAGTTGTGCCTTCTGTACCCTTAAACTCGCCAATATCACGAACATCGACCAATACGGATTTTGGGTCGGAAGATGCTTTTTTAACCTGCTGAATATTTGCATAAATGGAAGCATTTGGAGCTGATTGGAAATTTGCGGCAACAATTTTACCTGGAGCCTTGGTTACAGGCAACCTATTCTTTTGCCACTCGCCCATGCCACCATTAATAATCTTTACATCTTTAACTCCTAAATATTTTAAAATCCAATATAATCTGCCGCTATACTTGTTACTTCCTGCATCATACAATAGAATTGTAGAGGTATTACTTACCCCCTTGGAAGCAAAAATCTTTGCCAATTCATCGTTACTCTTTAGAACTCCATCAATACCGCCCTCTTTCTTGTACAAATCCTCATGCCAAATATTTAGCGAGTTGGTAATATGAACCTTTGCATAATCATCTATATTGTTGCAATCGATAATAACTACACCCTTTGCATTTAGCATTTTTACTGCGTCCTTTGGATTAATAATATCCTGAGCAAAGCCAAGGGTAGTAACAAACAAAAAGGCGGTTAAAAGTAAACTTCTCATTGTGCTTAGTTTTTAAAATTTTATTTGAACCTGAACGATTATTTCGTCGTTCATTACTTCTAATTTATCTTCTGCCTTATACAGGTAATTGAACTGAAGCCTGGTCCAATCGTTAAACCAATAGTTTAGCCCATAAACCATGACATGCTCCGCAGAATTCAAAGCATCGTTATCTGTATTCCAGTTTTCGTAGCGGAAAACGGGTTGAATATTCCAGGGTGTTTTGTACATAGCAGTAACGTAGTACCCGCTTCGGGTTAAATTACCCGACAGAACTTGGGGTGTTGCGCCACAACCGCCACCTACAACGTACGAACCTTTGTCTTGGCCAAAAATATATTCTCCAATTAGGGTAATGCTCTTGTAATTCATCTGCACATCGGCAGCCCATCTAAATCTTTTATCCTCGGTTGCAATTGAATCAACAAATGGCGGATGAGTACCATACTGAAGCCCTCCACCAATTTTAATAAATTCGAAGGGGCTTACCTGAATGCGGCTATGAAATGTTTTACCATTATTGTTATCGAACTTTCCTTTTCCAACTCCATTGGTAAGTGCCACAGCGTAACTGAACCGATCATTCCATACTGAACCTGAAATCATTATCCCTAGATCCCTGTCGGGACTTACTAAATTGTTTACAGCCGATGATCTGTAAATTGAATTCAAATCTGAGCAAGGAGTAGCCATTTCGAGCGTAAAAGGCGACTTGAATTGGCCCATTGAAACTTTTGCCCACTTATAGCGAGTATAAGAAACAAAGGCATCGAGCAAAAAAGGTGTAGAATCTTTAAATGCACTAGCCTCTATTACAGCATAATATAAAAAGTCGTAGGGGACTTCGCCGGTAACCCCAATGCGTGCTCTGTTAAAACTGAACGAGTAATCCGTACTGTTTTTAAGAAATTTGGTTTCGAATTGGGGCTGCAAGAAACCAAAAACAGTAATTCCATCACCTCCTTTTGGCTCGGCACATCCCTGCGATCGGGTTGATTGTGCAATACATACAAATAACGCACAAAATGTGACTTTAAGTAATGTATCCTTCATAATTCACTATTCCATTTCTTGTGGTTTAAACAGAATGTTGGTGTTAACACCAACATTCTGCTTAACTTAATATGCTTTCAAATTACTGTGTAACCAAAGGAAGGTTCTGCTGCCCTTCAGGCCATTTGTTCGAACTTAAACTGCTGTTCCACATTGAGTTAGCACCAAAAAGGAGGCTATGCGCATCGTAACCTAACACCCTTAGGTAGAACGTAATAGCTGCCGAGGTTTGACCTGTCCAGCAGTAGGTTACAATCTTTTTGTCGGGGTTTAAATACCTAAACTCATTGGCTGCCAGTGTTAACGGATTAATTCTGAATGCACCAACCACGTTCATGTTACCATTTTCGGCAACATTCTGTGCAGTCCAATAGTTGTTAATAAAATAATCGGCTGGAGTTGCTAAAAGGGTTTCAGCGTCAACGCTTTTCAAACCCTCGGCAAGTACAGCTGCAATACGAGCATCGAGTATGGTGCGTGCATCGTCGGAGGTATTGTCAACCAATGGTAATTTGGTGTGCTCCACATTTGCTGCGAAAGAGGCTGGGGCAACAATATTTGAATTAGTTAAATTCGCAATTTTAGCTGTCCACCTGTCGAGGGAAGAGTTCCATGCACTCATACCCCACTTTAAAAAGAACACATTTGTAAGACCGCTCAATTTGCAAGCTGCCAATGCATAGGTAGCATTTTGACCTGTGTAGCAAACAAGCATAATTTTTTTACCTGCTGGTGCCTGCTTAGCAGTTGTAACCACATTGGCCAAAGTTGAATTAACAGCACCCTGAATGCGTCCTGCTGCAAAATCGGTTGCTGAACGTAAGTCGATAATGTAGTAATCGGCCAGTGTTGTGTTTAAAGCAGAGGCCGATATTGCCCATCCAGTTGTAGCAGATAAAACATTACTCAAATCTAGCGAGTTTGCCTTTAAATA
The DNA here is from genome assembly GCA_964479665.1 of uncultured Rikenellaceae bacterium. Taxonomy (GTDB): domain Bacteria; phylum Bacteroidota; class Bacteroidia; order Bacteroidales; family Tenuifilaceae; genus UBA2287. The sequence continues at coordinate 1,306 of CAYZNN010000026.1, read as the reverse complement.
GTCAACAACAATCTGATGCTTATTAGCTACATCTTCATCTTTTTTACAGCCAGTAATGGCAAAAATTGGAACTAATGCCAACAATACGATAATTCTCAAATAGGTTTTCATAATCGATTAATTTAAGTAATTAAAAATTTTTTGTTCACTTACAATTTAAGTAGCCTTACCCTTATCTGTTATTCAACTAACAATTGCAAATTTGTTGTTTAATTTTTACATTTATTAGTATATTGCACTTTTTTAAAGTCGCTTTATTTTTCAAAATAAAGCAATTAAATAGCTGATGTGAATCAATTAAAAAAACACACTAAAACTATGAGTTCCTATATAACAGCATGCACGGTTAGCTCAATGAATTGTCCAATATTCGACTTGTTAACAAAAGAGGAAACGGAGCTGCTAAGCCAGAGCCTCATTCAGGTTATATACAAAAAAGGGGAAGTAATATGCAAGCATGGTACTCCTGCTTCCTATGTAATACATGTTTCTGACGGGCTAGCCAAGGTATTTCTGGATCGTTGTTCTGATATTCTTGTTCTGAAAATTATTCCATCAGGCAATTTTATTGCACTTACTGCAATTCTCGAAGGCAATACAGTTTTCCCCTATTCAGCTATGGCTTATAAAGATACTAAGGCTATTTTAGTAGATATAAAAATTTTAAGGGAAATAATTAAAAGAAATCCTGCATTTGCTACCAGAATAATAGACACGCTTTGTGCAAATGCCCATCAAATATTTGGCAGGTTCTACTGCTTAACTCACAAGCAGCTATATGGTCGTTTAGCAGATATACTTCTTTGCCTTTCTGAAAAAATATTCAAACAGGATTCTTTTGAACTCGACCTTTCCCGAAAAGAACTAGGTGAATTGACTAAAATGTCAACCGAATCGGTTGTTCGAATGCTTAAAAAGTTTAAAGAAGACGAAGTAATCGATATTCAGGGAAAAATATTTACTATAAAGGACTTCGATACTCTTCGAAGGATAAGCGAATATGGATAATCTTTATTGCTAAACATAGCCTTAACGAATAAAAAATAAGGGGCTTTAGGCCCCTTAAAAGTAATACATTTGTTAAATTTAAGGCGTAATGAACATTTCTAATGCTTTTTTTAGACGATATTATCTCTAATAAACATTTCTAATGCTTTTTATTTTCCGTACAACAGCCAACGTATTCCAATTAATGTGATACTTGGAAGTCAAGTAGCGGAAGCAGGCTCTGCTGGGGAGCAACCTGCCAGGGGCTGGCTTCCACCAGCCTTTTCCTTTGTAATTATTTTACTCGCCCGATGCCTTT
>CAYZNN010000025.1:0-48373 GCA_964479665.1 uncultured Rikenellaceae bacterium | reverse complement strand
AATAATGTCCTAAACGGATTTATAATAACTGTTCAGTTTATTGGGGGTTAAACCACTTTGAACCTGTAGTAGATGATGAAATGGATCGTTTTGCCAAAATATCGAAGTTGGAAATTGACCTAATTATAAGCGGCGAAAACACCACTTTTAGAAACTATGCGGCTACCAATTCTTTAGAATTTTTTGCTGTTGCAGTTGAGCATTTTTTTGAAACTCCCCGGTAACTTCAAACTAGTTATCCAATTATTTACAGCGGTTTAGTTCGTTTACTAAAGCAAGATACAGCAAAATTAACATATGGTAGTTAAACATTTTGTAGGTTGCCGAATCGAATATGCGAACCTGTCCCATAACAGGTAAAAAACGTTTTCGGAGTTATATAATAAAAGTAACTTTGCCGGTAATAAAACACAATACTAAAACTTATATACTATGCAGCAACTCGATTGGAAAAGCTTACCATTTGGTTACATTAAAACCGACTACAACGTACGTTGCACGTATAAAGATGGTAAATGGGGCGAACTGGAGATTTCAGACTCAGAGTATATTCCCCTTCACATAGCAGCTACCTGCCTACATTACGGACAAGAAGCATTTGAAGGCATGAAGGCCTACCGTGGAAACGATAATAAAATTCGTTTGTTCCGCTGGGAGGAAAATGCAAAGCGTCTTCAGCGATCTGCCGATGGAGTTCTTATGGCTCAGGTTCCTTCGGAACTATTTTTTGAGGCGGTTAAAAAAGCGGTTATGCTCAACGAAAAATTTGTTCCACCACACGGAACCGGTGCGTCGCTCTATATACGCCCTATGCTTATTGGTAGCGGTTCCGAAGTAGGGGTACGCCCTGCCAAAGAGTACACTTTTGTAGTATTCGTTTCGCCCGTTGGTCCATATTTTAAAGAAGGATTTAACCCTGTGAAAATTGCCATAGTTCGCGACAGCGACCGTGCTGCGCCCCTTGGTACGGGTACCTTTAAGGTGGGAGGCAACTACGCAGCAAGTCTCAGGGGTACGGTAAAGGCCCAGAAGGCAGGCTATAGCGCACCCATGTACCTCGATTCGTGCGAGAAAAAGTACATCGACGAGATTGGCGCAGCCAATTTCTTTGCTATAAAAGACAATACGTACATTACCCCCAAGTCAACCTCTATTTTAGCATCGATTACCAATATGAGCCTTATTGAGTTGGCCCTAGATTTAGGTCTTCAGGTTGAACGCCGCCCCGTAGCAGTAGACGAACTCGAAACCTTTGAGGAGGTTGGTGCATGCGGAACCGCTGCAATTATTTCGCCTATTGGCGAAATTAACGATATTGATACAGGCAAAGTTTACCGCTTTTGCAAGGACTGTCAGCCAGGTCCTATATCCACAAAGTTATACGAAACCCTCGTAGGAATTCAGTACGGCGATTTAGAGGACAAGCATGGCTGGGTAACCGTGATTGGTTAATGCCCTTGTTTGTTCAAAAAGTGAAGACCCCCGGTAATTCGGGGTCTTTTCTTTTGTTACTAAAACTACTTCGCGCAGAGGCGCCAAGAAGCAGGCTTTATTGCTAATACTATTTCACGCAGAGGTGCTAAGTCGCAATTTATTTTTCTGCGGCTTCGCGCCTCTGCGTGAAAAACTACTCCTTGTTATTTGGTTTATTTATGCGATTGAAATACAATTAAAGGCCCCGGATTGAAAGAGAGTTCGAACCAGTTACCTAAACTTATATTTAGAGTGCCCATCCATAAATCGGATATTTGCAGATTGTTTAAGGGGTACTCCAGATTCTGACTGGTAACACGAGTTTCGTTTCGGGGCGAAAAAATGGAAACGGCTTGCCCTTTGAAACTTCCTAACCGCATAGGTTGTAAAATGGGGGTGAATACTCCGTAGTCGGTTACCATTTCAACATTAACTCCCACTTTTGCATAGGAGCAGAGTAGACCAATGTTTCCTAAAGCATGATCCTCGCGCATACCAGTGGCCCCAAGAATTATAATGTTATTAATGTTCTTGTTTTTGCACCAGTTTACGGCCTTGGTAAGGTCGTTACTATTCTGATCGGGGAAATGGTAGAGGCGGTCGGAGTATTTCTCTTTCAGCTCGTTGGAAATCGTATCTAAATCGCCCACAATGGCATTGGGCGAAAGCCCAAATTTCTCGAGTTTTACTGCAGCACCATCGCAGCATATAATTTGGTTGGCTTCCCTTATTAATTTTAAAGGAATTGAATTTTCGGGAAATTTACCGTTAGCGAGAATTACTGTTTTCATCAGGTATAAATTTTTCTACAATTTACTTCTTTTGCACCTGCTCATGGTGTGTTTTCATTGTCTATTCTCAATATCTGTAAAATTTTAAATTCAGAATAAAATTGAACTGCATGGTTTCTTTCTCGCAAAGGCGCAAAGGTCGCAAAAAAAAACTTTTTAAGTTTTTTCACTTTGCTGTCTAATCTATTGTCATTAGAATAATCCGATTCTAACAAACCAAAAATTATACACAAAGCGCTTTTAATTCGTTGATTATTGCTAATAAAAAAACCTTTATTAAAACGCAACTTTGCGTGAGATTTTTTATGATGGCAAGTAATTGTTATTTTCTTTTAACATACTCCTTTTCCATTGCAAATACCCAATAAAACTCATGACTGTATAAAAAACAAACAGAACTGTAGTGGGATATAATCCTTTGTGCAAGTACAACGCAAGCGAAACGGCATTTACAACAATCCAAATCCACCACATTTCCAAAATTTTTCGTACAAGCATCCAGGTTGCAACAATGCTAAAAGCGGTAGTAAAAGCATCGCCATAGGGAACAGGCGAATCGGTGTGGGTTACAAGAAAGTACGCAATGGCTGCAAATATAGCAACGCTTACAAGAAATAGCCAAACTCCCAACCGAAGGCTTAAATGCGACACAGGAAGCGAGTCGATTTTTTCCTTTTTGCCACCGTAAAGCCAATGCCACCATCCGTAGGCGCTAATTATTACGTAGTAACCCTGCAAGCCCATGTCGGCATAAAACTTCGATACAAAAAATATGTAAATGTATAATGCCGATGTTGCCAAGCCAAAAGGCCACAGCCAAATGCTCTGCCTTATTTCGAGAAAAAGGTAAACGAGACCAATAATAGCCCCGATTACCTCTATGTAGTTTTCTTGTAGCCAGATTAACATTTCTTTTTGTTTTAAACGCAAAGACGCTAAGGCGCAATAACTTATTTATGTCGTTTGTTAATTTTTTTTCTTAGCGTCGTTGCGTTTAATAATTGTACTAAAACTCCACCGCTAATCGGGTCATAAAGTTAATTCCTGCCTGAGGGTACATGCCATCCTCGCGGTAATCGGGTGCGCCATTAGCAAAGGCGGCACGGTAAACCCAGCCGTTGGCAATGTAGTTCTCGTTTAGTAAGTTGTTAACGTATACTTCCAAGCGCATATTTGCTAAACCGCCAACCCTTAAAAGGTAGTCTGCCTTTATGTTATTAACCAAGTAAGCATCGAGCATTCGTGTGGCGTTCGAAGTATTGTCGAGGTACTGCTTGCCCACATATTTCGAAATAAAAGTAAGCCCTAAGCCCTTTAATGGTTCAACCCTTAGCTGGCTACTTGCAACCACCGATGGCGAAAACGAAATGTTGGTGCTACCCAAGTTGGTAACCCGTTGATCGATGGGATTCCAGTCGTTATCATTGTCGAACTGATCGACATACTCAATAAAACCGATGATTTTATTCTCGCTAAAGGTTGCCGAACCGCTCCACTTTAGCCAATTGGCCGGAAGCACAGCCCACGATAACTCAACACCTCTTCGGTAACTTTTCGCAACGTTTTCCATAAGCGCATAGCCCACTTCGCTCAATTTGCCGGTTAGTACCAGTTGGTCCTTGTAATACATGTAATAAGCATTTGCACCCAATGCCATTTGTTGGGTTTTGAAGGTATAGCCCAATTCAAAGTCGTAAAGCCTTTCGGCTTTGGGGGTATGCGAACTTCCCCATTTCATAGCATCCTTTATGTCGGCTCGGGCAGGTTCGCGATTGGCCACTCCAAAGGAAAAGTAAGCATTATTACTTGAATTAATAGAATATGAAAGGCCTGTCTTTGGATTTAAGAATTGCCACCTATGCTGCTGGTCGAGCGGCGCCAAATCGTCGTCGGGGCCACTCATTTTGTAGCCAATACCCCTAAATTGTATATCTCCAAAAACCGAAAGCGAGTTGGTAAGCTCCCAAGTTGCCTTAGCAAACAGGTTCATGTCGGTTTTAATGCTGGTATTGCGATACCATTCGTAATTTTTAGGTATTGAGGCATTCACTTTGGTCCAAAGAATTTTCCCAAAATGATCGCCATCGTACCGGTTCCAACCACCTCCAAACGATGCAGAAATGCCACTCTGCCTATAGTTTACCGAAACTATTGAACCATAAAAGTGGTTGTCGAGCCATTTTTGGCGAATTAAATCGGTTCGCGAGTAGGTTTCGCCGCCAATGGTAAGCGCAGGTAAACCGTACTTGCTGAAACTTTGGTTTGGCTTATACTGCTCGTAAAAACCATCGCCTTTTGTGTAGTGTAGGTTTAGGTTGAATGTGAAACCAGCCAAAAGTTGCTGGCTGTAAAGCAGCTGGTAGTGGGTTTGGGTGTAATTGTCGCTCTCGTTATCGTAAAACATTACAACTCCACCCTCGCTGTACATTCCGGCAGGGTTGAAGCGTCTGTTAGTTTTCAAGCTATCGCTTGGTGTTCCCACCCAGGTAATCCCGGTGTGCTGCTCGCCATGAATTAGGTTGAAACGGAGCAAACTGTTTTGCCTATGCCAAGCACCGGTTGCAAATAGCGATTTGTGGTCGGACCAACCACGGTCGATATAGCCATTCGATTGCAGGCTGCTGTAACGCCCCTCGAAGCTGAACGCATCGTTAATTAACCCAGTTCCTACACGGGCATTAGTTTTTAAAGTACCAAACGATCCCGCCATGCCCTCAACATTGGCGTACGCTTTTGGCTCGAGGGTAACAGTTTGAAAGTTAACCGTTGCCCCAAAGGCAGCAGCGCCATTGGTCGATGTGCCAACTCCACGCTGAATTTGAACATTATCGACCGACGAGGCAAAATCGGGCATGTTGACCCAGTAAACCCCGTGCGACTCCGAGTCGTTGAGCGGAATGCCATTAACGGTTACGTTTATGCGGGTCATATCGGTTCCGCGGATGCGGATGGCAGTATTGCCAACGCCTGTGCCCCCTTCGGAGGTTGCCACAACCGAGGGAGAAAGCTCGAGCAGGTAAGGAATATCGAACCCGCTATTCAAACTTTTCAACTCCTCTTTGGGAATATTGGTGTAGGCAATTGGCATGCGCCCCGATGCGCGGGTTGCGCTTACAATAACCTCCTCAGCCATAATGGGATCGACCTCCATGGTAACTTTCAGTTCGCTTTGCATGGGAACCTGAACCTGTAGGTTTTTCTTCTTATAACCAATATAAGTAAAGGTCAGGGAGTAGTTGCCCTGTTTAAGGTTCAGAAAAAATGTACCATTCGAACTGGTGGCCACTCCAACTAGAGAACCCTCTATGGTAACATTTACCCCAGCAAGGGGTCGGTTTTGCTCGTCAACAACCTTTCCGGTAATCGATGTTGATGTTTCGGGATTCGATGCTGCAAGCAAAAAGCCTGAAAGCATCAGAAGAAGCACAAAAAAATTTCGCATTTGTAAAAGTCCTTTTAGTGGTTAATAATTCATTATTGAACTTAATTAGCCAAAGGTGTTACGAGCCAGTTGACCAGCAAGTTCGAAAAAACCATAAAAAGGGGTTGAATTACTGAAGATTGGCATGTACTCTTTTTCCTTCGCCGGCATTACCCAGATCAGGTTCAGAGGGTATAATCTCAGCCCTTGTATTAAGGCACCCCTAAAAAGTTAATCGGGGCAAAGGTAGCAACATTTTAGTTGCAAATGCAACCCTTTTAACATTTTTTAAGATTTAAAAGAATAATGCAAAAATGTGCGAAATATATTAGCGTTAAAAATGATACGATACTGGGGTATTAACATTAACTGGGTTTGATAAACGTCCTTTGCATTGCCTGTATACTTATTAAAACTTTGGTTCTGAATATTTTCGTTATTCAGCGGGTTGGTTATTTCAATACCCCGCTCCTGTGTAATACCCTTTTTATTGGAGCGGTAAGTTATTTTCAAATCGGTTTTATTGCAGTAAGGCAACTTTATTGCGAATGCCCTATTGTAGTCCCAATTATGCTCGTACTCCTGTATGGCAGGGTTTAGTACAGCCGTCCAAGGAGTGGTTCGCTTACCTCCGGCAATCAGGCTTTTCAGGTCGATAGAGAGCGACCGCTTAGCTTTGGGATTATTCCTTCCAAAATAGAACTCCTTGCCAATTAGCCCGTTAACAACATAGTTGTTATTTAATGCCGAATTGAACCCCTTACCATTGCTTCCGTTGTACTTCGATCCGAACAGCGAACCGGTTAGCAGAAAGTAGAATCCTTATATTAAGAAAGCGGTCAATGGTTAGTACTATTCCATAATTTTCACCCTTACTTTTGTTCACTAAATATTCGGGCATTTCAAAAACGAAACTAGCCCCATTGTTTAGCATCGAAAAAGCATTCCTTTCCTGCGCATCGATGGGAACATTGAACAAACTTTGGTAGTAAACTTCCATTTTCAATCGTGTAAAAGCATTCAACTGATAATCGTAGCCCACTACAAAATGATGACTTTTGGTTAAGCCCAAATCGAGGTTGGTTTGGGTGTAGGCTCCATCGTTGTTGGCTTTCTGAAAGAAATATGCGAAAAGGGGCGAAACCTGGCTATGCAATCCATACCCTAAACAAACAGCATGCTTGGGTGCCAACCCATAACGAAGACCCAAACGGGGTTCGAGCGCTCCGCTGCCATTAAACGTGAAATGGTTGTAATGAATACCCGTGTTTAGGGTAAGCCTGTCGGTTGGTCTGAACTGCCATTGAATGTATGGCTGTACCAGCCAAGTAGTAACTTCAAAACGAGCTGGTTGCGATATTCGTCGAACTCCTTGCGCCAACCCTATCGTAAAAATTGCTGAGCAGCATTTTTGCACCCATACCCCCTTTAAGCGAATGCTTTGCATTGAAACGGTGATTAATAAGGGCCAAAGCCGAAATCCGATTATCGATGGTTACATTCTCGTAGAAACGAAACTTCTGAAAGGTTAAACTTAACGTATAAACTTCGGAATAACCCCTCTGCCCCATGGCAGCCAGTGTAAATTCGAGGTAAGTATTTGGGTTAATGGTGTAATGCGACGAAGCTCCAACTACACCCATATCGGTACCTGTGGTTATGTCCATACCATCCTCTGTATAGAAATTCACATCGTCGGGGTTCTTGCGGCTGTTCCAAATTTCAATATCGCTAAGACCACCCAATCCAAAAATGGATATGTGACCAAGAACCGTGCTGGTCAAGTTCAGTTTAAGGGAAAAGTCTTGGTAGTAAGGAACTCCCACCGTTCCGAAGTCCATTCCCAGCGCATCGAAAACACCCATGGTTGAGTAACGGTAATTTATTAGAAACGATGAACCTTTTGAGCGAAGAATGGGACCCTCGGCACCCAATTCGAAGCCCTTGAAACCTATTTGCCCCAGAAACTCGTACCTCTCATTATTTCCATTGCGCGTTCGCAAATCGAAAACCCCTGAAGTGGCGTTACCATATTCTGCAGGAAATGCTCCCGTGTATAAATCGGAGTTTTCGAGCAGGGTATTGTTTAGCATGCTTACAGGTCCACCCGTCGACCCAGAGTAACCCCAGTGGTTAGGGCTGGGAATATCCACCCCATCGAGGTGCCAAAGCAGGCCCATTGGCGAATTTCCACGGATGATGATTTCGTTTCGCGAGTAGTCGACCCCTACTACACCAGCAAAAATGGCTGCCATTCAGGCAGTATCGTTGCGGCTACCTGCATAGCGTTCGGTTTCATCAACAGTAAAACCACAAGCACTAACAGTGGCCATTCGGTTCAACGAACTGGTTTTATCTACTGTATGAGTAATTATCACCTCATCTACCTGCATCACCAACTCTTCCATTTAAACGGAAAGAACCATTTCCTTTCCTCCCTGAAGATTTATATTATTCATCGCAACAACCTATTTACCAACAAATGTAACCTTAATGCTTACACGGCCAACTTCCACATTGTCAATACGGAATGACCCCTGCTCATTGGTAGTTGTTCCACGAATTGGATCGGAACTGGTTAGAATAACGTTTGCTCCGGGCAGGGTTATTCGCGTTTACCTATCCATAACCACACTGCTGATGGTTTGGGTTACCGCTTGGCTATGCAAGTTTAAGTTAAAAAGAAAGGTAAAAGCAAAAAGAATTTCGGAAAATCTCATAATACTGTCTGTTTTAAGGTTTGTTACACGGCTTTTCGAAAGCAAATCCTGCTCCATAGGTTGTAGTATTTAAATATACTGCAAACCTACTCTGCAAGAAAAAACGACACAAACAATGTGTGACGAAATGGGAAATATGAGAAGTGAATGGGATAAATTTGGTTTAAAAACTCATATAAGGCAAAACATTCAATCGTTTTAGTTGTTGAACTCTGAAAAATGTAATAATTTGCTTAAACAAATTTTTGAGCCCTTAAACGAACTATGGATAAGCACAGCTACCTTAGCAATATCGACCCGCAAGCTCTCGAAAATATTTATAAAGAGTACCTTACAAACCCCAATGCTGTAAGCAACGATTGGCAGCAGTTTTTTAAAGGGTTCGATTTTGCACTGGCCAACTACAATCGCTCGTTCGACGAGAACCTCGATACCGAATTCAAAGTACTTAACCTAATTGATGCCTACCGAAAGCGTGGCCACCTGTTTACAAAAACCAATCCCGTTCGAACCCGCCGCAAGTACTCCCCTACCCTCGATTTGGTAAACTTTGGGTTAAGCGAGCAGCAACTCGATATGGAATTTGAAGCAGGCAAACAGATTGGTATTGGCAAGGCCAAACTGCGCGATATTGTTGCGCACCTGCAAGCAACATACTGCCAGTCGATTGGTGCCGAGTACATGTACATTCGCGATCCCGAGGTAGTTGAATGGCTTCAGAAACGTATCGAATCGTCGAAAAACTCAACATCTTTTAGCCCCGACGAAAGAAAGCATTTCTTTCATCACATAAGCCTGGCTGTTGGTTTCGAACAGTTTATACACCGTAAATTTGTTGGACAGAAACGTTTCTCGCTCGAAGGTATTGAGGCGCTTATTCCTGCCATGGATGCCCTTATTGAGCATGGCGCCCAGTTGGGTGTTGAGGAAGTGGTTATTGGCATGGCGCACCGCGGAAGGCTTAACGTTTTAGCCAATATAATGCAAAAACCGTGGGAAAGCCTTTTCAACGAATTTTTAGCCGAAGGCTACGAGGACGACGGTGCGCTGGGCGATGTAAAGTACCACCTAGGATTCAACAATAAGGTAAAAACCCATAGCGGCAGGGAGGTTCGGTTAAACCTTGTACCTAACCCATCGCACCTCGAAACGGTTGGCCCTGTTGCGGTTGGTTTAGCCCGTGCGCTTACCGAAAACTATTGCAAAGGCGACTTTAAACGTACCATACCCGTTATTATTCATGGCGATGCCGCCATTGCCGGTCAGGGTGTTGTTTACGAAACCATACAAATGTCGCAGCTCGAGGGGTATAAAACGGGCGGAACCATACATTTGGTAACCAACAACCAGATGGGTTTCACCACCAATTACCTCGATGCGCGAAGCAGCACTTACTGTACCGATATTGGCAAAGTTACCAAATCGCCCATTTTTCATGTGAATGCCGATGACCCAGAGGCGCTTATTCATACCATCCGACTGGCGATTGAGTATCGTCAAACTTTTCACACCGACGTTTTTATCGACATTCTGGGGTACCGGCGCTATGGCCACAACGAGGGCGATGAACCCCGCTTTACCCAGCCAACCCTTTACGATGCCATTGCCAATCACCCTTCGGTTAGGGAATTATATTCGAAACAACTTATTTTGCAGGGCCTAATTGACGAGGAATTCGCGAAGAAAACTGTAGCCGACATTAACTCGGTTATGGAGCAGAAATACGAGTTGGCACAGCAGATGAAAAAGGTTAAAATTGTCCGCTTCCTGCCCGATATTTGGAAAAAGTACCGCTATTCAACCCAACCCGATTTTGAGCAATCGCTGCCCACAGGTGTCAACCCCAAAATACTTTCAAATGTAGCCAAATCGCTTACCACCCTACCCGAAAATAAGGAGTTTTTTAAGAAACTTGTGAAACTTGTTGAGGACAGAGGCGCATTGATTAGATCGGGGCAGGTCGATTGGGCCATGGCTGAACTCTTGGCCTACGGAACACTTCTGGAGCAGGGGCATTCGGTTCGTTTGAGCGGACAGGATTGCGAACGCGGAACTTTTTCCCACCGCCATTCGGCATATTCAATAAAAAATTCTGAGGAGAAGTACTATCCTCTACAAAATATTAGCAGTAAGCAGGCTCCATTCCACGTTTTTAACAGCCTCCTTTCGGAGTATGGAGTAATGGGATTCGAGTACGGCTACTCATTGGGAATGCCCAACGGGCTTACCATTTGGGAGGCTCAATTTGGCGATTTTCACAATGTGGCTCAGGTAATCATCGACCAGTATCTCAGCTCAGCCGAGGACAAATGGGGGCTCATGTCGGGGCTAGCGCTACTTTTACCACACGGCTTCGAGGGGCAGGGCCCAGAGCATTCGAGCGCACGCATGGAACGGTTTTTAACCCTTGCCGCCCGCAACAACATGCAAATTGCCAATATCACCACTCCTGCCAATTTCTTTCACGCCCTACGGCGTCAGGTTATTCGTGAGTTTCGAACGCCCCTTGTGGTTTTCACTCCCAAAAGCATTCTGCGCCATCCGCAGTGCATATCGGGAACCAACGAACTGCTCGAAGGTACCACATTCCATGAGGTTATTGACGACTCCAATGTGAACAATAAAAGCGTTTTAAGGGTAGTTTTCTGCACCGGAAAAATATACTACGACCTGCTTCAGCGCAAAAACGAACTCGAAGCCCGCGACCTTGCAATTATTCGAATTGAACAGCTTTACCCATTTCCGCAAAAGCAAGTTCAGGAAGCGCTTAAACAATACCCCAATGCCATAAAATGGCTTTGGGTTCAGGAGGAACCGCGCAATATGGGTGCCTGGAACTTCGTTCGCTATCAGTTCACCACAATACCTATCGAACTCGTATCGCGTAACGCCAGTGGTAGTCCGGCTGTGGGCTTAAGTAAGCTTCATGCGCAGGAACAGGAAGAAATAATTGGAAAAGTATTCCGTAAGTGCGACTGCGAACTGAAAAACCGTTACTGCGGATTGCAATGCGAAGTAGGGAGCCGAAAACAAGAACGCAAAGCGCAACATGAACTTTTGTAGGGGGAGGAGTAATTGGGTTATTGGGTTATTGAGTTATTGAGTTATTAAAGACGGAAGTCGGAAGAACGAAGACTGCCAACTGCTGGCAGAGAACCCCTGCCTGACTGCCTGCCCGACTGAATCGTTCAGGCGGGCGTCATGCGGGCAGGGACAACTGATAACCGGCAACTGAGAGCTGAGAACCGAAAACCGACCCTTCGAGAGACTCAGGGCAAGCAACTGACAACCGACAAACGACAAACGACATAAAAATGAAAATTGAAATCCGCATACCCAGTCCAGGAGAATCGATATCTGAAGTTGAATTAGCCAAATGGCTGGTCGATAATGGCTCGTGGATCGAAAAGGACCAAGAAATAGCCGAAGTTGAATCGGAAAAGGCAACCCTACCGCTGCTGGCCAGTTCCGAAGGAATCATCGAGATTCTTGTTCCCAGTGGAACCACTGTTAAGGTTAACCAGGTGGCCTGTACAATCGACACCGCAGGGAAAAAAACTGCCGGAGCTAAAAAAACAAAAGATGAAGTAGAAACTCCTACATTGGAAACAAAACCGGTTGTTAAAGAGGATACAGCACCTAAAGTTACAAAACCCGAAGTTAAGGTAGATAAGGTTGAAGCCGATAAGGTGAAAGTATCGCCCATTGCCAGGGAGATGATGAAGGAGCACAGCCTGTGCGTTGATGATATAATTAATGGTCTGCGCCGCATTTCATCGGCCGATGTGGATGCTGTTCTTTCGCACGGAAAAGCAACAACTACCCCAAAAGCCAAACCTGCTGCTAGCAGAAAAGAGGAACGGGTAAAAATGAGTCAGCTGCGTAAAAAATTGAGCCAACGACTCGTTGCCGTGAAAAACGAAACTGCCATGCTCACTACCTTTAACGAGGTAGATATGAGTGCCATTATGCGTATAAGGCAAGCCTATCAGGATGCTTTCCGCAACAAGTATGGCGTTAAACTCGGATTCATGTCGTTCTTTACCAGCGCAGTAGCCATGGCCCTAAAGCAGTACCCTTTGGTAAACTCGCGCATTGAGGGCGACGAAATAGTTTCGCCCAATTTCATCGATATAGGCATTGCAGTTCAAACCCCAAAGGGGTTAATGGTTCCTGTTCTTCGCAACGTTGAAACCCTTACCCTTCCCGAAATTGAGCAGCAAATTTCAGTAATTGCCGAAAAGGCGCGTGCAGGACGAATATCGCCCAGCGACCTCGAAGGGGGAACATTTACCATTACCAATGGCGGTGTTTTTGGGTCGTTGCTATCGACTCCAATTATCAACCCGCCACAATCGGGAATACTGGGAATGCATAACATTGTGGACCGCCCAATTGCCGTTAACGGCAAAGTGGAAATACGCCCCATGATGTACATTGCCATGAGTTACGACCACCGCATAATTGATGGCCGCGATTCGGTTGGATTTGTTGTAACCGTTAAAAATCTGATTGAAAACCCCGAACGGCTACTAATAGATGGTGGCAACCCCGAAAAAATGCTTCTTGGGTTGTAGTTACTCCTTTACAATATCAGACACATCAACCGTTAATTCAATAATTTTTTGGGGTAATCCATCTTCAGTAAAAATAGGGTAACTAAGTCCTTTAACTGTAATTTCAGAACCATTCTTAGTGCGCCTTTTGAGTATTCCTTCAAAGGGTACTCCATTACGCATATTGCCCCAAAATTTACCATACCTTTCAGAATTCAACTCATCCTGAGAATCGAAAAGAATGCTGTGATGCTGGCCAATAAGTTCATCCTTGTAATAGCCAATTACTTCACAAAACTTGCTGTTTACGCTTATTATAATCCCTTTAAAATCGTATTCTAACAGCATTCCCATTCCGCTAATAGCCTCCATTGTGGAATTCATTTCGCGCTCCTTTCGAGCCATCTCTTCCTGAGTAGCAAGCAACTCCTCCATGTTTTGCCGCATCTCCTCTTCCTGTGCCTGCATTTCTTCGGCCTGTTGCTGCGATTGGTTTAAAAGCATTTTGGTTCGTGCATTGATTCGAACCATTGAAATGGATGCTGCAATGCTCTCGCCCATACGTTCGAGAAACTCAATTTGGTATGGTTCAATCAGATTGAACGATGCCAACTCGATAACGCCCAATACTTTATCGTCGTGCTTAAGGGGAACAATGCAAATGCAACGGGGATTTGCTTCGCCCAAACCCGATGAAATGGTAATGTAATCGTCGGGAACCTCAGTAAGCTGAATGGTTTCACCCTCAATGGCGCAAGCTCCTACAAGGCCTTCGCCCAACTCGAGAGTCATACTATGATGCTTTTTACGATCCCATGCATAGGTGGCTGACAATTCTAGGAAATGATGGTTTTTCTCCTCTTCATTCAGCAGAAAAATGGCTCCCTGGTTAGCATCGAGGTACTTGGTTATACTTCGAATAATCTCATCGGCCAAATTGGTTAGGTCATCGCTATTCTTTCGGAGAATTTCGGCAAAACGGGCAGTGCCCTCATTGGCCCAACTGCGTTTTTTGTCCTCAATTACCCTAAGGGTTTCCTCTTCTTTAGCCCTTTTCAGGCTATCGCGCATATCCATTAGCGATTTACCCAACGCATCGTCGTCGCTTAACGGATCAAAATTAACTTCGAGCGCACCCTGCCCAATGCATTGTGCAAAAAGCGACTTTCTGTTTAGCCCATCAATAGAGGTATTCAGAGCCGAAGCCATATCCTCAATTTCATCGCCGGTCTTCAATTCGAACTGCATATCGCTAGCAATTTCACCTTTGCTTAACCTGCGAAGCACCCTTGTTATAAGCCCAATGGGCTTAGTGAGCGTATTTGCAACAATTATTAAAACTATTACTATTACAAAAAGTCCAATTATACCGGCAATAAGCGAAGTATACAGATTTTCGTCGGCATTTTGGGTTATAACCCCAACCGGTATATTTAAAGCCAACGACCACGCCGAGTAGGAGTTGCCTGCCCGAATGGGGGCGAAACAGGTATAGTATTCAATGCCCTTATCATCGTTCCTGTAGAATCCTATAAACTCACCCTTACTCACAACTTCACCAACCCTATTAGTTTCGAACGAATGGCCTAAAATATCATTCAAGGGTTTATTTATCAATGCCCCATCTCTGTGAGCAGCAATAAGCCCCGAAGATGATACAAGAAATGCGTAACTACCCTCAACGGGTTCAATCTTCGCAATAATTTCCTGCAATTCATTGAGACCAATATCGAGCCCTATAAGCCCCATATACTTTCCATCGATTTGTATGGGCGACGCTATGGTTGTCATAAGAATTCGTTCGCTTTTTCCTTGCAGGCCCTCATCGTAGTAAGGCTCCCAGAGCCCTTCCTGATTGCCCTTTTTAAAGGTTCCATACTTATCGGGGTCGCCATTTAGGCTTCGCTCCTCAGTGGTTTCATTAATTTTACCATCCTCGCGCCAGGTGGTGATACAAAACCGCCCATAATCTTTAGAATAATTTGGTATAAAACCATAAAACTCCCAACTATCCCAGAGCGAATAGGCATGCTTATTTCCATCCAAAACGGGCTTGTACATTTTAGCAAAAAGTTCTTGCCACTGCTTGGCAGGTAATTCCCTATATATGCTGAAGGCTTGAGTTAATGTGCGGGTAACAGCCAAATCGCGCTCGAAATGGTTCTCAATCTCTTTTGCTGAAAGTCTCGCATTTAGGTGTGCATTGCGAATGGCATCGTTGAGAAGAGTCCTCCTCGAAGAATTTACTATATAGCCAATGGCTACAATATACAACACTGCCGATGTGGTTAAAATGTAAAGCAGTATTTTTTGCCTGATTTTAAGTCGAATACGCATGGCCACGGGTTTTGGGTTCCAATTTCGATGGGTAAACTTAGCTGGTTTTTGGCGAATTTAAAAGAAAAAGGGTTAACATGTACGACTTGTGAAACAAAAACATAATTTTATGCTCCAAATTGAAACCCATGATTAGCCGACTCTTTCTTCTCTCAATTATATTTTCAACAATTGTTTCGTGTACCGGCAAGGTTAAATTAGGCCATGATAGTATTGACCTTCAGAAAATGGCAAAAGATATTGAAGTGCTGGCCTCGGACAGCCTTTTGGGACGGGCCCCGCTTTCACCGGGCGAAGAACGGACCATTCGCTATTTAAAGGAAAGAATGGAAGCCATTGGATTAGAGCCTGTATTTGGCAGCAGTTTCCTTCAAAAAGTACCTCTAGTGGAAATTACTACAAGCCTTCCCAGCAAAATGGCACTTCGACTTTCAAAAACAACGATTGAATTGAAAACAGGGATTGATTATACCGCATGGAGCCAATCGCTGGAAAATGTAATAGACATTAATGGCTCCCAATTAGTATTTGCGGGCTTCGGAATTAATGCTCCCGAATGGGCCTGGAACGATTTCGAAGGGCTCGATTTATGTGGGAAAATTCTTGTAGTTCTTGTAAACGATCCTGGATTTGTTTCGCGCGACACAACGCTTTTCAAGGGTGAAACCATGACTTACTACGGTCGTTGGCGTTACAAATTCGAAGAGGCTGAACGTCAGGGTGCTCTAGGGTGCCTTATTGTTCACGAAGATATTGCTGCCGGCTACCCCTGGGGGGTTGTGAATGGCCGCACTAATAGGCCCGACTTTTTTCTCGACGACCAATCGCTTCTCACCAAAAAATGCAAATTGCAGGGATGGCTAACCCTAAGTGCTGCCCAAAAACTATTCTACCAACTGGGTTTAAATTACAACCATCTGAAACGAATGGCTTCCCAACGAGGATTTAAACCCATTGCGCTGAATGCAAATGTTAGCATACAAATGCAAAATGACTGGAAGAAATCGGTTTCGCAAAACGTGGCAGGGTACATTAAGGGTTCGAAATACCCCACCGAATCGATTGTTTACTGTGCACATTGGGACCATTTGGGGGTAAGAAAACCCTTTGATGGCGACAGCATTTACAATGGCGCATCGGACAATGCTGCTGCAATTGCATGGATGCTTGCAATTGCCGAAGCATACAAATCAGTCGGTAAAACTCCCGAACGTTCGGTTGTATTCTTTTCGCCCACTGCCGAAGAGGCTGGCATGCTTGGTTCAGAATACTTTGTTGCCAATTCGCCCCTTCCCATTGAAAAAACGGTGGCCTGCTTTAATAACGATGTAATACTTATGATAGGTCGCTTTTCCGACGTAACAGTAACAGGCTTGGGCCACTCCGAACTCGATCAATTGCTGGGCCAGGAGGCCCAAAAGCAGGGTAGGTACATTTGCAACGACCCCAATCCCGAGAATGGAATGTTTTTTCGCTCAGACCAGCTACCATTTCTCAAAGCCGGCGTACCCTCGCTGTTTGCTAAAGGGTACAGTCATCAAACTGAACTAGGCAAAGTAAAAACACAGGAGTTAATTGACTTCTACTGGAAGCATACCTACCACAAACCATCCGATCATTATAATGCCAGCGAGCATAACCTCGAAGGACTAAAACAGGATGCTCAGCTTTTCTTCAATCTGGGTTGGCGCTTATCCAACAACCAGAAGTGGCCGCATTGGAATAAAGATTCGGAGTTTTATAAAATTCGCTAACAAGCCCATTCTTCTTATCGAAATCAAATAGAGCAACGCTTTATCATTTGTCAATCCGTTGAAGCATATCGTCAGGAATATATTTCAATTGGTCTAAATTGATAAACATTTAACCCTTTATGGCGTTTTTCAATTGGCTAGATTATTATTTTCGCAAGCCGTATCGAACTAAACTTCAAATAGTTAAAAATATTATTTTGAGTAATTATTCGAATAAAAAGAAAAAATAAATAACAACGCCATATGCAACTTAAATCACTTTTGATTGGAACATTTCTTTTAGCAACATCAATTATTACAAAGGGACAAGGGCAAGGTTCTATTGATTACACTTTCAATAGTACAGACCAATATTCAGCTAGCGGTGCCAATAACCAAGTACGTGCAATGGCAGTACAGCCAGATGGGAAAATTATAATTGCGGGTAATTTTACTAACTATAACGGAACAGCCATAAACAGGGTTGTACGTATAAATACCGATGGTTCAATCGATTTGTCGTTTAATATTGGAAGCGGAGCCAATGCTATTGTGCACGCTGCGGTTGTGCAGTCCGATGGTAAAATTCTTATTGCTGGGAATTTTACGACTTTTAATGGTACAACTGTTAACCGACTGGTTAGATTGAACCCCAATGGAACCATCGATTCGCAATTTGCAGTGGGAACGGGCGTTAATAGGGTTATTCATGCAATTGAAATGCAACCCGATGGGAAATTTCTAATTGGAGGAAATTTTACTTCGTATAATGGAACAAGCATCAATAGAATAGCCCGAATCAACAATAACGGTTCTATAGATGCCAGTTTTACTGTAGGAAGAGGTGCAAATTCTGCTATCCGAACTATAAAAGTATTGGCCGATGGAAAAATTTTAATTGCCGGGGCATTCACTTCTTACAATCGAACCACGCGGAATCGATTGGCTCGTTTAAATTCCAACGGAACCCTCGATACCGGTTTTACACCTTCTTCCGGAGCCAACAATACGATTTACTCGGTTGAAGTCCAAACGAACGGCACCATTCTAATAGGTGGCGATTTCACCTCATTCAATGGTACAACACGCAATCGAATTGCTAGAGTTAATACCAATGGAACACTCGATACGGGATTTAATCCGGGTACTGGAGCCAACAGTTCTGTAAATAGTATTGTAACTAACTCAGAGGGGCTTATTGTTATGGGAGGTGCCTTCACAACGCTCAACGGAACTGCACGCAACTATATTGGTGCACTGAACGCAAATGGCAGCTTGAACTCAACTTTTAACCCCACAAACGGGGCTTCAGCATTAATAAATAGGATAATAGTTTCAGGTAATAAGCTGATTATTGGGGGTACTTTTACCAGTTACAACGGAATATTACGAAACAGAATTACCCGAACATTGGCAAATGGCAATATCGATATATCATTTAACGCCTCAACAGGTGCTAACGATGTGGTGAACTCAATAGCTATACAGAGCAATGGGAAAGTTATTGCTGTTGGAAACTTTACTACTTATAACGACACTATTGTTAATCGTATTGTTAGGTTAAACCAAAACGGTAGTATAGATGCCACTTTCATTTCTGGACTTGGAGCTAATGGGCAAATAAATTCAGTTGCCATTCAGAACGATGGGAAGATAATAATTGGAGGCGATTTTACGTCCTACAACGGTGTTCGCATAAATCGGATTGCCCGATTGAATGCAAACGGAACGCTTGATGTAACATTCAATGTGGGTTCAGGAACTAATGGAACAGTAAATAGTATCGTATACCAAACTGATGGAAAAGTAATTATAGCTGGAGCATTCACTACTTATGCTGGCTCCACCCGTAATCGTATTGCCCGACTAAACACAAACGGTAGCTACGATAGCGGATTCAATATCGGGTCTGGTTCGAATAACACAATCCTTTCAGCATCCATTCAAACTGACGGTCGAATTATCATTGGTGGAACATTTAGTTCGTACAATGGTACAAGTCGAATCCGAATAGCTCGTTTAAATATTAATGGTTCTATTGATGCAACATTTAATCCCGGCACTGGAGCCAACAACACTATAACGGCAGTAACTGTTCAAACCGATGGAAAGATTTTAATCGGAGGATTGTTTACTTCATATAATGGAACAAACTTAAATCGAATAACTCGATTAAATCCGGATGGTAGTCGCGATAATTCATTTAATATTGGTAGCGGTGCCAATGGCTCAATAAACACTATTGCCACTCAACCCGACAATAATATTCTTATTGGAGGCGATTTTACAACTTATAATGGAGTAAGCATTAGCCGATTTGCTCGCATTAAACCAAATGGCACAATCGATACTAACATTGCGGTTGGAGCGGGCGCCAACTCAACAGTAAAAACTATTGCACTTCAGTCAGATAGTAAGATCCTAGTTGGAGGGAACTTTACCGCATTCAATGGTATTAAACGAACACGGATTGCCCGTTTGTTCAATTGCTACATTTCCAGTTCGCTCATAACCCAAACGGCTTGCAATGATTTTACTCTAAACGGAATAAATTATACCGAATCGGGTACATATATTCAAACCCTAACCAATGCGGCAGGTTGCGATAGTATTATTTCGCTAAACCTTACAATTGTTGAAATTGCAGCAACAGTATGGGGAAGCAATTCCGTTTGTGAGGGCGATACAATTAAATTAGAAACCGGGCTAGAAAGCGAATATACTTACAACTGGAGTGGGCCCAATGGATTCTCATCAGCAATTCATAATCCCATTATACCCAACGTTACTTTAAGCAACGAGGGTACCTACACCCTGATTGTTAGTAGTCCTAACGGATGCCAACTTCAACTGTCAACAATTGTTAAAGTAGATGCTCTACCTACTTTAGAAATTCGGAGTAATAGCCCTGTGTGTAGTGGCAGTACACTTAGTATTATGGCGCAGGGTATAGGAAATTTCTATAGTTGGAATGGGCCAAATAATTTCTCATCGAATAATGAAATAATTAGAATACCCAATGTTTCTCCGTCTTTTTCGGGAACTTATACTGCGACTTCATTTTCACAATCAGGTTGCTCAATTAGTAATTCAATTGAAATTGAAATAAGCGGATCTTACATTGATGAAAGTGCTGATGACTATACTTTTAACCAAATAACAGGGCCAAATAATTGGGTTAACTCTTCACTGGTTTTACCTGGCGATAGAATTGCTTTAGGCGGGCATTTTATTGGATATAACAGACTCCCATACAACAGAATAGCCATTATTGAACCAAATGGAATGCTCGATCCCGATTTTAATCCTTGCACTGGAGCTAATCGTTCAATATATGCAATGGCTAAACAGCAGGATGAAAAACTTATTGTTGCTGGCGACCTTACCCACTACGGCTCAAATTTGGTGAATGGAATTGCCCGATTGAATACCGATGGAAGCATTGACCTTTCGTTTAACACTGGTTTAGGCTTCGATAGTAGAATTTACGCTCTGGCTCTTCAACCCGATGGCAAAGTGATAGTTGGAGGAGCCTTTGTTCTCTTTAATGGTGAAACTAAGAACCGAATTGTAAGGCTTAATCCTAATGGTACCCTCGATGAAACCTTCAACATTGGCTCAGGTGCCAATGGGAACATTTTCGTCATACTAGTTCAACCCGATGGAAAGATACTGCTAGGAGGAAATTTTACTCGCTACAATGGAGCAGTTGTGAAAAATATAATTCGGCTTAATGCTGACGGAACTCTCGATAACCAATTTAATCTTGGGTTGGGGCCCAATGGAAATGTTAGAGCTATGCTTCTTCTTCCAAATAATCAAATTTTAATTGCTGGTCGCTATTCAGAGTTCAACGGAATAATTTCAAATGGAATTTCGCGATTAAACACCGATGGTTCACTTGACCAAACTTTCAGCACTGGTTTGGGGCCCAACAATGTAGTTTATACAATGGGTCTTCAAAGCAATGGGAAAATTATCATTGGAGGAAATTTTACTTCCTATAATGGGATATCAAATGCGAATCGAATTGCGCGTTTGAATTCTGACGGTTCCTTCGATGAAACATTCGTAACAGGTACAGGAGCAAACAATTATATATACCACCTTAATGTGCTTTCCGATGACCGTATTTTAATTAGTGGACCATTCATTACCTTTAACCAAATTCCAAAACGCTTTTTAGCTTTTCTGGAAGCCAATGGCTCACTTTCTGAAAGTTACGTTCCAACGGGTAATGGGGGTGCTAACTCTACCATTTTCTCCATAAAAATGCAATCCGATTCGACCCCACTTATTGCCGGTTTTTTCACTGCATATAATGGAACTTCTATAAATCGAATTGCCCGACTTAAAACGAATGGACATTTAGATGAAAATTTCAATCCTGCTCCTGGAGCCAATGGACCGCTTCGCGCCTTAGAGGTTCTCCCCAATGGAAAAGTGTTAACTGGTGGGTTCTTTACGCTATTTAATGAAAATCCTTTCAATAGATTAGTGCAGCTTAACAGCAATGGCAGTTTGGATCCCGATTTCCAAATTGGGGCTGGTTTTAACGGCCCTGTATACACTATTAAAGCCCAACCCGATGGGAGGATGCTGGTAGGTGGCAGTTTCAGTTTATTCAACGGAATTAGCCGAAGGGGTTTGGTTAAACTCAACAACAATGGAACATTAGATGCAACTTTTACAACAGGAACCGGTTCCAACGGTATTGTTTGGTCGATCGCCAATTTGTCGAATGGTAAGGTTTTGATTGGTGGCACTTTTACAACCTTTAATTCAATTCCTGCCGGACGCATAGTTCAATTAAATAGCAATGGCAGTGTCGATAATCAATTCAATTCGAACATTGGAGCCAATGGAACCATTTTGGCAATTGCAATCCAGCCCGATGGTAAGATTATCGCTGCAGGCCAATTTACCCAATATAACCAGCAAGATGCTTACCGCATTGTTCGCCTAAACCCCGATGGGTCAATTGATCCTTCGTTTTTAACGGGACTGGGGGCAAATCATAATATTAATGCAGTTGCGCTTCAGAACGATGGTAAAATTATCATTGGTGGCGATTTTACTTCGTTTAACGGTGTAAGCATTAACAGAATTGCCAGACTGAACAGTAACGGAACCCTCGATGAAACTTTTAACAGCAATCGCAGCGGTGCCAATAAAACCGTTTGGACTTTGGCATTGACTCCGGATAATTCTGAATTGTATATAGCAGGAATGTTCAACTATTTCAATGGTGTTTCAAGAGCAAGAATTGCTAGGATACGATTATCCTCAACACCCAAAACCATTGAAGTAAATGAAACAGCATGCAACTGTTTCACTCTGAATAACCAAACCCTAACTGAGAGTGGCAAGTATACTTACCAGTTCACCGACTCGTTTGGCGATGAGAACACTGTGCATGTTAACCTTAATGTGGTTAAACCCAATGCTAACGCATTCCAAATAGGCCAGTCCCTTATTGCCGAAGCCAACAATGCAAATTACCAGTGGTACTATGCCGATACCAACGAACCCGTTGCAAATGCAAATACTCAGATATTTAAACCATCTCAGAGCGGTTACTACAGCCTTTGGGTTAAGGAAGGGGATTGTGCTGCAAAATCGGAAGCAATTTGGTTCCAAAAAGATTTCAATGCAAATATTGGCTTGGCAATTGCTTCGGCTTACCCCAATCCCACCCCAGGTAAATTCACCCTTAGCTTGGGCAATGCTTTCCACTCTGTTAAGGTAATCATCACCGATGCAATGGGTCGAACAGTATATACTGGTTTATTTGCTAATGCATATTCTGCCTATTTTGACCTAAGTAATCAGGCAAGCGGCATATATATGGTGCATATTACTGCCGATGGCGAAAAGCGAACACTAAAAGTTGTTAAGCAATAAAAGAAGGGTAAACTATATAAAAAGCCGAGCAGAATTAATCTGCTCGGCATTTTTGTGAGCCGTAGTGGACTCGAACCACCGACCCCCGCCCTGTCAAGGCGATGCTCTGAACCAACTGAGCTAACGGCTCCTAGAAATGCAAATATATAAAACAAATTATTACCATTAATTCTCATACAACAAATGGTTCCGTTTGCTACTACTGAAGCGGAAGCTGTTGCGCTGAGGGTTTGAAATGCTAAGGGTTTCAATGTGAACCGTTAAACTGTCGGCCTTTGCATTGAAATTGTAACTTATTCGCTGAGGGTAATCGTGTTTCAGATTTTCAAATGTGAATATTAAATCAGTACAATCCATCAACTTAAACAACACCTCTCTCCTATGGTTCTGAGTCATTACCCGTGGTGCATAATACCAGTTTCCATCAATTTCACGAATTGAAATGGTTTCAAGAAGTATGGTGTCGGTACCCTCAATGTTAAAAGACCGTCCTATTAGTTCGTTCGTTTCGTTAAAGTTCCAAACCTCAACAATTCCGGTTTCAGTTGTCCACTCCCCAATAAATAATGAAAAATTGGGGTTGCAATTGTGGCATCCTGTAATAATGAAAACTACAAGCATTAATACTAAAATGGTAAATACAACAATTCCCTTTCTCATTTCTAGTGTATTTGCAATCGCTATAAAACAATATATTCGTAAATATGCAACCAGTGAAAGTGTAAATTTAATGGAAATACAGAACAAT
This sequence comes from uncultured Rikenellaceae bacterium, assembly GCA_964479665.1. GTDB lineage: Bacteria > Bacteroidota > Bacteroidia > Bacteroidales > Tenuifilaceae > UBA2287. The sequence continues at coordinate 24,690 of CAYZNN010000025.1, read as the reverse complement.
GAGCCACTCGATATGTTATATTATTTATTTGCAAACCCTATATTATGAGTACCGTTAAAAATATTTTTCCGGTTAATGGCATGTCGTGCGCTGCTTGCTCGGCCAATGTTGAAAGCACACTTAAAACGGTAAGCGGAGTTGCAAATGCAGGTGTAAACCTTATAAATGGTACTGCATGGGTAGAATATAACCCTTCGGAATGCAGCCCCACCATATTACAGAAGGCTATTAGAAGCATTGGTTACGAACTCGAAATTTCAAAAGAAACCGACGCGATTTCATTGCAACAAAACCGGGCCCTCGAAACCCAAAAACTGCTAAACAGAACCATTGCATCGGCAATACTCACCCTTCCGGTGTTTGTTCTGGGCATGTTCCTCATGCATTGGCAATACAGCAATGTTATTTCATGGGTTCTTTCAACGCCTATTATTTTTTGGTTCGGAAGGCAATTCTATATAAAGGCTTGGAGGCAATTAAAAAATTTGTCGGCCAATATGGATACATTGGTGGCACTTAGCACTCTTACCGCCTACCTGCTTAGCGTATTCAATACGTTAAACCCAAGTTTCTGGACTCAAAAAGGGATTCACGCTCATGTTTACTTCGAATCGGCAGCGGTTATCGTTACATTCATACTTTTTGGACGCTGGCTCGAGGAGCGTGCAAAAAACAGAACCTCCTCATCTATCCGGAAACTCATGGGGCTTCAGCCCCAAACGGCAATGCTAATCGAAGGAGAAAAAATAAGTGAGGTCCATATTAGTAGCATTGTTCCAGGAAATCAAATTATGGTAGCTCCCGGAAATCGTATACCTGCCGACGGAACTGTGACCGAAGGTTTTTCTTTTGTAGATGAAAGCACAATAACCGGTGAACCTATTCCTACAGAGAAGCGAATGGGCGACAAAGTATTTGCCGGAACTTCGAACCAAAAAGGTTCCCTCATAATTGCGGCTCAACAGGTTGGATCCGAAACGGTTTTAAGCCAAATTATTCGTGTAGTTGAGGATGCTCAGAACACAAAGGCACCTGTTCAGAAACTGGCCGATAAAGTGGCCTCGGTTTTTGTTCCAACAGTTCTTGGTATTGCCATTTTGAGTTTGATTCTTTGGTTTTTATTGGGTGGCCATCAGGGACTTTTACATGGAATTTTAGCTTTCGCAACCATACTGGCAGTTGCATGTCCATGTGCATTAGGACTGGCAACACCTACTGCAATAACGGTTGGGATTGGAAAAGCCTCGGAATATGGAATTCTAATTAAAAACTCCGAAAATATTGAGTTGGCGAATAGAATTACCCATGTAGTAATGGATAAAACGGGGACGCTCACCGAGGGGAAACCTCGTGTAATAAGTTGGGTATGGGATGGTTCTGCATCAATAAAGGGGAAATATTTAGATATTATTTACAGCATGGAGAGCCAATCGGCGCACCCTATTGCTCAAGCAATAGCAACCTTTCTTAAGGGAAAAGGAGCTAATCTAATCGACATAGGAACAGTTCAAAATGCGCCTGGTCAGGGCATTACATGTACATACAATGGCAATAACTACTTTATTGGCAGCGAAGTTTACATGGACACAATAGGAATTTCAATTCCTGGCGATATCGATTTTGAGTTGCCCGTATGGAGCACCGAAGGCCGATCGGTTGTAATTTTTGCAGAAAACAAGAATGCTATTGCTGCCTTTTCGGTTGACGACCGGTTGAAAGCTACGTCAAAGGAGGCCATCAATAACCTTTTTAAAATGGACATAATGGTTACAATGCTTACGGGCGACCGTATTGATGCTGCAAAAAAGATTGCAAAGGAACTGAGTATTGAAAACTACCAAGCGAAGGTGCTTCCTGCACAAAAAGGTGCCTATGTTAAGCAGCTGCAAGCAAGGGGCAATGTTGTTGCCATGGTGGGCGATGGTGTAAACGATGCAGAAGCTCTTGCAATTGCCAATGTTAGTTTTGCCATGGGCAAAGGGTACGACATTGCTATGGATGTTGCCGGTATTACACTAATGAATTCCGACCTGAGACTCCTGTCTAAAACCATCAATATATCAAAGAAAACGATGCGAATTGTTAAGCAGAACCTATTCTGGGCCTTTATTTTCAATATTATTGGCATACCCCTAGCGGCAGGCATACTCTACCCTATTTTAGGCTACCAATTCGACCCCATGATAGCTGGAATTGCTATGGCATTGAGTTCCGTTTCGGTAGTTTCCAACAGCCTTCGGCTAAGAAAAATATTGTGACACTTAGTGCGCATTTAACTTTTCGGCAATTCGAATGGCTTTCTCTTTGGCCTCGGAGTATACCAAACAAATATTGTTGCATCCCACTAAGAAATTGACACTTTTTTTCTCCTGCTAAGCTCTTACTATGTGACTGTCTCCCCTGATTGTGTAAACTTCACGAAAAACATTAAAAAACTTTGGTTTAAATATGGAGTTCATTACTTTAATGTTTTAAACGAGTTGCAATTTTTTTCCGTTATGCAATCAATTTACCGAATATATTATGGAGCACATTGAAATGATTCAATTGCTATTTGTTGAACGATTATGAGTAAATATTGAAAAACTGCATTAACTTGCAGTAGGTTTAAAAAATATAAATTTTAAGGGAATAATGGGTTCTCTTTTGTTTTACATAAAAACCTTATTACAATACCCAATGGGCAAATGGAACTCATAATAATAATATTTCTCCTTGTATATATAGGTTTTTTGCAGTATCAGCTCTACAAAAAGGGTCTTTTCACCGAATCGTTAATACAAAAAATGGCCGATTTCGAAAAACGGCTCGATGCCGATGAAATTTCGAAAATGCTACGTGAAAAATCCCAAGCCGAAAGTTCTAAAAAGGTAACCACCCTTCTTGAGTCGTCAGTTCAAAAGTTTCTGTTAGAAGACGAGTCGCGCTGCAAACTCTTTATACATTACACCCGCGAAGAAGAGGTTGCAAAAAATATTTTTTCAGAGGGTTTCTACTTTGTCGATTCGTTTCATAAAACAGCCGAAGCCGTTACAAATGATCAAATTAGTTTAATTTATAAGCATTATTTACATAAAAATTACGGAAAGTTCATTATCATCCTCAGCATATCCAAAGAGGTTTACAACTACTACACCGAAGAGATTGGGAAGTCGAAAAGGGTTGTTAATGTTGAGCAGCTACTTAGCGAAATGCCTCCTTGCGTTAACGAAAACGACGATGAGGTATATCTACTTCCCAGCCAGTTTGTTAAAGGCTATATCAATCTCGAAACGGGCAATACCGTTCGAAACCCCAATTACAATCCCTACTATAACTCACCTGCTTTCAACGAAAATATCAAACGACTGGTAAGTTAAGTTCCACCAGCAATTGAGTTGAAGTAACTAACAATATGCATGCTGTAGTTATTAAAGCGTTGTGCAATTGCTCCGTTTAAGGCTGCAACAGCATCTGCTCCCTTATACTCTTCAATAGTTCTGTTCAATTCTACTAATTCGGGGGAACCCGATGCTTCGAATTTTGGATTAACTATAAGCTGTTTTGGCACCCATTTGCGCAAGGTTTTATCTACCTTTTTGGCAACATTAACCGAACCTTTAGCCACTACCTCAACAGGAAATGAACTGGTATATGGAACTAATTCAACCGGATTTCGAAGTGCTACAATTAATGGGTGTAATGTATCGTTGGTTTCGTAGGCTTTTCTGAGTTCGAGCCATTGGAATCGCTCCAGTACGCTGTGCTTGTTCGAAACCAGCTGAACTGCATTATCCTTGCTTTTTGGAAAACCCAGCATGGCCTTCAGGTTAATCCACATCATTTTAAAAGTGCTGGCGCCGGGCAGCGGAGCTGTATGGTAAGGCATAGAAAGGTCGCCCAAATAGTGCATACCCCAACCCATGAAACGATAACCCCAGTATTCCTCGCCCAAATCGAAGGCTAACTTCGATAGTATTTTGTACTGTTGTATCCGATACTCAGGGTATGTTTTACGAAGAAAAGCACCAAACCTGAAAATAATACTTGCCTCGTGGTAAAAGCCCATATGAAAAGGGGCCTGGCTTCCATATTCCAAATTGGGGTTACCAAAAGGTTGTTTACCAAATCCATAAATTTTACCGTACTCAGTATTATTGTCCTCGTATAGTCCCAAATCGAATCCATAATCTGGCTCATCGTTGGCAGTTACTAAAACCAATAACGGACTTACCATATCGCCCTCATTTAACAAAACGTAAGTAGCTCGCTTCATTTCGCTCACATCGCTGAGGGTTGTTAGTTCAGATGGGTTTATTGTGACTTTTCCATTGGCTGTTTCTCCGGGAACTAAATGAAGGTAGAGCCGCATTTTCACATTGGGATTTATGCGGAGTGCGTGGTAAAAACGCAGAACAATATCGTCGCGGTTTCCAGTAGCTTTAAACTGAACGGCTTCAGGTGTTGGATCGTAATAGGGCATGTTGGCAACAGCCCATGTTTCCAAATCGGCCAATGTTTTCTCAATTGTCTTCTCGTTTCGAATTAAAAACGATTTCAGTTCACGAACTTCGATATTCTCGGCCTGGTTCAATTGTGGAATTCGCGAAAGAACCTGATGTGCAAGCAAGGGATGCTCCGACCAAGCCATTACATTGAACGAGAGGATAGTAAGAACCAATGTGGTTGCTAAATATGCCATTACTTTTTTCATGGGGCTGAAAGTTTAGTATGTTAATTTATTGAGAAATACCTTTATTAAAAAACATTCGGTTCCAATGAACCGAATGCAAGGTAATGAAAAAAAATTAGAAACGTTTGAAACCCATTTTAAATCATTGTATAAAACTAATTGTCAATTATTTTCCAATCCACGAAAGATAAATTTTGAATGAAACTCCGTGGCTGAGAAACATAAAATTTGAGTCCCAAATCTGTATTCGTGTCGGCAGCACCTCCAAAATTGAATATTGCTGCCCCCTCTAAATCGCAGCCAGTTGTAATGACTAAAAAAACCGGTTTCATTCTAATAAAGTAACTCAAGCCCACCGACTGGTTGTACTGAAATAATGTTGAAAATACATTTTGCCCAACAAGTGTTTTTCCGGGATTCAGTGCTTCGCTCATTTCTTTTCCAAAGTTGGAAATTTTACCAGATCCAAATCCAATTTTATCCTGAGTATAGGCATAAATAGCCAATTTCAAGTGTCCTATTTATGGAGTTAGTGGATATTTTCCTGCTGTTAGGCAGAATTGCCTTAGCATATCGAAACCGGCCCCAAGAGTGTAATACTTGGCCATAAAAAGTGTATCGAATGCAGGCACACCATAAATCTGATTCTCTCTGCCACCGGGAGTAGTAAGGGTGCTCATAAGAACTGGTAATGAAATTCTTGTATAGCCAATACCCCAATAAAAACCCATATTGTTTTCAAGAGGGTCGAGCTTCCACTCACCATCGATGTATCGTTTCTTTTTAAACGATTTCAAAAGGTCGACGGTAAAGTGGCTATTGCTGAAAGCATGGTAATTAGTAAAACTGGGAGGCTCCTGCCCTAGCCAATTAACCGACCCCGACATTTTTGTACCTTGAAACTTTAACCCAAAACCCCTGAGCCCAATATACCCTCCGTACCTCTGAATTTTTCCGATGAGATTATCATCGACCTGAGCCGACAGACCTACTCTCATACCAATACTTCGTATACCAAAACTGCCCTCGTAGGACGATAGGGTTGTTTGGTCGAAGTTATACTTTAATTTATCGTTATGAATTGTAGTTGGGTTATTAGCATACCAATTAAGTGATGGAATAAAGGTAATACCCAGAAAAGGAGGAATGGTATAGCCCTCACTTTGAGAAAGAGCATTTTGGGCAATAAATGCCAGGAGCAGAAAAGTAATAAATCTTTTGGTTAACATGGTTTAGGGTTTTGTTAACCAAATGTAATTTGACAAAGAGTTGCCAATAACTGGGTTCCCTAACTTTTAAAAAAAAGTGAAATAATTAACTAAAGCCTTTTTCTTTCTTTATTCTTTCGTAGGCTTCGTTTACCTTCTTAAATTTTTCCTCGGCTGCCTTACGAATATCCTCTCCCAGGTGCCCCACCTTGTCGGGGTGATGCTTAATTGCCATGGCTCGGTATGCCTTTTTTATCTCATCTACCGATGCTGTGGGTTCTACTTCAAGTACCTTGTAGCAGGCCTCGGTGGTATCAATGAACATGGATCGGATGGAGTCGTAGTCTTTAGTTAAAATACCCAAATCGGAAGCAATTTTCGCTATGAGGTCAACTTCTCTTTTGCTTACCACATTATCGGCATTTGCGATACCTAATAGGAAGTGAAGCACCTGCAAACGCGACGAGTAATCCATATTATCGCGAATTTGGTGGCATACATCCTTGAGTGGAACATTTTGCTTCAGTATATCGCGCAAAAGCATTAGTGCCTCTCTTGCTGCACTTTGGCCAAAGGCCTGTACCATGTAATTTTTTACGTAGTCGAGTTCCGACTTGAGCACCTTACCATCGGCTTTCATAACTTCGGCAATGAGCACCAATAGGCTCACCATAAAACTGTTTCGACCCGATTCGGGTGTAATTACTGCACTTTGGCTGCTATCGAGAATTGAACCCAAAGCGAAACCAATAATTCCGCCTATAGGTCCCAAAAAAGCCCATCCCAATCCTCCAGCAATCCATTTTCCGTATTTAACCATACTAATATTTTATTTCGTTTGTATTATTCACTCCATTTAAGCGATTTCGTCAGATTTTCCAATTCATTAACCACATTCAGCACCTTGGGTAAAAGCAGCTCATTACCATGATTGTAAATGTGGAAATGACAAAGTTTTTCCAGAGTTTGGTTATTGTACTGCCGGAGCATACGTTCTCTTACTTCCGATTCAATTGCATTGTTGCGTTTTACAACCCTTAGAATTCGTTCCTCTTCGGAAGCAAAAACGCCAATTACTTTATGCAAATTTTTATTGGCACCACTTTCGAATAAAATTGCTGCTTCTTTAAAAAGAATCGAAAAATCGTTATGTTCCTTGCACCATTTATCGAAATGCTCCGCAACAATTGGGTGAACTAAAGCATTTACCTGCTGCAAAAGATTGGCATTGGCAAATACTTTCTGAGCAACAAGCTTGCTATTGAGCAACCCATTCTGGTATATATTTTCACCAAATTGCTGCTTATAAAAATCGATTATTTGTTGGTTTGAATTGACCAACTGCTTGGCCTCAAAATCGGCATTGTATACAGGGTATCCCAAAGCCGTAATGATAGAGCAAACAGTAGTTTTGCCGCTTCCAATTCCTCCGGTTACCCCTACTTTCAGCATTACCGTTTCTCTAAATAAAATTCTACGAACTTCGGGTCAAAGTCGACCACTTTTACAAATTCGGGATGATCACCAATTTGAACCCTTACCCTATTACTCCCCGAATTCAAATCGACGTTATGAAGATTGATAAAAACGTTGAAGTTGCTGGGTTTCACTTCATCAATTCGGCTAATGGGAACATAACATTGCATGCGGATCAAAGGAGGGAGAATAATGAACTTCGAGCCACTTTGAATATTAATTGAATTAACCAGCACTTCCAAATCAATTTCGGTGAACTTGTCAACGGGTACAGTTACGTTTACCTTTCTGTGCGAGAATCCTATTTGTTTCATCGGGTTTAGGTTCAGGCTAAAGGTGGTTGTTTCTTTAATTTCGTCTACTTTAAGTAATTGTGTGGGCATTTGAGTTATACTGTCGAGAATGCTGGCAGGCCCGCTAATAGAAATACTATCGGGATCGACAGTTATTCTGTTGGATAGCATATGCTGCTTGGCCAGCGTGTATTGAAACGAAGGAACAACTTTAACTTTTTTGCTTATTAGGTTCGTAAACTCAATAAAGAGGGTATCGGGTTTAACTCCAATAAGCTGAATATCGCTGCTAAGATGTGAGGCAATAATACTCCGAATTTGCGAAGTGACTATGAACCACTTCCCGGATGAATGATTCTGCTCTTGTAAAGGGACCTGTCCCAAGTTAATTACAACTGGAGAAAGAGGAGCCGCAATCTTAAACCGAAGCAGCGAGTAGCCAAACCCATTTACCTTTAAATTGATACTTTGGGGTGGAAGGCCTACAATTACTCTATCGCGAGGAATATTTGCTAATGTAACTGGATATTCGACTTCGGTTGTATAGTCGCTGTTCAATCGGCTAAGGTACCAGAGCAGCAACGAAACAACTAAAAAAAATAAGAATATTACCACTCTCTGGTTAAAGCGGGTTTTTTCGCGGTGCAAAAACGAACTGAACTGTTTAAGTAATCTCGAATCCACAGGTTAAAAAAGAAATAGGGCAAACAGCACCATGCCATTTGCCCTGTAAAGGTATGCAAAAAAATTACTTCTGCTGCAAGTCGCTTGAATCGCGCACAATGGTGCTTTTAATAACGCGAAGGCGAACATTGTCATCCACATCAACAATAACATGGTCCTCTTTCACATCGAAAATTTTGCCCATAATACCGCCAGCCACAATTACCTTATCGCCCTTGGCAATCGACTCTTGGAATTTGCGCAGTTCCTTTTGGCGTTTCATCTGTGGACGAATCATAAAGAAGTAAAATACAACCAGCATAAGCACTATCATCAGAATCATGCTCATGGGGTTCTGCTGCTGCTGAAGAATTACAAATAATGTGTTCATTGTTTTGAAAGATTTAGGTTATTACTATTTAACTATTACATTCGCTTTTATGGTTACCGATTTTTCGGTAATTTGGCTGTTGGTTCTCAACGTAACCGATTTATACTGCAGCCCACGCCAGCCTGCACTTTCGAAGGTCACTTCGAGAACTGCCTCCTCGTTGGGTTTTAAAACCTCTTTGCTCACATTCACTTTGGTACAGCCACAACTGGGGATAACGTGTTTTATTACCAAGGGTGAATTGCCCTTATTGGTAAACCGAAACGAGGTGGACACAATTTCGCCCTGAATAATCGAGCCAAAATCGAAAAAATCGTCGATGTACTGTAAATCGGCAAAGCGCCTAACGGTATCGGCAATTGGTGTCTTACTATGATCAATGGCACTTTTCGGACTGTTTTCATTTCCGCAGGAAAAAAATAAAGCTAGCAAAGAGAATAATAGTAAGCGTTGCATCGGCTTGGTATTAATTATCATCGTTACCATCCTCTTCTCCCAACAATCCTCTACCCTGCTTGTTAATTCGGTTCTCGCTACGGAGCTGCGCAATTAATTTATCGAGTACTCCATTCACAAACGTACTACTTTGCTCAGTGCTATAGTACTTGCTCAATTCAATGTACTCGTTAAAACTAACCCTTACGGGAATTGTGGGAAATTCTGTAATTTCGGTAATGGCCATTTCCATAATCAGAATATCCATGCTGGCTATGCGTTCCAACTCCCAATTAACCGTAAACTGATCGATAAGTTTCACGTTTTGCGGATGGTTAAGAATGGTTTTTCGTACAAGTTTTCGAGCAAACTCCTCGTCGTCAATATCTTTCAGCATTTCGGGTATAGCGAAACGCGAGGTTGATTCGTTTGTCAATTTCTTAACGGTCTTCCCCACCATACCTGCAATAAAATCAACATCGTTGAACCAGTATAAACTTTGTTCCTCGAGGCATTGCTCCAGATCCTCAAATTCGTCGAGTTCGCGGTTCAGTATGGAAACGAGTAATTGCCTATCGGAAACGAAATCATTCGCTTCGCTGTTCATGTATGCTTCGAAGTACTCGGAAGCCGACACTTTTTGGTACAACTTTTTAATAAGTTCGGGATAATTCACCCAGCTCAACTTGCTTTTCTTCCAGTATTCCTGAATTATTGGATTGCTCTCAATGAGTTTAATAACTCTATTTTCAACAAAACGGGTATTGGGGTTCAGGTCATCGTGGCTGGGAACCAATTTTTGCCTGGCTAATTCGAGGCGATTATTGGCATGATCGCGAAGTTCGACCAAAAGGAGCAGCAGGTAAAAATACAAATCGTAAGCTCTTGTTATACTGTGGAACAACTCATTTTCGGCTTTCAAAATCGAGTCGTTCTCCCCTTTAAAATAAGCAAAAAGAACTTGTAGGGCTTTAATTCGAATTATTCGGCGACTAATCATGCTAAGAGCGATGCAATACTTATTTATTTTGAAGGGCAAAGATAATGGCAAAAAATGAAAAATGGTAAAGTGAATTAAACATTATAACAAGTAAGAGCAATAAAATAAAATAAAATATTACCAATCAAACTGTTAATTATGAAAGAGCGATATTTTTTCGCAATTCTAAAAAATTATGAAAGGCCTTGAATTTGTTAATGAATAATTTTTCTATTTTTGAACGGCTTAAATGTATCATGTTTAAATAACTAAACTATGAATATGGAAGGATTTGATAGCTTTGAAGATTCTCAAAGGGAAGAAAGGGATGATGTTTACTCAAAAGTTGTAAGGGCTGGTAAAAGAACTTACTTTTTCGATGTTAAGTCAACCAAAAACAATGAGTACTACCTAACCATTACAGAAAGCAAGAAGCGAGCAGGCCGCGATGGCAAAGTCTTCTTCGAAAAACACAAAATTTTCCTATACAAGGAAGATTTCGATAAGTTTGCCGAAGGGCTCGATGAGGTGGTTAATTTCATTAAGGAGAAGCAAGGCGATACGTTTGAAATGAGACACAGCTCCGAAAAGGACGAAGAAAACCAAAACGAATTTGCCAAAATTGACTTCGACGATCTGGAAGCGCATAACTAGCTATACAAACCCAGCCAATTGGCTGGGTTTACTGTTTCTGGCTATTTAAATTTCATCAAATCCTTCATAGTCGCCTTCTAAAATACTGTCGATTTCAGAATCGGTAAGTATTTTAACATTGGTAACAATGAAACCGTCGCGAACGAAATGCCCAAGAGTATTGCATTCGTTTATAGCCAGCGTAATGGGCTCCTTGGCCACAACCTGAATGGGCAGCAGGAATTGAACCGTAACGTAATCGTTGGTAAAATTTAAATTTTCAATTACCCCATCCTGCCTGTTGAAACGCAACTCCAATTCGCCCTTTAAAATACGTTGCTGAGTTTCGGTAAAAGCATAACCCGTTTCGGTAAAGATTACAGCAAAGTAGCGGAGTTTGCCTTCCTTGCCCCCCAAACCTGTGGAGATGAAAATTTGGCTCTCGTTAAGAAGGGCTGTTTCGAGTAGCATACGGCTTTCGAGCTGGGCCATAATGGCCCAGTCCTTCAGTTCGCTGGGTGCCTGTGTTACGTATCGCTCAATAATCCGGTAAGCCTCAGGCAATTCTATTGAGGCTAAGTGAACCAGCAACTCTTTGCGCTCTTCGAGTGAAAGCAATTGATTATATAGCTGAGGCTCACAACCAAGCACTTCATGAGGATCATCGGGTACCTCCTGATTTCGTGAGAACTCAAAGTATTCAATTTGCAACTTTACATCTATTTGATGATCGAGAATACTATAGTTATCCGATTGGCCACCCAAAACCTCCTGAATACGCTTCAATATGTTGCTCTCTTCGTCCAAATGCTTAGTTTATTGAAGACTTATAAACAAATATATCCCTTTAGCGTTCACAAGGTAACTATATTTACGCTATTAACTAAAATATGGTATGCATTAAAATACCATGTTATTGCTATTTCTTTACATAATATTTCAAACTAAGTTTGCAGTGTTTCTTATTTGAACCGAAATAAAATATTGTAAAATGCTTCTTTCTGAACTGAAAAACGGAGAATTTGGGATTGTTGCCAAAGTACGTGGACGTGGGGCCTTCCGCAAACGGATTATTGAAATGGGTTTTATCAGGGGAAAAAAGGTAACCGTTGTAAAAAATGCACCTCTTCTTGACCCAATTCAATACTCGATAATGGGTTACGAGGTTTCACTTCGTCGCACGGAAGCTTCGCTTATTGAAGTGGTTACTCCTATTGAGGCCCGAGAATTAGCCACCGAAGCCTACAATGGCACCACAACCACCATTTCCGAGTCGGAAGTTATTACCAAGGGTGCCAAGGTGGGTAGTAAAGTTATTAATGTTGCCCTAGTGGGCAACCCCAATTCGGGCAAAACTACCCTTTTCAATACCGCCTCGGGGGCCCGCGAACATGTGGGAAACTATAGCGGGGTTACAGTCGATTCGAAGGAGGCACGATTCAAGCATAAAGGATACATTTTTAACATAACCGACTTACCGGGAACCTACTCACTAACAGCATATACCCATGAGGAACTGTACGTTCGAAAATTTATACACGAACAGAAACCCGACGTGGTTATTAATGTTGTTGCAGCATCGAATCTGGAACGAAACCTTTACCTTACTTCGCAGCTCATCGACATGGATATAAAGGTGGTTATTGCACTCAATATGTTCGATGAACTTCTTGAAAAAGGCGACTCATTCGATTACAAGGAACTGGGGCGAATGATAGGAATACCCTTTGTACCAACAGTAAGTTCGAAGGGAAAAGGCATTAAGGATCTTTTCGATACTGTTATTAATGTATTTACCGATAAGGAAAAAACCCTACGACATATTCATATCAATTACGGGGAACATATTGAAAATTCTATAGCTACAATCCAAAAGAAGATTAAGTTGCCCGAAAACGATTCTATAACCATACATTACTCCTCTCGCTACCTTTCAATCAAACTGCTCGAAAAGGATAAGCGCTCGCATGCCATTCTCAAATCGGCACATAACTACAGCGACATTAAACGGGTTACCGACGAACAAATAAAAACACTAGAGGACATTTATAAGGAGGATTCAGAAACCCTCATAACCGATGCCAAGTACGGCTTTATTGCAGGAGCGCTAAAAGAGACTTACCGCGAGGGCACCTTTAGCCGTCGACGTACAACCGAAACCATCGATACCTTCATAACACACAAATTGTTTGGTTTTCCAATTTTTCTTTTCTTCATGTGGCTTACATTTTACACAACATTTAGGGTAGGAGCATACCCAATGGATTGGATTGACCAAGGTGTAGGATGGTTAAGCGGATTAGTATCTACCTATATGCCCAACGGGGCATTCAAAGATTTGCTAGTCGACGGAATAATTAGCGGAGTTGGCAGCGTAATCATTTTTCTCCCCAATATTCTTATACTCTTCTTTTTCATTTCGTTGCTCGAAGATACGGGCTATATGGCCCGCGCTGTATTCATTATGGATAAACTAATGCATCGAATAGGGTTGCATGGCAAATCGTTTATTCCGCTGGTTATGGGTTTCGGGTGCAATGTACCCGCAATTATGGCAACGCGAACCATTGAGAATCGAAATAACCGTATGGTGACCATGCTCATAAACCCTTTCATGTCGTGCAGTGCAAGACTACCCGTTTATGTTCTGATTCTGGGGGCCTTTTTACCACAAAGCGCTGGCAGCATGCTCTTTATAATATACCTCATAGGAATTTCTTTTGCCATTCTTTTCGCTATCATTTTCAAGAAAACCCTTTTCCGTGGCGACGATGTTCCCTTTGTTATGGAATTACCTCCCTACCGCATACCAACCCTTCGCACTACCCTAAGTCACATGTGGCGAAAGGGTTCGCAGTATTTAAAGAAAATGGGGGGGATTATCCTAATTGCAGTAATTCTGATTTGGGCACTAGGCTACTACCCTCAAAATGTTGAGTATAGCAGGAACTTTGAAGAAATAGCCCTAAACATTGAAAACGACACCCAGCAGCAAATTAATCTCCTCAATACTGAAAGCGTTCGGGAGAAGGAAATTTTAGAAGCAGAAATGGCCCTAAAACTATCCGAACTTAAGAATCAAATGCAATCGGAGCGTCAAGCAAACTCGTACTTGGGACGAATAGGAAAGTTTATTGAACCCGTTATAAGCCCGTTAGGGTTCGATTGGAAAATGGGAGTTAGTTTAGTTTCGGGAGTGGCAGCTAAAGAAATTGTTGTGAGCACCCTTGGGGTTTTAATGCAAACGGGCGACGAAGTGGATGAAAGCAACCAAACGCTGATTTATAGGCTTAGAACCGAAACCTACTCTTCGGGGCCAAAAATGGGCGAACCGGTTTTCACTCCCCTTTCAGCATTCTCCTTCCTTATGTTTATTTTAATTTACTTCCCATGCGTTGCGGTGGTTGCAGCCATTAAAAAGGAATCGGGGAGTTGGAAATGGGCCGCATTTACTGTTGTATATACCACCGGACTTGCCTGGCTGGTATCGTTTGCTGTTTACCAAATAGGTAGTTTGATAATTTAAAACGCTGCAAAAAATGAAAATAATTCAATATCTACCGGTCCTCCTAGTGTTAGCAGTGGGTTGCCAATATAAAAGCAAGAATATCGACACAGCTTCTAACACTTCAAGTATTACAGTTCAAACAGACACTACACCAAGAGTAACTGGTATAGGTGGTATATTTTTTGGCTCGGCCAATCCGAAAGAAACCAGAGAGTGGTATGGCAAAAATTTGGGATTAGCTATTGACGAGTACGGTTCGCCGTTTGAGTTTCGCAATACCAATAACCCTAACGAAATTAACTACCTCCGATGGAGCCCAATTAGAGACGATTCCAAATTTTTCGATCCTTCGAAAAAACAACTCATGATAAACTACCGCGTTTTTAACATTGAAGGTTTGGTGAAAAAACTAAAAAATAATGGTGTTACCATACTCAACGATATTACAACATACGAATACGGTAAGTTTGTTCATATTCTAGACCTTGAAGGGAATAAGATTGAACTCTGGGAACCAGTAGACAGCGTACTAACAAGCATGGGAGGTAGAACCACGAAATAAATGTTTCGGACACATGTGAACAAAAGTGGCAAAAGAACGTTAAATTTTTTAAAACCCTTAAAGAATGTTTCAAGAAGTATTAGCTTTGTTGGTGGTTTTATTAGCACTTGGGTATGCTATTTATTCGGTATACAGGGTAGTATCCCCCAATAAAACTAAAGTAAGTGGCTGTGCTGGTTGCGAAATGGGAAGTTGCAACTCAAAAAAATGAATGAAAGAGGAATGAAAATGCTCAAAAAAATATTCACACTTTTTGTTTCGCTACAATTAGTAGTTGCAGTAGCGGGCATGAGCGTTTACTCTCATATTTGCAGTTGTACCAACACCGTTGTAAACACTTTTTTAGTCGAAAATTCGTGCTGCGATCACGCTATACCCGCTGCAAAAAGTTGCTGCGAAAAAACCGCCCCAACCTGCAATGCACATGGCGACTGCGGTTGCCAAACCGAGGTGAAAGTTTTTTCGCTCAACCAACCTTTTATTCAAGCCCCAAACCTCTCGAAGGTTGAATTGAATGAAATAGAATTTGAAATTGTAGAATTTTATGTCCCAGTCGAGATACCAACATTATCGAATTACACATTAAATTTATCTTCACAACCACCCCCTTTAAGCGGGTTCGAAATTACAATTGCACTTTGTTCGCTTAAAATTCCTTTTCGCCTTTCCTAGCTAGGGGAAACTCGTCCCCTGAAATTTCTCCTTTGTTTTACTTTAATACTTCAGGCTATGAAAGGAAAAATCTTAATAGTTTTATTATTTTTATTTCAAGGCATGCGAATGATGTCGCAAAGCCTAACGGGCCATATACACGAATTAGGGCCTAACAACGAGCACATTCCGTTGGTAGGCGTAAATGTGTTTTGGCTAAACACGACCCTTGGCACAGCAACGGATACTCAAGGGTACTTTTCAATTCAAAAACCCTCAAAGGGGGACCTGAAATTGGTTGTCAGGTTTGTTGGATACGCTTCCGATACCATTCTGATTAAAAATGGGCAGAACCACATTATGCATGTACTTCGCGAGCAGCAAACCCTCGAGGGTGTAACCATTGTGGGTAGCCAAAAGGGCTCACATTTCGAAAGATTGAACCCCATTCAAACCCAACTGATTACTACTACTGAACTGAAACGAGCAGCTTGCTGCAACCTTTCAGAAAGTTTCGAAACCAACGCATCGGTTGATGTTTCGTATAGCGATGCTATAACAGGTGCTAAACAAATTCAGCTCCTCGGTTTAGCTGGAGCATACAGCCAAATACAGGTTGAAAATGTACCAGCTGTTAAGGGTTTAGCTTCGGCATTCGGATTGGGATATATTCCCGGTTCCTGGATGGAATCTATTCAGGTTTCGAAGGGCACCGCTTCCGTGTCCAACGGTTACGAGAGTATAACCGGACAAATAAATGTTGAGTACAAAAAACCACAGGGCGAAGAGAAATTCTATGTAAATGGTTATGCAAACAGCATAGGCATGACTGAATTTAATGCTAACTACAGCATTGATGTGAGCCCAGAGGTTAGCACCATGGTTTTAGCACATTTAGAAAAAATGGGCAGCGAAGTGGATCACAACCACGATTCGTTCCTCGATCATCCGTTGGTTGAACAGGTACACTTGTTTAACCGATGGAAATACCAAGGAAACAAAATTGAGTCGCAATTGGGCCTTAAACTTTTAAGGGAAGAACGAAGCGCCGGTCAAACCTCTCAGCATCTTCACGAATCGCCCTGGCATTTCGGAATCGATGCTCAAAACCAGCGTCTCGATGGAATCTTTAAGATGGGCTACATTTTTAACCGGCCTGCAACTTCGCTGGGATTCATTGGTTCGTTTGCAAACCATACTCACAATGCTGTATATGGTCAACGTAGCTTCAATGCAAAGCAGAATACCTTTACAGGGAACCTCATTTTTATAACCTACATTGGAAAAACTAACCACACCCTAAAGACAGGGATGAATTTAAATATTGACAATGTGAATGAAGTAGTGGACAACCTCAGCATGGGACGTTCCGAAATGGTTCCTGGTATTTATGCAGAGTACTCCTATAAATGGTTGGAAGACTTTACCCTAATGGCCGGATTCCGTTACGACTATCACAACCTGTTTGGTAGTATATACACGCCACGAGTTCATTTAAGGTACCAACCAATAGAGCAGCTACAAGTGAGGGCAAGCGCTGGTAAGGGCTATAGGGTTCCCGTGGTTATTTCGGAGAACCTTCAATTACTTGCCAGCTCGCGCCAAATAGTGGCAAACCAGAATGTTTCGTTGGAAGAGGCTTGGAACTATGGAATTAATGTTACGCAACGTTACAAGTTGGCAAACCGCGAGTTAACAATAAGCACCGAATTCTACCGTACCAACTTTTTAAACCAGCTGATAGTGGACCTGGATAGCAACCCCACCGAAGCTCGCTTTGTGAATTCACGCGAGAAATCGTACTCCAACAGTTTTCAAATTGAAACTTCGTATAGTCCCATCGATCGTTTCGATGTAACTGCTGCATACCGATTGAACGATGTTAAGCAAACCCTTAACGGAGTTACCGTGAATAAGCCTCTGGTAAGCCGCTACAAGGGGTTACTTACCATGGGCTATAAAACTCCGCTACGTAAATGGCAGTTCGACTATACCATTCAGATGAATGGAGGTGGAAGGCTACCTAATACAGGCAATTTACCCCCTGAACTGCAAATGGGGAGTACTTTCCCAGCTTATGTTACCATGAATGCACAAATAACCAAAATATTCAGAAAATGGGACGCCTACATGGGTATTGAAAACATAGGTAATTTTAAACAGAAGCACCCTATTATCGATGCTGGAAATCCATATGGCTCATTTTTCGATGCATCAATGGTGTGGGGGCCAATTACTGGTCGGAAAGTTTATATTGGTTTTCGAATGACCATCCTGAAATAGTATATTCGTAACGAAATGTGAAAAAAATGAAAACTACCAAATTCAAAGTAGCTAAAATGAAGTGCAACGGATGTGAAAATTCCATTCGCAGTGGGTTGCTCAATATGCAAGGGATTGAAAGCGTTGATACCGATTTAGGCAACCAAATTGTTACCGTAACTCATAACGATACCCCGCATTTCGAAATGCTACTATCGGCAAAACTGAAGGCTATTGGTTATGAAGGTGAAATGTTGGAATAGGCTTTGTAAAACTAAAAGTTAAGAATAATTTTAACCAAATAAACCAATTAATAATGAAAACACTTCGAACAATTGCAACAATTACCCTTGGGGTACTTTTACTAACGGGCATTGCGAATGAAGCAAAAGCTCAAAAATCGACCGAAAAGGCTGTGGTTATTGATGTTTCGATGACCTGCGAAAACTGTAAAAAGAAAATTGAACGCGACATTGCCTTTGAAAAGGGTGTGAAAGCGGTAAGTGCTAACGTAGAAACTAAGAAAGTAACCATTCGTTTCGACCCTTCGCGCACTACTGAGGAAAAACTGGTAAAGGCTATTGAAAAATTGGGTTACACTGCCAAAGTTGACGAGAAAGGTATGATGGCAAAACCTGCATCGAAGGTTGATGCCCCTGAAAAAACCGACTCTCCGGGTAAAGCCGATTGTCCCAAAAAGGCCGATGGCTGCTGCGGGAAGAAATAATTTGGCTCCCTAAATAGCTGCCCCAAAAGGTACCCTACTATTCAGGTACCTTTTGGGGCAGCTCGTTACTAATTCAATATCAAATTATTCAAACTATTCTTTTGCCTCCTTTTCCTGGGCTAACTTCTCACCATGCCGTATAAGCTTGCTCCTTTGAATCAAATAAAAAAATTGGGCTACTTTAGGTATGAATAGCATGCTCAAGATCCAAAAGGGTTTATTAAAAACTTTGTTTTTCACCATATCGGAAATGAGAATAACCTGAAGCAGGAGGCTTAAACATATAAGCAAAAAAATCGATAGGGTTCCCATATTCAGAGCACCAGTAAACAATATGTACAAAGTGTTGGCCAGGTCGATAAGGGCAATGAGCCATACTAGCCGAATGTCGATTTGAATGTTTTTGCTATTCATAGCTATTATTATTTGATTTTCAAGTTCTCGTAGACTTTAAGCAGCTTGTTCAGCTCATTCTCCCAACAAAGCAATTGCGAACCGCATTCAGCATTTTCAACCCAACGGCCATATATTTCTTTGTTTTTATGCATGTTATCAATTTTAGAAGCTAATTCCTTAGCATTAGTACCTGTGCTTATAGACTCACCTATTTTAAGTTCGTTTACCAACTGCTCCATTTCGGGTAGATTCGAAACCAGCACGGGAATACGAGCCTGAATGTAATCGAATACTTTATTGGGTAATGCATAGCGATAGTTGAGCCCCAGGTCCTCCTCGAGCGAAACGCCAAGGGAACATGAACTCGTAATTCTATGCAATTGGGTAGGTTGAATTTTACCCAAAAAACTGATTCTATGCGACAACTGGAGTTGCTTAACTCTTTGCTTTAGTTCCATTTCTATATCGCCCGATCCAATTATTAGTAACTTAAAATGTGGAAGATACTGCATTGCATCGATAAGCCTCTCGAGACCACGACCCAGATTCAATGCCCCCTGATAAACAATGGTTTTGGATTCAACTGAAGAAATATTCACCTTTTCCTTACGGGTGGGAAGGTTGCGAATTACTTCAAAAGTTACCCCGTAGCGCTTGTAAATCTCGCTGGCAACCCCCTGCGAAACCGTAATACCCAGGGTTATGCCTTTAATAAGATGCCTCTCAAGCCATTCCCAAACCCTTCGGGTTCGTGGCCGCTCAACCAACTCTGGTACCTCGGTAAACAGTTCATGGCTATCGTATACTAAGGGTTTGCGCTTTAGCAAACAAACCAACCGTGCTGCCAGAAGCGTATCCAAATCGTTGGCATGAAGCGCATGAAACTTTTTTAAAAGCAGAAAAAAGAACGCCTGAAGATTAAATAGGGCGTAAAACCCCTTCCCCTTATTCAAAGGAACTCTTAACCGAAACACCCGATAACCAATAGGAATCCATTGAGGGGTAGTTGGTAATTTGCGCCCAACAACCAGCACATCGAAACCAGCACTAGCCAGTGTAGATGCTGAACGGTTCACTCTCTGGTCGAAAACCAAATCGTTGGTTGCTAATAGAATAACTCGTTTCAATGCAATACGGTTTATTGGTACGAATTATAAGAAACAACTTGCCCCAAGGGCTTACGCCGTTTTTTACGAATTGTATTGGGTATCGGATAACCAATTGTAATAATAAGAACTGGTCTGCTGCCTTTGGGTATGGTAAGCAACTTTCGAACCGCCGCCTCGTCGAACCAGCCAATCATGCACGACCCCAAGCCCTCGGCTGCAGCAGCCAGGCATATATGCTCGGCCGCAATACCAATGTCGATAAGCGGGAAGTGTTTGCGCTTCACCAAGCTTCCTAAGTTTGAAGTAAAGTTGGCACCTTCCATTACAAGTACAATATGCACAGGAGCCTGCTTGGTAAAATGGTTAATTCCCAGCACCTTGCTCGACGTTGTATCGGCCAGCTTGTTTTTCAGTTCCACATTATTAACCACAATAAAGCGCCATGGTTGGGCATTACACGCCGAGGGCGAAAGCCTTGCTGCTTCTATAATGCGAACGATCTTTTCCTCTTCAACGGGCTTCTCAAGGTACGCCCTATCGCTCTGGCGTTTCTGAACAAGTTGATTAAAATACTCCGAAGGATTCATTTTTGTTTCTTAAAGGATTAATCTAGTTAGCTGGATTTCTGGGCTATGCGTTGCAGTTCATCCGACTCGGCAATGGTAACCGCTTCGCCAGCATTCTCCATAAGCCAAATCATAGCCCTAGCCACATTCAATGCCTCAATTCCCCTATACTTTCGCAAACGGCCTACAAATAAAAACCGGAACAACCTGTAAAGCATTTTGCCTACATCCTCGCCCAAGCGTTTTTCGTTACGGTTGCCTAAAAGAAGCGAGGGACGGACGATTACTAACCGTTCAAAATTCATTTGCTTTAGCACTTCCTCCATTTGCCCTTTGGTGCGCAGGTAAAAGTTGCCCGATTGGGCATTGGCTCCTATGGAACTTACAACAGCAAAATTCTTAACTCCAGCATCCTTTGCCCGCTGGGCAATTTGAACTACAGCATGAAGGTCTACATTGAGAAACGCCTGTTTACTGCCCGCTTTTTTCATGGTTGTACCTAACGCACAGAAAGCATGGGTTGGAAAATCGTTAAAACGAAAATTTTGCAATGAAAATTCTTCAAAACTAACGTTTTCCTGAAGCCAATGAGGCTTGTTTCGGGCAAATGCCTGAATGCTTTCAACATTATGTTTCTCAGTGAGCTGGCCAACCAGCTGCCGACCAACCAAACCCGATGCACCAAAGACTGCAGTTTTCATATCCTTCAAATATCTTTTATGCCCTAAAGTTAGCATATTCTTTTTAGTTGCCCGATTATTGTAAAAGGCCGATTATTATTTACCTTTACTTGAAATACAAACATCGATGGCTAAACGATTATTTTGGGGGCTACTAATTATTGCTGGGATGCAGTCGTGCGTTACCTTTTATTTTACCCAGCCCCTCCCCTCCGACGCAAAAACTGCCAAATATATGCCTCGGTCTATTCGAGGCCAATGGATAGGCTCCGAAGGGACCCTAACCATTAACAAAGCCCAGTGGGTTTCCCATTCAAGCGATTCGAACGGTAGAGTTACCCGTAAAGTAGAATACCATTTATGCGATAGCCTAATTGTTAAGCAATACAAGGGTTACTACTTCTTCAATATGCTCAATAAGAATGGATATTGGAATGTTTATGCAGGAAGCAAAAAGAAAGGAAAGCTCGTAATTTCTCAGCTGGCCCGTGGCGACTCGCTCCTATTCCAAAAAACCCTTGGCTTATTACCCGACTCAACCTACCAGAACAACCTCTTCTTTCTTAAACCCATTGGCAAACGGGAACTGGTAAAATACATAAATCGTGGAGGCTTTACCGATACCCTCTTTGTTTTCGATTTGAAAAAAAGAACCGTTAGCAATTAGGTTGCCCGTTAAACCTGCATCCCCTAATCGAATCGAATTGTATGAATAAATCACTTTTAGAAACTCTCATTATGAAGCTCACTTTGGAAATAAAACTTACTTCTATTACCAGAATTGGTATGCGCTTTTTCCTCCCACTGGCGCTGGTTTGCACCTTCACCCTTTCAACCCTTGGTTGGGGGCGAACGGGGCATCAAATCATTGTCGACTTGGCCCAAACCATTGCTAAAACAAGCACTTTAGACTCAATAAATAAATATTTGGCCAACGAAACATGGCATGCTGCCTCAACATGGATGGATGAACTCCGAGGGCAATCGCAATACGACTACATGCGCAAATGGCACTACATAAACGTTGAAAAGGGTGAAACATACAGCCCCAATATTGAGAATGGCGATAATGTGGTTCACCGGCTCCAAATGGCCATTAACAATTTGAAGAATAGGCGCAACCTAACCTCTGAACAAATTACTCTTAACCTAAAGGTGCTTTTCCACCTCATGGGCGACCTGCATAACCCGCTTCATGTTGGCTACGGAACCGATCGCGGCGGGAACGACGTTAAGGTAGTTTTCAACAATAAAACCTATAGCTTGCACCGTATTTGGGATACCGAAATAATAGAAACCAATCCGAACACCCGCAACCACCTTTTGCAAGAATTGAATACTACCAAAAAACGTAAGTTGAAACGAATTGCCAGGGGTAATGCCCAAGCGTGGTTCCTCGACTCGAGGGCCGCATTGCCTACTGTATACTCATTTCAATCCGATACTCTGAATGCAGCCTATTTGGAACAGGGTTACCCTGTTGCAAAGAGTTTATTATTCCTCAGCGGCGTGAGGTTGGGCGTTACATTGAATGATATCTTCAGAGAATATTAAACCATATTTTCCCCTGGGAAAAAACAATATTGCTTGGAGTAGTTCATATACACCTACCTTATTCGCTCGTAGGGCTTTACTTCTGTTTCTTCGTCGGGTTGCTTCAACTCCTCGTTTAGCTTCCCCAGCCTTTTTGCCCGCTGCTGCATGGCATACTCCAGCAATTCCTCCTTGTACGCTTCCCTTTCTTCATCATTCATTTCTGCATGCTCTTTCATAGTAGCATGTTTTATTCAATTTACTTTTTTAACTGCTTTCAACCCTTTGGTTATTAGGCTGAAATAAAAGGATCGAAAATATAAATCAGTTATAAATGTATCCCAAGGAAAGTTTCCGGAGGCGAATGGTACTTAACCCCTCACCAACCCATTTTCGAAGTATCGTTTTTTCTTCCATATTTAATATAACCTGCTGGCAATACCCAAAGGGGTTTATTTGCTAATACCTTCCATTCGAGGGAATACGCATATTATCAAACCATTATAAAGATTTTAATTTGCCTAACAAAAAATAAACATTGGGGTTTAAAAATTTGAAGAATGCAACGGGCTTTTAAACTGCGTTACTCCCTTCGGTCGTGAGAGAGTTACTCCCTTCGGTCGTGAGAGAGTTACTCCCTTCGGTCGTGAGAGAGTTCAGATAGTATCTCACCATGCTATGGCAGTACGCCAAGCCCTCCTGCCGAAGTGATGGCACGCAGGCAGGCCTGCCCGACGGTTCTGGCAGGCGGGTTTGATTTATTGGTTACAACAGCGTAACAACAACGCTATCAAGGAGTTGTTGTTGTGAATTGCTTTGACTACGTTAATTTCCGCTTCGCTCCAATCGACTCCGTCGATCTTCGATTCAGATTGTATCTTTGATTTATTGGTCACAACAACCCATTGAATTTTGAAAGTAAATACATAGTTGTGAATTGCTTTCAGATTGTATCTTTGATTTATTGGTCACAACTGGAATAGTAGCAACTACGATACAACTACAGAACCAGTATTTCCAGATATGAAGTTGTATGAAGAAATATTGTTTTTACAGCATTATTTTAAAGGCAAATGGGTTGTGGAAAATGTTATACCGTATTATGAGCCACTAATCCAAGCCAAAAAGAGAGGTAGGCATTTATATTGGACTAACTTTAATTCGCCTACAAACCTAAATGATAGAAGATTTGCGATAAGCCAAACAAAGAATGAATTACAAGAACTGCAAAAGTTTCATTTAATAGACTTATCGAGTTACAAAGGCGAACAAAGTTTAGTTAAGATTGGAAGAAACCTAGTTGACTTTGAAGCAGCCAGAACAATACTAGAAACTGCTTTAAATGTTGTACGAAATAACAATGTTAAGCAGATGTCCCTTTTCTAATTGCCGTACGGCAAAACAGGGAGGCAAAAAAATTAAAACGACTTGTAATAACTAATCCGAAAAGCAATGAAAGCAAAATTAAACTTACCATGTGTTATAAGCTGGGTATGTTTCCAGCCCCGTTCTTTGAAATACATGATTGTGGGAGTTTATTTTACGCTGAAACTTTCGTATTTTTGTAGAGAATTTTAACAGCTAAAACTATGCTTTACATACGAATAAAAGAGAATACCCAGCAAGCGAAACTATTTGCGCAGTACGTTAAAACATTACCATTTGTTAAAGTGATTGATGTTAAAGCCGACAAGAAAAGCAAGCTGCTTGCAGAGATAGAGGAGGGCTTAACAGAGGTTAAGCAGATGCAGGAGGGCAAAGCCAAGAAAAAAACCTTAAAGCAGATGCTTAATGACAAGTAAAGTTATACCTACGCCCTTCTTTGAGCGGAAGTTTAAGCGATTGGTTAAAAAATTTCCGTCGCTTCACAACGAGTTGAGCGAGCTTGAGGATGTACTAATTAAAAACCCAGAAACAGGAACCGATTTAGGTTCGGGTGTTTACAA
>CAYZNN010000024.1:0-50228 GCA_964479665.1 uncultured Rikenellaceae bacterium | reverse complement strand
TAAATTTAACCTTAGTGCGGTAAATCTAGCGCTTTTTCAAATATTAAAACTGATAGTGAGGTGTTTACAACCGCACTAATTTCAATGGGGACAAGTTAGGAACCTATACACAAACCCTAAGGCTACTTCTTAGGGAAACTATATTTATCGAACCATTCGATGGCGATGGTGCTGAACAATGGTTGCCAACTGGCTGGTTAGCTGTCGATTCCGATGGTGACACGTACAACTGGTACTGGGGTATTCGGAACGGGAATGGAAAGATGCGGTCCCAGTCCTACGCTTCGGGGGTAGCCCTTACGCCCGATAATTGGCTTATTACTCACGAAATTGATTTAACAAACATTCCAGCTAATGTCGATATTCGTCTTTCGTTCAATGTTAGTCCTTCAGCAAGTACTCCTACCTACAGAAAGGAGCATTATGGTGTTTTCATTGCCTCACCAGCGGGCACAACTCCCTCGGCATTTACCAATAACGTTTGGGAAGAAACCCTTCAGGAGTCGTTTGCCAATTGGGTGTATCAATTCCGCGAAATCGATATTTCAGCCTACAAGGGAAATATAATACGCATTGGATTCCGACACTCCAATGTAACCTATATGGATAGAATTATAATCGATGACATTGAGGTTTACAAAAAGTTTTAGGTTTTTGGTTAATTGGTTTGAATTGGGGCCTTGCGCCCCCTTTTCTATTCAATAAGTTCAACTATAATGCTGTCGGACACAAACCAGAATTTTGGGTTAATTTTTAATTTATCATCATTTATACTTGTTGCTCCCGTTTTAATAAATTTACAGGCTCGGATTAAAAGGGACTCGTAAGCCTCGTTCCCAAACTGAAGTTTAAAGTTATTCAAATCGAGCCCATTAAAGGTACGTAACGAAAGCATGACCAATTCATTCTGTCTTTCTATTTCCGACAATACCTCGGTTTCAATATCCAATATTCCTGTTTCTAAAGCTTTCTGCCAGGTATTAACCGACTTGGGATTCCAGCATCGCGAGGAGCCATTGAACGAGTGGGCCGATGGGCCTAGACCCAAATAAGGAATTCCCTTCCAGTACGCTGAGTTGTGCCTCGACTCGAATTGTGGTTTGCAAAAATTTGAGACCTCATAATGTACAAAACCATGTTCTTGGGCCTTTTCACGAAGGAGATTGAATTGCTCAAGGTTTTTTTCATCAGTTACTGGAATAACGGAACCCTTTGCCATTTTTTTAAAAAGTGGCGTACCCTGCTCATAGGTTAAAGTATAACACGAAAGATGCTGTATGTTCTGATTAAATGCAGTTTTCAAATTCTGTTCCCAGTCCTCAAAATCAGAAGATGGCAAAGCATATATCAGATCGATGCTAATATTTTTGAAACCAACATTTTGTGCAACTTCAACAGCCTCCTTAGCTGCATCAGCATCGTGTCTTCTGCCTAAAAATAGCAAGTCGGTATTGTTGAACGATTGCACACCCATGCTTAACCTATTAATTCCAAGTCCGAAAAAGGATGTTAAATTTGATCGGGTAAGGTCGTCGGGATTGGCTTCAAGGGTTATCTCTGCATTGGACGAAACGGAATAAAGACGATTTATCTCATTTAAAATCTCATCAATATCTTTTGGGTTGATTAGTGAAGGTGTTCCTCCGCCAAAGTATATCGTTTCAATATTTCTGTCGTTTAAATAATTATTTCTCAAAAGGAGCTCATTAATAACTGTCTTATAAAAAGTTGTAATTCCCTGCTTGCGTACAGTAGAATAAAAGTCGCAATATTCGCATTTCTTAGCGCAAAATGGGACGTGTATATAAATTCCAGACATTTATTTAAAATTGAATCTTGCTAAAATATTACGCTGGTTTATCTTTGCAAAAATAGAATTAAATATGAAAACCCTTCGAATAGCCGTTGGTAGCGATCATGCCGGATATCCTGTAAAAAAAGAAGTTGCACTATATCTAACACAGCAAGGACAGAACATTCACGATTTTGGAACATTCTCTTCCGAAAGTGTTGATTACCCCGACTTTGCCCACCCTCTTGCGGTCGCAGTTGAGAAGGGGGAATACGATCTGGGGCTTTTGTTTTGTGGAAGTGGAAACGGCGTAAATATTACCGCAAACAAGCATAAAGGCATTCGTTCAGCTCTTTGCTGGCTGCCAGAAATTGCAGCACTTGCAAGGCATCATAACAATGCAAATGTATGCGCCATTCCGGCTCGATATGTAACTCCAGATCAGGCGATTGAAATAGTTTCAGCTTTCTTGAGTGCTAGCTTCGAGGGAGGAAGGCATGCGGCAAGGGTAGCTAAAATTGAATAGTTTTTTGAACATATTCTTTTGGCAGGGTTACTAAAAGTGAGTGCGAAACATGATCGACCCTAACAATTACCTTCTTTAACCCTTTGTGTTCCACTAACTGCCCAACAAGCCCCATCATGCTTCCCATGGTTATTTCAACCGTTTCACCCACCGGAATGGTTTCGCCAACAACTTCTATGGTATAGTTTTGTTCGAGTAATTTCTTAACCATTTCAATTTGCCTATTGGGTATAGATGCTGCCTTCCCTTCGAAGGTTACATACTTAATTACCCCATCGATATTTAAAACCGAGAAGTATTCCTTTCTACTGACTCGAACAAAAATGTATGATCGGAAAAGGGGCTCCTCAACTACTTTTTTTCTATCGCTCCATTTTTTTAACTTTTTTTGGAGCGGTAAATATGCTTCAATCCCTAGGGCTAGCAAAACCTGTAAAACTTTTTTTTCGCTTTTGGGCCTAAGATAAAGTGCATGCCAATGTTCATGCTTCATATTTTTAAATAAATTTTATCCAAAGGTACTAAAAAAGCCGATAATCTTTATCGAACGTGCCAACGGTTGATTTTAAAAAAGGAAAAGAACCCGTTTTGAAAAGGAGATAATTTCCATTCTTTTCCATTTTTAAATACATTTGAGGATTCAAACAAATACATTGCATTGTGAAAAAGCTTGTTATACTAATAATTATTGTCCTGGCTTCCATTTATACTCAGGCTCAACAGGAAAAATATTTCAAAATAAAAATATTTGCTTCGAACCCTGAGCATTTTGAAACGCTTGCAAAAAAGGGTGTTACACTCGAAAACCTAGAAAGAAAACCCGGAGAGTTTATAGTTGGAGAATTTTCAGAAACCGAAATAGAATTGATTCGCTCAACAGGTATTCCATTTGAGATTCTTATTTCCGATATGGCTTCATTTTACGTTTCCCGCAACTCAACTTTTAACATAAAAGAGTTGAATCAGGAGATGAAGCAAAGTCGGAAATCGATTGGGGGATATATAACACCGGAAAACTTTACGCTTGGATCGATGGGTGGCTACCACACGTACACAGAACTTCTTGCAGAACTTGATAAAATGCGCACCCTATACCCTAACCTTATATCGGTAAAGCAACCCATTGGGCTTAATGCTACCATACAGAACAGGCCTGTTTACTGGGTGCGTATATCGAATAATCCCGACCATGACCAGCCTAAGCCCCGTGTGCTGTACACGGCACTTACACATGCTCGTGAACCCGCATCGATGCAGCAAATGCTCTACCAAATGTGGTATCTCCTAGAAAATTATTCTTCCAATCCAGAGATTGAATACATCATTAATACTTTGGAACTTTACTTTATACCCTGCGTAAATCCCGATGGATATATCTATAATGAATCCACCAACCCAAACGGGGGTGGAATGTGGCGCAAGAACATGCGCCAAAATTCCGATGGTTCAACAGGCGTTGATTTAAACCGCAACTTCGGCTACTATTGGGGATTCGACAATAGCGGATCGTCTCCTACTGGATCGTCGTTAACATACAGGGGTACCGCTCCCTTTAGCGAACCCGAAACCCAATTGGTAAAACTTTTTGCCGAATCGAAGAACTTTGCATTGGCGCTTAACAACCATACCTATAGCGATATTCTTATATATCCTTGGAATTATGCTAACCTAACCACGCCTGACGCTTCGGTTTTTGAAACTTATGCTGCACTAATGACCGAGGAAAATGGTTACACATACGGAACTTGCTACCAAACCCTAAACTACACTGCCAATGGCGGAAGCGACGATTGGTTTTATGGGGAGCAATTAACAAAAAATAAAGTTTTGGCATTTACTCCAGAAGCGGGTAGCCCCGCAGATGGTTTTTGGCCTCAGGCCAATAGAATTGAAGCAATTTGCGCAGGTCACACCCAAATGAACCTTTTCCTCTCGCGCTTTGCTCTGAAGTATGCAAAAACAACTGAAACCGCACCCATGATGCTTGGTTCTTTTCAATCTCAAATTCCATTCGAAACCATTTGTCTTGGAATCGACACTCCAGCCACCTTTACTGTTACACTTACCCCAGTTTCAGAGAACATTGTATCTGTAGATGGTCCTAAGGTATTCAGCCAGATGAAACTTCTCCAAAGCCAGAAGGATACTTTCCACATGCAATTAAAAGGGGGTATTGAAAATGGTGAGACCATTCGATTTTTGCTGATTACCAGCAACGGTAGTTTTTCCTTCACCGATACAATTACAAAGCACTTTGGTGTTTCGCAAGAAATTTTTTCCGATGCAGCAAACAACCTTTCCAATTGGAACAGCTCAGGTTGGGGCCTAACATCAAACTATTATGCCTCGCCCAGCAGTTCAATTACCGATAGCCCTTCTGGTCTATACAGTGCAAACGCTAACACGTTTATTACGCTAAACAATCCTATTAATTTGACCAATGCAACTTCGGCTTCGGTTGAATTCATGGCCCAATGGGACATTGAAACCAACTGGGACTATGTTCAATTTATGGTTTCAACCAATGGTGGTACAAGTTGGTCCCCTCTCGCAGGGAAGTATACCTCAACAGGTGGTTCGAATCAGGATGTTGGCCAGCCCCTCTATCACGGACTACAGAATTCGTGGGTTAATGAAAGCATCGATTTAAGTAGCTACCTAGGACAATCGGTTCTTTTACGATTTCGGTTAGTTTCTGACGGCTCAGTTCAGAAAGATGGTTTCTACTTTGACGACTTCAAAGTTTTTACAACCATTCAAACTCCAACATATAACATTGATTTGCCTAACTCGCTATCGTTTAGGCAGAGCGAATCGCTAGTTCTTAATGTTTTGCCATTCATTTCTACCTCAAACATGGAACAACTCAGCTTGAGTTGGAGTGGGAATAGTAACATACAGGTTGAATCTACCGATTGGAGTGTAACGTTTTCGGCAATTAGCGATCAATGGTACGGAACGGAAACAATTACCTTTAAGTTGCATGGGCCGTTAGGATACGTTGAACAAGTGATAACTATTGAATGCCGAAAGACAAATGCAATACCCAGTATAACAGGGCAATCAATCCTATATACAAACAAGAACGTTCCAATTACCATTAATCTGAACGACCTTACTATTTCCGACGAAGACAATACTTTCCCCGATGATTTTTCGCTTTTCGCTTTTGAAGGAGAAAACTACACCCTAGATGGTTTAACAATATCTCCAGCAAACAATTTCATTGGAAACCTTTCTGTTCCCATAAAAGTTTTCGACGGATACGACTATAGCGAAGCCTTCCCATTGGAGGTTGAGGTTAGAGACTTTGTTGGGGAACACCCAATACCCAACAAGCCCCCATATGTACGATACTATAATGCTAGTCAGGAGATTATTATCATACCCAGCTCCGTAACAAACATTTCAAAGGTTAGCATTATTGATATGTTTGGACGTAACGTTTTAACCAGAATGGTTGATTCAGAAACAAATGAAATAAGAATTAATACCGAAAGTAAATTGCCTTCGGGCCTATACATTGTTCTTTTAAACGGAGAGAAAACGTTCTCAGAAAAAATTGTTATTCAATAATGTTAGGCCTTTGGTAGTACCATCCGAATGGTTGTGCCCCTGTCCATTTCCGAATGGCTCACAAAAATTCGTCCGTTGTGGTAGTTCTCAATTATTCGCTTCGAAAGTGAAAGGCCTAAGCCCCAACCACGCTCCTTTGTGGTAAAGCCCGGGTTGAATATGGTTTTATAGTGCGAGCGGGGAATCCCTTTCCCTGTATCAGAAATATCTATATAAACAACTTGTATATTATCGGTTATACGAAACTTCACTTCGCCTTGGCTTTCAATAGCATCGATTGCATTTTTGATAACATTTTCTAAAACCCATTCGAAAAGAGTACCGTTTAAAGGAACCACAAGGAACTCCCTACTATCGAAGTTTTTTGTAAAACTTATTGATTTGGGAGCTCTTTTCGAAATATACTCGATGGAGCGATCAACTACCTCGAAAAGGTTAACAGGCTTCAAGGAGGGAGTCGAGCCAATTTTCGAAAAACGATCGACAATTTTTTCCAATCTCGATACATCTTTACCAAACTCATCAACCAAATCGGCAGGCAAGTCTGAGCCTTCAATTATTTCCTTCCAAGCAAGTAACGAAGAGGTTGGGGTACCCAGCTGGTGTGCGGTTTCTTTGGCCATACCAACCCATACCCTATTCTGTTCCGATTTTCGCGACTGACTGAATGTGTAATATGAAACCCCTATGAAAAGTGCAATAATTGAAAGTTGAATAAAAGGATAATAAGTTAATTGTGTAAGTGTAGTGCTGTCCTTGTAATATACTTTATGCCTAACATTTTCACTTAACTCAACAATGATCGGCTCCTTTTGGGCTTTCATTTTCTGGAGCATTTCTGCTAGTTCATCCTCAGTATCGATTTGACTTTGTCTAATGTTTCTGTACGACAAAACATTATCGTTTTCGTCGGTAAGAATGACCGGAACGGTAGTGTTGTTTTGAATTACTTCAGAGATTATTGTATAATTCTGAATTGTATCCGTTAGCGGGTCAATTGTTGAAAGTTGTCGAATCGCCTCTGCCCAAAGTTCAATCTTTTTGCGTTCCTCTGTGGATAGGTCGCTAACAAGGTTATTTGTAATGTAAAGCGAAGAGAAGCCAATTCCAATGGCAGCAAAAAACAAAATTAGCTTCCAGCGTTGTTTGAGTATATATAGTTCCAAATTTATTCGGTTTAGGGTTTATTGAAAATGCTAACGAAAAACGACCAAAAATATTTCATTTACTTTATCAATCCCATTCAATTGTAAACTTTGTTTTGTTCTTTTCTTCTTCTTTGTCTTTATTTTTTATCTGCTTGTCCGAGGGTTTAACTTCTTTTGCTTGCTCTTCAAAATCCGATTCGAACTTGGTTCGATTAGTTTTTGTAGTGTCGGGTTTTTTATTGAAAATGCTTCCGAATTCTTCTCTTAGTGCATTTACCAAAGCCTCTCGCTCGTTTCGAATGACTGTTTTGGTGCTCTCTTTTGCAGCGTCGGTGTCGAACGACACCTTTTGCCCTTTAGCATCTCCTACTATTTTAACGAATAATGGCGTTCGTCCCGTGCCATCGCTTTCTATTTGTCCAAACTCACTTTTACCTGCGTTACTCCGTTTAGCCTTGCTAAATAGTATATCGCCCAGGTTCATTTTCATTCTATAAAAGTAATCCCCTTCAATACTATGAGTGCCCGAACAGGTAAACTGCAGTAATGACGAGTGTACATCCATTTGTGGGATAGTTACAATGCCATTTTCAATGCTTATTTTATTTTGCAGTTTCTGAAAGTTAATATTGTTTAGTTCATCCAATAAAAAAAAGTGCGAGAGCCCATCGAGTTGTCTTAGTCCAATAAGTTTCCCTTGGCTTATTTCAATGTCAGAAAAAACATTTAACTGTTTAGAACTGAGATTACCGGAAACAAATGGTGCAATGAAGGTTGCAGTGCCTGTAAGTAATCCACTAATGTTTTCATCCTTCAATTCGTTTTGTCCAAAGTTATTGAAACTTGTAAAAAGAGTTCGAATATCGATGCTTTTCGCTTTCAGTTCTCCCAAAACTGAATAGTTGCCATCAGGGCTATTTTCAACAGCAAATCGTCCCGATAGGCTTCCATCTAGCGCATTGGTATTAACATTGTTAAATAGGTATGAGTTGTTATTGACTGTAGCATTGGCAAAAAAGTTGAAGCATTCAAAACCTTGATGCTTCAACTTTTGAATACTTAAATCGCTAGTAATTTCAAACGGGAAAGGGTTCGTTTGTGATTCTTTTTTGGCAGGGGCTTGAGGTTGAATAAACCATTGGGTATTTACTGAATCGATTTGCAGATTGCCTATCAGTTTCAATTCATCGCCAAGGGCAATTGTTTTGAAAATGTTCGCTACCTCTGCTTTTGACTCGAATTTCGAACCATTTACTGCTCCCATTAAAGATGAAAACAAGAGTTTTGTGCCATCGAGCGATAAATTTCCATTTACACCGCTGAACATAAGCTGGTTTTCGAGCAAGCCGAAAGATACGCCCCCAAAAGCCATATTGCCCTTGCCCCTTAATGAACTAAAATCGGTCAAGCAATAATTGTTTGGATTTTGAACGGTAGCAAGAAACTCAACACTTCCCTTAACCCAACCTGTGGTAATAAACAAATCGGGCCACCATGTATTAATATCTGAAAGCACTATGCTTGTGTTTAACTTGGCATAAATTCGTGGCGACAGTGGATTTTTTAACTTAACAACGCCCTCCATCTGTGAATTTCCGGTCCGAATGTCTTTAAACTTAATATTTAACTCTGTCTCGTTGTTGCCGTTCGCTTCGTTCGAAAACTGCCCTTCGAGCCCTCTTAAGAAAATTATTGTTTTTTTTGGGAAAGTAACATCAAGTGCTTCGGTTCGAAAATTTACTCTTGTTGCTAATGGTTTGGTTTGTCCGTTGACCCCGCTTAACTCCAACGAAAAATCAATTTCCCCCCTTGTTTTAAAGTTGCTAGGCAACTCCACTTTTTGCTGTGCTAAAATATTTGTAAGCGTTCTAGTGTCGATATTGTTTCCTTTAACTAAGATTAAAATGGGTGATTCGAACAGTCTTCCATATTTAAAATTGATTGCTAAATTCGATTTGCCAATTTTTAGCATACCGTTTTGCAAGGAATAGGCATTTTGGTCGACAGAAAGATTAAGCAAAAATACTATTTGCTCATTAAAAAGGTACCCTATTCCCTTTTGTTCAAGCCTCTTAGCCTCGCCCTCAAACTCTAATTGCACACTGTTTTGATTGTTACTAATATATGCCCCTAATTTTGCCTTTTTTACTACGAAATGAACCAACCAGCCACTTGTGCTGTCTTTATATTCAAAATCAACATTATTAATAATAACTCTGGGCAGATTAACACGATAATCGGAATTGTTGCTTATGTCGGTTTCCCTAAAAAACGATAGCCCATTTTGCTTTGCAACAAGTCGAACCTCCCCTTCGTTCAGTTTTATTGAATTAATGATATACTTTTTCCTAATTAAATTAATAATGGAAAAGGAAACGCTCAGTTCCTTGAATTGAAAAAGGTTTCCTTGTTGCTCTCCATTATTACTTACTATATTGTGAAAAACTATTGAAACATTTGGGAAATCTTTAAGAGCCGAAATGGATGCACTTCTTACGGAAACAGGGTTAACCAGGTAGTTGTTCACTTGCTCTAAGGAGTAGGGTAATATTTTATTCTTAAACGCCAGGGCTCCAATAAACACAACTCCTACAACAAACACAACTGCTACTAGAAAAGCCAAAAGAAATTTAAATATTAACCTCATTATATATGTGAATTATTTGCAAACATAATAAAAACAGTAGATCCCTATTGCATATTGCTCCTATAGAATATTTTTTGTTCATATTCTTACTTAAAGTTTCATATCTTTACTGCTTTAATTTCTATGCATAGTATGCTTTAATGATAAGGCTTTCAAAAATATTACTCTTATTCGCCATTATTGCGGCGTTCATTACCCAATTGCAAGCATTTGAAGATAAACGAGTAGATAGTTTAAAAAGAATCATTGAAAACTCGCAATCCACAGAACAGCGTCTTGGACCTTTAATTGAGTTGGCCAATATATATAACCGCGACAACCGACGATACCAAGAGTGCCTCCCTGCACTTGAAAAGGCAAATGCTATTGCCTCAGCGGATTCGAATTTTACTGCTTTGGCCAAAATTTATGGCGCTTATGGGGTATTGTATCGAAATATTGCAGAGTACGATAAGTCGTTAACATACCACAACCGAGCGCTTATTTATGCTCTGAGATCTTCGGACAAGTCTCAGCAAGCTAGCGCACTTAACGGCATTGGAGTGGTTTACCGCAGACAGGACCAGCATGCTATTGCAGCCCAATACCATATTGATGCGCTTAAACTTGCCGAAGAGATTGGCGACAGTTACAACATATCTGTATCAATAAATAGCTTAGGAAATATATATTCTCTTAGCAATCAGTTTCAAGAGGCTATAAAATACTTTCGTAGGGCACTATCTATATCCCATAAAGCCCAAAACAAATTGGGGATAGCAATAAACCTGAATAATATTGGTGAAGCCTACGAGTTTTTAGGCAGCTACGACTCAGCGTTGGTATACTACTCTAAATCGCTAGATGCGAACAGGGAAATTCAAAGTAAAAAGGGTATTGCCATTTCGTACAATGCAGTTGGAAAAATTTATTTAATCATGGGGAGGGTCGATGAGGCCTATAGGTTAATTAAAGAAGCCTTAGAAATTGATCTGGCTTTAGGGGATAAAAAATTTATAGCCGACAGTTACATTAACCTTGGAAGGGTTTATATTGCAAAAGGACAATTGGCTAATGCCGAAAAAAATCTTTTTGCAGGTCTCGATATTGCCAAGCAAATAGGTTCCATTACCCATACTCAATGGGCTTTAGAAGAGCTGTCGAAGGTGTTTTCAAAACAGCAGAAGGAAAAAAAGGCACTAGAATTCTATCAAAAATCGATTATTTATAAAGATAGCCTAATTAATGAAAAAAACGCCAGGGCCATTGCCATGGTTGAAGTAATGTACAACATGGAAAAAAAACAGCAGGAAATAGAATTACTTAAAAAGAATCAGGAAATAACCCAAAAGGAACTTGCAAAGCAAAAAACCCTGCAATACATGTATCTTATTGGCTTGCTTTTTTCACTCCTAGCCATAACCCTAGTTTATTCAGCATTAAACATTAAACGAAAAGCTAATAAAGAATTGGCTCAACAAAAAGAAGAAATTGAAAAAAGGAACTATATACTTAACAACCAACGGCAAGAGATTCTTAAGAAAAACGAAGAAATAAATGCTAAGCAAAAAAGCATAGAGCAGAAGAATAAACACCTAGAGGAGGCCTACCGAGTTATAGAGGGATATATTGAAAAAATTACCGACAATATTCGTTACGCTCAACGAATTCAAAAAGCGTTGTTGCCCCCCCTCGACGTTGCCAATAAATTTATTGCTGATGCCTTCTGTTTCTATAATCCCAAAGATTTTGTAAGTGGCGATTTTTACTGGATGCACGTAAAGGGAGATCAGCTCTTTATTGCTGTTGCCGATTGTACTGGGCATGGGGTTCCTGGCGCTTTCATGAGCATTGTTGGAATCGATATGCTTAATCAGGCCGTTAATCAGCACAACATTTCTGAACCTACCGAAATTTTAGACTTTCTAAATATTGAAATACGCAAGCGATTACGAAAAGATGAGGACGAAGCAATATTGAAGGATAGTTTAGACATAGGAATACTCCGATTCGACAGTAAAGATATGGTTATACATTTTTCGGGTGCACTAATACCAATGATTATTCTGAGAAATGGAAAAATTATTGAGCACAAGGCCTCGCCTGTATCAATTGGAGTTTCAAATACCGTGTATAATAAAAGATTCAAGCAATCGCAAATTGATTTAGAGGCTAACGATTGGATTTACCTTTTCACCGATGGATATACCGACCAGTTTGGAGGTGACTTAGGCACCAAATTGCTACGCCGAAAACTTTACCAATACCTTACAGAAGTTCAAGGACAAAACGGGAAAAAACAAAAGGTTGAAATTGAACGCCGCTTTAACGATTGGAAAGGAAATAACGAACAGGTTGACGACGTTCTTGTTTTTGGCCTTAACTTCTTAAAAAGTTAACGGCTCCTCCTTATAAATATTTAAATTCTTCCCTGTTCATCAATAACTAATTGTAAATTTGTAGTGATTACTTACATTTCGCTACATGCATATTTCTTTCATTACACGCAGCATTTCTTCTCGCGCCTTTTTTCAGGGGCTTATCACCACGGCTGTTATTCTTATTTGCCTACCTTCGTACGGCTCAAATCAGTCCCATCAAATCGATTCTCTGAAAAAGTTACTTGAATATCAGAGCGACACGGCAAAAATTAGAACCCTTGCCGCCCTTTCGTGGGAACTTCGCAATTCAGAACCATTATCCGCAATAGAATATGGAGCACTTGCCATAGAAAAGGCTGAAAAATATATGGATTTTGAAGCGCTTGCAATGGTTCATGGATATGTTGGGGTGGCGTATCGTATTATCGGAAATTATTCAAAATCTACCGATTATTTCTACAAAGGGCTCGAAATATCGCAAAAGCATAACCTTGCAGAGCAACAGGGTTACGCATTTTTAAACATTGCTAATTTGCTAATTTACCAAGGGTACTATAACAGCGCCTTCGAAAATCTGAAAAAAGCCGATGAGATTGCAAGAAAGATTAAAAATTTTCGAATGCTTTCATATGTTTTCCTTAACTATGGAAGAGGACGGTTGCTAACAAAAGAGTTCGACCGAGCCCTATCAGACCTTACCAATGCTCTTCTAATTCGCAAAGACATTGGATTTACTCAGGGCATACCCGTTTGTCATAAATACATTGGAGATATCTATTTTGAACTCCAAAACTTCAACGATGCTCTAATCAATTACGACGAAGCTGTACGTATTGTTAAAAAAGACCTCGACAAAGATCTGTATGCCAACATTTTGGTTAGAAAGGCTGAAATATATTGCGAACAAGGGAATATAAACCTTGCCCAAAAATTTGCAACTGAAGCTATAGGGCTTGCCCAATCAATCGGAGCTAGGCTAACTATTCGTGATGCTCTAAAGGTAATTGCACAAACAGCCAAGGTTGAAAACAATTTTAAAACTGCCTCGCTTAGCCTCGAAAAAATAATAAATTACAACGATACTCTCTTTAATCAGCAACTTTCGGAAAAACTGTTTTTTCTTGAATATCAATACGAAAAACAAAAGAAGGAAACCGAGATTGAACTTTTAAACAACGAAAAAATTATTAAGGAACTCCAGCTTAATAGGCAGTTTACAATAAACATTGCTCTTATTGCCTTTATAGTTCTCTTCATAATTCTTTTTGTAATAATTCTTATCTCTCTCAAACACAGGAAGGAAAAAAACATTCAGCTCGAAAGACAAAATGAAGAGATAATAAAACAACAGCAAAACATTGAAATTAAGAATAAGCATCTTGAAGATGCTTACAGGGTCATAGAGAGTTACATTTCGAAAATTACAGACAATATAAGATATGCCGAGCGAATTCAAAAGGCTATAATGCCTTCGCTGTCAATGTCGCAAGGGTTCTTCAAAGAATCTTTCTGTTTTTATAAACCCAAGGACTTTGTTAGTGGCGATTTTTATTGGATCGTTTCAAAGAATGATTCGCTTTTCTTTGCTGCAGCCGATTGTACAGGACATGGTGTTCCGGGTGCTTTCATGAGTATTATTGGGCTCGACTTGCTAAATCAGGCTGTAAACCAATCAAACCTATCTGAGCCTTCAGCCATTCTCGAATTTATAAATTCAGATTTACCCAAAAGAATGAATTCGAGTGAAACCGTTATGGTGCTTAAAGATGCTATGGATATTGCGGTCTGTCGATTCGATCGAAAAACAATGATTCTGCATTATTCAAGTGCGCTTATTCCTGTTCTAATATGCAGAAATGAATTAATTCATGAACACAAGCCTTCGCCTGTAAGCATAGGTATTTCTAAAAAAATTTACAGCAAAAAGTTCGCTCAAAATTCCATACTGCTCCAAAAGAACGATTGGATTTATATTTCTACAGATGGTTATATCGATCAATTTGGTGGGTCTACTGGTCAAAAGTATTACCGGAAGCGATTGTACTCATCACTTGCCGAAAACAGCCAGCTGAACTCTAAATATCAACAAATGGAGTTGGAACGAAATTTATTGCAATGGCAGGGTAAAAATGAACAGGTAGATGATGTATTGGTTTTGGGTTTGAAATTATAGAATGAACCGTATCTTCTTATTAATCTTATCTGTGTTAACTGGATTCAATGTTGTTTCACAACCCAGTGTCACTCAAATCAACATACCTCATGGCCTTTATGCATTTTCGTTTCAGGAAGATAACTTAGGACGAATTTGGATTGGTCTTAGCAATGGCGATATAGATGGCGAATTGGGTTACTCCGAGGGATCTTCCTTTACTATTCTGTCGGGGATCGATAATGTTCCCTCAGGATCATATCACGAATCAATTCCTCTTCCAGATGGAAGTAAAATTTTTCTCGGAGCGGCTGTTAACAAAAATGGGGGTCTTGTTTTGGTACACATAACCACTGAAAAAATTGACACTATTCAGATTCCCATTGCCATCCCTTTGCCGTTTGTACATTGTATTTCTCTTGTAAACAAGTCGGAAATTTGGATAGGAACTGCTTCAGGACTCCTTATTGGAAAAGCTGGATTTTGGGAGCTCCTCACACAAACGAATGGGCTTCCCAGCAATGTTGTGACTTCGGTTGTTCAGGACCTTAGAGGAATTATCTGGGTAGCAACAGAAAGGGGCGTTGTTTCCTTCCTCGACGGACAATTGGTTCAGCCAAAGGTCGGAGAGCGACTTGTTTCCAAGGCTACTACCCTTTTCGTCGACAATAAAGGCTACGTATGGGCAGGTTCGCGCTTTTCAGCCGAAGGGATAAGCGTTTTCAACGGAAAGCTATGGGAAACCTTTTCGGGCAGGCATGGTCTGGTGGATAATACAGTAAGTTCTTTCTATTCAGATGCCAAGGGTGCTCTTTGGGTAGGGAGCTGCTCACAAAGAAACCGGGGAGGATTGAATTCGTTCAATGGTGGAGAATGGATTGCCTATGAGCACCCTACTTCACTTGCTAAACCATGTGTAGATGCGATTATAGCCGATAAAAGGGGCAACATATGGGTTGGTGGATCATTATCAACATCAAAAGCAAAAGGGATTAGCGTTTTCGATGGTAACAACTGGTTCACCCTGAGTAATAAGGCGAATTTAAACGCAGAAAGAGTAATAAAGTTCTTTGTCGATTCGAAGGGGCGGATATGGATATCATCTTTCGAAGGACTATATGTATTGCCACCCAATTTCAATTTTTATCAATAAACCCTTATGTCAAATTCGAGTTTTACCGAAGAGAAAAAAATATTAGTCTATAGTGCCATCCTGCCTTTGGTATTCATTGTTTGCCTATGGTTTGTAAAATTGGTTGAAGTAGTGCTTAATCTTGAGCTGGCTCATTTGGGTGTTCATCCTCGTACATTAAACGGCCTTTGGGGAATTATTTTTTCTCCTTTTATTCATTCAGATTCTGGCCATTTAATGTCGAACTCGGTTCCGCTATTGGTTCTGGCAACCGGAACCATTTATTTTTACCGAGCCCTTAGCTACAGGGTTTTTTTAATTGTTTGGTTGGTAGGAGGCCTATGCCTCTGGCTTGGTGGCCGTCCGTACTATCATATAGGCGCAAGCGGGCTTGTTTATGGCTTAGCATTCTTCCTTTTTTTTAGTGGGGTTATTCGCCGCGATACGCGCCTTGCCGCTCTTTCTTTCATTGTGGTTTTTTTATACGGAGGGCTAATTTGGGGAATTTTTCCTATATGGCCCAATATTTCATGGGAGGGCCACCTTTTTGGCGGGGCAACAGGTTTGGCATGTGCAATAATATATCGCAACGATGGCCCTGAACGAAAAAAATACTTATGGGAACTGGAAGATGAAGATTTGGATCAGGATTTTACAAATGAACCAACCGAATGCGAGCAACCACCGATCGTAAAATGATGCCCCCTGCATTGCATTAAAACTATCTTTTTGTTTTTAATATCATTTTCCTATTTTTGTCGTTTAATATTATGTTGTAACATAAAATTTTGATGTGCAATGGCTAAGTACAATGAACCTGAAACCTCTTCTAACAATATCAATCTGATAGGTTTTGGCACAGATATTCATGGCGATATTACTTGTAATGGCGACATGCGAATTGACGGATCTCTGACAGGCAACCTTATGGCTAAGGGCAAAGTAGTGGTTGGTGAAACTGGCAAAATAAAAGGCGAACTTTCTTGCAAAAACTCCGACGTTTCCGGTTTGGTAGATGGCAAGATTATGGTAGCAGAACTACTTTCATTAAAATCAACCGCAAGAGTTACTGGCGATATTTTTACAAACCGGTTGGCTATTGAGCCCGGCTGCAAATTTACTGGCTACTGCGACATGAGTTCTGAGCCCGAAAAAGCAACTATTTCAACCAAGGCAGGCGTATCCAACGAAAGCGCTGACAAGTAATTATTTCCGTTAAAGCTTGCAATGAAGCAGTTTATTATCAAATCGGCAATACTTTACCTTTTACTTGGTGCTGTTTGCGGGGCTATTTTGGGGCTTTGGTTTAAATCTCATTTTTCAATTTTCATCCCCCTTTTTTTCATTTACTTCTTCATAGTTAATATTATAGTTTTTAAACTATCGAGCCGACTCAAGGACCAATCAAACGCAAAGTTCTACCGAATTTTTTCGCTAATTACTATTGTGAAATTTTTTGGGTCTTTTATTGTCTTTGCTGCTGTTATTGCTCTTAATAAACAGCATATTATTCCTCTTATCATTGTTTTCTTCTGTCTCTATGTTATTTCGCTCATTTTTGAAGTAAGAGAACTAAACTCTTACATGAGCAAAATCACCAAGAAATAGTATGGTTCCTTGCTAAAAGTTGCTACTTTTGATTTCATTCAAACGGCAATAGAATGCAAAGGGTACTAACTCATAAGATTTTTAGCCTACTAGTATGGTTTGTACTATTTTCAATACAAACCGTTGCTTCTGCCGACTCTTTAGCCGTTCATGAAGAGCATGGTAATAAGAAAAAGTTTAACGCACGCGAATTCATTTTTGGTCATATTGGCGATTCACACGAGTGGCATATTGCCTCAGTCGGGCATACTCATATCGCTATCCCCCTGCCCGTTATTCTTTACAGCCGATTGAGGGGGCAAGTTTTTATTTTTTTATCTAACAAGTTTCACCACGGCCATTACGCCTATAAGGGATTTAAATTGATTACCGAAGGGGAACTTGCTGGAAAAATAGTTGAAGTTTCTAATGATGGTTCTACTATTTTGGCTAGTCCCTTACCTCTCGATTTTTCTCTAAAAAAGAATGTGGTTGCCATTTTCTTTTCGCTCTTTCTTATGGTTTGGCTCTTTACAAGAGTGGCCAAGTCGTACCAAAAAAACCCTAACGGAGCCCCAAAGGGTATTCAAAACCTAATTGAAACTATCATTCTCTTTATTCGCGACGATGTTGCTAAACCGGCACTTGGTCACAACTACCTCAAATTCATGCCTTTTCTTTTATCCATATTCTTTTTCATATGGATAAATAATTTACTGGGGCTAATACCAATTTTCCCTGCAGGGGCTAATGTAACTGGGAACATAGCCGTAACCATGGCTTTAGCAATCTTCACCTTTCTAGTAATCAACCTCCATGGCAACAAGCATTATTGGAAACATATTGCTAACACACCGGGGGTCCCCGCATTTCTTAAAGTTCCTGTTCCAATTATGCCAATTGTTGAATTTGCAGGCATTTTCATTAAGCCATTTGTGCTTATGGTTCGTTTGTTTGCAAATATTTTAGCAGGCCATATTGTTGTAATGGTTCTTTTGAGCCTTATTTTCCTATTTGGTTCTATTAATATTTATATGGGGTATGGTATTACCTTCGTTAGCGTTTTGCTTGTTATATTCATAACTTTTTTAGAACTTCTGGTCGCTGCCATTCAAGCATATGTCTTCACCATGTTAAGTGCAATATTTATAGGAATGGCAACCGCAGAGCATCACTAATTATTAATCTAAACCCAAACTACTATGATGTCATTATTTGTTCTTTTAGAAATCACTGGGGAGGCTTTTGCCAAAGTGGGCGCAGCCTTTGGTTCGGCTATTATCGCCCTTGCAGCTGCTTACGGTATTTCAAAAATTGGTCACACTGCCCTAGAGGCGATTGCCCGCCAACCAGAGGCTGCTGGCGACATTCGATCGAACATGGTTGTATCGGCAGCCCTTATTGAAGGGGTTTGCTTCTTTGCCATTATTGTTTGTGCACTAGTTCTGTTCTTTTAGTTTGGATTAGGCCATGGGACTAATTACTCCCGATTACGGTTTACTTTTCTGGATGCTTCTCTCGTTTGGAATAGTTCTCTATATACTACGAAAGTTTGCATGGAAACCCATATTACAGGGTATAAAAAACCGTGAGGAGCAAATTTCCAAGTCGTTACGCGAAGCAGAAAAAGCCCGTGAAGAAATAGCCAAGCTCCAGTGCCTTAATGCCGAATTGGCCGAAAAGGCTCGACAAGAAAGGGACGCTATTATGCTTGAGGCAAAGCAACTGAAGGAGAGAATGATTAAGGAAGCAACCGAAAAAGCGCAAGAGGAAACCAAAAAGTACCTTGAGCAAGCTAGGTTAACTATAAACCGCGAACGCGAAGTTGCTCAGTCTGAAATTAAGTCATACGCTTCATCTATTGCTCTTCAGGTTGCTGAAATGATTATTAGAAAAGAAATTGCCGACAAGCAACAATATGACGACCAGATTAAAAGGATAATTGACGAAATGGCAACCAATAATTAGTCTTTAGCCAATGGATTCGGGAAGAATTTCTGTTCGATACGCTGTTGCTTTACTCAATTGGTCGTTTGAAAATGGCTGTGAGCATGAAGTTTACGATGAGTGTAGTGTTTTATTAAATGCGCTAGATTCGAATGCCGATTTTAGAAATTTAATTGCTAATACCTTTGCTCATTCTAGCAAATCGGATATTCTGATAATTGAATTCTCTAAAGCATTCTCCCCAAATCTAGAACCCTTTATTGCTTTACTTATAAAGAAGCAGCGGATTAGTTACTTGCAGAATATTTTATTGCTATTTCAACTTAAGTATAGACAAAAAATTGGGTTAACTCGAGTTAGTATAACCAGTGCTCAGAACCTTTTGCCTAGCGGAAAATTAAAGATTGAGAACTATCTTACCGAGCAAATTGGGGGCAAACTTGAAGTTAACTATTCGGTAGAACCGAGTTTAATTGGTGGCTTTATCGCTAACATTGAGGGTAAGCTGCTCGATAAAAGTACGAAAAACGAGCTGTTTCAAATAAGAAGAAAAATAATGGGCCTAGCTTAATATTACTTTACTATGGCAGACATCAAAGCATCGGAAGTTTCGGAATTTCTTAAAAAAGAAATTGCCGGTATTAGTTTGAAAGATGGGTTTCAGGAGGTTGGCACCGTTTTGCAGATTGGTGATGGAATTGCCCGTATTTTTGGACTAAACGGGGTACAGTCCAACGAATTAATTGAATTTGAATCTGGAGTTAAAGGTATTGCACTTAATTTGGAAGAGGATAACGTTGGTGCGGTTCTTCTTGGCCCCAGCGAAAAGGTTAAGGAGGGTTTTACTGTTAAAAGAAGTGGACTTATTGCCTCCATCCGAGTTGGAGAGGGTATGCTTGGTCGAGTTGTAAATACGCTTGGAGAACCCATTGACGGAAAAGGACCCATTGAGGGGCATTTGT
This sequence comes from uncultured Rikenellaceae bacterium, assembly GCA_964479665.1. Classification (GTDB taxonomy): domain Bacteria; phylum Bacteroidota; class Bacteroidia; order Bacteroidales; family Tenuifilaceae; genus UBA2287. Next base: position 30,399 of record CAYZNN010000024.1, on the reverse strand, counting down.
ATGAAATGCCTCTCGAACGAAAAGCCCCCGGAGTTATTTATAGACAACCTGTAACCGAACCGCTTCAAACGGGCATAAAGGCTATTGACTCTATGATTCCTATTGGAAGGGGTCAGCGTGAACTTATTATTGGCGATAGGCAAACCGGAAAAACAGCCATTGCAATCGACACAATAATCAACCAGCGATCGAACTTTGAAAAGGGCTCTCCTGTATATTGTATATATGTTGCAGTTGGACAAAAAGGATCCACCATTGCTTCACTCGCCAAAACGCTTCAGGAGTATGGAGCCCTCGATTACACAATAATTGTATCGGCAAGTGCTTCGGAACCAGCCGCTCTTCAATTTTATGCTCCTTTTGCAGGAGCATCTATAGGTGAATTTTTCCGTGATACCGGAAGAGCTGCATTGGTTGTTTTCGATGATCTTTCGAAACAGGCAGTATCGTACCGTGAAGTATCTCTATTGCTCCGAAGGCCGCCCGGGCGCGAAGCATATCCCGGCGATGTATTTTACTTACATAGCCGCTTACTCGAAAGGGCCGCCAAAATAATACAAAGCGATGATATTGCCCGTCAGATGAACGACCTTCCCGCTTCCATTTCGAACATGGTTAAGGGAGGTGGCTCCCTAACCGCCCTGCCAATAATTGAAACCCAGGCGGGCGATGTTTCAGCATACATTCCTACTAACGTAATTTCTATTACTGACGGTCAAATATTTTTAGAGTCCAATTTATTCCATAACGGGGTTCGACCTGCCATAAATGTGGGAATATCTGTGTCGCGGGTTGGGGGGAAAGCCCAAATTAAGGCCATGAAAAAGGTTGCTGGTACCCTTAAACTCGATCAGGCGCAATATCGAGAATTAGAAGCATTCTCAAAGTTTGGCTCTGACCTCGATTCTGCCACGCTTAGTGTTCTTGACAAGGGTGCTAAAAACGTTGAAATTTTAAAGCAGAACCAATACTCACCCATGCCTGTTGCCGACCAAGTTGCTATAATTTACTGTGGAACAGCGGGCTTGCTAAAAAATGTTTCTCTTAAAAAGGTAAAAGAGTTTGAGTTGGCATTTCTTGAAAAACTCCGAATGCTTCACCCAAAAATAGTTGAAGAGCTAACTTCTGGAAACCTAACCGATGAGGCGGTTGCAACTATTACCAATTTGGCAAATGAAACTGCAGCTAAGTATAGCAAATAATCATGTCGAATCTTAAGGAAATACGAACTAGAATACAATCGGTTGGTGCCACGCGAAAAATTACCAGCGCCATGAAAATGGTGTCGGCAGCTAAATTCCATAAAGCTCAAGAGGCCATAATTCGCTATGCTCCCTATGCTAAAAAAGCGCACCAAATTTTAGAAAGCATTGCGCAGGGTAACCTGACTGAAAAAACCTCGATATGGTTCGACCACAGTGACCCTCCAAAAAATGTTGCGATTGTTGTAATCACATCCAACTCGGGCATGTGCGGTGCCTTTAATTTAAACATTGGGAAAAAAGTTTTAGAAGAGGTACCAAGGATTTTACCAAGTTTATGGGGTAGCCCGGGCGTAAAGTTTTACTCTCTGGGTAAAAAAGGGAACGATTTTCTAGAAAAACAAAAATTAAATGTTGTTGCAAATAGAAATGATCTGATTGAAAAACCAAACTTTCAAGCAGCTGCCAAGTTTTCTTCCGACCTTATTAACAACTTTTTAAATGGTAAGATTGATGAAATATATGTAGTTTTTAATCAGTTTAAAAACCCGGCGGTTCAAGTACCCCTAGTGGAAAGAGTTCTTCCGTTAAGCAGGAGTTTTGACAATATAAAGACCATTTTACCCGACTATATTTACGAGCCAAACCAAGACCAAATTGCCGAACTAATTATTCCAAAAATAATACGTATTTGGCTTTACAGCTACATTCTGGAAAGTTCTGCTGGAGAGCATGGCGCTAGGACGACCTCAATGCATCAGGCAACCGACAACGCAACTGAATTGATTAACTTGCTTACTCTTCAGTATAACAAGGCTCGGCAAGCGGCAATTACTAAAGAAATACTTGAAATTGTTTCGGGAGCAGAAGCCCTCAGGGGCTAATACCTTTTTTAAGGATTCTTGGTAGTCGCTTTCTTTAATGGGTTGTTTATTTCCGAAAGGCTCTCTGAAACATTAATAATATAATCCCCCATTTTCTCGGCCTCACTGAAGAGATCGTTATAAATTACCCCTGCCTGATACTTGTAACGGTTTGCCTCAACATTGTTTATATGCTCGTCGCGCAGTCTGTTGCGAAACTGATTTATCCTCTCCTCCAATTCATAGGCGGGACCCAAGTTAATGCTTGTATAACCTAACTGTAAGTTCTCAATCATTATTACAAAAGCTTCATCAACCAATGTAAGAATGTGATTTATATTATCACGAACCTCTTGGTTAAACCAAATATTCGCATTTTTCTTTCTCCTTAATATTCGTGCAATGTTATAGTTGCTATCAGAAATGCTCTCAATCTCACTAATAATTCGAAACATAGACTGGAGTCGCTTTGTGCTTTCTTCGCTCAAATCGCTTCCCGAAATTTTTGAAAGGTAAGTTGCTATTTCAACTTCTACCCTATCGCTTATGTTTTCATATTTCTCAATTCTATCGAAGGTGGTAAAGAAGGTTGCCTCGTTGGTTTCTTTGAAAAGATCGCGAACAAAACCGTACATTCTAGATGTTCTCTTTGCATATATAATTATTTCTTTTTGGGCTTGAAGCAAAGATAGCTCTGATGTGGATAGCAACCCAATGCTAATGTGCTGCAACCTGTATTCAACGTCCTCTTCTTCATGGGGTTTCACAATCTTTTCCGCAACTTTTACAATTATTGGTGCAAACCAAACTAGCAAAAGCGTATTTAAAACATTAAATGCAGAGTGAAATATAGATAGCGCAATTGGAGCCCCTTCGGGGCTTTGAAATGGTAAAGTAGCTCCAAAATCTACTAGCATTTCACCAGTAAGACGAATAAATGGTTTAAAGAGGATTAGCATCCATGCCACACCAATGAGGTTAAACATGAGGTGTATTCTAGCTGCCCTCTTTGCCGCAACATTACCTATGGCCGCTGCAATGTTGGCCGTAATGGTTGTTCCAATGTTTTCTCCAAGTACCATGGCTGCTGCCAGTTCGAAACTTATCCACCCATTATTACACATAACCAAGGTGAGGGCCATGGTGGCGCTCGATGACTGGATGACAATGGTTAGGATTGTACCGATGGCTACAAAAAGAAGTGTAGATAAGAGGCCCAGGTTAGTATATTCCGAAAGAAAACCTAATAATTCGGGGTACTCGCTGATGTTGGGAACGGACCCCTTTAAAAAGTCGAGCCCCAAAAAAAGCAATGCGAACCCTACTATAAGTTCGCCCCACGATTTGCGAATCTGTTTTTTGCTAAAAAGTAAGGGAAACCCAAGACCTACTATAGGTAGAGCAATGGTGGTTATTTGAAACTTGAACCCTAAAAAGGCAATAAGCCATGCTGTAAATGTTGTGCCTATATTTGCTCCCATGATAACACCAACCGATTGAATTAAGGATAGGAGCCCTGCATTTACGAAACTAACTATCATTACGGTTGTTGCTGAACTCGATTGCACCACAGCAGTAATGAGCAATCCGGTTAAGATGCCTTTAAACCTGTTCGAGGTCATAGCAGATAGAATGGAGCGCATTTTATCGCCCGCAACTTTTTGCACCGACTCGCTAAGAAGCTTCATTCCAAACAGAAACAACCCTAACGACCCGATTAGACTTAATAATTGCAACAATCCGTAGCTCATGCTTTTATAAATTAAACTCAAAAATAGTCATTTACACATTCAGAAAAAACTATCGGTTGAACTTTGGAAAAGCTCATTGAATTTACCAACCAACATGAGTTTCTTATAAAAATGATGGTTGCTATCATGTTTTTTCTATGAATGTATTGCTCTTTTTTTCATACTTTTGGGCTGGATAATTTTTAAAATAAATGGTATTCCTTCACATAGCCAAATACATTTTGCGTTACAGGGTTGCTGTCCTTTTTTTTATTGTGGCAATCTCGGCTTTAATGTTTTTTTCGGCTCGGAAATTAAATTTCTACTATCGCCCAACCCCCCTTCTTCCTCAGAACGACAGTTTTTTGGTTAAAAACAATCGGTACGCAGAACTTTTTGGCAAGGGTGAAAATGTTATGGTGTTTGGTGTTCAGGACTCAAACTTTTTCAAACTCGAACGCTTCAAGCAATGGCAAAATCTTAAGGATTCTTTGCTTTCTGTTAATGGGGTTGAGTATGTTTTTTCGATATCGGATGCTATTAACTTAGTAAAGGATACAGAAAACAAGCAGTTCCGTTTTGAAAAAATTATTACTACTCCCAAAACACAAAATGATCTCGATTCCTTAGCTTTTGAGTTAAATTCCCTTCCTTTTTACAGCGGATTGCTATACAATGAAAGTGAAAGTGTTTTCCTCATGGCCATTGCATTTAATCATAATAAAATTGAATCGGAAGATCGAATACAACTTATTCAGCAAGTAGTTGCTAAGTGTGAGGCTTATTCTATGGCTATAAATAGTACTCCAAGGTTTTCTGGACTACCATACATTCGCACTACAATTGCCGAAATGATTAAAAAGGAAATGTTCCTTTTTATTGGGTTGGCTGTTTTTGTTACAATCCTCATCATCTTTTTCTTATTTCGCTCCTGGCGAATAGTGCTCATTTCCCAATTGGTAGTGGGTGTTTCAGTTATATGGGCCCTGGGTCTAATGGCTATGCTCAATTATGAAATCACTCTGCTTACAGCCGTAATTCCACCTCTTGTTATTGTTATTGGTGTACCAAATTGTGTTTTTTTATTAAATAAATTCCATAACGAGTATAGCAGGCACGGAAATAAGAATAAGGCACTCTTCAGATCGATTCATAATATTGGAAGTGCCATTTTTCTGACCAACCTAACAACAGCCGCAGGATTTGGAACCTTTGTTGTTACACATATTCAAATTCTAAACGAATTTGGCCTAGCAGCGGCCATTGGCGTGATGGGTGTATTTATTGTTTCCCTTTTACTCATTCCTACAATATTTAGCTTTCTACCCGAACCTAAGCCCAAGCACCTATCTCATCTTGAAAAAACATGGATAAATAATGCACTTACCAGGGTAATGAACACCGTTCTTCATCGCCGAAAATTCGTGTTTGTATTTGCTTTGGTTATTATATTTTTGGGGGGCTGGGGGCTTTCGCGTATTAAAAGCAACGGTTTTATGGTGGATGACATACCTCACAACCACCCAGTTTATCAGGATTTAAAGTTTTTCGAGGCGAATTTTTCTGGTGTTATGCCTCTGGATATTGTTGTTGATACCAAACAACCAAGGGGAGTTCTTCAAGAAACTCAACTAAGAAAGCTCAACCAACTGCAGGACGAATTGAGCGACTTCCCTGAACTCTCAAAGCCCCTTTCAATTGTTGAGGCCGCAAAGTTCACTCGTCAGGCCTATTACAATGGTAATGCAGCATATTATAAACTACCTGTTGGCCCCGAAAGGGCATTTATCCTCTCGTATTTACCCAAGAATATGGCAATGAACGACTTTTTAGGCAGATTCATTGACTCTACGGGCAGATATACAAAGATTATGTACAATAGTGCCGACATTGGAACTATAAAAATGAAGAAACTTCATACGAATATAACTTCTAAAATTGACTCAATATTCGGATCAGACCGTAGCTCTGTCCATATTGGTGGCTGGAGCATCATTGCTGCTAAAGGAAACGATTACCTTGTGAATAGCCTTTTTATAAGTTTAATATTTGCCGTTGGGTTAATCTCTCTTTTTATGGCCTGGATGTTTAGAAATCCAAGAATGGTGCTGCTTTCTGTTTTACCCAATTTAATACCCCTATTAATAACCTCCGCAATTATGGGGCTGGTTGGCATTAACCTCAAACCAAGCACAGTAATTGTTTTTAGTATTGCATTTGGAATATCTGTCGACAATTCAATTCATTTTCTTTCCCGTTTTCGAAGAGAGCACTCAAGAACAAAAGGAAATACAAAGGCCTCAGTTGTATGCGCTATAAGGGAAACTGGCTTTAGCATGATTTACACATCCATCGTTTTACTTTTCGGTTTTGGAATTTTCATTGCTTCACGATTCGGTGGAACCATTTCTCTAGGAATTTTGGTTTCTACTACTCTATTTATAGCACTATTTTGCAACCTAATTTTACTCCCATCGGTTTTGCTTAGCATGACGAAAGGAAACAATTTTGAGGACAGAGAAAGATTTTCTGAATAATCATTTTTACTCCATTTATGTATAGCATCGAGCAACTTTCAGAATTCATAAACAAAGCCTTAGGCGGCATCAATATTCCCGACGAACCCAAAAACCTATATGCGCCAATTAGGTACGGATTATCCACTGGGGGTAAAAGGCTTAGGCCCGTTTTCACCATTGCTGCCTGCAATGCCTTTTCCAACAATATCGACCAGGCAATTTTTCCTTCTATAGCAATTGAGGTTTTTCATAATTTCACGCTTGTTCACGACGATATAATGGATAATGCTCCAACGCGTCGGAACCAGCCAACCGTTTTTGCTAAATGGGGAACTAATGTGGCTATCCTATCGGGCGATGCAATGAATGTATTAGCCTACCAACTCTTAGGCAAAACCAACAAGGAAATTTTACCTCAAATATTTTTTATTTTTAACGAAATGGCCATTGGCGTTTGCGAAGGCCAGCAAATGGATATGGACTTTGAGTCAGCTCATTATGTTGCCGAAGAAGAGTACCTTAAGATGATTGAATTAAAGACCGCTGTGCTAATCAAGGGGGCTCTTGAAATTGGTGCAACTATTGGCGGAGCCAAGCGTGATGACATTATAAAAATTGGCCTTTTTGGCAAATATTTAGGTCTTGCCTTTCAATTACAAGATGATTTACTCGACACTTTTGGCGATGCTCAGGTGTTTGGAAAGCGAGTAGGTGGTGACATTGTTTCGAATAAGAAAACCTATCTTACAGTAAAGGGGTTCAATTTAGCAAAAGGAAAGCAACTTGAGTTGCTTAGTGGATATTATAAAGCACAAAATATAGATCCCAATCAAAAAATTGAGGGAGTAAAAGCCATTTACAACGAACTTGGAATAAAAGAAATTACCGAGCAAAAAATCCATGAGTTATATCAAACTTCTATTTCAAATTTAGAGTCGTTAAGCGTTAATGATGAAAACAAGCAGGTTCTAATTTGCCTTGCTGATAAAGTAATGGAACGAAAAAAATAGATTTTCATATAAAGCTAAATAACAACCCATTAAACTATATAATAGCCATGAGTTACGTATCGCACGAGCCCCTTTTCTCAAGGCAATGGTTTAAAGCCTATAGCCTAATTATAGTTGGGTCGTTCATTTTAGCCTCCGGGTTTGTTCTGTTTATTGACCCCCACCGAATTGCTCCCGGAGGCGTATACGGAATAGGCATAATAACACACCATTTAACAAAGGGTGTGTTTTCATGGGCTCCTGAGGGGTTGCCCATTGGAGGAATTGGACTAATTTTAAATATTCCACTTACCATTATCGGTATTAAAGTCTTGGGCCCCCGATTTGGTGTAAAAACTGTGGTTGGTTTCTTTCTATCATCTGCTTTTATCGACTTAATGCATTATGTTCGTGGATACGAGCCTTTAATAAAAGAAGATATATTTCTATCTTCCATTTCTGGTGGGGTTTTGGTTGGTTTTGGCTTGGGACTTATTTTTAAATCGAAAGCTACAAGCGGGGGGTCAGATATTGTTGCCATGATTATTGCCAAATACACCCGCCTTCCTTTAGGGCAACTCTTAATATATGTCGATTCGGCTATTGTTCTTATTGCTCTTGCAGCCTTTGGCGATTGGAAGATTCCCCTTTACTCTTGGGTGGTGATTTATGTTACAGGCAAGGTAATCGACCTGACAATCCAGGGCGTTAGTTATGATAAGTCGCTGTTTATTATTTCTGATAGGTACACGGAAATTAGGGATAAACTTATTAACGACATTCAGCGCGGGGGAACTCTGATAGAGGGCAAAGGAATGTTTAACGGGCAGGAGAAAAAAATAATTTTCACCAACGTAAACGCTAGGGAGGTTCATATGTTGAGAGACTTTATTTACGAAGTCGATCCCGGGGCGTTTATTACAGTTATCGATGCTAATGAAATACTTGGCAATGGATTCAGACCAATACAGGGCGAATAGGGGCCTTTTTTAGGTCGAAAAATCGGCAACACCCCAATTACCCCCCTAGGTAGCATAAAACTCAAAATTTGCCCGCTAAAATATGAATGGAATAGTTCTTAAAACAACCGGAAGTTGGTATACCGTTTTAGGGGAAAACAATTCATATTATTCCTGTAAACTTAGAGGGAAGATTAGGTTGAAGGAGGGAAAAACTACAAATCCGGTTACTGTTGGCGACAGGGTAAATATTGATGTTGAGCCCGATAATAGAACAGGAAATATTACAGAAGTTTTTGAAAGGAAAAACTATATTATACGTCGTTCTTCAAACCTTTCGAGAGAAGCACACGTTATTGCTGCTAACATTGACAGAGCAATTCTTGTGGCTACCATTGCCTTTCCTTCCACCCATGCAGAATTCATTGATAGGTATCTTGCAACCGCAGAAGCTTATAGAATCCCTGCTACTATAGTATTCAACAAAATCGACTTGTATAAAGCTTCTGAAACAGATGAATTAAATCGTTTTCTGAACACTTACAATCACCTTTATCCATGTTTAACAATTTCAGCAATTACTGGTGCCGGAATGGATGGTTTAAGGAAACTGCTTTATGGCCAGGTAACTCTTATTTCTGGGAACTCTGGAGTAGGTAAAAGTACATTAATCAATTCTATTGACCCTGATTTGAAGTTAAAAACTGCAAGCATTTCAGACTACCATTTAAAGGGCAAACATACAACTACGTTTAGTGAAATGTTTGCTCTAAGTGGAGGTGGATTTGTGATTGACACCCCGGGCATTAAAGGGTTCGGTATTGTTGACATGATGAGAGATGAGGTTTTTCACTTTTTCCCAGAAATCTTCTCAGCCTCTAAATCATGCCAATTCTACAACTGCATTCACATTCATGAGCCTGGTTGTGCTGTGGTTAGGGCAGTCCATGATGGTAGTATTAGTGAATCGCGCTATAAGAGCTATGTAAGTATTGTGAGCGATACTTCAAGTAAGTATCGCTAAAAAAAGGGAACGCCTTGGGGCCATCCCTTTTCAGATAAATAACGTTCAAAGAATCTATAACATTGCAGGATTTATGCACATTACCGCTATTTTTGCGTTATTGGCAATAACATATTGCTCCTGTGCACCAAACACATAATCAGTAAAATCGAGATTAGGTGTAGTCATTATTAGAATAAGGTCAGACTCTATATCAATGGCCAATTTCACAATCTCATCAGAGAAACTCTTTCCTTTGCCTGCGCTATGGATTTCATATGGAATACTATGGCTATCTAAGTGCTTTTTGGCGTAAGCCAAGTTATACGAAATCATCTTTTGAATGCCTTGGTCAGCAATATGAGGTAAGATAATGTGAATATGCGATTTATACTCTTGAGATATTTTAATGGCCCACTGTAATTTTTCCTTCTCCTCAAATTTAAAATCCAACGGCATTACAACATTCTCGAAAATTCTCTTGGTTGCAGGTGAATCTTGAACTACAATAAATGGAACATTTGAACCTGCAATAACTTTAAGCGCCCAACTTCCGGTAAGTTTCTGAACACCCCTAATTCCATGAGTGCCCATTATAACAACACTAGCTTCAATATCGAATGCGTAATCGCTTATTGTGTGGAATATACTTCCCTCCATTACAACCGTTTTCACCTCGTGCCCGTACTGCTGCCTAATTCTTAGAGCATCGGCTTTAAGTTTATCGTTGGTATCCTTTTCATTCCATTTGCTTTTCGAGAATAGCCCACCTGCCTCAAGAACGTGAATAATGTCAACCCTAAAGTTATTTGTTAACTCTCCTATCTTAAAAGCATATTTCAGGGCATTCTCAGCAACTGGGCTAAAATCCCAGGGTACTACGAGTATTTGAGGTTTATCTTCCATGACGGTTTGGGTTTTGAGGTTTTAGTGCAGTTTTCAGAACATAAAAATAAAAAAGAAAAGGAAACATTGTTACTTTTTTACCTATTAATTTTATTGCTTAGATAATTGCTAATTATATTGCTTTATATTAAATGGTTATATTGTTTATTTTAATTTTTATCTTACTATTTCATTCGAAATTTCTAGCAATAAAAGAGTTGTAATGGCTTAAATTGAATGCACTTAGATTTCAATTATGAAAAAATTGATTCAATAAGCAGCATTCTACATCTTCTAAATTTCGGTTTGCAATACTTGCTTAACTTTTTGGACGATAAGTTTAGGAGAAATATTGATCAAGCAGGCATAATCTTTTCTGAAGCATGGCTTGTTTCCATAAACTGAGCATGGTCTACAGGTTAATGTTTCGTCCTGAATAGCATTAATTTTGGGTTGACCCCATCCGTAGAATCCAGCATATGGGTGAGTAGCCCCCCAAATGCTTATTGCTGGAACCCCTAAGTTTGAGGCCATGTGTAGATTGGCTGAATCCATTGTGATTATTAAATCCAACCTCTTCATTACCTGCAACTCTTCGAAAAGATTAATTTTTCCAACCAAGGAAAATGTATTGGGGTAAAGTGCCTCCCATTCGGATAAAATATTCTTTTCCTCCTCTCCGCCTCCAAACAAAAATACCTTAATCAGTTTAGATCTCGATAATTCTTCAACAACAGATTTCATTTGATGAATAGGATAGAGTTTCCCTTTGTGCTTTGCAAAAGGGGCTATCCCTATCCATATGCCCTCTTTTATGGTTTGCGAATTTATCTTAATTTCTTTTGTTAATACGTTTCTGGTGGGCAAAATTTCTTTAACTTTTACATCAATACCTATCTTATTAAACACTAATTCATAACGTTTTATAGAGTGATCGAGTTGAGTTTTTATTTTGTTATAACGGCGGGTTAATTCTTTTTTGCCTTTTCTACCCTTATCAATTACAATTATGCGCTTTATTGAAAAAAAGAGAAGTACCCGAAGCATTTTCGTTCTCAGAACATCATGGAGATCGGCGAAGGCATAAAAGGCTCCGGTTTTCTTAATGTCGTTTGCCAGACGCCAAATACCAATAATCCCTTTGTGGCGCATTTTTAAATCAACGCGGAAAAAAGAAATTCGGGGAATGCTTTGAATTAAGGGTTCGGCAAACCCTTGCGAGGCAAAAACAATTTCAAATTCAGGAAATTGCTCTGACAGGGCCCTTAGAGCGGGTATTGTCATTGCGACATCGCCCATAGCACTAAAACGTGTGACTAAAATGCGTTGAGACTGCATTTTCTACTTCTTACTTGCGTATAGTATAGGATTGAGAGAGGGATCATTATACATTTTCATCTGCTTATAAACCTTCATGTACTTCCTCCCTTGCTCTATTTCGGTTAAAAGTGTATCGATTGCAGACGATAGATCGACCCGTTGTTCAAGAAGCGTATTTAACTTAACTTGGCATTTACTGATGTGATCGGGCAGTGCGTCGGTTCGCTTAACCTCCTGCTCCATATGGTAAATTTTAAGTGCCAAAATCGATAAGCGGTCGATTGCCCACGCTGGGCTCTCAGTATTAATTGTAGCATCAACCCTCGGTTTAATCTGAGCGTATTTTTCGAGAAAATAACTATCAATCATTTCTACCAAGTCGGTTCTGTCCTGGTTCGAACTGTCAATTCGTCGCTTGATAGCAAGAGCCTCTATGGGGTCAATATTGGGGTTACGAATAATATCTTCCAAGTGCCACTGAACGGCGTCAATCCAGTTCTTTGTAAAAAGAGAATATTCTATCGTTCCTGGTTTGAATGGAATGGTCGGAGAGGCATCTACGTTGTCCATAGTATGGTAGTGCAGTGTGCATTCCCAAAAAATGGTGTTACAAATTTGGCTAAATATCATAATTACCGTTTTTTATGTAGTTAAAGACAAAGATGGTAAAGATTATTTGAAGAAGCAATTTTAATAGAGTTCCGAATGAAATGCTACCGTTTGGAGCTTTTTTGCCTGTATCTCTTAAAACTCTTTGGGTTAGCGCTTGCCTTTAGTGCTGATTTATCCTTTGCTGGCTTGCCAGCCTTTCCGCTTCGTTGGGTTGGTGTACTATTTGTTTTGGTTTCCGCCTTCCAATTTCTATGGGGGGCGTTTTCCCGAACAGCACCATTACCTGTTATGCTTTTCGGCGCTTGTTTTCGACCCGCACCAACAGCTGTCTTTTTCGACTTAACGGGTGCCTCATCGGTTTCGATGCCGGATTTCTTATTTGTAAAGCGACCCGATTTATACTTCAATCTTTCGTTGCGACCACGACTTTCGATTGGGGAAGTTTTTCGAAACTCCTTATTTTTGCTAAACGAACGTTCCTTTCTTGTGGTCGATGACGAACGCTCGAGCATCCTCATTAAATCTTCAACTTCTTCTTCAGAAAAATCGCGCCAATCGCCTAAAGGTAATCCCTTTAAGGTAATGCCCATAATTCGAACACGCTCTAACTTAATTACTTCATATCCAAAATGGCTGCACATTCGCCTAATCTGACGATTAAGGCCTTGTATAAGTGTTATTCGAAAAATAAATGGGGTTTCTTTTTGAACCTTGCATTTTTTTGTTTTTGTCCCCAATAAGGGAACACCTCCTGCCATTCCTTCAATAAAGTCGTCGGTAATAGCTTTATCGACGGTAACAACGTACTCCTTTTCGTGGCGATTGTCAGCACGCAGAATTTTATTTACTAAGTCGCCATTATTTGTAAGAAAAATAAGTCCTTGAGAATCCTTGTCGAGCCTACCGATGGGAAAAATTCGGTGGCTATGATTTACAAATGCGATAATATTTCCTTCGGTTCCCGATTCGGTTGTGCAAGTAATGCCTACTGGTTTGTTAAGTGCTATTAGTATTAAATCATCGGGGGCAGCAGCGGTAATTTTATGTCCATTAACCATTACTTTATCGCAGGTCTTTATAATATCTCCAACTTTTGATCGGATTCCATTAACAAACACATTTCCTAGTTCTATGTGCTTGTCAGCCTCGCGTCTTGAGCAAAAACCCGAATCGCTAATAAACTTATTTAATCGGATAGTAACGTTCATAATTATTACTTGTTTCTGTTTATCAGTTTATAAACCTTGTCGTTGCGCCTAAACAAGTATTCCGATGAAACTGAACAGTATACTCCCTTTTGGGCCTTTTCAACTGGCAAATCATTTACCCTAATTTCTTTTACTTTTTGTTCTATTACTCCAGTGGTTGGGCCAATAATCAATAATTTATCTCCAATTGTAATTTCCTGAGATTCAATGAATATTTCTGCCACTGCTATTTTTGAAAAATAGTTAGTTATTTTTCCGCAATAAATTTTTTGTTCTGATGCTATACTACCGTATTCGTGACTCCATTCTCCCAGTCGCTGACCTAAATAGTACCCACCCCAAAACCCACGATTAAACACTCTCTTTAGTTGAAAAAGCCACTGCTCGATTTTTTCAGCACTATAGGTTCCGTTTTTAATTGAGGCTACTGCCTCGCTATAACACTGAGTAACCGTTCTAACATATTCAGGGCTACGTGCCCTTCCTTCAAGCTTTAACACGGTTACCCCTGAATCGATTATTTTGTTTAAAAAACCTATTGTGCAAAGGTCCTTGGGAGACATAATGTATTCATTATCAATTTCGAGTTGATCGCCAGTTTCATTATCAGTTACAGTATAAGAACGTCGGCATATTTGAAGGCAAGCTCCCCTGTTTGCTGAACTATTAGCCTGATGAAGGCTCAAATAGCATTTCCCTGAAATGGCCATGCAAAGTGCTCCGTGTGCAAAAAGTTCGAGCTTAATTAAATTTCCTGATGGTCCAGTTATGTTCTGTTCTCTTACATTGATATAAATTTTGGCTATTTGTTCGAGAGTTAACTCTCTAGCCAGAACAACCACATCGGCCCATTGAGAGTAGAATTTTATAGTTTCTGTATTACTAATATTTAATTGGGTTGATAAATGTACCTCTACCCCTTTTTGTCGTGCATAAAGCATGGCCGATTGATCGGAGACAATAACAGCAGAGACATTGTTGTTTGCAGCTGCATCGATAGTTTGTTGCATAAAGGCAATGTCCTGATCATAAAGCACGGTGTTCACCGTTAGGTAACTTCTAACATTATTATTTTTACATATTTGAACAATTTCTTTTAAATCATCAATTGAAAAATTAATTGTCGATTTAGATCTCATATTGAGGTGCCCAACGCCAAAGTAAACCGAATTGGCCCCGCCCTGTATCGCTGCCATTAACGACTCAAAGCTGCCAGCGGGAGACATTATTTCGATTGGATTTAATGGAAGTTGCATATTTAAATATTTGAAATGCAAAGGTAAAATTATTAGGGCAGAAAAAATTTTTAAAGTCTAACGCCCTTTCGTTCAATTTCCTTAAGGTTATCCATTTTTTTCTTTTCCAAAAATCCCTTTATGTCGTAAAGGTGCTCTTTTACTCGCTTATTACCAAACTCATAAACTTTCGTGACGAGCCCATCTAAAAAGTCGCGATCGTGCGACACAAGAATTAGCGTTCCATCGTAATCCATAAGGGCGCTTTTTAGAATATCCTTGGTTCTCATATCGAGGTGGTTAGTTGGCTCATCGAGAATTAGCAAATTTACAGGTTCGAGTAGGAGCTTAATCATGGCCAGCCTTGTTTTTTCACCTCCCGAAAGAACTTTAACCTTTTTATCAATATCGTCGCCTCCAAACATAAATGCACCGAGCAGATCCTTTACTTTAGTTCGAATTTCCCCCTTAGCAACATCGTCTATGGTTTGAAAAACCGTTAAATCTTCGTTTAGAAGGGATGCCTGATTTTGGGCAAAATATCCTATCAGCACATTATGTCCAATAGTTAATTTACCGTTAAAATCAATTTCCTTCATTATGGCTTTCACCATTGTCGATTTGCCTTCACCATTTCTTCCAACAAAGGCTACCCTTTCGCCTCGACCAATGGAAAACGATGCGTTTTCAAAAACGAGGTGGCTACCATAGTTTTTAGTAACTCCCTCAGCAATTACGGGCCAACTACCCATACGTGGGGATGGCGGAAACCTTAATCGGAGCGCAGAAGTATCCTCTTCGTCCACTTCAAGAATTTCTAATTTTTCGAGCATACGAACACGCGACTGTACCTGATTGGTTTTAGAGAATGTACCCCTGAATCGTTCAATGAATTCTTTATTCTCAGCAATCATTTTTTGTTGATCATCGAAGTGCTTTTGTTGCTGTTCTCGCCTTTCCCTGCGAAGCTGGAGGTAAGTTGAATAGTTTGCTTTGTAATCGTAAATGCGACCCATTGTTATTTCAATGGTTCGGGTGGTAATATTATCAACAAAAGCTCTATCGTGCGAAATAATTATTACAGCTTTTACACTATTAATTAAAAACTCCTCTAGCCATTGAACCGACTCAATGTCCATATGATTAGTAGGTTCGTCGAGGAGAATTAAGTCGGGCTTTTGGAGAAGAATTTTAGCGAGTTCGATTCGCATGCGCCACCCTCCACTAAATTCGCTGGTGGGACGAGAAAAATCTTCTCGAAGAAACCCTAGACCCAGCAGAATGGTTTCAACTTCTGCATCGAAATTTATCTCTTCAATAGAATAATACTTATCGCTTAGGGTCGAAACGCGCTCAATAAGTTTGAAATAACTGTCCGATTCATAATCGGTGCGAGTTGCTAGCTGCGAATTGAGTTCCTCAATTTCGTGCTTCATTTGGAAAATATTGGCGAATGCCTGTGAAGCTTCGTCAAAAACCGACCGCTTACTCTCCGTTATTAAATGCTGAGGCAGGTATGCAATTATGGAATCTTTGGGAGCAGTAATTCGGCCCCTCGATGGGGTTTTTGCTCCTGCAATTATTTTTAAAAGGGTCGATTTCCCTGCACCATTTTTCCCCATTAGGGCAATTCTATCCTTCTCGTTTATAGCAAAAGAAATGTCTTCGAAAAGGGTAGTGCCTCCAAATTCAACCGTTAGTCCGTCAACTGATATCATTTAATTTTTTTGAGGCGCAAAGATAGTGGCTTTATTGAGAATTAAATACCCCCGCTGAATAGGGTATGATCTGAAAAAAGACCTATCGAACAATTTCGCTTTCGCTGATTTTGAAAAAAATGAATTTTGACTACTTCATTTTAATTGGCTAAAAAACTGGGCAATGGCCATCCAGTACTCGCCGCTCGACTTATTGCTTTCCCACAGGGATTTTGCGCCATGCTTTCCTTGGCCTGACATGGGTTTAAAAAGGGAAAGGTGTTTTTTTGGAATATGGCTAAGGAGTGCTTCCATTTCAGAAAATTCTGGTTTACTGCTTAATGCCAGTATGGGAACATAGAGATTTGTAGTGCTCTTTTTTACATAGTCGTTTTGGTTAAAATATTCCCCGGGCGAGAATGCAACAACTGCCTTGACCTTAAAGTTAGTTGTTGCTTCAACAAGTGCTAATGATGCTGAGTATGAGCTGCCCAATAAAATAATTTGGTCACTTGAACGGGTTGCAACATAGGCAATAGCCGCTTTAATGTCGAGTATTGCATCGACATAATTTGTAGGCGCATTCTTCGACTTTGCACTGAGTGCGGTTTGGTTAGCAATAAAATTAATCTCGTTTCCCGAACGAAGATCGACGGCTAAACAGTTAAAATTGAGGTTTACAAGTTTAGGTGCAATTTCTCTGAACTCTCCTCTACTGGAACCTGCTTGATGAAGAAGTATAATGTATGGGTTTTTAGTATTTGAAATATATAAGTCTGCGGTTACACCAACCCCATCGTTGGTTTTGAAAGTTACAGTTTGTTGGGCTACGCCCAATTGGCTTAAAATGCTCAAACTAATAAATAGAAACAAATGCCTAATCATTTCTAATGGTAAAAGGTTGGTGGCGAAGACTCCCTTACGCTTTCTGCAATTATTGTAACTCGGTTTTCGTGATTTTCGACTACTGCTGGCTCAACCAGTTCGAAAAAGTACTCATTATCCTCGGTTAAGATTTTAATAATACCTGGTTCAAGGGTTGAGATTATTGGCGCGTGATTGCGAAGCATGGCAAAAGAGCCAAGCGCTCCCGGTACCCTAACCATAAGTACCTCTCCATTAAAAATGGTTTTATCAGGTGTAATAATTTCTAAAAACATAGGCACTATTTCGACTCAGCAAGGAGTTTTTCTCCCTTTTCAATAGCTTGCTCAATGGTACCAACCAAGTTGAATGCGGCCTCGGGGTACTTGTCTACTTTTCCATCGATGATCATATTAAACCCTCGAATGGTTTCCTTTATGTCAACAAATTCTCCTTTTAATCCAGTAAAAGCCTCGGCTACATGGAAGGGTTGTGAAAGGAATCGTTGAATTCTTCGAGCCCTGTGAACAAGCATTTTATCGTCCTCGCTTAATTCATCCATCCCTAAAATGGCAATAATATCCTGAAGCTCTTTGTAGCGCTGAAGAATCTGCTTTACCTTTTGTGCTGTTTCGTAATGCTCCTGGCCCACCACATCCTGAGAGAGAAGTTGCGAAGTAGATTCAAGGGGGTCGACAGCAGGGTAAATTCCTAGTTCCGAAATTTTTCTGCTCAACACGGTAGTGGCATCGAGGTGTGAAAAAGTAGTTGCAGGAGCAGGATCGGTAAGGTCGTCGGCAGGAACATATACTGCTTGAACAGAGGTAATTGAGCCGTTTCGAGTTGAAGTAATCCTTTCTTGCATTAAGCCCATTTCTGTAGCCAAGGTAGGCTGATAACCCACTGCCGAAGGCATGCGGCCCAGAAGTGCTGAAACCTCACTTCCAGCCTGCGTAAATCGAAAAATATTGTCGATAAAGAATAGAATGTCGCGACCAGAACCCTCTTCTCCTCCATCGCGGTAAGATTCAGCTACCGTTAATCCCGACAAAGCCACTGTAGCGCGAGCCCCGGGGGGTTCATTCATTTGTCCAAACACAAGGGTTGCCTGTGAATTCTTAATTTCGTTGTTATCTACTTTCGATAAATCCCAGCTACCCGCAAGCATGCTTTGTTTAAACTCTTCGCCATAGCGAATAACGTCCGACTCTATCATTTCTCTCAGCAAGTCATTTCCTTCGCGCGTTCTTTCCCCTACTCCTGCAAAAACTGAGATTCCTTTATATTTTTTGGCAATATTATTAATTAACTCCATAATAATTACCGTCTTTCCAACCCCTGCACCACCAAAAAGTCCTATTTTCCCTCCTTTTGCGTAGGGCTCAAGGAGATCGATTACTTTAATACCAGTAAAAAGAATTTCTTTTTCTGTGCTCAGGTCTTCGTACTTGGGTGGTTTATTATGTATTTGATAAGTATTATCTCTCGAAATCTTTTCAAGACCATCAATTGGTTCACCAATTACGTTGAGAAGTCGTCCTTTAATTTGTTCTCCAATGGGCATAGTAATCGATTGCCCTGTGGAAACAACTTTCATCCCCCTGTGAAGCCCGTCAGTAGAATCCATTGCAATGGTTCGAATGGTACTCTCTCCAATGTGCTGTTGGCATTCGGTAACCAGAATAGACCCATCATGTCTAACAACATGCAGCGCTTCGTGAATTGAAGGCATGTTTGCCCCGGCCCCAACAAAGGCTACATCGATAACGGGTCCTATAACTTGCGTAATTTCTCCAACAATGCTCATACTTTCTTTGTTTGAATTGATACAAACACAAAATTAAACTTATTGGAATACAATGCTTCTTTTAAACAAGCTTTTTTAAAGGTGATTTACATTAACCCAAAAAAACAATAATGGGAACTTTAGAAAGACGTAAAGTTTTCAATTATTAATCGAAAGCACTAACATCCCATTTGGCTTGATAAAACCCTTTTTCTTCAGGGTCCTTGTTCGCTTAGCTACCTCGGTAATATTGATCTAAAAAGAAATTCAAACGTGGTTCAAGTTCACTTTTCAAATCAATCTGTCCAAATTTACCTGCGGTTTCAACCAGCCCTCTTAGTATTTCGAGATTATACTCCAGCTCATTTTTGGTAATCTTTGCAAATGACCCTTTCAAACTGAAGTAGTAAGTCAGATTTTCGTAAGCAATTTCGGAATATTCCTTAATTAAAGCATTCGCCTTATCGGTTTCGTTAGCCTTGAAGTAGTTTTCGATATGCCCTAAAACAAAAAAGTCGAATGGAAACTTTGAATGGGGCATAAGTTCAACAATTTTATCGATAACCTTAACGGCCGAATCGCGCTTATTGCTTCCTATTAGCTCTTCGGCAAGACGGTTAAAATTATTTCGAAGTTTAAGCACCATGGCGGTTCTTTGAATATTGTGATCGACAAGCACATTGGGCTCATTCATTCGACCCCACTTGAAACGATTGATATAATTATCGTAAAGCTTATCGGTATTCAGCTTTCCAACGCTCAGAAAATCGGGAGCTGTTGTTTTAATTGGCACCAACTTGTAAGCAAACCCTTCAAGCTGTAAATAATCTGAAAGACCTACATCGCCATCGCCGCTAGTAGAAATGAAATAAATGGGACGTTTCCAATTATTGTTGGCAATAATTTCGAGAACCATCATTTCATTTTTCTGGAGGTACTCCTTATTCAAAACCCATTCCATGGTGGGAACAATAAGGCTTTCGTCTTTAGGATTGACAACACCATTGGCTATAACTGCCTCTCGGTCAACTGTAAGTTTAAGGTTTTTCGTAGGAATTATATCAATTAATTCTCCCTGTTGGGTTCTATATTTTGTTTCAGGATTATCGCTGGCAATAAAGTCCATAACCTGCTTAAGCTCAACAGGACGGGTAACCCTTTCGAGCATGTAAACTATATCGCGAACACCCTGAACGTACTTGTCGAACGACATGGTAATTGGTAGGGGATCCGAATCGTATACCTTACGCTTCATTTGCTCAATGTACCAATCGGTACCGAGCAGCGAAAGGTTAACAACACGAACGTCGGTTCTAATTCCTTCAACATCTTGTGCATACCATAGCGGGAAAGTGTCGTTATCGCCATTGGTAAAAAGTATGGCATTGGGTTCACACGAGTTAAGGTAATTGTAGGCAAAGTCTGTTGCAACATAACGACCCGCACGATTGTGGTCGTCGAAGTTCTCGGCAAACAGGATAACGGGAACTATTAAACTAACCCCAAAGGCTGCTGTGAGTGCTATTTTTTTTGTTAAATGCCTCGAAAGGAAGTCGTAAATTGCGAGCATGCCCAGCCCAATCCATATGCAAAAGGCATAAAAGGATGCTGCATATGCATAATCGCGCTCCCGAGGCTGTATTGGTGTTTGATTTAGGTAAACAACTATTGCAAGGCCCGTAAGAATGAAAAGCAAGGTGACAACCCAAAAGTTTGGAGCATCTCTTCGGCCTTGATGAATCAGCCCAATGATGCCCAATATTAAAGGCAATAAATAGTACTTATTTCGAGCTGGATGATTCTCCATTTCGGCTGTCAGGTAGTCCTGGTTACCTAAACGAATCTGGTCGAGCGCTTTTATTCCTGTAATCCAATTTCCATTCTGTAATTCTCCGTGGCCCTGAACATCATTTTGTCTTCCAGAAAAGTTCCACATAAAGTACCTCCAATACATGAAACCCATTTGGTAAGTAAAGAAAAATTGTAAGTTTTCTCCGAAGGTAGGCACGTAACGGACTTCGGCTTCTTCGCGAAAATTTTTAACCCGAACAGCTCTTCCTTTAATATTGGCCCATTTCTTATACTCATCAACATGGTCGGCCCGAGAACTGTGCATTCTAGGAAAAATAGTTTGAAATCTGTCGTCGAATGTGTATTCCGTTTTTAAGTACGATTTAACGTAACTCCCGTCCTTCTGAATATATGTGCTTATGTCGCGACTGTCGTCGATTGGAGCATTATAGTACTGACCATATATGAGCGGTCTATCGCCATACTGCTCTCTGTTTAGGTAGCTTAGTAACGAAAAAACTGTTGAAGGATCATTTTCGTTCATGGGAGGATTGGAGAGCGACCTTATAACAATTACCGCATACGATGAATAGCCAATTAGTATAATAGTAATACCCAGTAAAACCGAATGAAAGACTGGCATTTTTTTTCGTATTGTGAACCGGAGGCCAAATATTAATAAACCTATTAAAAGTGCTGCATAAAAAATTACGCCACTCTTGTATGGCAATCCCAATCCGTTAACGAATAGCAAT
This sequence comes from uncultured Rikenellaceae bacterium, assembly GCA_964479665.1. Lineage (GTDB taxonomy): Bacteria > Bacteroidota > Bacteroidia > Bacteroidales > Tenuifilaceae > UBA2287. The sequence goes on along the minus strand of CAYZNN010000024.1, from coordinate 8,981 downwards.
TCGAATTTGGCTGCCAACGAAACTACACCAGGTATGATTATATATAATATGCTACCTAACAGAACGGCAGAAATTGTAAGAGCAGCTAAAACACCCTTTCCGGTTATTGAATACTTTCTGAAGTAGTATATTAAAACAAGCGCAGGAATGGTTAGCAGATTTAGAAGGTGAATACCAATGGAAAGACCCATCATGTAAGCAATAAAAATAAGCCATCGGTTTGCATGTGGCTCGTCGGCTACATTTTCCCATTTAAGCATTGCCCAAAAAACGATGGCGGTAAATAGCGAAGAAAGCGCATAAACTTCGGCTTCAACTGCAGAAAACCAAAACGTGTCGGTAAAAGCATAAGCCATGGCCCCTATGAAACCTGCTGCGAGTACTGGGTAAATTTTAAATCCCTCTAATTCTTCAATGTTCTTAATTAAAAGACGACGAGCCAGGTGGGTTATGCTCCAAAAAAGAAACAGGATGGTAAATGCACTTGCCAGCGCTGAAAGGGCATTGAACATTAAAGCAACACTTGTCTCGCCGGGGGCTATGAGAGAGAAGACGCGACCAAGTAGAAGGAACAAAGGGGCACCGGGAGGATGTCCAACCTGCAACTTGTAGCCTGCTGCAATAAATTCTCCGCAATCCCAAAAACTGGCTGTGGGCTCCATGGTAATTAAATACACTAAGGCTGATATAAGAAAAACAACCCACCCAAAAGCATTATTAAGCAGTTTAAACCTTTTCATTTTTATTAAATCTTTATTTTACTCGTTAACTAGTGGGCTAAGATAGTGCTTTTATTGCTTAGGCTTTTCGTTTTCGGCTCGTTATTTAACATATTTTCAAGCAAACCAAAACCTATAAATGCTTTTTTTCGTATTACTAGTTTTAACTTTATGAAATAAGTTATTTATGTTTGCCCCCTCATTTGTTGAACGGTAAAATGGCTGATAACGATTGGAAAAAACGGCTGAACGTGGTATACTCAACCAACCCGCAGTTTAAGTACGAAACCGAAAGTGCGGACGAGCAAGAATCGTTGGATCCGAGAAAGCAGGATTTGCGTGTTATGCTCGATAAGAAAAACCGAGGCGGAAAGGCCGTTACTTTAGTCACAGGCTTTCGTGGCAAAAATGATGACCTGTATGAATTAGGAAAAATACTGAAAACCCGATGCGGCGTTGGTGGAAGCGTTAAGGACGGAGAAATTCTTGTTCAGGGCGACTTTCGCGACAGAATATTAACCATACTCATTGATTTAGGCTATAAGGCAAAGAAATCTGGAGGATAATTTTTAAAAATGAACAAAAAAGTCTTTTCTTTTATACTGTTTAGTATTTTATACTCAACAGTAATTGGTGGCGATACTCTAAGGGTAATGCATTATAACTTGCTTTATTACGACCAGTACAACGATTTCTGTACTGCCAGTAACAACAACGTGAATGATAAGGATGGATACTTAAGCCAAATAGTTGGATATTACAAACCCGATATATTCACTGTAAACGAATTAAATGAAACGGTAACTAGCGCCGAAAGGGTTCTTACAAATGCCCTTAACGTAAATGGAAATTCTCATTATAGGAGAGCAAACTTTATGGGTAACACATACACTAGCAGCGGAAATATTATTAGTATGCTTTACTACAACTCCAATAAATTGGCCCTAAAGTCTCAGACATACATAACTTCCAGCCCACGGAACGTAATGGTGTACCGGCTATTCTATAGGCCAAGCTTAACCGACACCCCCAACGATACAATTTTCATGACCTGCTTTGTTCTTCATCCAAAAGCCGGGAGTACACCGTCAGATAGAGACCAAAGAACTGCAACTGCAACTCTTATTATGAACCACATTGTTTCAAATAATATTGAGGGAAATGTTATGCTTATGGGCGATTTAAACGTATACTATTCCACCGAAGGTTCGTTTGTTAAATACACAACCCCCACAACCAGTGGTTTTCGTTTTTACGACCCGGCCAATGCTGTGGGATATTGGAGCAACAATTCAGCGTTTACACATGTCCACACCCAGTCCACAAGCACCTCGCAGGGGTGTAAGGTAGCTGGCGGTATGGACGACCGATTTGATTTTATCCTAACTTCTTTGCCCCTTCTTGAGGACAACAATCGGTTACGATTCGTAAACGGATCGTATTGGGCGCTTGGGCAGGATGGGAATCGACTCAATGGTTCGTTAATGAGTCCTAGCAACAATTCGCTTCCTTCAGATATAATTTTGTCTCTTTTCAATATGTCCGACCATCTGCCAGTTACCTTAAAATTGTACGTTAACACAAATACGTCTGATAATTTTGATTCTGCAAAGCCTTCCTTCAACGTATCGTTTAGAAATCCGGTTTCTGATTTTTTGGGGCTTAATATTTACGACGAGTCGGCACATGCACTTAGTGTTGAAATTTTTGATATGCTTGGAACGCCTGTTTATTTAAAAAAATTTGAACGTTCAAACTATAATGAATTATTAAACATCCCCGTTCAAAATCTTCGTAAAGGGTTGTACCTTGTTCGCATTTCGAAGGGAACTAAGGAAACAGTAGTTAGAAAATTTATTAAGAATTGATTCGTTCGTGCATCTATATTCTTTGGCTTACATTCGCCCTATATCCCAGTTGGCTGTTTTCGCAATTTTATATCGGCGGTCAGGAGCCTGCGAGCGTTAAATGGAACGTAATCAAATCAAAAAATTTTCGGGTCATTTTTCCAAAATCGCACGACAGCATTGGTCGTTGCTATGCTTTACATATCGATACCTCTCTAAAGCTTGTAAGTAAAGGAATAAATCATATTCCGAAATTTTTCTCTGTTGTCCTACGAAGCCAAAATGCCCTGCCCAATGGTTTTGTTTCGTGGGCACCCAAAAGATCGGAAATTGTGACAAGCGGGACTCTCGATGCTGACCCCGACACATGGATTTCTTCAGTATCTTCACACGAGTTGCGGCATATCATTCAAATGGATAAGTTAAGCACCAGCACCTCGAAGCTTGCCTATTGGTTGTTGGGAGAATCGGGTACCGGACTTATTGCCGGCCATATACCTCCTTGGTTCTTTGAGGGTGATGCCGTTTTTACCGAAACAAATTTGGGAATTGGAGGAAGAGGAAGGAGCGCAAACTTCCTTGAGCCCTATAAAACACATATTAAGTTCCATGGTAAATCGGTTTTCAGTTACGATAAATGGTTACTAGGTTCATACAAGCATTTTACTCCAAACCACTATGCTTTCGGGTACCTTATGGTAGGGCATATTAGTGAAAATTTTGGACCCGAGACCTGGGCTAAAGCCCTCGGTTATGTTGCCGACTATCCCTTTATTCCTTTTTCATTCTATTTTGGAATGAAAAAGGGCACCGGTTTTTCACGTAAAGACATTTTTAATGCCTCCCTTAAAAATGCCCAAGCATTTTGGAATAATCATTCCGACAGCAGTTCTAACTCCATCAGGACCTATATTACTCCGCTACAGAATCAACACGCACAATATAGATATGCCCAAAGGGTGAACGACACCACGGTAGTGGCGCTTAAGTTCACACTTAACAGAATTCCTGAATTTGTCCTAATAAATACGAAGCACCTAACTGAGTCGCTATTGCATCAGCCTGGGTTCGTAACCAGCAAAATTCATTTCAATAAAGGCTTCCTATACTGGACAGAGTATGAGGCCCATTACCGTTTCGAAGAAATATCGTATTCTAATATTAAACGGATTGACGTGAATACTAAAAAAGTTGAAACATTAACACATAAAAAACGACTTTACAACCCGGTTGTACTTGGGAGTGGAAATATAGTTGCTATTGGAACGAACGATAACGGTTCTGGGATGCTTTTTGAGCTTGATAGAAATGGAGCCAATGTCTCTCAATTAGAAATAACTGGCGCTGAGCCCAGAGAAATATCAACATTTAACGAGAATGGCTTTATTTTAAGGGCGGTTAACCGCTTTGGAAATATGATTTTAAAGTATCCCAGCATTTCCTCGTCGCCCGATACTCTCCTGTATGCTAAGGGTTGGGATATTTCTAACATTTCATATGCTGCTCCTTGGCTAATCTTTTCGGCATCGCTCAATGGAAATGAAACTGTTTTTAGTTATAATATAATGAATAATAAATTTTTAAAATTATTTAATTCAATTTACGATTTAACTTTTCCGATTCTCTTTAGCGATAGTACTTTAATTGCTTCGGAGGCAAATATTAACGGTAATAGAATCTGCATTCTTCCTTTCGACACAAACAACAAAACAGATATAAAACCTTTATATGGCAACTATTTATTTGAATCGACATATAATAAGCAGAGAGTCGTTGAAAAAGAACCCATTACAAGTGAATATAAATCACAAAGGTATAGCAAAGCAAAAGGGTTTTTAAATTTTCATAGTTGGGCTCCATTTCACTACACCCCAAACAATTTGGGTGGCGAAGAGTTATTGATAAACCCTGGAGTTACCTTTATTTCTCAAAATATTACCAGCACAGCTGTAACCACACTTAGCTATTCGTATTTCGAAACGCACGGATATCATGCCGCTTTAAGCTGGCTTGGTTGGTATCCTGTTGTTAACATCTCCTTTGATCGGGGCAAGTATTTCCAGCGCGCATTCGGAAGTTTAGGCAGTACTAGTGGAACATACATATTAGAGAATCCTATGTCGCAAGGTTCGCTGGGCGTTAATCTTCCTACAAAACTTTCTTCTAATCGCTTTATCTCTCAACTTACACCTGGTGTCTTGTATTCCTTTAATAACAATAAAATTTGGTACGGTAGCAGCTATAAAGTTGGGTTAGATTATTTAAATTTATACTTAACCTATTACAGGCTTAAAAAAATGTCTGTTAGAGACTTAAGACCACAATGGGGGCTGGCTATAATGGGCAGCCAAACATTATCTCCTAGCCACGAGAATCTTATTGGCGGTTCAACTTATGTCCGATCGTCTTTTTTCCTTCCCGGGTTTGCTGAAAACCACAGTTTCTTACTAACCAGTCGATTGGAGAGGGTTGCAAAAAGATACTACAACTTTTCGCCACGCAGCGTCCCTCTGAGGGGCTACAATAGTTTACCTTCCTTCCGTTTTATCAACTCTTTTAGTGCCGACTACTCCCTCCCTCTGCTCTATCCCGATTTACCCTTGGGTTCCTTGGCGTACCTTAAACGAGTATTTGCAAATGCTTTCTCCGATAATGCCTATATGGTTAATAATGGTAAAAGACAGTGGGTCAATTCCTTTGGTGCCGACCTGAATCTTAATCTCCATCTCTTTAGAACCCGATATCTATTTCTTGTTGGATACAGATTGGGGTACTTACCCTTAACCGGTAAATCTTTTCAGTCTATTCTTTTCAATTTCGATCTGAACAGCATTTCGGGTCATAACCCACATCAGCAGTTTTATAAAGTTAACTTATAACTTAATTATCATAGTACATTTAATTATTATTTAGGCTATTATGAAAGCCATAAGTGAAGAAAAAAGAGAAATTCGAAAACGGGTTGCAGAGGCAAAGAAAGGATACAACCCTTCAGTTGCGATTGAATCATCGCGGTCAATATTTGAAGCTGTTGAGCAACTTCCTGAATTTCAGGCATCCCGTACAATTTTAGCCTACTGGTCGCTCCCCGATGAGGTTAATACCCATTCTTTTATTCGAAAATGGTATAAAAACAAAACAATACTCCTACCTTTGGTAGCAGGAAACGACCTTGAATTACGCCTTTTTACCGGCATGGACTGCCTTGTACCCCAATCCCCTTTAGGGATTCCCGAGCCAGTTAATTCGGTTCCCTTCAGCATTGAGGCAGTGGATATGGTTGTGGTGCCCGGAGTCGCTTTCGATACAAATATGAACCGAATGGGGAGGGGCAAGGGATACTACGACAAACTGCTCGCCGGTCGAGATATATTTAAGGTAGGCGTTTGCTTCTCGTTTCAAATGATTGAGCGGCTGCCCACCGAAGAGTTTGATGTTAAAATGGATCGAGTTTTTTACTTTTAATTTTTTTACCATGAGAAAGTTATTCTTTTCTATTTGTCTTTTATTCGCTTATAGCCTTTCACTTTTGGCCCAACCACCTGCTGGCTATTACAACAATGCACAGGGAAAAACTGGTAACGAGTTAAAAATTGCTCTTTACGATATTATAAAAAACCATACCTCATTATCTTACTCTAGCCTTTGGTCTGCTTTTCAACAAACGGATAAGAGGGTAGATGGGAAAGTTTGGGACATGTATTCTTCGTGTAATTTTACTTTTGTTGTTGACCAAGATAACGGATCGGGCGGCACTGTTGAGTGTGACAAGTATAATCGTGAACACTCCTTCCCTGCAAGTTGGTTTAACGATGGGTCTCCAATGTATACCGACTTATTTCACCTATATCCAACAGATAAAAAAGTTAATAATGTTAAAGGAAATTTTCCGTTTGGTCGAATTGGAAATGCTACTTATACCTCGTCAAATGGAAGCAAACTTGGAACTAGCAATTACCCGGGCTACAGCGGAACCGTGTTTGAGCCCATTGACGAATATAAGGGCGATTTTGCTCGCTCCTACTTTTACATGGCAACACGCTACCACAATGAGATTCAAAACTGGAGCAGCCCTATGCTTGCCGGAAATCAGTTTCCTGCGTTTACAACATGGGCGCTTAACCTGCTTTTGGAGTGGCATCAGGCCGACCCGGTAAGCCAAAAAGAGATAGATAGAAACAATGCGGTTTATAGTAAACAGATAAATCGCAATCCCTTTATCGATAACCCCGATTACGCATTGCTAATTTGGAATCCTGGTGCCCTTACGGTGGCCTTTACAAGTACTCCTTTAGCTAGTGCTGTGGCAGGAACAACCTATAATTATAATATTTCAGCAAGCGGCCCGGGAGCTTTAACTATTACGTGTACCGAAAAACCCGACTGGTTAAATTTTAACCAAACTGGTTCGGGTACAGCCCAGCTTACCGGAATACCCTCGGCAGTGAATGCTGGAAGCCACTCGGTTCAACTAGTAGCCTCGAATGGTACCCATCAGGCTTCTCAAAATTTTAACATACTTGTAACCGTTACCAATAGCGCGCCCGTAATTGTTTCAGTTAGTCACGATCCAGCAACCCCATACAACTTTCAAAATTTTGTTGTAACAACCGAGATTACCAACGACGACGGAACACCGGCTGTAAGTTTACTTTGGGGAGAGACCGCTTCGCAACTTACAAATGTGCTTACAACTAACAGAGTGGGCAATTATTATACTTCTTCCTTTTCAATCCCTGCCGAGATTAACGAAGTTTTCTACCAAATAAAGGCCGCTGACGATGGTGGCTTGGTAGCATTCTCAGATGTTTTTTCAGTAACCATTCTTCCCAACGTGGCCCCATCAATATACTCAATTACAATGTGGCCCGAAGTGCCCAACGAAACCGAATCGGCACTTATTCGGGTATTAGCCAGCGATGACGATGGAGATGAGATATTTGCATTCGTGAATTGGGGGTTGAGTTCCGAAGAACTAATAAACAATGTTGAACTCGACAACATGAATGGTTTCTTTGAGGGTATTATTTCTGAAAATCCTGCTAATTCTACTGTTTATTTTAGGGTTCATTTAATTGACATTAAGGGTGCTGTGGCAAATAGCAGTTTATATAGCTATACTGTTACTTCAGGTAGCAATGCTATTGTTTTGGACAATATAGCTACAAGGGTATATCCAAATCCTGCATCCAGTTATCTTTTAGTTCAACGACCTACCGATATAATCTCTCTCTATTCCATTATCGACATATACGGAAGAACTCTGCTTAATGGAAAACTGTGTGGTGATGGTGAACCCATTAACCTTAATGGAATTGAAGATGGAATATACTTCCTGCTCGTAACAGAGGCTAATGGAAAACGAATGTTTTCTGTTCGTTTTGTTGTAAAAAAATAGCCTATTGACTTATATGCTATTATATTTTACCGTTGGTTAGACTGAAGGGCTTCTTGAACATTTTTAGTATAGCTAACCAAATTCATATGAAAACAAATAACTTTTTAATTCTAATCGTAGGCTCCCTGTGCTTATTGTTTGCCTCGAGCCATTCATTTGCTCAAGGAGCAAAAGAAAAACTACAAAAACCCGATAAGTCGGGAGTAACAGGGGTTGATGCATTTGTAAATAAATCCTTCGAGGCATACGAAGAGGGCCTCAAAATTACTGAAGGTGTGAGTTCCATTAAATTCAACAAAGAGTCTAAAACCCTTGCCAATGCTAGCGGAGAACCGCTTTCGAAGGAGAGTGCTACGCTTCATTTGGGCGAATTGCTGGTACGAGCTAAAAAGCAAAACGACAACATTCAGGCTCTTCAGGATATGCAAAAATCGGCAACCGAATGTGTAAAGAAATGCTCAATGGCTCAAAAACCCAAAGCAACAAAAAACATGGCAAAAGGGGGTGAGGCTTTAAACGAAGTTGTTTCCGAAAATAAAAAACAGATTGAACTTATTTGAAAACAAATTGAGGAAATAAAGTCAATGTAGTGCTTCTACAATAGGAAATATATTGCAAAGAAGTGGCAAGTGCTTCCAGCAATAATGAAAAGATGAAAAATCCCATGTCCAAATGGGATTTTTCGTTTTATATAAAAGAAGGTTCCGAAGGAATACGACAAACCACCCGCCAGCAAAAACCAAAGGGATATGTTTGGTAACTTCTTAATTATTGGCACAATAGCTATTAAAATTAACCAGCCCATTACAATATAGAGCCACATGGAAAGTGAACGGTACTTGGACGTATAGAACCAAACCTTAAACACCACGCCGGCTATAGCAAGGCCCCAGATTAGTCCAAAAATTACCCAGCCCAAAGGGCCCCTAAGGGCTGTTAGCGAAAAAGGGGTATAAGTTGCAGCTATTAGAACATAAATTGATGAGTGATCGAACCTATTAAGTTTATACTTAAGTT
>CAYZNN010000023.1:0-51394 GCA_964479665.1 uncultured Rikenellaceae bacterium | reverse complement strand
CACCCAATTATATGTTAAACCCATAAGTTGCATTTGCTACTTGAATTCACCATGTAAAAAGTTGAACCTTGAAAGATATGCTAGCACCCAAATCATTAAGGAATGTGTATAAAATTGGTCATATTTACTTAGGTATACCAACTTCCATTTAAGCAAATTCCGTTCTAAACAATTTTGATTTAAAACCATTTCGTCATAAATTTATTGGCAACAAACAGTAAAACTATGAATCGAATTCCATTGTTCTTTTTAATTATCGTTCTTGCCTTTCTACACTCATGCTGTAGTAACGATAGCCCAACGGATGATAAAATACCCACCTTGCTCCAGTCGCAAATTACCCTTGCCGACACCATTACATACGACGTAATGCTTCGTGCCCTGGATGAGGAGAATATTTGGGAAGTTGAGCAGCTAAAATACCTTAACCGCGAAGCGTTTGTTTCGTACATTTTCGATGGTATTTATTCCAATCGGTTTAGGGCATTCGACTTTTTCAATGGGAAGCCGCTGTCAACTGATGAGGTTAAAAAAATTGATGCCACCGTGGGTTTTGCTCGCGAAAAGGTTACTAAAGTTCAGTTTAAAGAACTTTGGTATGTGGATACGCTTGGCACCCTTCAAAAGCATGTTCATAGCTACACCTTAGGCATAGAGGCGTACAGCAACCAAAACACTTTTATAGGTCACAAGGCTCTCTTCACTGTTAAACCTTACTAATATTGATGCACCCAAAAAACCAAAAAGGTTAATCATGCCCATTCACACTATCGACGAATACATTAGCACATTCCCTCCCGAAGTTCAGGCTCGGTTGCACGAACTACGAGCAGCCATAAGCAACGGAGCCCCAAATGCAAGCGAGAAGATAAGCTACGGAATGCCAACGTTCTACCTTAACGGCAATTTGGTTTACTTTGCTGCCTATAAAAATCATATCGGATTTTACCCCACCCCGTCGGGTGTTGAAGCGTTTCGCACCGAAATATCGGAGTACAAATGGGCCAAAGGGTCGGTTCAGTTTCCACATAATAAACCGTTGCCCTTAAAACTCATATCGAAAATTGTAAGGTTTAGGGTGAAGGAAAACAATAGCTAATTGCCACTACCTCTCTTCGATTACAAACCGTGCGGTGCTGCGGGTAAGCTGCTGTAGGTATATGGTTTTACCTTGAGTTTGTTCGCTTATAACCTCGCTGGTGTAATGCCTTACGGTAAGCAATTCGAGCTTTTCGTTGTAACGTACCGTAAAATCGATGGCCAACTCGGCCATTGCTCCCGGTAAAAAGTGTTTCTCGTTATCGACACATACTGTGAAACTAATGGCCGAACTCTGCACAATGTTCACCTTAACCCTGTGCTTGTAGAAAATTGCAAAAATTCGGCTAAGGCAATCCTCAATAACAAATGAGTAGTCGCGGGGAGTAAGGGAAATTAGTACCTGATTGGTTTTTAATACCAGTATAGGAGGAAGTTGCTCCACCTCAACATCGGGTACGATGCGAGACCCACTGGCGGAGGGATTTAAAAAAGATTTTACGTATAGCGGAATTCCTTTATTTTGAAGAGGCTTAATGGTTTTTGGGTGAATAATTTGTGCTCCGCAGTAAGCCAGCTCAACCGCCTCCTTAAACGACACTTCGTTAAGTTTCACTGTATTTGGGAAAATACGAGGGTCGGCATTCAGCACCCCTTCCACGTCCTTCCAAATTGTTACATCGCTTGCATCGAGAAGGTTGGCTAGTAGTGCTGCAGTATAGTCCGATCCTTCGCGCCCAAGGGTTGTGGTGTGCCCATTTGCCGTTCCGGCAATAAAGCCTTGGGTAATATAAACACTAGCTCCTTCGAAAGTGAAAGTACTTCTGCAAAAAGCCTGCGACTGTACCATGTCGATAATCCCTTCTCGAAAATTAGAGTTGGAACGCAGCACCTTTCGAGCATCAATCCATTGAATATTAAAACGCTTACTTTTAATATATTCAAAGACAATTTGGGTCGATAAAATCTCTCCATACGAAACTACCTGGTCGTAATAGAAGTTATAATCGTTCTTTGGTTTTGTTTTTAGCATTAATTCCAACTCACGAAATGAGTTACCTATTCTATTTAGAACTGATTTGGTGGTATCTGCAGGAAAAAGATCCCCAACAATTTGCAGGTGGTACTCTTTCAGTGCATCAAAACTATCCCAAAGGCTTTTTGATGCTGTTAAATAGTGGTCTAACAACCTTTCGAGAGCATTAGTAGTTTTGCCCATTGCAGAAACTACCACTATCAGGTTATTTGAGCTTAACTTTAAAATTTGGGCAAGGTTCTTAACGCCATCGGCCGATTGTACCGAAGCTCCTCCAAACTTATAAACTCGAAGATTATTATTTGTTGACATGTTTACGAAAAATAAAGATGAAACAAACTTATTATACAGTTTCGACATTGGCAATTTTAAGCAAATATTTACGCAACACTTTTTCATTTTTATACAATGAGCTATGTTTGCAAACGTTTTAATTCTGAAAAAAGTAGCGAGCAAAGCAATAATTTTTGTATAATTGTTATTTCGACAAGTTCACTTTTTAATGCACAAACATCAACTTGCCAAACCCTATTTATATGTCGCAAGATCACGAAATCGTTTCGCGCCTTCAGGGCTACACCATTAAAACGCTCACGCAGTTCATTATTGAAAGTCAGGCCAATGTTCCTTACGCTACGGGAGAATTTACCCGATTGCTTTACCATATTGGAGTAGCCGCTAAGGTTGTAAATAAAAAAGTGAACAAGGCCGGACTTATTGATATTATTGGGCGAGCAGGCGATGTTAACATTCAGGGCGAAGAGCAGCAAAAACTCGATGTGTTTGCCAACTGGCGATTTAAGCAATCGCTCATAGTATCGGGCGAATGCTGCGGAATAGGTTCAGAAGAGGACGAGGGATATATTGTGCTTGCTGACAAGCCTTCGGTTGATGGTAACTATATTGTTTGTATGGACCCCCTCGACGGGTCGTCGAATATTGATGTTAACGTATCGATAGGTACCATTTTCAGCATTTTCCGAAGAGTTTCGCCAAGAGGTACCCCCGCCACTGAGGCCGATTTTTTACAGGAAGGATCGAAGCAGGTTGCAGCGGGTTATATCCTTTACGGCTCGTCGACCGTATTGGTTTACACAACGGGTCGAGGAGTTTTCGGCTTTACGCTCGACACATCGATTGGCGAATTTTGCCTCTCGCACTTTAATATAAAAACACCTGAAAACGGAACCATTTATTCGGTAAACGAAGGAAACCTAAGTAAAATGCCCCTGGGCATTCAAAAGTATGTGAAATACTGCCAGGAGGACGACACACCCACGAACCGACCCTACTCGGGTCGATACATTGGCTCGTTGGTATCTGACTTTCATAGGAACCTGCTTAAGGGCGGAATATTCCTGTACCCTGAAACCAAATCGTCACCCAACGGGAAACTCCGACTCATATACGAATGCAATCCCATTGCATTCCTCGCCGAACAAGCTGGTGGCAAAGCCTCAACCGGAACCCAACGCATTCTCGACATTAAGCCTATCGGCCTTCATCAAAGAGTGCCTTTCGTTGTTGGGTCGAAAACAATGGTAGAAAAAGCAGAGGAATTTATTGCTGCAGAAAACCTGAAGTAATTTTATTCTATAAAAAAATAATAGAACCGCTCGTTGTAAGTGCTTTTTATAGCAACCGAATTTAGTATTCGAAAAATCACTAAGTTCGCACTTTAATTTACTAACAATGATTTTTGGCACGTTAATAAATGCGGGAGCCATAGTGGTGGGAGGGGCAATAGGATTGCTACTGGGCTCGAGAATTCCCACAAAAGTTTCGAATACTTTCTTCAACGTTATTGGACTGTTTACTATGTTTCTGGGGGTTGCCATGAGTTTAAAAACCCAGAACCCTCTGCTTGTTGTATTCAGTTTAATTCTGGGTGGGCTCATAGGCACTGTTCTGAACCTTCAGGAAAGGATGGAAAAAAGCGGTTCGTTCATGCAGAATAAATTGAAAATGCAAAGCGGAAAATTTAACGAGGGATTAATGACCGCTTTTCTTATTTACTGTGTTGGATCTATGGCCATACTTGGTGCGATTCAGGAAGGAATGGGTAATCACCCCCAGCTCCTACTTATAAAAAGTTTAATGGATGGATTTACAGCCATTGCGCTTGCTGCCTCTCTGGGCATAGGGGTTCTGTTTTCGGCCATTCCTCTCATTTTATACCAGGGAAGCATAAGTCTACTAAGTTTCTGGGTTGGCGAATCCATAAGCGAACCTTTTATTAACGAAATTGAGGCCACCGGTGGAATCATGCTCATTGGCTTGTCGCTTAGCATTCTAAATATTAAGAAAATTGAGGTCATGAACCTTATTCCAGCCTTGCTGTTCATTATTCCATTATACTACTTTTTCGGATAAACCATGGCTATACAATTGCAAGCAACCGATGAGTTAAGCAAACTATTCCGAACGGTAACTGGCTTAAATCCGTTGGCTATTTCTCCCCTTGCCGAGTCAGGCTCAAACAGAAAATATTACAGACTTACCAATGGCGATACAACTTTAATTGGGGTTTACAACCCAATTGCCGAAGAAAATGAGGCATTCATTTATCTCTCCAGCCATTTCGGAAATGCTGGGTTAAACGTTCCACAAATATTGGCAGTTTCGTCCAATAGGTTATACTACCTTCAAAACGACTTAGGCAATCAATCGCTTTTCGATTTGGTATCGCACGTGGAGAATTGGAATGACCCCACAGCTTTGCCGACCAAAAAGTTACTCTTATTCACCGTTGATGAATTGGTAAAGTTTCAAACCGAAGGTTTCAAAAGCATCGACACTGCTAGGCTATACTCGCATAGGCCATTCGATAATCGAAGCGTATTCTGGGATCTGAACTACTTCAAGTACTCCTTTCTGAAACCCGCAGGCACGGTATTTAACGACGATGCTTTGGAAAATGATTTTGAAACCCTTTCCAAAAAACTGTTGCAGGCTCCTGCTGATTACTTCATGTATCGCGATTTCCAGTCGCGTAATGTAATGATTTTATATGGATTACCCCATTTTATCGACTACCAGGGGGGACGGATTGGGCCAGCGCTTTACGACATAGCATCGTTTATTTACCAGGCTAGAGCCAATTTCCCAAAGGAAATCCGAAACGAATTATTTCAGCGCTACCTTGAACAGTTGGCCGGCAAGAGAGAGGTTGATATATACAAATACGTGTCGCTCATACCATACTTTGCCCTTTTCAGAACCCTGCAGGTTCTGGGGGCTTACGGCTACAGAGGTTTCTTCGAGAGAAAGAGCCATTTTCTACTTAGCATTCCCAATGCTGTAATGAACCTAAACGAACTGCTCGAAAACCTGGCAAACGAGTTACCCCATTTGGCAAACATTGGCAGAATACTTCAGAATAGTTACAGCATAAATGAAGTGGAGCAATCAAATTTTAAAGGATTAACAATTCACATATCGAGTTTCTCATTCAAAAAGGGCTATCCCAGTGAGCACCCTGTGCATGGAGGCGGATTTGTATTCGATTGCCGAGGATTACCAAACCCCGGTAGGCTTGCTGAATTTGCCACACTCACGGGTCTCGACAAGAAAACAGCCAATTTTTTGGCAAAGCACAGGGAAGTAGAAAAATTCTTCGATACAACCCTAAGTTTAATACGCGCCACAATTGATGTGTACAAATCGCGAGGATTTGAGCATTTAGAAATTGCATTTGGTTGCACTGGCGGGCAGCACCGTTCGGTTTATATGGCAAGCCGGCTGGCTGAACTTTTTAACAATCTGGAAGGAGTAAGGGTTCTAGTTACGCACCGAGAACTGGAGGGTTAAAAATGGCAAAAAAACTTTGCGAAAAGGGGGAACTGAAAAAAAACGATTCGAAAAAAAACGACTACGTTTGTAAAAAGTGCGGTTTACTGTCCGACAAATCGAAGAAACTTTGCAAACCCGAAAAGAATAAATAGACATATTCCCATGAAGGCAATGATTTTGGCAGCAGGTTTGGGTACTCGACTTCAGCCTTATACCATCGATAGGCCTAAGGCGCTTGTTGAGGTTGCAGGCAAACCGCTCATTGCTCATGTACTTGAAAAATTATTGGCATCGGGGATTACCGATATTATCATTAATGTTCACCATTTTGCCGACATGGTGGAGGAGTATTTGAACCGCAGTACATTCAACGGCCGTATTACCATATCGGACGAACGCAACCGGCTGCTCGACACTGGCGGAGGCCTTTTAAAAGCAAAATCGTTTCTCGAGGGAGAGGAGCCATTCCTAGTTCACAATGTCGACATTCTGTCGGATATCGATTTGCGCGAACTGATTAATGCCCATTCGCAAAAAATGGCTCTTGCCACATTGGCCGTTGGCAAAAGAGGCTCTTCGAGGCACTTTCTATTCGATGGGCACATGATGCTCTCTGGATGGCGAAACAACCTTACGGGCAAGGAAATAATTCCCACAATGGACCGAGGCGAACTTAAAGCGTTTGCCTTTGCTGGTATCCATGTAATTTCGCCCCAAATTTTTGAATACATACACACTAGCGGCCCCTTTTCAATAGTGGACGCTTACCTTAGCCTTTGCAGCAAAAGCCTAATTTACGGGTACGATACCACCAACAACTTTGTGATTGACGTTGGTAAACCAAAAAATTTCGAGAAGGCAATAGAATTTGCCAACAGCCAAAGGGTTTAAACAGTTTACTGCTTCTGCTCCAATTCCTTCTTTTTGCTCTTTAAACTAATTCGGCACTTATGGTCGGTGTGCTTAACAAGGAAGTATGTAATTGCTAAAACCAGCATCATGCCCGATAGGGCAAAAGTTTCCATGGCCGAAAGTTCCCTGAATTCCCACACAATTACCTTGCGAGCAATTGCAATAATGACAACCCGAACAACAATTTCACCATGAATAATTTCCTCCTCGAGGAACGCCTTTAACGCTTGGAGCAATTCAACTCCAATAAGAATAACTAGAAATATTCCGAACAATTCCCCAAGAGCATCAACTGAAAACAGCATGAAATCCTGCTGAAACATGTTTTTAACGATATAAAGAGCCAAATCGATCGTTGCTACAAGCAGGATTAACAACATAATAGGCAGAAGCAGAACGATAATAAACTTCTGTAGTACTCGCAGGTATTTATAAAGCGAATTTTGGGTGGCTGAATTATTTTATATGGCTTTTCAGATTAATGTTATTTACCTCAAACACTCATAAAAAAATAATTGTTAACAGTAAATAATGAGTAGCATTTAAAACCTAAGAAATTACACCCGACCCAATCAGCTCGTCGTTGTCATACCATGCAGCAAACTGGCCGGGAGTGATTCCCCTTTGGGGTTCAGCAAAAAGAATATAAAGCCCTTCGGCTTTCATAATCAATATTGCCGCTTGCAAGGGCTGACGGTAACGAATTCGAACAAGCAGTTCGATGGTTTGGCCATTTTCGAGCTGTAAATCGGGGCGAACCCAATGAATTTGATCGGTTGGGATTAACAATCCCTTGCGAAACAAACCAGGATGTTCGTGTCCTTGGCCTACGTAAACAACATTGCTCTCCACATCGGTATCGATTACAAACAGGGGTTCGGGCGTGCCACCCACATTTAAACCCTTTCGCTGCCCAATAGTAAAAAAATGGGCTCCGTTATGAGTGCCAACAATCTTTCCATCGGTGGGTTTGTATTTAACAGGAGATGAAAGGGCCTTTAAGTCTCCCTCGGCAGGCGCGTTCAGCGAACTATAGTGTGATGTTAGAATTTCAATTATGCTGCCCTTTTTCGCAGCCAATTTTTGTTGAAGAAACACAGGTAAATCAACTTTTCCCACAAAGCAAATTCCTTGTGAATCCTTCCGCTCGGCGGTAGCCAAGCCAAGTGTAGAGGCAATTTCGCGTACTTCGGGTTTTAAGAGGCTTCCAACAGGAAAAAGGGCTTTTGCAAGCTGTTGCTGGCTTAACTGGCATAAAAAGTAGCTTTGATCCTTATTAGGGTCGACACCGGCAAGCAACCTATACGTTTCTTCGCCATTTACATTAATAACTTCTTTTCGGCAATAGTGGCCAGTTGCAACAAAGTCGGCACCTAAAGCCAGGGCGGCTTTTAAAAATTCGTCGAATTTTATTTCGCGATTGCATAGCACATCGGGATTTGGAGTTCGACCCTGCTGATACTCACTAAACATATAATCGACTACACGCTTGCGATACTGCTCGCTCAAATCGACGATATGAAATGGTATTTCCAGTTTTCGGGCAACCATTTTCGCAAAGTCTACATCCTCATCAAACGGACAATCGGCCTTTAGCAGACCTGTTTTATCGTGCCAGTTCTTCATAAACAAAGCAACCACTTCGAAACCTTGCTGCTTTAGCAAATAAGCCGCAACGCTCGAATCAACTCCACCCGAAAGTCCAACAACTACTCTTTGCATTTCATATTTATTACAACCGCAAAGATAATGAAACTGGAAGTTAAATATACCCTACCCCAATTCATCGGTGCTTTTTCCCAAAAACTGTGGCACCCAACACAAGCCCAGCGCTCACAATTACAATGTTTTTAATAATGTATTGCCCCTCAAGCGTTGGAGCAAAAGGGATGGCAGTAAAAACTTCGCTTGGGAAAAGAAACAGGGGAGCGAAGGTACCTATCATTTGTAAAAACAGAAGCAATAGGGTTGCCTTTTGGAATTTTCCCAAAATAAAACCCATTCCTATAAGGCATTCCCAAAGAGCCAGAATAGTAACTGCAACGGATGGAGTAAGCAACCCAAAGGTTAATTGGGTAATGGTTCGGGCAGCCAAATCCTGCGCAGGGCTTATACCGGGAAAAAACTTGAGCAAGCCAAACCAAAAAAAGACAACCCCTATACTTATGCGCAGCAGGTTAACCCCATTGCGCTGCATCCACTGTTGAGCGCTCCGCTCAACCGATTGTTGAATATTATTGATGTTATCCATAATTTTTTCTTTTGTTATATAAATAACACGCTCTAGAGAGATTTGTTTAGATTTGTTCTAAATATTTTTTAGCAACTACTGCCCTAATGTTTGAAAGGGAATTAAAGAGTAACCATTGATATTATTGATTATTAAAAGTCCAACCTATTGACTTTGTGTTACGAATAGATTATATTTGTTTTCTAACGAGAATTATTCTCTTTTGATAATTATTTTATGAGCATTGAAGATGTAAGTCGAAAAATTGAAGAGAAGGGACTAAAAGTTACACCCCAGCGCATAGCCATTTATGAAGCAATACTTAAGCTTAATAATCATCCGAGCGCTGAGAACATTATTGATTTCATCCGAAAGAGCCATCCAAACATTTCTACTGCTACCGTTTACAAAGTTTTAGATGCCTTAACCGAAAGCGGTTTGATAAAAAGGGTAAAAACCGAAAAGGACATTATGCGGTACGATGCAATTCTCGAAAACCATCATCACCTATATTGCTCAAAATCGGATCGCATTGAGGATTATAACGATGAAGAGCTGAACCATTTGCTCTCAGAGTTTTTTAAAAACAAGGGTATTCCTAATTTTCATATTGAAGACATTAGGCTACAGGTAATTGGAAAATTTACTGACACAAACTAACACAAATAAAAACAAAAATGGCAAACCCCGAAAAAATTAGCAAATGCCCCGTTACTGGAGCAACCAGCAGGCACGGCATGGGAGGTGGCGGAACCAGAAACCGCGACTGGTGGCCCAATCAGCTTAAACTTAGTATTCTTCGCCAGCACTCCCCTGCATCAAACCCTATGGGTAAAGAATTTAATTACACCGAAGAGTTTAAAAAACTGGACTTAAAGACCATTAAGGAAGATTTGCGCAAACTAATGACCGACTCCCAGGAATGGTGGCCTGCCGACTTTGGTCATTATGGCCCTTTCTTTATTCGAATGGCATGGCATAGTGCGGGCACATATCGTACAGGCGACGGGAGAGGCGGTGCGCGAGGGGGACAGCAACGCTTCGCACCGCTCAATAGTTGGCCCGACAATGTTAACCTCGACAAGGCACGGAGGTTGCTTTGGCCCATAAAACAGAAATATGGTCAAAAAATTTCTTGGGCCGACCTGATGATACTCACAGGAAATGTGGCACTTGAATCGATGGGCTTTAAAACCTTTGGTTTTGCCGGCGGTCGTGAAGATGTTTGGGAACCCGAGGAGGACGTTTACTGGGGATCGGAAACCGAATGGTTGGGCGATAAGCGATACACAGGGGAGAGAGATCTCGACAATCCTTTAGCAGCCGTGCAAATGGGGTTGATATACGTTAACCCCGAAGGACCCAATGGCAACCCCGACCCATTGGCAGCCGCAAAAGACATTCGTGAAACATTTGCACGAATGGCCATGAACGATGAGGAAACCGTTGCCCTTATTGCCGGGGGCCATACCTTTGGAAAATGCCATGGAGCAGGCGATGCTGCACACGTGGGGCCCGAACCCGAGGCAGCTCCTATTACAGAGCAAGGACTAGGTTGGAGCAGCAAATTTGGAAAAGGCAAGGGCAGCGACACCATTTCGAGCGGGCTCGAAGGAGCCTGGACCTCTTCGCCCACGAAATGGAGCAACAATTTCTTTTGGAACCTTTTTGGTTACGAATGGGAACTCACCAAGAGTCCCGCAGGAGCCCACCAGTGGAAGCCTAAACACAACGGCGGAGCCGACACAGTGCCCGATGCTCACGACCCATCGAAAAAGCATGCACCCATGATGCTTACTACAGACCTTGCTTTACGGTTTGATCCAGAATACGAAAAAATTTCGCGCCGGTTCCTTGAAAATCCCGATCAATTTGCCGATGCCTTTGCACGAGCATGGTTCAAACTCACGCATCGCGATATGGGGCCAATTGCTTGCTACCTAGGCCCCGAAGTGCCTAAGGAAACCCTCATTTGGCAAGATCCTATCCCCACGGTTAACCACGAACTTATTGATGAGAAGGACATAACGAGTTTAAAAGCAGCCATTCTAAAGTCGGGGCTAACGATATCGCAGCTGGTATTAACCGCCTGGGCTTCTGCTTCAACCTTCAGGGGCTCCGACAGGAGAGGTGGGGCCAATGGGGCTCGAGTTCGATTGGAACCACAAAAGAATTGGAAAGTTAACAACCCTGCATTGCTCGATAAAGTGCTGAAAACCTTAGAGCGCATCCAAACAGATTTTAATAAGGAGCAGAAGGGCAACAGGAAGGTTTCGTTAGCCGATTTGATTGTGCTTGGAGGCTGCGCAGCAGTTGAAAAAGCCGCCAAAGATACAGGGCATAACATAAATGTACCCTTCACTCCCGGGCGAATGGATGCCACACAGGAGCAAACCGATACCCTGTCATTTGCTGTAATGGAGCCAATTGCCGATGGATTCAGAAACTACTTGAAAAACAAGTATTCGGTGGCAACCGAGGAACTTCTGGTTGATAAGGCCCAACTGCTAACCCTTTCAGCTCCCGAAATGACAGTGCTAATTGGGGGTATGCGTGTACTTGGCGCCAACTGGGATGGTTCGAAGCATGGTGTTTTCAGTTCCAAAACCGGGGTTCTTACTAACGATTTTTTTGTGAATTTGCTCGATATGAGCACCGCTTGGAAGCCCACTTCGGAAGAAAATGAGCTCTTTGAGGGTCACGATAGGAAAACAGGTAAACTTAAATGGACAGCAACCCGTGTCGACCTTGTTTTCGGGTCGAACTCTGAGCTCAGGGCGTTGGCCGAGGTTTACGGTAGTTCCGATGCGCAGCATAAATTTGTTGAAGACTTTGTTGCTGCATGGTCCAAAGTGATGAACCTTGACCGTTTCGATTTGGTTTAATATTTAACGGCATCGAACTATTGGCTTATTTTATAAAAAGAAACCGTCCCGAAAAATTGGAACGGTTTCTTTTTATATCTATCAATACTATTTCAGTCCTCTTTGCTTTAGCAAAGCATCGATAGAAGGCTCCTGACCACGGAACTTTAGGTATTGCTCCATTCCTTCGCCCATTGAGTTTTCGGCCATGATGTGCTTACGAAATTTGGCTGCCAAATCCTGGTTAAACAAATCGCCGCTCTCAACAAACGCCTGGTAGGCATCGGCATCGAGAACGCCAGCCCACATGTAAACGTAGTAACCCGAGGCGTAACCACCACCAAATATATGACCGAAGTTGGCAGTACGGTATCGGGGAATAATTTCGTTTATTAAGCCAATACGATCCAACGAGGCTTTTTCAAATGCGTTCACGTCAATATCGGGGGTTATACTTGCGTTGGTATGCCAATCCATATCTAATATGGCTGCAGCAGTGTACTCAACAGTGGCAAAGCCCTGATTGAAATGCGAAGCATTTTGAAGTTTAGCAATCAGCTCGTCGGGCATCGGCTCTCCGGTTTCGTAATGCTTGGCATACACTTTTAGCACTTCGGGTTCGCCAGCCCAGTTTTCGCAAACCTGCGAGGGTAACTCAACAAAGTCGCGGGGAACGCTACGAGCGGTACGATTATACCTTCCGTTTGCAAAGAAGTTATGCAGTGCATGACCAAACTCGTGGAAATAGGTTTCAGTTTCGTCCCAGGTAAGCATAGCGGGCTTATCGCCAGCAGGGCGGGTAAAATTCATAACAATAGTAACAACAGGACTTACGCGTTTCCCTTTTTTCCACGAACCCGAACGGTATGTACCGCACCATGCTCCACCCCCTTTAGCACCAGGGCGTGGATGTGGGTCGATATAGAGCACCGAAAGATGGCTTCCGTCCTTATCGATTACCTCGTAAGCTTCCACTTCGGGGTGATAAACGGGTATTTCGGGTCGTTTCTTAAATGTGAGGCCGTACAATTTGTTAGCCAAATAGAAGCAGCCTTCCTTTACGTTATCGAGCGTTAAGTAGGGTTTTATTTGCTCCTCATCCAAATCGTATTTCTCTTTACGAACCTTTTCGGCATAGTACCACCAGTCCCACGATTCGAGTTTGAACTTACCACCTTCGCGGTCGATAATGGCTTGCATGTCGGCACGTTCCGTTTTTGCACGTTCAAGAGCGGGTGTCCATACTTTTGTTAAAAAGTCGTACACGTTTTCGGGCGTTTTGGCCATTTGGTCGTCGGTGAAGTAGTGCGCATAGGTTTCGTAACCGAGCATTTTAGCCATTTGCTGACGCAGAGTAAGCAATTCTGCAAAAAGTTTTTTGTTATCGAACTCGTTATTGTTGTCGCCACGCATAAAGTAGCCCCTGTAAAGTATTTCGCGCAGGTCGCGACGGGGTGACGACTGAAGGAAAGGAATCCAGCTCGGTTTCGACAAATCGAAAACCCACTTACCTTCCATTCCGGCTTTCTTAGCCAGTTCGGCTGCGGTACTAACTAAGTTATCGGGAAGCCCAACAAGGTCCTCCTTTTTATCAACAACCAGTTTGAATCCGTTATTTTCTTTAAGAAGGTTCTGGTTGAGCGTAAGCGAAATCATGGCCATGCGCTCATTGAGGGCCTTCAACTCAATGCGTTTATCCTCGGGGAGGGCAGCACCATTGCGTTCAAAGTCTCTGTACATTTTTTCAACCAAACGCATTTGCTCCACGTCGAGCTTCAGATTGGCGCGGTTGTCGTAAACTTTTTTAATGCGTCCAAACAGGTCCTGATTAAGAGTTATTTCGTTGTAGTGAGCAGTAAGTTTTGGAGTAACTTCCATGGCTATTGCCTGCATTTCGTCGTTGGTATTGGCTCCACGAAGCCCACCAAAAACGGCGCTCACCTTTTTCAGCATTTCGCCCGATGCATCGTAAGCAATAATGGTGTTTTTAAAGGTAGGCTCATCGGTGTTGGCAATAATTGCCTCAATTTCGGCCTTGTGCTGCACCATAGCCTCCTCGAAGGCAGGGAGGTAGTGTGCATTCAGAATTTTATCGAAGGGCGGAACCCCAAAGGGTGTTTTCCATTCATTAAAAAATGGATTTTCGTGTTCGGGTTTCTGGCTACAACTAATTGTTAGCATGGCCAACGGAATAAATACAACTAATAGTTTTTTCATAAACAAAACGGATTAGGTTAGATTGCATTTTTTGATTGAAACGAGCGTTAAAGGTTTAGTTTGGCTAACAAAAATGAACAAAATTATAGTTGAGCAATGACCAGCATTTCAAAATCGCTTGTCGTTAATTTGTCGTTACGGCTAAATGCGCCCAATGTAGCCCCATAAATATCGATGGTTTGGAAGCCCAAACTCTTGAGTAACCATGTAATTTCCGAAGGGATGTAATATCGCTCGTTGCATTCCACTTGGCTCTCAATTCCATTATCGTTGGTAAATGTGGTTATGTTATGGTCGCGAAAGGTCATTAGGTCGAACGAGGTGCTATGGTATGCAGCATTTCCCTTCTGATGAGCTTGCGAGTGGAAATCGTTTATAGAATTGAAAATGGGGAAAAGCCCGTTGAGCGTGGTAAATATTAATTTCCCTTGCGGTCGCAACGAGCCTGCAACGCTCCTGAGAATTTGAAAATTCATTTCGTCGGTTTCCATGAGCGGGAAGCCCCCTTCGCAAATCATAATGGCCACATCAAACTCGTTGCGAAAAGGCAAGTTGCGGGCATCGGCCTGTACAAATGGCACCAAAACATTTTGCGCTGCAGCCTTCTGGCGCGCAAGTGCCAATTGGGCTTCGGACAAATCGGCCCCAGTAACGTTGTAGCCTCGCTTTGTCAACTCAATGGCGTGGCGTCCTGTGCCACAGCCCACATCGAGAATGCGAAGCGATTTATTATAACCCAGTTCCTGCTCAATAAAATTGCACTCGCCCTGTGTACCCTGAGTAAACATTTCCTTTTCGTACTGCTGGGCGCTATTTTCGAACATCTGTTCGTACCACTGGTTCTTTTTCATACAAAAAAATAAACTTATAATTTCTAATCAAAAACTAATTACCATAAAATTATCGACTTATGAAAGAGTGCCCAATGAATTTAAGCAAAACCAACACTTTAGCATATGGATAACAGGTTTGCTTTACGATTGAAAAACAGGACTTAAAAGTAACGTTATTTCAAGCAAAATAAAGATGAAATGAGCTGTTCGGTTTAATTATTCAGCAAATTTAGGGTGGATATGAGTGTAGAATATAATTTTTCTTACTTTAGTGAAAAAAAAATCGAATCATGCTCAACATTGCCCTATTTGGTCCTCCGGGTGCAGGGAAAGGCACCCAAAGCGATTGGTTGATAAAGAAATACAACCTTACCTACATATCCACCGGCGAAATTCTTCGCGAAGAAATTGCCGAAGGCTCGCCGCTAGGAATTAAAGCGAAAAACATTATTGAAAAGGGCGGTTTGGTTTCCGACGAGCTGGTGGTTCAGATAATTGAAAATAAAATTCAGAAGAAAACCGACACCAACGGTTTCCTGTTCGACGGCTTCCCCCGCACCACCGTACAGTGCTACATTCTCGATGGGCTTTTAATGAACATGAACACCTCGTTAACCTGCATGCTTAGCCTCGAGGTTCCCGACGACGAGCTGGTTCGCAGACTAAAATCGCGCGCACAGGTTAGCAACCGCAAGGACGATAACGACGATGTTATTCAGGTTCGGTTAAACGAGTACTACTCCAAAACGGTGCCCGTGGCCAAGTACTACCAGGACAAGGGCATTTGTTTCCACATTGATGGTACTGGAAGTATTGATGAGGTTCAGTCGCGGCTCGACAAGGCGGTGCAGAAATCGCTCGAGAACCGCTGGGCCAACATAATAATTTTTGGGTATCCGGGCTCAGGCAAGGGTACGCAGGCCAAAAAAATTGCCGAAAAGTACAATATGGTTTACATTTCAACCGGTAACCTGTTGCGGCAGGAAATTAAAAGGAATACAGAGGTGGGACAAATTGCCAAACCCTACATGGACAAGGGGATTATTGTTCCCGACGAAATTGCCATTAAGCTTATTGAAGAAAAAATTCAGGCCAGTCCGGGCTCCCGGGGCTTTATATTTAAAGGCTTCCCCCGAACCATTGTGCAGGCCTACATTGTTGATGGCATGCTTAAAAAAATGAATAGCACCATTACCTCGGCCATTGAAATACATGTTAGCCCCTTAGAAGCCATGAAAAGGCTTGCCCACAGGAGCAAAACCGACCGCAGCCGCAACTACGACAAGGACACCGAAACCATTGTTTCGCGGCTCGAGGAGTACGAACAGAAAACCGTTCTGGCCCGCGACTTCTATGCAAAGCGCAACCTTATTCATGCCGTTTCGGGCGAGGGAACCGAAGACGAGGTTTTCGAACGAATTTGCCACCAAATTGAAAAAATACTCCGGCAGGCGCTTTAGGGAATTGAGAGGCTATATATTTTCATTTTAACAATTTATTACTCCAACTATCTCTGTGTAAAAGCATTTATTACACAGAGTATCACAAAGGAGCCACAGAGCGCCACGGAGGTTAAGAGTGCCATTCGGAACTTTTGAGTAGGGCATACTAGTGGAAGGTACACCACTGGTTTTCCAATTTTGCTAACCCAAGCCCATTTTCATATAGTTAGATATGTAATATTTGAAAGGGCTATTGAAATTCTCCAAACCAATTAGCATGGGCCCAAACTCCTACCAACAAGCAAGCCGGTTGGTAAACATTGAATCCAAAGGCACCTCCTCCCCCAATCCTCCCTTTTGTTTTTTCATAAC
The DNA here is from genome assembly GCA_964479665.1 of uncultured Rikenellaceae bacterium. Lineage (GTDB taxonomy): Bacteria > Bacteroidota > Bacteroidia > Bacteroidales > Tenuifilaceae > UBA2287. The sequence continues at coordinate 34,658 of CAYZNN010000023.1, read as the reverse complement.
CCATTCCGCTCGGGCGTTGGCCCTTGAAACAGGGTTGCCTTTATGCTCACATAACCTATTGCTATTCTGCCACTTGCAACGGATTCTGAAAAAGTTATTAACAAAGTGGGAAAATATGGTAAAATATGGAGCAAGGTGGGGAAAAAGTATATAACTTTACCTTTTGAATAGCTGAAAACGAATGACCTCATTTATTGGCGATTACGAATGCAGGGTGGACGAGAAAGGGCGCTTGCTCTTTCCCGCAGCCCTTCGGAAGCAGAGCCGATCTGCCTCCCCCGATCGCTTTGTGGTGAAAAAGGACATTTACGAAAGCTGCCTGGTGCTTTTCCCCATGGAGGAGTGGGAGCGCCAAAACGCCCTTATTAGGCGGAACACAAACCCGTACAGCAAAGAGCAGGCACAATTCCTAAGGGAATTCTACCGCGGCACTGCCGAAATTAGCTTCGACTCCAACGGAAGGCTGCTTATACCCAAACGGCTGCTCGACATGGTAAGTATTACCAAGGATACGGTGCTGAGCGCCCAGGATAACAAAATTGAAATTTGGAGTAAAGAACTATACGACAGCAACGGCCTCGACGAGAACCGGTTCGCATCGCTGGCCGAGAAAATTCTTGGTTCGTCGCAACTTAGGGAGGAGTAGGATATGGCGTACCACGTACCCGTGCTGCTAAACGAGAGCATCGAGGGGCTCAACATTAAGCCCAACGGAACCTATGTCGATCTTACCTTTGGTGGGGGCGGCCACTCACGGTCCATTCTCGAAAAACTCTCGGCCAAAGGCCGCCTTTTTGGGTTCGACCAGGACGAGGATGCTGCCGCCAACGCACCTGCCGACAAGCGATTCACCTTTGTGCGGGGCAACTTCCGTTTCGTTGGCAACTTCCTTCGATACCAAGGGGTTCAAAGGGTCGATGGCATTCTGGCCGATTTGGGCGTTTCTTCGCACCACTTCGATAGCCCCAACAGGGGTTTTTCGTTTAGGCATAAGGGGCCGCTAGATATGCGCATGAACCAGGCCAGCCCCGTTAGCGCCGCCACCGTGGTAAACACCTACCCCACCGAAAAGCTGGCCGAACTGCTAAGGCTCTACGGCGAGCTTTCCAATGCCGGCAAGCTGGCCCACGAAATGGTGAAGGTTCGCCAAATTAAACCCATTGAAACGGTGGAGGAGCTGTTCGGTTTGCTTCAGAAGTTCTTTCCGCAAAAGGTTCAGAACAAAATGATGGCTCAGGCTTTTCAAGCTCTACGCATTGAGGTGAATGGTGAAATGCGGGCCCTAGAGCAAATGCTGAACCAAACACAAACCCTGCTGGCACCCCAAGGAAGGCTGGTGGTTATTGCCTACCATTCGCTGGAGGACAGGCTGGTGAAAAACTTTATGAAAACCGGAAACTTTGAAGGAAAGGTGGAGATCGATTTTTTCGGGAATACCTCCTCGCCCTTCAAACTAATATCGCGCAAGGTAATTGTTCCCTCCGACGAGGAGAATCAAGCAAACACGCGTGCACGGAGCGCTAAATTACGAATTGCCGAAAAACTATGAGCACTGAAAGCCAACGGGTCGAATTCATTGACGAGAAAGACGGCAAGGCAGCAAAACCCGAGAAAAAAAAGGGGAGCAGCCTGGGCGAGCTACTCAGCGGAAATATTTTGAGCCGCGAAAGCGTTACATCGCAAGTGCCCTACTTCTTTTTTCTGGCCCTGCTGGCCATTATATACATTGCCAACCGCTACCGCTACGAGAAGTTGGTTAGGCAAAGCCAAGAAATTCAGATTGAAGTGAAGAATCTCAGGGCCGAATCGATAACAACGGCCGCTGAACTCATGAATATTAGCAAGCAAACCCAGGTGGCACGCATGGTCGAAGAAAAAGGCCTGGGCCTGAAGGAATCGGTTGTGCCACCCAAAAAAATTAAAGCAAGGCTGTAGTGAAACCATGTCGGTAAAAAAGGAAATACTATTTCGAGTTGGGTTGGTTTACGCTTTCTTCCTTCTACTGGCCATTGCTATTTTTGGTCAAATCCTTTACCTTCAATTTATTGAGGGAGCAAAGCTACGCAGCATGGCCCGCTCGGTTACATACCGCGACATTACCATTGAACCCAACCGCGGCGACATTTGCGCCACCGACGGGCGCATTCTGGCCACTTCGGTTCCCTATTTCGAAATTCGAATGGATCTGAAAGCCGCTGGCCTTAGCGATGCCCTGTTTCACAACAAAGTCGATTCGCTGGCCCTATGCCTTTCGCGGTTTTTCAGGGATAAGTCGCACTTCTCGTACAAATCGGAGCTGGTGAATGCCCGTAAGCATGCCCGTAACAAAAGGTACTACCCCATTGGCAGCCGCCAAATAAACTATATTGAACTGCAGGAAGTTAAAAAATTCCCGCTTTTCAGGCTGGGTGAAAACAAGGGTGGATTCATTCCGGTTCAGGTGAACCGACGAATAAAACCCCACGCAAGCCTTGCCGCACGTACCATTGGTAACATTAACGAGGATGGAGTTGCCGTGGGCATTGAGGGCGCATACGACCATGTTTTGCGGGGCAAGGCTGGCGTTAGCCTTAAGCAAAGGGTGCCGGGCAACATGTGGGTTGAAGTGGGTAGTTCCATGCAGGTGGCTCCCGAAGATGGCCACGATATTATTACCACGCTCGATGTTACCCTGCAGGATGTTGCCGAAGGGGCTCTACGCAGACAGTTGAACCGCCACGATGCCGAACACGGCACAGTAATTCTGATGGAGGTAAAAACGGGCGACATAAAAGCCATTGCCAACCTGAAAAAGAATGGCGACGGAAGCTACTCCGAAATGTTCAACTACGCTATTGGCGAAGCCAACGAACCGGGCTCGACTTTTAAAATAGCAACGCTCATTGCCCTGCTCGAGGATGGGCACATTTCGCTATCCGATACGGTGAATACCCGAAGCGGCAAGGTGAAATACTACGACAAAACAGTTACAGATACCAAGGAGGGTGGCTACGGCCGAATTAGCGCGAAGGAGGTATTCGAGTTCTCGTCGAATGTTGGAGTAACTGAACTGGTAACAAAATATTACAAAGGGAAAGAGAGGCAGTTCATCAATCGCATATACGACCTGAACCTGAACAAACCGCTGAACCTCGAAATAAAAGGTGAATCGGCCCCATACATAAAGTACCCAGGCGACAATCTCTGGTCGGGTATTTCCATGCCCATGATAAGCATCGGCTACGAAATAAAGTTGGCACCCATTCAAATTCTCACACTATACAATGCCATTGCCAACAATGGGCGCATGGTGAAACCCCGATTTGTAAAGGCCATACGTACCCACGGAGCCGTGGACAGGGAGTTCCCAACTCAGGTAATTTCGCACTCCATTTGCTCACGCAGCACCCTACGCAAGGTTCGCGAGGTACTCGAGGGGGTTGTGGAGAACGGAACTGCAAAGAACCTAAAAAACCCCAACTATAAAATTGCGGGCAAAACCGGAACGGCCCAAATAGCAAGGGGCACACGTGGCTACAGGGGCGAAAGGGGCATCAGCTATCAGGCTTCTTTTGCAGGCTACTTCCCTGCCGAAGACCCCAAGTACTCGTGCATTGTGGTAGTTAACTCGCCATCGAACAGCGTTTACTACGGTAATCTGGTTGCAGGTCCCATTTTCAAGGAAATTTCCGACAAGGTTTACGCTACCAGCAAGGAGTGGTTTCCAGAAATTGAAAGGGGCGAAATGCCCGAACTGCCCGAATCGAAAAGTGGTTTTAAGCCCGAACTTGAGTATGCGCTCCGCGAATTGGGTGTACCCCTCGCCGACAAAAGTAAGGATTCCCCTTGGGTGGCTACAGTTCGCACCGGCGAGAAGGTTGAAATGCGCAAAAAATCGATTATTCCCAATTTGGTTCCCGATGTTACTGGGATGAGCCTCAAGGACGCCCTTTTCCTTTTAGAAAACTCGGGACTCTGGGTTAGGGTAACAGGCAGGGGTTTTGTTCGCAGCCAAAGCATTACGCCCGGCAGCAGGGTTGAAAAGGGCGAAAGAATTGGTATTGAAATGAGCAACTAGAATGGTAAAACTTGAAAGCATAATGCCTCAAAGCGAGGTTCTGGAGGTTAAGGGTAACCTGTGCGTTAGCATTGACCAACTTTGCATCGACTCGAGAGCAGTTGCCCCCCACTCGGCTTTCATAGCTATAAAGGGAACCCAATCCGACGGGCACAATTATATTGCCAGCGCCATTGAGAAGGGTGCCTCGGCCATTGTTTGCGAAACACTTCCGCCGCATACCGAACCCAATGTTACCTACGTAAGGGTGGCAAGCTGTTCGTATTTAGCAGGTGTTATGGCTTCGGAGTTTTACGGAAACCCATCGCAGAGCCTAACCCTTGTGGGCATTACCGGAACTAATGGAAAAACAACCACTGCAACCTTACTCTACCGTTTGGCCCAATCGTTGGGCTATAAGGCTGGGCTCCTCTCAACGGTTACCAACTACATTCACAATACCGAGGTACCTAGCACCCACACCACTCCCGACCCAATTAGCTTGAATAAGCTGCTGGCCGAAATGGTGAGCGGCGGATGCTCCCATTGTTTTATGGAGGTTAGTTCGCATGCCATAGCACAGAACCGCATTGCCGGTCTGCATTTTTATGGTGGAATTTTCTCCAACATATCCCACGACCATCTCGACTACCACAAAACCTTCAACGAGTACCTGAAGGCCAAAAAGCGGTTTTTCGACCTGCTTCCATCAAGCGCCTTTGCCCTTACCAATATCGACGACCGCAATGGGCGTGTAATGGTGCAGAATACCAAAGCGAAGGTTCACACCTACTCGCTTCGTTCCATGGCCAATTTCAGGTGTCGCATTGTCGATCATCAACCCTGGGGCATGCAACTGAATATGGATGGCACCGAAATGTGGTGCCGCCTCATTGGCCAATTCAATGCATACAACCTAACGGCAGTTTATGCTGCTGCGCTTTTGATGAATTTCGGCAAACACGAAGTGCTTACCAACCTGAGCGCCATGGAGCCAGTGAATGGTCGCTTCGAACACCTACGCGCACCCAACGGTGTGGTTGCCATTGTTGACTATGCCCATACACCCGATGCCGTTGAGAATGTTATTGGCACCATAAACGAGCTGCTGAAGGAGAACGAAAAACTCATTACCGTTCTGGGTGCTGGTGGCGACCGCGACAAAACCAAACGCCCCGTTATGGCTAGGGTTGCTGCCTCGGGAAGCAGCATGGTTATACTCACCTCAGACAACCCACGCTCCGAGGAGCCGGAGGCCATTATTGCCGACTTGAAGCAGGGCATTGAACCTGGCCTAGTGGGCAAGGTTCTTTCTATAACCGACAGACGCGAGGCCATTCGCACCGCCTGCCTACTGGCAGCCCCCGGCGATATTGTTTTAATTGCGGGCAAGGGCCACGAAAACTACCAGGAAATAAAGGGCGTTAAGCACCATTTCGACGATAAGGAAGAAGTTGCAGAAATATTCAAAACCCTGAAACCATGATATACTATCTGCTAAAATACCTCGATCAATACGATGTGCCGGGAGCCGGGCTCTACCAGTACATTTCGTTCCGTTCGGCAATGGCGGTCATTACCGCGCTCGCATTTGCCCTACTTATTGGCAAACGCATTATTGTTTACCTCCAAAAAAAGCAGATCGGAGAAGAGATTCGGAACCTGGGGCTCGAGGGTCAAATGCAAAAGAAGGGAACTCCCACCATGGGCGGAATTATAATTCTGGCATCCATTCTCATTCCCGTTCTGCTCTTTGCCAACCTTCAAAACATTTACGTTATAATTCTTCTGGTTACCACCGTTTGGTTGGGATTGGTAGGTTTTGCCGACGATTACATTAAGGTTTTCAGGAAAAACAAGAAGGGGCTCTCGGGCCGATTGAAAATACTAGGACAAATTACCCTGGGCCTCTTTGTAGGCTTAACCATTTACCTCAGCCCCGATATTGTTGTACGCGAGCGAGTTTTAAGGCATGTAGCAACCGAGGGAACCGAAATTATTGAGGGAAACGACCAAGCGGGCGGGCAACAACTAATCCTTAGCCCCAACCAAAAAACAACTAAAACCACCATACCGTTCTTTAAGGACAACGAGTTTGAGTACTCTTTCCTTGTTCCCATTAAGGGGGCGTGGAAGGAAAGGTTAACATGGATTGTATTTATTGCAGCAGTTATTCTCATTGTTACAGCCGTATCCAACGGGGCCAACCTAACCGATGGGCTCGACGGTTTGGCTACCGGAGTTAGCATTGTTATAGGCACAACACTTGGGTTATTCGCCTACCTTTCGGGAAACGTAATATACTCGGAGTACCTTAATATAATGTACATTCCCAATACTGGGGAAATGGTAATTTTCATGAGCGCCTTTATTGGCGCTGCCATTGGCTTTTTGTGGTATAACAGTTACCCCGCTCAGGTTTTCATGGGCGACACGGGCAGCTTAGCTATTGGTGGAATTATTGCTGTTTACGCCATTCTAATCCGTAAGGAACTTCTCATACCCATTCTTTGCGGAATTTTCTTTGTCGAAAGCCTGTCAGTTGTTCTGCAGGTTTCGTACTTCAAGTACACCAAACGCAAGTACGGCGAGGGTCGCAGAATCTTCAAGATGTCGCCATTGCATCATCATTACCAAATAAAGGGCTACCCAGAACCCAAAATCGTTACCCGATTCTGGATTGTAGCTATAATGCTTGCAGTAATAACCGTAGTAACCCTAAAAATCCGTTAGTTATGGCAACTGCTCAAAATGCAAACCGAATTGTGGTTCTGGGGGGTGGTGAAAGCGGCGTAGGATCGGCCATACTGGCCCAAAAGCAGGGCTTCGATGTGTTTTTATCCGATAGCGGAACGCTTAAACCAAAATACAGGCAAACCCTAACAAAATACGGCATTGCCTGGGAAGAAAGCAAGCATACTCCCGAACTCATTCTGAATGCGGGCGAGGTGATAAAGTCGCCGGGCATCCCCGACCGAATTCCACTAATTGAGGAGATTCGCAAAAATGGTATTCCTGTTATTTCGGAAATTGAGTTTGCGGGCAGGTACACCACTGCTTCTAAAGTGTGCATAACGGGAACCAACGGAAAAACTACTACCACTTCGCTCATATACCATATGATGAAGAAAGCTGGGCTGAACGTTTGCCTTGCCGGAAACATCGGGATCAGCTTCGCACAGGCGGTTGCCGAGGGCAATTACGATTATTTTGTGCTCGAAATCAGCAGTTTTCAGCTCGACGGCATGTACACCTTTAAAGCCGACATTGCCATTCTGCTGAATATTACCCCCGATCACCTCGATCGTTACGACTTTAAAATGCAGAACTATGTTGAATCGAAGTTTCGAATAACCAGAAACCTCGATGAGGACGACTGCTTCATATTCTGCTCCGACGACGATGTAACCATGGACCACCTGAACCAGATTGTACTACGCGCCAAGCAGCTCCCATTTTCGCACAAAGTAAAAGAGAGGCAGGCTGCTTACCTCGAAGGGAATAAAATGTTCATTACATATAACAATAGCGATTTCAACATGTCAATCGAAGACCTATCGCTTAAGGGGAAGCACAATGTTTACAACTCCATGGCTGCTGGCATTGCAGGGCACGCCCTAAACATCCGAAAGGATGTGATTCGCGAAAGTTTGGCCGACTTCCAAGGGGTTGAGCATCGGCTCGAGAAGGTGCTATCGGTAAGGGGTGTTCTTTACATTAACGACTCGAAAGCCACCAATGTTAACTCGGCCTGGTATGCTCTCGAAAGCATGACTACCCCGGTAGTATGGATTGCAGGTGGAACAGATAAGGGCAACGATTACACCGACCTTATAGAACTTGCCAAGGAAAAGATAAAGGCAATAGTTTGTCTTGGTGTCGATAACAAAAAACTCCATAAGGAGTTTGGAGAAATTGTTCCAATAATGGTCGATGCCCGTTCGGCCCTTGAGGCCGTTCAGCATGCCTATAAACTCTCGCAACCCGGCGATACCGTGCTACTTTCGCCTGCCTGTGCCAGCTTCGATCTGTTTGAAAATTATGAGGACCGTGGACGACAATTCAAACAGGCGGTTCGCGAACTATAAAGCTACCAAAAAATGGACGGACTATTTGGAAAATACCTGAAGGGCGACCGAACGATTTGGATAATCGTTATGGGGCTATCGGTATTTTCGCTGCTAGCAGTGTACAGTTCAACAGGTTCGCTGGCTTACCGTTTTCAGGGAGGCAATACCGCCTACTACTTCTTAAAGCAAATGGGATTTCTGCTTGCCGGTTTGGGTATAATTTTCATTACCCATTTAATCCCATACAAGGTGTACTCTCCCATCTCTCAAATCCTCATGCTTCTTTCCATTCCATTGCTTGCCATTACTCTTGTTTTCGGAACCAGCCTGAATGAGGCAGCAAGGTGGCTTGCAATACCGGGATTGGGTATAACTATTCAAACATCGGACTTTGCCAAATTGGCCCTTATTATGTATGTGGCCCGCTTACTTTCGCAGAAACAGGATACTATTAAGGATTTTAAAACCACCTTTCTGCCCTTAATAATTCCTATTGCTATTATTTGCCTGCTCATTTTACCTGCCAACTTCTCAACAGCCGCGCTGCTTGGTGCCACATGCTGGATTCTTCTTTTTATTGGGAGGGTTAATCTTAAATACCTATTGGGGTTTACGGGCATTGGGGTGGTTCTGCTTGGGATAGGTATTTTCGTTTTACTCGAAACCAATGCGGGTGGACGAGCAAAAACATGGAAAAATAGGATTGAAAATTTTGCGAGTGGCGACGAGGGCGGCGAGAACTACCAGGCAGTACAATCGAAAATTGCAGTTGCTACCGGTGGTCCGTTTGGGAAAGGCCCCGGCAACAGCACTCAGCGCAACTTTTTACCACACCCCTACTCTGACTTTATTTATGCCATTATTATTGAGGAATACGGACTGTTTGGTGCATTTGCCATGCTTTTTGCGTACTTGGTTTTACTATACAGAGGACGAATGATTGTAAAAAAATCGCAACGAACATTCCCAGCCTTTCTGGCCATTGGCATAACCCTGCTGTTGGTTTTTCAGGCCATGATAAATATGGCAGTAGCAGTTAACCTTTTTCCGGTTACAGGCCAGCCACTGCCTCTTGTAAGCATGGGCGGAACATCGGTACTATTTACTAGCGCAGCATTCGGAATACTTCTAAGTATTAGCCGTTGCCAAAACAAAGAAGAAATTTACAATGGAGAAGAAGAACCCAAGAGTAATAATTAGTGGTGGTGGAACGGGGGGGCATATTTTCCCTGCCATATCCATTGCTAACGCAATTAAGGAAACTTCGCCCGATGCCAACATACTTTTTGTTGGTGCCGAAGGTCGAATGGAGATGGAACGCGTGCCGGCTGCTGGCTATAAAATTGTTGGTTTACCTGTAGTTGGTCTTCAGCGCAAACTAACATTGAAAAATCTGGCCTTCCCGTTCAAGCTGATGAAAAGCATGGCCCAAGCCAAGCGAATTGTTCGTGAATTCAAGCCCCAACTGGCTATAGGAGTTGGCGGATACGCTAGCGGTCCCATACTCCGCGCCTCGCAAGGCCAAGGTATTCCAACAATTATTCAGGAACAAAACTCATACGCCGGAATTACCAATAAGTTACTTGCCAAAAAAGCAAACCTCATATGTGTAGCTTACGAGGGTATGGAGCGCTTTTTCCCAAAGGAAAAAATTGTTATTACTGGCAATCCCGTAAGGCAGGGTCTCGATAACGTTGGCCCACTGGAAGCCGAGGCCCGTGAGTTTTTCAATATTCCCCATGAAAACCGTGTCATTCTGGTTATTGGGGGCAGCCTGGGAGCACGAACCATAAACCAGAGCATTTTAGAAAACATAACCAGCATTGCTATTGAGAATAACCTTACGTTGCTTTGGCAAACGGGCAAACTTTACCACAACGAAGTTCTAGAAGAAGTTAATAAATTCAAAGTTGATAACGTTAAGGTGTTCGACTTTATTAACCGAATGGATTTGGCTTATTCGGTTGCCAGCATGGTAATTTCGAGAGCAGGAGCCGGAACCATTTCGGAGCTTTGCTTGGTTGGCAAGCCCGCAATATTGGTTCCATCGCCCAATGTGGCAGAAGACCATCAGACAAAAAATGCCCAAGCGCTAAGCGAAAAGGGAGCAGCCCTACTTATTGCCGATTCGCAGGCAAGAAGTATTCTGGTTAAAAGTGCTATTGAACTACTAAATAACCCTAACCGTTTGAACTCATTGTCTCTAAATATCAGGCACTTAGCAAAACCAAATGCGGCCCAAAGCATTGCTCAAATGGCCCTGAAACTTTGCTAGGCTTACCGTACATGTTGAAATCTTGGTAATAACTTTATTGTCAGGAGACTTAAAAAGAGCAGGTTAGTTTTAAAATTTGTAACGAATTGGAAATAAAGCAATAGGTGTATGTACGAAATGGAAAGGATAAGTAGGGTTTACCTTGTAGGCATTGGGGGTATAGGCATGAGTGCCCTTGCGCGCTATTTTCGTAAGCATCAACTAGTCGTTGCAGGATTCGATAGCACGCAAACCGAACTCACCACCCAGCTCGAAAAGGAGGGAATGGCAATACATTATACCGACAGCATAGTCCTTATTCCGAAGGAATTCAGAACGCCCGATACAGAAACGCTGGTGGTTTACACCCCAGCTGTTTCTGACAACCATAGCGAACTGAGTTTTTTCAGAACCAATGGTTTCAAAGTGGTAAAACGTTCGCAGGCACTCGGGATTCTTTCGGATAGCCGATTTACTGCTGCTGTTGCTGGCACCCATGGGAAAACTACCACATCCACCATGCTTGCGCATTTGCTATGCCACACCCAGGGCGGCTGCGATGCTTTTTTGGGTGGAATTTCGAAAAACTATGGGTCAAATCTTATACTTAACGACAGAGGGAGCAACATTCTGGTTGTTGAGGCCGACGAATTCGACCGGAGTTTTCTGCAGCTAAGGCCCAACATTGCCATTATAACCTCAATTGATGCCGACCACCTCGACATATTTGGAACCTACGAGCAGGTTCAGGAGGCTTTCAGAAATTTTGTAAGCAACCTTAAACCCAATGGAGTTCTAATTGTAAAACAGGGCCTCGAATGGGTTGCTGCCCACCGCAACGATATAAAAGTTTACACATACGCTGTCGACCTCGATGCAAATTTTAGGGCAACGGATCTGAAACTTACAAACGGTCTCAGCACCTTCTCGCTGGTAATGCCGAGCCAATCCATCGAAGAAATTTCGTTGGGCGTTCTGGGTGTCTATAATGTTGAAAATGCGGTAGCCGCTTCAGCAGTTGCAAGCATTCTAGGGGCAAATGCGGAACTAATTCTGAGTGGCCTCGAAAGTTTTAAGGGAGTAAATCGTCGCTTCGACCTGAGGCACTGGGGAAGAAAAAGCATATATATCGACGATTATGCTCACCACCCTGAAGAGCTGAAAGCCGCCATTGGTTCGGCGCGTCGAATGTTCCCCAACAGGAAGATTACGGGCATATTTCAACCCCACTTGTACTCCCGTACTCGCGATTTTGCGAGAGAATTTGCTGAGAGTTTAAGCATTTTAGATTTTGCTATTGTAACCGATATATATCCGGCCCGCGAAGAGCCCATTGAAGGGGTTACACCCCAGCTAATTCTCGATGCTGTTACAAGTTCTCAAAAGGGTTATTGTGCATTTAATGGTATTGAAACATTTGTAAAAGAAAACCCAATCGATATTCTCCTAACCATGGGTGCAGGCAATATCGATAAACTGGCATACTCAATAACTGAAACACTGAAGAACAAGGAAAGGCAATGAAAAGGAATGCTATTATAAACTTTCTCAAATGGATACTGATTACGGTATACATAGTAGCTTCGTTGTCGTTTGCCCGCGATGCAAGCCGCAAGGTAGTGTGCAACGAAATTGATGTGTACATTGAAGACAGCCTTGTAAATGCGTTTCTAACTAAAAAGGATGTTGTAAAACTAATTGAGAAAAAAGGGGAATCGCCAAAAGGGAAACCTCTACACGAAATAAACACCCTCAAACTGGAAGAAAAAATTGCCCAGTTCAATACCGTTAAACAGGTCGATGCATACAAAACAATTAACGGCAGACTGGCGGTTCGAATTACTCAACGCCGCCCCATTGCTCGGGTTATTAATCGGCAGCAGGTTAGCTACTACTTCGACGAGGAAGGGAAGATTTTCCCATGGTCGAGCCGTTACACCTCGCACGTTCTGGTTATAAACGGCAATATCAACGAGCCGTTCCCCATTTCAAACAACCTAAACCTAATGCAATGGAGGCCCGACAGCCCAACCGATACGGTACTTTTCATATACAAACTCTACGAGTTTGCACAATTCATTACAAGCAATCGTTTCTGGAATGCCCAAATTGCTCAGGTTTATGTGGCAAACACAAACAGTATTGAACTAGTACCCCGAGTGGGGGGCCATATAATTCAACTCGGTAGCCTCGACGAATATCCCGAGAAAATGGAGAAACTGCGAATTTTCTACGAAAAAGCGCTCCCATACGAAGGTTGGAACAAGTACAAAAGAATAAACTTAAAATATAAAAATCAGGTAGTTTGCACAAAACGATAGAAATCATGACGAACCAAAATCATTACGTAGCCGCAATCGACTTGGGAACAACCAAAATTGTTACCATTGTTGGAAAAATTAATGCCAATAAAAAGCTGCAGGTAGTTGCCTTCAGCAAGGCTCCATCTACAGGAATAAAACGCGGAGTAGTTTTAAATATCGAAGAAACTGTTGCCTCCATTCAACGTACCGTTGAGGAAGCCCAAGCCAAATCGGGAGTAATTTTCGATGAGGTTTTTGTGGGCATTGCTGGTCAGCACATCCGAAGCGTTAGAAACCGTGGCTACATTAACCGAACATCGGCCGATGAGGTAATAACTATCGACGATGTTAAAAAGCTAATAGAAGACATGCACAAAATTCCAGTGGAGGTGGGCGAAGAGATTCTCCACGTGCTTCCGCAAAACTTCATCGTTGACAATGAGGCTGGCGTAAAAAGCCCCATTGGCATGTCGGGTCGAAGGCTCGAAGCCAATTTCCATATTGTAATAGGCAATACGCTATCTGCCAAAAACATCGATCGTTGCGTTGAGAGGGTTGGCTTAAAAGTTAGCGACCTCATCCTAGAGCCCCTTGCCTCCTCTGAGGCCGTTCTAACCGATGATGAAAAGGAAGCGGGCGTTGCACTTGTCGACATAGGCGGTGGCACTACCGACGTTGCCGTTTATTACGATGGTATTGTTAGGCATACCGCCGTTATTCCCCTTGGGGGCAATGTGGTAACCTCCGACATTAAAGAGGGCTGCCAAATTCTTCAGCGCCAAGCCGAACAGTTGAAAGTTCAGTTTGGCTCTGCACTTGGCGATATGGCCCCCGACGATAAAATTGTTACCATTCCGGGAATTAGTGGCCGCGACCCCAAAGAAATTTCCTTCAAAACGCTCGCTTACGTCATTCAAAGCCGAATGGAGGAGATTATCGATGCCGTTTCGTACGAAATTGAAAATTCGGGTTATGCCGAAAAAATGGGAGCGGGTGTTGTAATTACTGGCGGAGGCGCTTTACTTCGTAACCTTCCTCAGCTTGTAAAGTACAAAACGGGATTCGATGTACGCATTGGCTTCCCCTCAGAGCACCTCTCGGCCGATTCGCCTGAGGGAGTTAACGAACCCAACTACTCTACTGCAATAGGCCTTGTGCTTAAAGGATTCGAGCAGAATGAAAGCATTGCTGAGGTAACACGCGAGCCAGAACAAAATATTACCAAAAATGAGCAGAAGCTTAGCACCCCCGAGGAGAAGAAGAAAGAGGTACGCAAGTCGAAACTAATCGATATTCTCAAAAACAAGTTCACCGAAATTTTTGAAGAGAACGACTCTGAATTGTAACTGTAAGGTAAAAACACCAAAAGCCATGTACGACGAACTCATACCTTTCGATATTCCCATCGACAACCAATCAATAATTAAAGTTATTGGAGTTGGAGGTGGCGGTAGTAATGCAATAAACCATATGCACCGCTTAGGAATTAAAGATGTTGACTTTGTGGTTTGCAATACCGATGCCCAAGCACTAGCCAGCAGCAAGGTACCCATAAAAATTCAGCTGGGCGCCTCGCTCACCGAGGGGAGAGGAGCCGGTAATAAACCCGAAGTTGGCAGGCAGGCTGCTGTTGAAAGCCTTAACGATGTTACTAAGGTTCTGGAAGATAGCACCAAAATGGTTTTTATTACTGCCGGAATGGGCGGCGGCACAGGCACAGGTGCAGCCCCCATTATTGCAAAAGCAGCCAAAGACCTTGGTATTCTTACCGTTGCAATTGTTACCATTCCGTTCCGAAACGAGGGCAAACGAAGAATACAGCAAGCCCTTGAGGGAATCGAAAAAATTGAGAAGCACGTCGATTCATTGCTTGTTATTAACAACGAAAAAATTCGTGAAATGTATGGTAACCTCAGGGTTTCCGATGCATTCTCGAAGGCCGATGATGTACTGGCCATTGCAGCAAAAGGTATTGCCGAAATAATTACGGTACATGGCTATATAAACGTCGACTTTGCCGATGTTGAAACCGTTATGAGCAACAGCGGGGTAGCCATTATGGGATCGGCAAAAGCTTCGGGGGAAAACCGAGCCATTAAGGCTGTGAAAGAAGCCCTTTCATCGCCCCTGCTAAACAACAACGACATTTCGGGAGCTCGAAACATTCTACTCAATGTAACATCGGGCGATGACGAAATAACCATGGACGAAATTGGCCAAATTACCGACTATATTCAGTCGGCTGCTGGCGAAAACGCCGACCTGATTTGGGGTAATGGAACCGACCCGAGCCTGAACGAGCACCTTAACGTAACTGTTATTGCAACCGGATTTGGTACAAATAGCATTCCCGAACTTTACAATAGGCAGCGAACGGTAGATGTTATACCCCTCAACGGAAACAAGAGCGAAAACAGAAAAGTGAAAGAGCCTATTTTCGAGTTTAAAGAGAAACCTGCAGCACCACCAAAACGAAGCTTCTCCGAACCCGATCCTCGCCAAAGAACCATCGAGTTCGATGGCTTTGGAATCGCATCGGAAAGCAAAGTTTCTTTAGAAACAAAAACCGAAGATGAGTTTCAAATTAAAACGGTTTCGCCGGGCTCCAACCCCAAACCCGAAAAAAGCGAGCGTATCACATTGCTTCAACCATCGCCCATTGTCCACAAGGACAATATCGATTTAATTGAACAGCAGCCAGCCTACGTTCGAAAAAACATTCAACTCGACGATTACACCCATTCGCTAAACCCGAAGGTTTCGAAATACAAACTCTCTATGGATAACGATGATAATCTTCTGAAATCCGATAATGCATACCTATACGATAATGTTGACTAAACTCAAATGCTATGTCGCTCGAGGAAAAAATTAATCAGGATATTAAATTGGCCATGCTGGCCAAGGAAAAGGTAAAACTTGAAGCGCTCCGAGCTATTAAAAGCGCTATTCTATTGACCAAAACCGAAAAGGGAGGGTCAGACATCCTAACTCCCGACACCGAAGCAAAACTGCTGCAAAAGCAGGTAAAACAGCGCCGCGAATCGGCTGAAATTTATATACAACAGAACAGGCCCGAACTAGCTGAAAAGGAGCTAGCCGAAGCAGCAGTCATTGAGAGCTATTTACCCAAAATGCTAAGCGAAGAGGAGCTCACCCTCGAACTAAAAAAGATAATTGATCAGGTTGGGGCCAAACAACCATCGGACATGGGCAAGGTAATGGGAGTTGCCTCCAAGGCGCTCGCCGGCAAAGCCGATGGAAAAGCTATTTCGGAGAAGGTAAAAACCATGCTATCGCAGGGTTAGTTGTATTTAATTTAAAAAGGGAAGGCTGCTTTTAAGCAGCCTTCCCTTTTTTTGTTCCAAACCAATGCTTAAATCCCAGTTATTGTAAAATCGACCCTGCGGTTCTTTGCTCTGCCATCGGCTGTTTTATTGCTAGCCTTAGGCTTCGAGAATCCGTAACCCTTCGATTCGATTCGATGAGCAGGAACTCCCTGTGCCATTACGTACTCAGCAACCGACATTGCACGTTCCTCAGAAATTTTCTGATTAACCGAGGCAGAACCAACATTGTCGGTATGACCTCCAATTTCAACTTTTACATTCGGGTACTCGTTGAGGAACTGCACCAAAGCGTTAAGCGACCGGAACGACACGGGTTTCAGCACCGCCTTTCCGGTTTCGAAGTAGATATTCTCAATATCGACCGATTGCCCCACTTCTATGGGAGTTACATAAAAGTTTCGAGGAATTTTAGATAGAGCAGCCACCTTGGTTAAATCAACAGGTTCGAACTTATTATAAAAGTTTACCACTTTGGGTGTCAGGTCGTAGTTGTAACCCACGGGCAATTTCAGGGTATACGAGGCATTTTTTGTGTCGTACACGAATGCCCTGGTTTCCATCCCATTCACGCGCATTTGAACCTCGTAACCCTCTTCGAGTTGTTTGCCTGTTTTCAGGTTTATAACCTTCCCACTCAGAATGGCCATATTAGCATCTTCACGCTCGGCAAAAACATTTTGGTTCAACTGAGTAAATTCAACATAGCCTTTCAAATCGATCTTGTTTTCGAGGGGTTTATAATCCTTTGCCTTAACTGCGAGGTTATAGTCCTTCCCAAAGGGTAAGCGAATGGTAAATGCACCAGTGGCTGGATCGATTATAACAGTATCGGCAACCACCCCGTTTACAAGGAGTTGGGGATTAGCATCGCCCAAAATGGGTACAAATGAACTGTTGTCAAGCGCTGTACCCTTAACTTCAACCCAGGGTACGGAGGTTACGTATAGAACAGCTTCTCGTTTTTGGAAAGCGGTCTCGTTTGAAACATCAACAATTACAGGTGAACCAGTAAAGTTTTCAACTTTCGGTTCGAAAGAATACGAAACGCCCAAAGGCAAAAGCGCCTGAAAGGCCGCTGAGAACTGGTCGTATTTAATAGAATCCGATGGAGCACCATTTATCCATACAAGGGGCTTCTTTTCGAGCGCAATGGGCAAGTTGGTGCGGGTATCAATAATTCTACCGCTAACCTGAACAAATGGTATGGCTGAAAAATAGAGGTTTAGGTTGGCCTCAGAGTACTCCCGAACGCTTGTTAGGTCGATTGCTGACGAAACGCCATTCCAATTCTCCATCTCAGGATTTAATACGTATGCTCCCCCTAAGGGAAGTAGCGCTTCATAGGAAGCCGAAGCCTTATCGAGTTTCAAATCAGCAAATCGTTCACCGTTCACCGTAATGCTATAGGCAGTATCCTTAACCATCAAGGTTTGGTCGGCCTGATTAAGAACCAGCCCCGAAACACGAACAAACGGAAACTCTTCAAAAATTTTCACTCTGAATATATCCGACATTCCTAATGAATTCGAGATGGAACTGAAATATGCCCAACTTCCCTTAGCATTCATTTTGAAGTACGATTCCCAGTTGTTTGTATTTATTGTGTCGGTAACTCTAATGGGCTCCGACCAGTTACGGTAGGTATCGTCGGTGCGTTGCGAATAGTAAATATCGTAGTTATCGCCCCTTGAAGTGAACATGGCCGAAAAGTAAAGCCTATTCTTATCGTTGGTAATAAAGGGTGCCTCGGCGCTTCGTGCGTCCTCAATCCCGCCTCTGAGCAACTTGGGCTTAGAATAGCTGAACTCATCCTTTTGTTGCGAAACATATAGCCTTAGTTTTCTACCATTGGTTGATGTTGAAAAAGCTAAGAAAATGAGTTGCCTATCGGGAGTAATATAGGCCGAAACCACCCTACCTCGGTTAATTCTCTTAAAACCTCGAACGGATAAAGGAATTGGATCACCCCACTCCATTTCGCTTTTGCGTTCAATAATTGAAAGCCCTCGGGTTTGCCACCGGGTACCCTTTTTATTGAAACGTCCCAATAGCAAGTACGATTTACCATCGTCCAATGCAGCCAGAATGGCATTATAGCGGCCAATATTCAATTGCTCGGGCGCTCTTTGGGCGGGAGCCCAGGTACCATCTTGGTTCTGCTTCGAAAACCATATATCCTGGCTATCGTTCGGCCCGAAACCATTTTCAGGATGGTTAACCCGAGTAAAAAAGAGTGTTTTTCCATCGGTAGAAAGTACCGGATTAATCTCTGGATACTCCGAATTGACTTGGGGTCCCAGGTTCCTGGGCACAAACGAGGTTTGCGATTGCGCAGCAAGAGTAACAAACAGGGCGATTACAACTGCTGCTTTGGGAAAAATTCTGCCTATCATGGTTGTAAGTTTTCGGTTTTTTTAACGGTAAGGAAGGCCCTGAGGCTTTTTAACCCGCCCAAACACCATATTCATTCCAACTCGCAGATTCAGATTGGTGAACGAAAGTGGGTCGACTGCGGGTGAAAAATAGTTGTCGGCCAAAATATATATTTGCATGGGTCCAGGCTTTAATAGTAGCCCCAGCCCCAAGTTGGTAAACGATCGTTGGTTTACTGAACCAGTGAACAGCAAATTGAAAAAGCGTCCTAAACCCTGCTGCATTCCAATGGTGAAAGCAGGATAGAACCTTCGGTTAAATGTAGTGTAAAGCTGAAAGCCCAGTTCGGTGCGCTTGGCAATTTTATAGTTTCCCCTTAAGTAAAGTTTTGGCGAGAGCCAAACCAAGTACGATTCGCTATACTCCTCATCGGAAAAGCTATTAAGAAGGGTAGTCATAATGGTATCATAATCCAAATCTTTTCCATACAAAAAGTCGGCAAGCATATCGGCACCTTCAAACCTATGGTTTCCCTTCAGAAGGAAGTTCTGCGTGCTGTCGCTCCAGTGAATGAAACCCAAATCGCTGAAGGCGAAGGTGAAGGTTGTACGCTGGTCGTACTTATAAGTTACTCCAGCACTTAGGGCAACACCAGGATTTCGAAAACGGGTAAGATAATCGAAGGCATAGGTTTTGGTTGCAGTCGACAGTGAAAAGTCGTTGGGAGTAAACTTTTCGAAGTTGGGCATTCTGGTCGAGTCGAGTGGTATTCCGGAAGTGTAAAGCGTACCACGGGCATTACCTGTATGGGAATACATATCATCGTCAATAGAGATGCTAAGCGAATTGGGCTTTAAATAGGCATTGGAAAGCCCCTGCAGCAAGCTAATTCTACTTCCAAATACCCAATCGTTGGTTTCGGCAGCCATTCCGAAACTGTATTCACGGTAAAGCGACAAATTAACTCCCAGTGGTGTCAGGTCTAAAGTTTGGCCAACAAACTCGCCATTGCCATAAACGGCCAAACTGGCAAGATCCTTGGGGTAAAAAAACGACATTTCGTGAACCTGACGAACCGAAAACCAGAAATCCCAACCGTGCCTTTTAAATCGAAGGTGAAAGAATTCTAATCCTACCCCAGCATAAAGCATGCTCTGCTTGTTTAGCGCAGCGGGAATTTTATCGGGAAATAGAGTAAGGGTATCGTTAACAAACTTAAATGCCGAGTTAGGCACAAAACCATTGTGAATAACCTGAGTTGAAATGGACGAAGTAAATGGGAAGCCTATACTCAGTGTGTGCTCCGATCGAACCGTTGGGTTAAGGTACGATGCTTGAAAAACATTGTTCATGAAGGGCAAACTCAAATCGGATTGAGCTTGCAAAAGCCCAACAGTCCCCAATATCGCTAGTAGAATAATTAGTTTTTTCATGGCTACTATAAATTTTGAGGATTAATCGTTGCTTTTACTATGGCACTCACTTGCACGGTTACTTTGTTAGTTGAAAGAACCCTTACTGGTTGCCCCGAAGTACCTCCAGTACTCATTCGGTAAAACAGAATCATACGTTTCGATTGGCGTATGCGGTTGTACCTTTCTCTATCGAGCTCAACCAGCGTATATTTCGAATTGCTTCCGTTACTCTCTCCGTTGGTTCCAACCGGAGCTGCCTGTACCATTTGCTGCTCACCTTCGGGGAATAGAGCCTCCACTAGTTGGTTTGTTTCATCGAGAAAATCTACCTGAAACTCCATATTCATGGGCAACTCGTTCTGAAACTTGAACTTTAGCGTTACCTTATATTCTATTGAATCGATATATCCTAACGAGTCGATGCTTGGCAAATCAATATTATCAACGGTATCCGAAAGTAAATGGGTTGTTGCCCAACCGTTAAGCGGTAATGTTATATCGGAAAAGAAAGTTATATTACTATTCTTCCGAACGAAGTAATCGTGGTTGTCGGAATTATCACCTAGAACAATAGCGGCCTGGTAGGCCAAACGGTTAGGTGCAATTTCGAAAACATCCTCCACGTTTGAGTTTTCCCTATTGAGTAGAAACGAAGTTGTGGCATAGGGTTGCGTTATTTGCTCTACATAATTTAAAACGTTGGGCCCCGACAAATTTAAATCACTAGAGCTTAGAGTTCCCTCATTAACCAGTGGTATTGTTGACCCAGCATTATTTTTCACCTCAAATTGGCTGAATGCAAAGGAAACTGGGACCCCAAAACTATTACGGATACTGTATGTAATAGATGGCTCGGCAAAATGCTGTGTGGCCAAAAGGGTAGAGTTAAATACTGCTATTATACTATTCTGCAATCCTGTATTAACTGTTGCGTTCAGTTTCCCAGAAAACATCTCGAAATCGGGACTGGGGTCAGGATTAATTCCACTAAACTCTACTTGAACACCTAGTCCTCCGGATGTGTTCGCATTACCCGAAGAGGTAATCGTAAAATTGACACTAAAACGGAATGTATTATAGGTACTGGGTGGAACATGAAGATTAAGAAATAGATTATTCAACAAATAAAAATCCGTATCCGGGCTTCCCGCTGCTAAATTGAATGGGTATACAATGGGGCTTTCACTCGAATTTACGAGCGAGGTCAATGTCAAGTGCCCAGAAACTGGGTGCTGAAAACTATTCTGTAATCGAATTCTAACCATTCCCGAAGAAAAATCGATACGTTTCAGCTCAACGCCCGGGATAGCCTCAAACGATTCTTCAAAAGTTTGCGAATGGGCTACTTGAGTTCCCGCAGGGAACACCGGTGGTAGCCCCCCCGGTACCGAAACGGTTTGGCTAAAAGTTGCTGGCGACATGGAGTACATGCTCGATGCCTGAACAAAGTCAATGGTGTCGCGAAACGACAAGTAAAAAAGGGTTGTGCCGGGTATCACATCGACCAGGGTATTGGCTTCGCTTCGCTCAACCAGTTCTTTAAAAGTAATTGTCGATTTAAGAACGGGGAAAACCCAGGTTTGGGTTACGGGCTCAACCTTTATCTCCTCATACATCGAGAAGTCGTAGCACGATGCAAGTATAAAACTCGCAAGGGCAACCGTTATTAAGCGTAGGACTTTCATGGCTATCCTGATTTATATATTTACAGTTAAAAACAATTTAATTTGCTAATCCTATAAAATTAATGGGTTTAAATATAAAATCAAATTTTGGGCTATCGTATTTTTAGTGCATTAAAAAGCGACCCAATTATTGGTTAAATCTTTAAAAAAGAAGAGGGGCATTTGAGCCCCTCTTAAAATTATTTCAATTCGTTATACTAAAAATACTTAGCCCTTTTGTCAACTATCTTGGCTCTTTTCTTAAGTGCCTCAAAGGGTTCGTAGGTGGCGCGCGAAACGTAGCCTCCAATTATTCGGTTTTTCTCGCCAATTTCGTCAACCTCTTCAATATTGGTTGATGTAACAACAAGGGCAAACACACCCGAGTTACCTTTAATTGGGCCGATCAGTTCCCCTTCCTTGGCTTGCAGCGAGCTGGCAATAACCACAGGCTCGAAACCTGCCGCAGGTAATGAGAAGGTAGCAAACGACACTTTCGAAGCGTTCTGAACGGTAACTCCCAAATACTGTCCAACAACCTCAAGGTTTTTACCTGGAGCCAATTTGCCATTCATTTCGGCTATTAGCATTTCCGCTTTCTTATCGCGAATCACCTTGGCTTTAATATCATTCTCAATTTGGGCCAGAGGCGCAAAACCATCCTCACGTACCTCTGTTAAAACTGCCACAACAAAGTTTTGTCCAATTTCGAAGGCAGAAGAAACCTGATGTTTCTTAGCATTATATGCCCACCTTATCATTTCAACAGGATTCTCCAAGCCGGCAATCTTTCGGTCGCTAGGTTTTAAGTTTGGGGCAGAGCGTTTAACCAGTTTACGGTTTGCTTGCAATGCTTCGTTAAACTTTTCGAAAGTATTATTCATGCCTGCAAACTCACTTGCTAAGGCAAAAACTTGCTGATATGTGCGGGTACTTGGAATAACCTTGCGCTCTAAATTGGCAAGTTGAACCTTTTTTGAAGGTTTGCTCTTGTCGAGAATTTCAATGATATGAAATCCGAATTGGCTTTCTACTAGGGTAATATCGCCCTTCTTGCCGTTAAAGCAAGCATCGTTGAAAGGTTTCACCATAATACCCTCACCAAACCAACCCAGGTCGCCACCTTTACTGGCTGATCCAGGGTCATCGGAAAACCGGCTGGCCAAGCGGGCAAAACTTTCGCCCCGTTTCAAAACCCTCATTATGCTATCTGCCTTGTTCTTCAATTTAATGCTCGAGTCCGCGGGTTGCCCATTAGTGGCTAAAAGAATATGGCGCGCTTTTACAGAATCTGAAAGTGTTACAATTTCGGTAATGCGAGATAGAATATACGAATCGCCATCGAAAGCGGGGCCAAACATTTCGCCAACCTTTGCTTCGAAAGCCCATTTGGCCAATTCGGGGTTTGAAATTTCCGATTGGTTTAGGTATTTCAAGTTAAAAGGAACATCTGAATTCAAGTTGGTAAATTGGCCTGCATCGGGGGCCTTTGCAAAATCGGGTGCAATTTGCTTAATCCATTTTTCTGCCACCTGATAATCGTCAGTAGAAGGAACTATTGGGAAGATTACGTACTCAATATCGCGCGACTCTTTCTGTTCGTACTCATTTTTATGCTTCTCGTAGTATGCTTTTAGTTCCTTTTCGGTAACAGCAATAGTTGAATCTTCAATAGTAGTATAACGTTTCACAATAAAATCGAAATCGACCTTGCGGCTTCTGTCGGCAGCCGAACGCTTAGCCTGAAGGGATGTAACAAACATTCCTTTCTTCACCAAATTATTGTACTTTGCTCCAATTCGATCTTTCTGAATAAGGTCTTCCAGATATAGCCAGTAGGCATTCTGCAAACCCGATGGGTCGTTATCTTTATTTTTCAGGAACTGAATCATAAAGTTTCTGTCGAATTCACCGGTTTGCTTGTTTCCAAACTGCTGGCGAATGAAAGGGTGAATATTTTCTCCCTGAACCATGTCGAACAATTCATCGGACGATATAACGACTCCCAAATCTTCAATTCCTTTTCCAAGTATCCGCTCGCGAACGATATCGGTCCAAACCTCCTCCTTAATCTGCTCAGCAGTTTGCTCATCTACCGAACCCTGTCCGGTTAATGCCTTATTGAGGTTAATAAGGTGATCCATTTTGGATTGATAAAACTGGTATGAGACGGATTTACCACCTATTTTGGCAATCTCAATGTCGGAACCATCGCTTGCCCCTCCGCCCCCAAAGAAGTCTTGAAGAATAAAAGCAAAAAGGGCTAAGCCAATAACTACCGTTATTAAAATACCGGAACGATTCCTAAGTCTTTCTAGTGTAGCCATTTACGTATTAATTTTAATATTGGGTTTTCTTTTTTTTTGAAGCTACGAATATAGCAATTTCCATTGACACTAAGTGCCATGCGATTTTTTTTTAGAAAATAAATTGAACAATCTTACGATAAGTTGATAGTATTGAGGTGTGTCCGTTCAATTCGGTTACCCACAACTTTAATCACCTTTACCCTAAAGTTTTCTATATGTATAACGGTATTTGAAGTTGGAATGCTCTGGTGGTTTGTAAGTATAAAACCTGTCAGCATTCCGTATTCCTCCGAGTGTGGATAGGTCAAATTATACTTGTCGTTTAAGTAGTCAACCTCAAGGCGGGCAGAAAAAATATACTCACCTCCGCATAAATGTTTTTCAATAAATTCCGACTGATTGTGCTCGTTGTCAATCTCACCAAAAATTTCCTCAATAATATCCTCAATAGTAGCAAGCCCTGCTGTGCCTCCAAACTCATCAACTACAATGGCCATGCTTCTATGTTCCCTAATAAAAAGGGTTAGCAGTTTATGAGCCAGCATAGTTTCGGGCCAAATTCAATCCGCATCAATTTCGACTTAATACTTTGGGGCTTGCGGAATAGATCTTTACTGTTTACGTAACCAATTACATTGTCGATACTTCCCTGGTATACCGGTAGCCTCGAGTAGTTAGTAGCTATAAACTGCTCACGCAGTTCTTGGATGGAACTATTTACCTCAATTGCTGCAATGTCAGTACGTGGGATCATACAATTGCGAACCATTACCTGATTGAAATCGAGCGCATTCTGAAATATTCGAATTTCACTTCCTGCTTGATTGTTGGCTTCTTCGGCGGTGCTAGCGCTTTCAACCAGGTCGTCTAAATCGACCCCGCCAAAAAATTGCTTTCCAGAAAATAACTGACCTTCGTGCTTAACAAAAAGTCGAATAGTTTTTACAGAAACCCACTACCCTGCTTTGCTGAAAGGATAGCAAGTAACATAAAAAGGAGCATGGGCATGCTAAAAAAATTCAGAAATGCATTGGGATACATTCTGAAAATGAATTTGGGTAAAAATTCGGCGGTTATTAAAATTACAGATGTTGACAAAACTGCTTGAATTGCTAGAATGCCAATGTAGTTAGAAGTAAATCCCGTAATAATTGGTTCGAGAATACTTGCTGTAGTTATTCCATAAACCACCCAGGCGATATTATTACCAACCAACATGGTGACAATGTATTGGCCCGGATTAGATGTAAAAATGCTTATAATGGTGAGCAAAAAGTTCCGCGCTTTCTGTCGAGTTCTAACCGCAATTTATTTGCCGACATAAAAGCGTACTCCATGCCCAAAAAGAGAGCAGAGAAAAGAATTGAAACTAGAATTACAATGGTACCTGCTGAGGCCATGCCTTATAATTGCCTTAAGCCTGGTTACGTTTTCGCCTAAGGTAAAACATGGCAATTGCGAGTATTGAAAGAATAAAAAAAGGATAACTATTTTCAATTCCCTTTTTAATGGTTGATAAAACGCCTAAAACCATACATACAACCACCAGAACAAGCCAAATATACTCCATTATTTTCGAGGCACCCATAATATCAGCTATTACAATGAGTTTGCAATTTACAGTTAGTTTTGCTCATTGAGATAAATAGTACCCGACGAATTTTTAATCTCAATATCCTCCAGCTGCTCATCGGCCGTAAAGCCCTCGCCAAAAATTACCCCTTCGGCAGTAGTTATCTTAACCGAAGCTTGGGAGTAAATGAGTTTTTTCTGCTCATCCCAAAACAGTTGCTCTGTATTAAGAATTTCACCCTTACGATTCATGGCAACTACGTTGTAACGCACATCCCACAGTTTCTTTTTGTCGTAATACAGCGCGTATTTAGCAGTTAGGTACGATTCAACAACTTTGCTATCGGCAAAGGTATAAACCGAGATTCCATCGGGAAACTCAGTATAAGGCTCCTTGGCAAACTGGAAATGCTTGGTTACTGGAGCTATTACCTTTGCAACCGGAACTCCATTCTCAGTATATATAACCTCGCTTTTAACCGCAACCATACCAGGTGTACTTTCGGTATCGTTGAGGGTTTTTATGCTTTCCAAGTCGGACTTACACGATAAAAGTAGCATAGTCCCTGCTAGAGCAGGGACTATGAAAAATAAGAGTCGGTTGTATTTTGATTGAAAATAAATCAATTCAAAAAAATTATTAGCGTGCTCGTATAGTAGTTTTTTCGTTAATCCAGCATCCAACAGTATAAGAAGCCCCTGGGTTTAAATCCTGGAAGAAGATGTCTTTTTGCTCGGGGAAGTAGCCTGAATACAGTTCGATTAGTTTATCGCAATCGGCTGCTAGGTTTGGATCGACCTGCTTGGCCCTATTGAACTTATCGACTGCAGCCCAGAATACGGTTCTCTTTTCAAAATCGTCGTTACCACAGTTCTTCTCAGAAGCATACAAGTTCCCAATAAGCATAAATGCATGACCCAAAGTGGGATTGAAATTTAACGATTGAAGTGCCAAGGATCGGGCTTGTTGGGGGTTGTTAAGTTCTCTCCAGGTTAGGTTAGCATACTCAAAAAGGTATATCGATTTGCGAAGCGAGTCTGATTGAAGTTTAATAGCCTCCTGATAGTATTTCTCAGCATTCTTGAACTCGCAATTGTTCACAAATATTTTTGCTAAATCGTAGGCCAACTGGGGAACAGGTTCAGAATCGAATACTGTAACACCAACCATTCGATACAAAGGCAGTGTATTACATTTGCTTGCTGTAAGTAGCGCTAGAACCTTCTTTGCCAACTCTAAATCTTTGGGGTTCGACCTAACCCTGGGCTCGAAAATTTGCACCAAATTATCGCAATTGGCTACGCCTGCAGCACGGAAAATTTCGTCTACTGAATCTTTTGCCTGTGGCAACTTATCGTCGGCTGGTTTGGCAGCAATCATGGCATCGAGGTAATCTGAGAGCATCGAGTAGGTTTCAATTACCTTATCGGCTTCAATTTTACGATTGTCGTACATTGCTTTAGTGAGTACCATATAGGTAAATATGGCCGAAGTTGATGAGTTGGTTTTCTCAATACTAATCGATTCGGCAAGGTAGCCGTACGCCTCCTCGTACCTTTCGGGGTCTATTTGAAAAAGATCCATTCCCTTCATACCCAGCAAGAAACCTTTCTGCTTGAAATGCTCAATACGCATGTCGTAAACCATCATCAATGAGTCCTCTAGTTGGTTTTTACGTGCATGATTCTTCTCATTCTCAATCCAAAACTTGAGCATTTGTATACCGTGTATATAAGCATTCTGCGATGCAGCTGGGCAAACCTGCAAAACCCTTTGCCAGGGCATCTTAGCATCATTATAATTTCGCTGGTTGTATTGCTCGCGATATAGCGAAAGGTTTGTAGCGCACTCGGTACGCGTTTTCTCGTCGGGACCATACTTGGGGTTCGAGAGATAGGCTTGGGCACTAGCCTCAAATCCTAAAATAGCAGTAGTAAAGTACAACGTTATTCCGAGTTTGTAGATCGTTTTCATTGCTTTATATATTTGATTTAAAATTATTTGCTAGTTATACTTTCTCTTAACAAACCACACATCGTAAAAAGTTATTCCAATTCCCACAAATCCGTAATTCTCTTTAATCAATCCGTTTTTGTTAACACCCCTTGTTCCAAAGCCTCCCGAAATATTAAACGAAGTGTTGGTTCTGCGGAGCGGTAAACCTATTCCAAAAGTTATGCCATTATCTACTATGTTCTCGCTGCCTATTTTCAGGTAAGTTTGGATTTGGTATAATCCAACCCTATAACTGATACGCTTCAAATAATTTTTTAAATCGTTAGGATTTGGGGTATACTCAAAGCCAATGCGAAGGGTTTTGCCAGTTGAAAGCGAATCGGTATTTTCAAGAAACCTTGCATTGGTCCAATCCTGATATGAATAGTCGGCACCAACAGTCAGCCTTTTTTTATATATGAACGTAAAGCCGCCTGAGAAGTTACTGGGCATGTCAATCGACTTGTTTTTTGAGTGAATATACTGAATGGTATCGAACATTCCGCTATAAGTAGATGCATGCAAAACCCGCTCAGCAGCTAACGACGATTGGTTATCGAGTGTAAAACCCAAAACAAGCCTATTCTCCTTTTCGGCTCCCAGATCGAGCTTGTACTGAGCACCAAAACTATATGCAATGCTTCGGATTGAAACGCTGTTTACTCTGTAAACATTATTATAGGAAGATCCCGAAGGGAAAAGTACATCGCTATGGTAATCGAGGCTACCAAAGAAGTATGAAAGGTTGAATCCAACTGATAGGTTCTTGACGGTATTAAATGCGTTACCTATATATGCTTGCGACAAGCCTCCCTCACCATAATGGTAGTATTTAATGGCGCCAATATGCGCCAATAGGTACGGGTCGGTTTCAACAAAACGAAGTTTATAACCCAAATCGCTATAGGGTTGAATACCCAAACTTGCACCCCACCATTTTGTAATCGGAAACTGAACAGCAATATGGTGAAAATTGGCTGTTGGGTTAAATAGCGACTGGTTGCCCAAATTGTAATAGGTACCAGATGCTTCCAATCCAAAATCGAGTATGAACGACATTGAATCCTGTGCAACATAAGTTGCCGGATTGAGGTTATTAATTGAGTAAGGGTTGGAAACCCCTTGGGCTATACCACCCATTGCTCTGTTTTGAGTAAATGCTCTTTCTCTTAAATCGCCCAGGCCATAACGTGAGTATGGCGAGTAAGTGTTAATACCCTGAGAAAATGACGAATGCGCGAGAAACAGTGAAAAGAGCGCGGTAAGTGTTAAAATTCTATTCATTATGGTTAAGTATGCTATTTAATCCGATAAGCACCAAATTTGGGTTTACAAAGATGGAACTTTTTAATTTCCCTACAAAAAAATTTGCATCACCGCCTGTTAGAATCACCTCGAAATCAGAAAATTTATTTTGCAATGCGGAAATGAATCCTTCAATTTCAAATACAACCCCATTTTGAACACCAGAAACAATGCTTTGGTGGGTGGTTTGGCCCAGTATGGGGAAATTTTCATCAAATTCTAAGAGAGGCAGGTTCGCTGTATAGCTATTTAAAGCTCTGAATCGGATTGACATGCCCGGTGAAATGGCACCCCCTATATATTCGGACTTTTGGGTAACAAAGTCGTAAGTAATGGCTGTTCCGCAACCTATGGCAAGCACATTTTGGCCAGGGAATAGGCTATACGCACCCACCGCAGCAGCCAACCTATCGGCACCAAGGGTACTTTTCGACTCGTAGCTATTAGCAATGGGTATAGGGGTTCCCGAATTGAGCTCTATTAAATTTATATTCGGTTGTAAATAATCTGAAATATTAAACGGCATTTTTCCTACGCACGAAATAATGGTTCTTTTTATTGTGAAACTATTCAGAAGGGAATCCAAATCGGATTGGGTAAGCTGGTTTGTTCGTGCATAATGTTCCAGGGTTGTACCTTTAAAAACGGCAACCTTGGTTTGGGTATTTCCAATATCGACTATTAAATTCAATGTATTTGGATTTAACTTACACTTTAACGGAGGTTGTTTGCAATTGTTGCAGAAGCCTTAATCCATCGTCGATGGATTTAACGTTTTTTGCCGAAAGGGTAAGCTTATCCTTAACCTCGCGCAGCTGAAAAACACCCTTGCTTTGCTGAATAGCCTCAAGAATTGAGGCAAACAAATCGGATTTATAAAAGGCCGACTGCTGGTTGGTAATAAAGTAGGCCAAAAAGCCCTGGTTTTTCAGAAGAATCTTCTCAATACCAATTGAAACGGCCAACCACCTCAATTCAACAACACTAAGCAGCTGAACCACCTGTATGGGAGGATGACCGAACCTGTCGCGCAAACGAACCTTGAATTGTTCCAATTCATCGGGAGTTTTTATTGTGTCAATTTCACGATATAACCTCATGCGCTCGGGAGTGCTATTTACATAGCTGTCGGGAATTAACAGTTCCATGTCGGTCTCCACATGGCATTCGTTTACATTCCCCTTCCAGTTTGAACCCGACGTGGTAGCTTGAGAAAATAAATCGTGAAATTCCTCCTCTTTCAGTTCCTGAATAGCTTCGTCGAGAATTCGGTGGTACGCCTCGAAGCCAATTTCTGCTATGAACCCACTCTGCTCGCCCCCTAGCAGATTCCCTGCTCCGCGAATATCTAAATCCTGCATGGCAATGCTGAAACCGCTGCCCAGTTCAGAGAACTCCTCAATAGCCTTCAGGCGTCGGCGTGCCTCGGGAGTAAGAGCATCGAGCGGGGGTGCCAAAAGGTAACAAAAGGCTTTGCGATTCGAGCGGCCAACCCGGCCACGCATTTGGTGTAAATCGCTAAGCCCAAACATATGGGCATTGTTAATAATAATTGTATTGGCATTGGGGATATCGAGCCCCGACTCGATGATGGTTGTTGATATGAGCACGTCGAAATTTCCGTCGATAAAATCGATCATGGCCTTTTCGAGTTGGGTGGGTTCCATTTGGCCGTGGGCCGCAATTGTTTTCACCTTTGGGCAAATACGATTTATAAGAACTTGCACCTCACCAATATTTTGCACCCTGTTATGCACAAAGAAAACCTGCCCTCCCCTGTTCACTTCAAACTCAATTGCTTCACGAATAATATCGTGATTAAACGAGTACAGTTCGGTAATTATGGGGTGCCTATTGGGGGGTGGCGTATTAAGAACTGAAAGGTCGCGGGCTCCCATTAACGAAAATTGCAGGGTTCTAGGAATGGGCGTTGCTGTTAGGGTTAAAGTATCGACATTGAGCTTCATTTTTTTTAGTTTCTCCTTGGCAGCCACACCAAACTTCTGCTCCTCGTCGACAATGAGGAGGCCCAAATCCTTAAATTTAACCCCTTGACCTAGTAGGGCATGCGTACCAATTAATATGTCGAGCTTGCCTTCGGCTAATCGATCCAATGTTTCCTTTTGGGCCTTGGCTGTTTTCATTCTACTTATAAATCCAACGGAACAAGGGAAACCCCTAAGCCTATCGGAAAAAGTATGGTAGTGCTGCAGTGCAAGTATGGTGGTTGGAACCAGAATTGCGACCTGCTTGCTATCGGCAACCGCCTTAAAGGCTGCCCTAACGGCAAGTTCGGTTTTACCGAATCCAACGTCGCCACAAACTAGCCGGTCCATAGGTATTGTAGCCTGCATATCGAACTTAATGGCTTCAGTAGCTTTTACCTGATCGGGTGTATCTTCGTAAATGAATGAAGCCTCCAACTCTTCCTGCAAATAGGAATCGGGCGAAAAAGCAAATCCCCTCTCTGCCTTGCGCTTTGCGTATAATGCAATTAATTCGCGGGCTATGTCTTTCACCTTCTTCTTGGCTGACTGTTTTGCCCTATTCCATATGCTGCTCCCCAGCTTATGCGGCTTTGGAGGTTCAGAGTCTTTCCCTCTATACTTCGATATACGATGCAGATTGTGAATGCTCACTAGCAGCGAATCGCCATCCTTATAAATAAGCCTTACGGCTTCCTGTATTCTGCCATTTACTTCAGTTTTAACCAAACCACCAAACTGCCCAATACCATGGTCGATATGAACAACATAATCGCCATGCTGAAGGATAACCAACTCTTTTAAGGTAACCGCTCCCCTATGCGTAAGTTCGTGCTTTACCTTGTACTTGTGGTAACGATCGAATATTTGATGATCAGTGTATATACATACTTTTAATGTGTGGTCGATAAAACCCTCGTGGATTGTATGGTTTATTGGAGTATACCCTACCGATGGGTTTATTGATTGAAAGATATGACTAAGCCTGCTATGCTGTGCTTGATTCTGTGCGAGTATGAAGGTTTTGTATCCTTTTTCGGTATGCTCCTCAATGCTTTTCGAGAGCAATTCGAAGTTCTTTTGAAATGCAATTTGGGGACTAGTACTAAACTCAAAAGTTTTTGATGTGTTAAAAAACTGCCGGATACCAACCTCTACAACAGCTACATCTCTTAACCAATCGAGTATTACGCTTCCTTGCACAAATTTTTCGCTAGCATCGTTGAGGTTTGTAGCTTGTGAAAACAGCTCATTCATTCTCGATTGTAGCAGGTCGGCATCGCGAACCCAAACAATTGCATTGGCAGGAATACTATGAGTAATAGGGACCAAATTTCCCTTGAGCCCTTCGCCGTGCGTATTTGATATAATTATAATCTCGTTGAATGAGTCTCTGGAAAGTTGATCCTCAATGCCAAAGGAGCGAATGGATTCAACTTCATCGCCAAAAAAATCGACCCGGTAGGGGAAAGACGATGAAAACGAAAAAATATCGATTATACCCCCACGAAAGGCGAACTGGCCCGGTTCATAAACAAAATCGACCCTCTCGAATCCCACTTCGTATAGGAACTCCGTTACAAAACTGAGCGACACCCTTTCGCCAACCGACAGTTTCATGGAGCATTTATTTAACTGAGCACCCGAAAGCACCTTCTCGCCTAGTGCTTCAGGATAGGTTACTATAATAAGTGGACTTCTGCTTTTATTGGCAAGAGTGTTCAGCGTGTCGGTACGTTGAATGAGCGCATCGGGGTTCAGCTGCGCATAATTAATGCCCCTTTTAAAGGAAGAGGGGAAGTAGCATAAATTGCTTTCGCCCAGAAGTTGATCCAAATCGTTGTAAAGATAGGATGCCTCCTCCTTATCGTTTGCAATAAAAATAAAGGGAACGCTCAGTTGACTTCGAACCGTAGCGGCCAATACCGAAAGGCACGAACCCGAAAGCCCCTTGGCACGAACCTTAAAGGATTTTTTGCTCCTTATAAATTGCTCCACCTCGCAAACCAACGGATGCGAACTGAAAAATTGTATAAGGTCTTGTAGCGATTGCGTTGCCGACATTTATGCAAACTGGTGGAATAACTCTGCAAAGTTAAAAGAATTAAGTTTAATGGCAGGTTAAAAACCGGACAGATGAAAAAATTATTGCACAAAAACTTATAGCCCCCATGCTCAACCACGGGCATAGGGGCTAACAACAAACCAACACTTACAACTAAACGGCACTTTGGATTTTTTTGCTAAACTTGTATTGCGAATAGTTCATCAACTTCTTGCTCCTTTCTCTTTCTTAGCGGCCGCTTTCTTTTTGCCAGCACAAGTACCGATGAATCGCATATATCAATTGATCCCGTTTCGGAATAATGGTATGGGCAAAGGGGAACAACAAAATGATCCGACTTATGGGTACGCAAAGTTACAATTGCTCCCACTAAATTTTCGGAGAACAGGCAATTGCAATCAGCACAATAACAGGCATTTTTCCCGCTCAATTTTTTCCAATGCTGAAGCCAACTTCCGTTGGAGCACTCGTTCAGTTCTGAATTGAAATTTCTATAAACGGTAGTCATAATTCAAGTTATTGCATAGGGTAATGGGATTATTCGTTAAAACTTATAGCCATATTTACTTAGGCTAAATTTCGCACTTGAGGCACAATATGCTTGCTCCCTTTGGGCTTGTCAAGTTTCACCACGTTGTTGGGTGTAAAGTTTATGCGTATACCCAAATGAAGCAGAATCCACCCTCTTATAAACTCCACCGAAACCCTGCTAAGGGTTAGTACCAGCTGTGCAATTAGCACCAAGTATATAAAACCAATATTACGGTTGCCTATACCCTGATCTACAATGCTCTGGGTTAAAAACGGAAATACTAGCTGCAGCAGGCTTCCCAAAAGCAAACCCAGTACTAATTGCAGCACCATTTTCTGGTAGGGCCTCAGGTAGCTGAAAAGGAAGCCAAACCCCTTACGATTCAGCTGCTCATCGCGGGCCGAAAAAAACTCGGGGGTTGGTTCGAGCAGTAGCACTACGCCACGCTGTTCCTCGTCCTCGAGGGTAGAAAGCCAGCATTTTTCAAATTCAGCACGGGGAAAACTTAGCAATCCGCCGGCTGGGTCGGCCACATGCACCACTTCGCGCCCTATACGCCCCGAAATACGGTAAACCACCACAAAATGGTTCTGGTTCCAATGTACTATGGCGGGCAAAGGAGCCTCGTTTCGCAGCTGCTCAAATGATAGCTTCACCCCCATGGTTCGGAAGCCTATGCTCTCGGCGGCACGGCTAATGCCCAGCATGCTAACCCCTTCGCGGGTTATGTAGCTGCGCTCGCGAAGCGTTTCGAGGTTGTAATGCTTTCCGTGGTAACGAGCCACCATTCGCAAACAGGTAGGGCCGCAGTCCATGGCGTCGTGCTGGGGGTAGTGGGGGAAAGGCATTTGGGAATGTTGAATGTAAAATGATGAATTTTAAATGTAAAGTTAATTAGAAATGCTATACTAAAAATGCAGTCAAACAACAATATCACCTATTCTCCCCAAATTTGCTGGTTTAGTTTCTCAATAAACTGGTGGTTAGGTGAGTATTCTGCTTCCCCTTTATAGGCTCTGCGCTCATTATGACAAGAAAATAATCACCCTCGGTTTGCTATTAAACTACTGTAGGAATTGAGTAAAAAGTTCATTATGTCTGTATTATATTTAAAGAATGTTTTATTATAAGGGATTTTCGAAATACTCAAGAACCTCATCAATTCCTGTCAAAATACTGTTATGGGTTTTTTTTAATGTAAACATTGGGTATGAGCCCCGAATTAGAATCATCGCTGCACGCATTAACAACCTTTCGATGAGCCACGCCAAGTTGAATGATAGGTATAGAAAGTGGAACAGGAACTGAAGATGTGTAACAGGTGGTTCGACCATCGGTTTCCTCTCCAACTATTGTTGCAAACCCGTAGCATTTACAAACAGCTGCGAAACTTAAAGCCGCTGAGAATGTTTTAGTGCTTGTTAATATG
>CAYZNN010000022.1:0-51472 GCA_964479665.1 uncultured Rikenellaceae bacterium | reverse complement strand
CAGTGCAAATTACCGGTACTGTTAGCAGTGCCGAGGAAGGGCCCTTACCCGGGGTATCTATTGTTGTTAAGGGTACAACAATTGGTACATCTACCGATGGATCTGGCAAATATTCGATTAACGTGCCTGCATCGGCAACAACTCTTACCTTTAGCTTTATGGGTTACAAAACTATTGATGTAGCCATTGAGGACCGCAAGGTAGTTGATGTAGTACTCGAAACAGACGCAGTTCAAATGCAGGAGGTAATTATCTCGGGTTTGGCTGCAGCAACACCAAAAACCAAACTTGCCGTTTCCATTGAAAGAGTTGGCGAAGAAAAGATTTCGACTGTACCCGCTCGCTCGGCATCATCGGCTCTTCAGGGGAAGGTATCTGGTGTTACCGTTATCAATCCTACTGGAGAACCTGGTGGCTCGGCTACTATTCTCGTTAGGGGATCGACCCAAATAGCCGGTAATCAGGATCCTTTAATTGTTGTAGATGGTGTTATTTTAGAGGGAACCCTTGGCGATATTAACGTTAATGACATTGATGCCATTGAAATTGTTAAAGGTGCCTCTGCAGCAGCTATGTTCGGTTCGCGTGCCGGTAATGGTGTTATTGTAATTACAACCAAACGTGGTAAAGGTATTGGCGATGGCATTTCTAACATTACAGTTAGGAATGAGTATGGCCAAAATTTCTTAGCCAAAAAGTACGACCTCAACCAATCGCATGCTTATGTCCTAGCAGACGACTGGCAAAACTACAGTGAGTACACCCGTTACGCTGGCGTAACTTACCCCGCTAATTATATTGGAGGCCCAGGTTTTACTGGCGCAAGAATTCTTGAGGATGACCAATACATGGACAACCCCTATGCAAAAGTTAACGACCACCAATCGAAAATGTTCCCTGGCAATGGCTTCTATACCAACTATGTTTCGGCAATGGGCAATTATGGTGGCACCAACTTCTTCACTTCGTTCGAAAATTTCCACGAAGGAGGCCTATTGTTTGGTACCGATGGTTACCAGCGTAATAGTTTCAGGTTGAACGTTGACCATAAGTTTAACGACAAGTTATCGTTTAATGCTACCAATCTTTACGTTCGTTCGTACACCCAAAACCCCGGTGGCGACAGCAAGTACAATGGCGGTGTATTCTTTAACCTTCTTCTGCTCACCCCCGATGTAAATCTGTACTTAGACAACCCCGATGGTCAACCCTACCTGTTTATCCCCGACCCATGGGAGTCAACCACAGAGAACCCCCTGTACAATCTTTATAAAATGAAAAGCGAAACCGAAAGGGCTCGTTTCCTTGGTTCGTACAATATGAAATGGGATATTACCAACTTCATGAATTTTGAAGCAAAATATGCGTACGAAAGTAGCCGCACCGATGAATCGCAATACGATCCTTACGACACATATCGTCGTGCAGGCAACGATGCAGTTTATTCTGAGGGAAGACTCTACAAGTTAGGAAATAAAATATTTTCTCAGGTAGCACAAGCAACTTTAAACTTTAACAAGCAATTTGGCGATTTTAACACGAGGGCTAAATTCAGCTACCTATATGAAGATTACGACTATAAGGAGAATAGCGCAACTGGCTATAAGTTCAGTGTTGGTGGCTTACCTACATTTAACGCAATTGTTGGTGAAAAAACTGCAACCAGCACAATTGAAACCATAAAGTCTGAGAACTTTTTTGGAATTCTATACCTAGACTATAAGGATAAGTATATTTTCGACGGTATGGTTCGCCAAGACGGCTCCTCACTTTTTGGAGAAAATGAGCGCTATAAAGTTTACTATAGGGTATCTGGTGCATGGCGAATAAGCCAGGATATTGAAATCCCTGGTGTACAAGAGTTTAAAATTAGGACTGCTTACGGTACATCAGGACAAAGACCTCACCTTTACGATATGCAGTATGAGGTTATTGGTTTATCTGGTGGTTTCCCTTCAGGAAAAATTCAACTCGGAAATAAGAACCTAAAACCATCTAAATCTACCGAATGGGAAATTGGTTTGAATATTGATTTTTTGAGTAGATTTAAACTCGAAGCCATCTACTCAATGTCCAAAACCGATGATCAGTTCCTTAATGTTCCCTTAGCCTCCCATTTAGGCGGATGGGCCTTCCAATGGCAAAATGTTGGTACGCTCGAAGCAAATGTAGTTGAAGCCTCCCTTGGTGTAAATATTTTTAAGTCTAAGGATCTGACTTGGGATATGAATTTCACCTTCGATAGGATTCGCTCCGAAATTACAAAGTTAGGCATACCTCCTTACCAAACAGGACCAGAAGGACAAGAGGGTAACAAGGTATTTTATATTAAAGAAGGTGAGCCCTTTGGCGTTATTTACGGAACAAGTTGGGTAACCTCGCTCGACCAAATGGCTAACCAGTTACCTACCGGCAGCACCATTGCCGACTATACAATTAATAGTGATGGCTATGTAATACGCAAAGGCACCGAGGGCACTATAAATGAAGCACCCATAAAAGTCCTCGACTCAAATGGCAGTGTGCTTTATAGTAAAATTGGCGATGTTAACCCCGACTTTAAAATAGGCTTTACAAATAACGTAAGCTACAAGGGTTTTGGTTTGTATATGCTTTGGGAATGGAAACAGGGTGGTGACATTTACAATCGTTCGGCCCAGTGGCTAACTCGCGACGACAGGCATGGAATGATGAACCAGGCTGGTAAAGCTGAAAATGCTAAGAAAACAATTCCTTATTACAAAGCATTTTACGATGTAAATGAGGTTAATGCATTCTGGGTTGAAGATGGAACTTTCTTGAAACTCCGAGAAATCTCATTTTACTACGATTTACCCCAAAAAACATTGGGCAATTTTGTTAAAGGTGCTTTCAAGGGCATTCGTTTTAGTGTAGTTGGAAGAAATCTGTTAACCATTTCAAATTATAGTGGTTTCGATCCAGAGGTTCAAACAACCAATGGAACCCAATTCTATGCGTACGATTTTATGGGCTACCCCAACTATCGCACTTTCTCAGGTTCTATCGAGTTTAAATTTTAATTCTAAAACACTAAAAAAATGAAAATAGTTAAAATAAAACTTGCACTTCTGTTCTCACTGCTGCTATTTTTTGCAGGTTGTGTTGACCTCAATGTTGAGAACGAAAATAACCCTGACTTTCAAACTGCTGTATCAAAACCAACTGACATTAATGGAATTGCGGCAGGTTTGGTTAGGCGTTGGTTTATAATAACCCACGAATATGATGGGCCCGCTTTGGGATTATGGGTTGCATCCGATGCAGGTACCTGTTCATGGGGAAATGCTGGTATGCGTGTGCTTAGCAACGAACCTCGAAATCCTTTCAACAACACCCCGAGCTACGCCGATGCCCAAATAACAAACAACTACTACAATGGGCTCAACTCCATGCTTTCACAAGCAAACGATGTACTTTTAAAAATTGAGCAAGGAGGCATGAACATAGTAATTGGGGGTGTTGACAATACACAAATGGTTAAGGCTGTTGCTTATTTTGCTCAAGGAATTTCCTTAGGCTACTTAGGTTTGTTGTATGACAAAGCTTATATTGTAACACACGAAACGAACCTTGAAGAGGGCCTATCAGCTTCTCCTTTTGCCGATGTAATTAATGCAGCACTGATAAGTCTTGATAAAGCGATCACCATCTGTGAAGAGAACAACTTTACAATACCCGGTGAATGGATTCCAGCCAATGTTACTTTTACAAGTGTCAACTTCGGTAAACTTGCCAACTCATTTGCTGCCCGTATCCTAGCCTATAGTCCAAGAAATGCGAGCCAAAACAGCGCAATTGATTGGAATAAGGTATACAATTATGCAAACAAAGGTATAGATTACGATTTTGAACCCATTGCCGATGATATTAATTGGTATTCGTTGTACCACATATATGCTAATTATAGCGGATGGGGAATGACCGATATGCGGGTTGTAAATATGCTCGACCCTCGATTCCCAAACCGTTGGCCAGGCGAAAATGGTTTTAATGAGATTCCTGCTCCGATTACCGATATTAACGACCCCAACATTTTCGACAAACGTGTTGTAACTGACTTTGAGTTTATGTCATCGTGCCCATTCAGACCTGAGCGTGGTTACTATCATTTTTCTTCGTATAGGTTTAAAAGAAGAGATACCTATCTTTCAACCTACACTGAGCCAATGCCTGATTTCTACAAAGCAGAAAATGACCTGCTGAAAGCAGAAGCGTGCCTGTTTATTGCTGGTAAACTTGCCGAGGGTGCCGACATAATCAATAATGGAACAAGGGTTACCAGAGGTGGATTACCTGCTGTTGCTGCTGATGCAACTGCAATTGCCAACGCAATATACCACGAAAGAAACATTGAACTGTATTGCAGCGGTTTTGGCATTGAGTTCTTTACATTGCGTAAAGCCAACAAATTACAAACAGGCACCTTCCTGCATTGGCCAATTCCTGGTGCCCAATTGCAAATTCTTAACGCAGAATATTACACATTTGGTGGAAACCAAGGAACTCCTGGCGTTGATGTTTCTAACGGTGGATGGTAAGGATTCTAAAAACTTAAAAACAAATGAAAATGAAAACACGCTTTAAAACATACCTTACATTCATCTCGCTTGCAGTTATTGCTTCATCGGCTCTTTTCTATTCTTGCAGCGAAGATGAATACGACTTCAATTCAATTGAACCAGTTATTCTGAATGTTACTGGTCCTGCTCAGGTTGCAGGCCATGGCGTAGCTACTTCGCCCTATACCTATAGGGTTCCTCCAAGAGGTGGATCTACTTTTGCATGGACGCTTGACCCTACCAAATGGGGAGGTACAATTACTGTTGATCCTAACAGGCAGTATATTGCCAAAATAGTTTTCAACCAAAGCGATACCGATACAATTGCAAAAATTAGAGTTGTTGAAACTACCCTAGGTGGCAAGGTAAGTCCTGTGAAAGAATACACGGTAGTTATTAAGCCATTCTGTCCTTTCGATATTGACAACTTTATTGGAATGTACGAATGCGATGAGCCAGGATACGCTGTATACAATGTTGAGTTCACAGCTGTTAACGACAGTATTATTATTGCCGATAATTTCTGGGATTCAGGATGGGATGTACAGTACAAATTCCATAAAGATTTATCGGAAACTGTTACAATAATTCCTTGGAGCTGGACAACCGGTAGTGGTGTATTATACGAGGTTACAGGCAGCGGAAAGTATAATGGTTGCGACGGTTCGTTTGTTGTTAACTATGTTGTAAAACGCAACGGTGCCGACTACGATGTAAATACACATACTTACACAAGACAAGTTAAATCGAATACGGCACCCAAAAAGAAAGAAAGATTAGAAAGGTAATTCTTTCTTGAAAGCACTAAAAAGGGTATCTTCGCTTACTGAAGATCCCCTTTTTTATGTATACCCCCACCCTCTGGCTCACCGGAATTCCATGCTCTGGAAAAACAGCTATTGCATGGGAGCTGCATAAATTGCTTGCTAATATGAAAATTGCAGCCATAGTAATCGATGGCGACGATTTACGTGCTAGTATTTGTTCCGATTTGGGGTTTTCGGCTTCCGATAGGTTATTGAACATTTCTAGAGCCGCTAGCTTTGCTAAAATGGCCAACAGTAGCGGCATTATTGCCATTTGCTCGCTGGTATCGCCCTTGGCTCGCATGCGTAGCGAAGCCAGTAATATTGTTGGGAGAAATAATTTCGTTGAAATTTTTATAGACACACCTCTAGATATATGCATGGAGCGCGACTCGAAAGAACTTTACCTTAAAGCCCAGAAGGGGCTTATTACAAACCTTTCGGGATACAACGACACCTACGAAAAACCTCTAAACCCAGCAATAATTATTGAGAATACACACCAAACCCCAAGGGATGGTGCTCAAAAAATTTTAAACTATCTTTACCTCGAGTATCCCAGCCACATGGCTCAGGGCAATGTAATCCCATGAATGAATATACTCTCAATTACCTCGACGAACTCGAATCGGAAGCTATATTTGTAATTCGCGAGGTAGCCGCTCAATTCAAATACCCTGCGCTTCTGTTTAGCGGTGGCAAGGATTCGCTGGTAATGCTCTATCTTGCGAAAAAAGCAATGCATCCGGCACCTATACCCTTCCCAGTTCTTCATATCGATACCGGTCATAATTTTTCCGAAACCACTGAATTCAGGAACTGGCTTATTGGCCACTTGGAGGCCAAACTAATTGTTGGGAGCGTTGAAGAAACCATAAAGCAAGGTAAGGCTAACGAGGAAACAGGTATTGGTGCCTCGAGAAACCGCATACAAACCATAACCCTTCTCGATACAATTCGGGAGCATGGCATCGACTGCGCCATGGGTGGTGGCCGGCGCGACGAAGAAAAATCCAGAGCAAAGGAACGATTCTTTTCGCTGCGCGACCCAGTGGGCCGATGGAACCCCCATCAGCAGCGCCCCGAACTTTGGAACCTCTTTAACGGGAAAAAGCACGCCGGAGAACATTTCAGAGTTTTTCCTTTGAGCAACTGGACCGAACTTGATATTTGGCAATACATAAAACGGGAGAGCATTCCATTTCCATCGCTTTACCTGGCCCACCAACGCGAAGTTTTCGAACGCGATGGGGTTCTATATGCAAAAACCCCATTTTTCCCCATGAAACCTAACGAAATATCGAATGTTCGCACCGTTCGATTTCGAACTGTTGGCGATGCTACCTGCACAGGAGCCATAGAATCGACCTCCTCGAACGTGGATGAAATAATTTCCGAAGTGGCCAATTTACGCATAACCGAACGCGGTGGACGTGCTGACGATAAGCGAAGCGAAGCAGCCATGGAGGAACGAAAAACCGAAGGGTATTTTTAAATTTTAGAGTTATGGAAATTCTCCGGTTCACAACAGCAGGAAGCGTTGATAATGGGAAAAGTACCCTAATTGGCCGGTTACTCTTCGATTCCAAGGCAATTTTTCAGGATCAGATTGACGAGTTGGCTCGCTCGAGTAAACTGAGGGGTGAGCAGCATATAAATTTGGCTCATCTTACCGATGGACTTCGCGCCGAGCGCGAACAGGGCATTACTATCGATGTTGCTTACCGTTTTTTTTGTACCCCAAAGCGCAAGTTCATAATAGCCGATACTCCAGGTCATTTTCAGTTCACACGCAATATGGTTACGGGGGCCTCAACGGCTCATTTGGCCATTGTTTTAGTTGATAGCACTCAGGGTGTCACTGTGCAAACCAACCGGCATATTTTTATCGCCAATCTACTTGGTATCCAAAACATTGTTGTATGCGTTAACAAAATAGATCTTGTGCAGTATTCCCAAATGGTTTACGATGAAATTCGAAATTCGTGCCAATCCCGTTTCAATAATCTTACAGCCGTTAACTTTATATTTATCCCAATTAGCGCGCTACGGGGCGATAACATTGTGCTCAAATCGGAGAATATGCCTTGGTACAACGGCCCAATACTCATGCATGTACTCGAAAATATAAGTATTACTCCCACCCTAAACCATTCGATGCTTCGACTACCCATACAAATGGTAATAAACAATCCCCATTTTGGAATTAGGTATATGGGCCGAGTCGCAAGTGGTTCGATTGAGGTTGGTCAGAAGGTGCTACTGCTTCCACTGGAAATTGAAACCGAGGTTATTGCAATTGAAAAGGGTGAAAAGCAGGTTGAAACTGCAACTGAAAAGGATTCAGTATCCCTTACACTTAAAAACTCACCAGAAGCTAATAGAGGAAGCATTCTGGTAAATCCTACCCATTTGCCAAGCAAACTAAAGGAAATTAATGCAACCCTTTGCTGGCTATTGGAGAAACCTCACAAACACGGAACTAGCTATAAATTAATGCATACTACCCAGGAAGCAGAGTGCCAAATTACCGAAGTGGATTACATATACAACATGCACAATATTGGGAAAGAACCCTTCGAGGGAACCCTTGGGTTGAATGATATTTGCAATGTTCGCCTAATGCTTAGCAGGGAACTATACTTCGACACATACAATAACTGCAAACAAACCGGGAGTTTTATTCTAATCGATCAGGAAACCAACGATACCGTGGCCGCTGGCATGGTTTGCTAATGGAATAAACGCAATGCTTCCATAATAATTAATTCATGATCGAAAGCCAGTTGGGGTAAAGTATGTATGGAGAACCATTCTGCTTCCGATGCATCGTCTCCGGCAAAAGGTTTCATTACGGTATTAACCCGGCCAACAAATGCAATGGCAATGTTTCTGTCTCGCGGATCGCGATTGGGAGCATCGAAAACCCCAACTAGGTCTAACGAATCGACTTTAATGCCGGTCTCCTCGAATAGTTCCCTATGTGCAGCATCCACCAATAGTTCATCCATATTAGGGAAGCCTCCGGGAAGAGCATACCAACCAGCATAGGGTTCATTCTTGCGTTTTATTAAAAGGACACAAATGGGTACACCATTTTCGTCGGTTTTAATAATAACCGCATCAACCGTAACGAGCATTCTGGGATACTGGTAATGGTACTTCATTCCTCGTTGTTACTATCGTTCCGGTTGTTTCGAAAGCGAAAAACGACCCAAAAGGCAATAGCCAAAATAGCCAATACTATTACAATTTGATTGCTCATGCAAACTATAATATTCGTTTCACCAATCTGAGTTTATGGCTATATTGCTGCTCCAGTATTGAAAAAATACCTTGTTGGTCTAACCGATCGATTTTTACATAGCCCGAACTGTGGAGTATATCTCCATTACCCATAATAATACCAACATGAATTATTTCGCCCTCCTCATTGTCGAAAAAGGCCAGATCGCCAGGTTGAGAAAGATTCGGAAAATCGACTGTTTGGCCAACAGTAACCTGCTGCGATGCGTCGCGGGGTAAGTTTATACCAACAGTTTTAAAAACAACCTGAACCAAACCGGAGCAGTCGATCCCGAAGGGTGACCGACCGCCCCACAGGTAAGGAGAATTGACAAAACTGGCTGCGCGGCTTCTAATTACATCCAGAATGCTTTGCTCTTTATTGGTTTCGATGGGATTTTGTGCGAAGCAATACTTCGAGTCGGTAATATGAAAGCAGTTTCCGAGTACACCGTAGAGTACTGAGCCTGGGCATATGCTAATGGGATACTTGTCGTTTACTTTTTGGGCCAAAAATAGCCTGGTTGCTATCCGTGCACCACCATCGTTTTTAAGCAAAGTGAAATCGTCGGGGGTTAGGCTTCTGGTTAATTTCGAATCTATCCATCCGGTGTACGAATCGTGTGTAACCGTAATTCTGAGCCAACCCTTGTGTTGTTCGTTAATAGTAAAAGTTTCGCCAAAAAGTAATTGGCTCACCATTTCGCTCCTTTCGAACGGTTCTCTGCGAAGCGCAGCAAGGGTTTGATTCACAACACCAAAATTCATAGTAACTTGTTTTGGCATTAAAGTTAGTGATTTACCTATATAAATAAAATTTCTAGATTCCATATAATAAATGCAGGGGTTTCAATGTGCAAGAGGTTTGTTCGAAACTATTAACATGGTATTGAATTAGGGTAAATTAAGCTAACATGAATCAAAAATGTTAATTTTGTGTAATACAATTCAATTTATATTAATTAACATATAATTGCTGTGAAAATTAGCTTACGTTTTGCTCAACTATACTTCCGAAGCATATTAAGGAGTGCCTACTTCTTGTTGGCCCTTGTTATAATAGTTTTCTTCCTGCCCCGCGAAGGCCGCTTCAAGTACGAATACCAAAAGGGCCAGCCATGGATGCACGAAGATCTATTTGCACCTTTCGATTTTGCTTTGCAAAAAACCGATTTAGAAATCCAAGCAGAGAAGGCCAAAATACTCCGAAATTTCAAACCTTTCTTTCAATTCGACTCCACCACCCTCCAGAGCGCGATTACTAGTTTAAAAGTAGAATACAGGCAGCAGTTCAATAGTTTACTTATTGGCAGTAATATCAGAATGCAAAGTCAGAATGCTGTTTATCTCGACTGGCTAATTAAAAAAGTGACTTACCTATACAGTAAGGGAATTATCGATCCTGCCGACCTTCAGCAATCGAAAGCAATTACGCAGGGAGCAATAAGCATTCTTGTTGGCAATTTTGCTTACGAAACCCCCTTAGCTGAAGTATTTACACACGGCACTGCCAAGGAATACATGGCATCCC
The DNA here is from genome assembly GCA_964479665.1 of uncultured Rikenellaceae bacterium. GTDB lineage: Bacteria > Bacteroidota > Bacteroidia > Bacteroidales > Tenuifilaceae > UBA2287. Next base: position 41,270 of record CAYZNN010000022.1, on the reverse strand, counting down.
AAATTGCAAAGGTTACCGAGGTTGATGGAAGCCGTGAGGCTAAAATGCTGCTGACATTTCCAATCGACAAATTCATTTTGCCCAACCTTATATACGATGCCACATCTTCTGAAAAACTAAAAAATACTGTTCTGGCTGGCTTATCGCACACCAAAGGATTAGTACAAACCGGTGAACGCATTGTTTCGAAGGGCGAAATTGTAGGCAACGATACTTTTAGAACCCTCGAATCGCTTAAAACGGAGTATAAAAACAAACTGGGTCATCTAGGCAATTTGTGGCTGTTACTTGGGGGACAAGTATTAATTGTTTCAATCGTAATTTTGGTATTGTATTTATTTCTTCACAATTTCCGCAGAGAGGTACTCAACTTCGATTCAAAAATTCTTTTTATTCTTTTAACCATTGTTACAATAGTTGTAACCTCGTCGATCGTTTTGCGAAGTGAAATGGTAAGCATTTATCTCATTCCCTTTGCTATTGTACCCATTTTTATAAAGACCTTTTACGATGCACGTTTAGCACTGTTCACCCATTTGGTAACCATTTTTCTTGTAGGTTTCTTTGTTCCTAATGGTTTCGAATTCGTTTTTATCAATTTCATTGCCGGAATAGTTGCCATACTGAGTTTATCCAACCCGAATCGCCGGAGTAAACTATTTCTCACTGTTTCGCTTGTTCTAGCCTCATACATAGCAATTTACCTAGGTATAACCATGATTCAGGAGGGGACTTTACTGGCTACCAATCCCATAACCCTTGCATGGTTCTTGGGCAATTCGCTCTTGCTTCTAGCCTCATACCAACTTATTTATGTTTTCGAGAAGGTATTCAGATTTCTATCAGACACCACCCTGATGGAACTTTCTGACACAAACCAGGATTTACTTCGTAAACTGGCCGAGGTTGCCCCGGGAACTTTTCAGCATTCGCTGCAGGTGGCCAACCTTGCCGAGGCTGCAATTTACCGAATTGGTGGCAACCCATTGTTAGTTAGAACAGGAGCGCTATACCACGATATTGGTAAAATGAACAATCCCTTCTACTTTATCGAGAATCAATCGGCCGAGTTCAACCCCCATGCTAATCTCGATTTTGAGGAAAGTGCCGAAATAATTATTAAGCATGTTACTGATGGAATTGCCATTGCTAAGAAGAACAGGCTTCCCGAAGCTATTACCGAATTCATTGCTATGCACCATGGCACCAGCAAAGTGCAGTACTTTTTCAGGCTATTTCGCGACAAGTACCCCGAAATGAAGGAGGAATTCCAACGTTTTGTTTACCCAGGGCCCAAACCCAATTCGAAGGAAACCGCTGTTCTTATGATGGCCGACTCGGTTGAGGCTGCTTCGAGGGCACTTAAAAAGGTAACCCACGAATCTATTGACGATATTGTTGAAAACATTATAAATTATCAAATCCAGGAGGATCAGTTCTCAGAGTCGAATATAACCTTTAAGGACATTCCAACCATTAAGCAGGTATTCAAAAAGAAGCTGCTGAACACTTACCATGCTAGAATAGAATACCCCGAAAAGCAGTAGCTTGTTTTTGCCTTTCGGGGTAGTTTGTCAGATTCGGGGCATTACCTCAGGTCAACAACTTCAAGTCCTTTATGCTTTTTGGTTTCAAAAACGAATTCCTCGTCCCTAGCAGGAAGGTTTGAGCGGAAACGCTTCACCTTAATAATGTAGTTATTTCCGTCCTTTCCTTGGTACTTTATCGAGAATGGTTCAAGATTGTCCCTTTCGAATTTCAATTTTATAATGGAATAGGTAGCATTCAAATCGTTAGGGTATAAATCGACCTCGTAAATCGATTTGCCGCCCTCTACCTTTTCGCCAATAAACTTCGATTTGAAATCCTTTTCGTAATCGGTAAATATTTGTGTGGGATCGTCGAAGAAACTACCTTCCTGCGAGTTTGGTTTGGATAAAGTTACCTCGTTGGCTTGGGGAATGTACTGCCATTTGGTTATTCCATCGAAGAAAACATGCATACCCATAAGTTCAAGATTGTACTTTTTGCCCTTAAGCAGCAGTTTTCCTTCGTAGGTATCTGATATTCCCTCCTTTAAATTCTCAAGCGTAAAGCTGAAAGTTGCCTTTACCGTTTGAAATGTCCGCATTTTATCGGAAAATCGTTTTATAATGTCTTTCCCGTTGGGATCGACTTGTGCCTCAAGAGAAATGCAGTTAAAAACTAAGGCTGAAATGAATGCAAAACGAAAAAATTTTCTCATCGCTAATATTTTAGTTGCTATTTTTCAAATACCGTGCAAAAGTATAAAAATTGCCTCGATTGTTACATCTGGTTTAAACTTTCGAAAACTTTCTGTAGCGAAACTTCATCGGTAATTAAAACCTGACGTGCCTTGCTGCCCTCAGAAGGGCCAACAATTCCGGCTGCCTCAAGCTGATCCATTATACGGCCAGCCCTATTGTAGCCAATTGAGAACTTGCGCTGAATGAGCGATGTTGACCCCTGCTGGTACTGAACCACCAGAAGGGCAGCATCTTCAAACATACCGTCTCTTTTCTGCAAATCGACATATTGCTGCTCATCGGCTGTATCGCCTGTATATTCGGGAAGCATAAATGCTGTAGAATACCCCTTCTGATTTCCAACAAAATCGGTTAACCGCTCAATTTCAGGCGTGTCAACAAAAGCGCACTGAACACGAACCAAATCGTTTCCGGTTGCAACAAGCATGTCGCCCCTACCAATAAGTTGGTTGGCACCCGGAGTATCCAAAATGGTTCGGGAGTCGATCATTGATGAAACCCTGAAAGCAATTCGAGCAGGGAAGTTGGCCTTAATTACTCCAGTAATAATATTTGTGGTTGGTCGTTGCGTGGCGATAATTAAATGAATTCCAATTGCTCTAGCTAATTGGGCCAATCGGGCAATGGGAGTTTCAATTTCTCGCCCGGCAGTCATTATTAGGTCGGCAAACTCATCGATTATAACAATTATGTAGGGTAAAAATTTATGCCCTTTATTGGGATTCAGCCTACGAGCAATGAATTTTTCGTTATACTCCTTCAGGTTTCTTACATGCGCAGCTTTCAGCAAATCGTAACGCGAATCCATTTCAATGCAAAGCGAGTTGAGCGTATTAATAACTTTCTGGGTGTCGGTTATAATTGCCTCTTCGGTGTCGGGCAGTTTTGCCAGAAAATGCTTTTCCAACTTAGCATAAAGAGTAAGTTCTACCTTTTTGGGGTCGACCAATACGAACTTGAGCTGCGAAGGGTGCTTCTTATACAGTAACGATGCAATTATGGCATTCAGTCCAACCGATTTTCCTTGACCTGTAGCACCCGCTACAAGCAGGTGAGGCATTTTAGCCAAATCGATAACGAAAGTTTCGTTTGAAATTGTTTTACCAAGGGCAATAGCCAAGTCGAACTTGCTCTCCTGAAATTTTGCCGAACGAAGTATGGAATACATGGAAACAACTTCGGGGTTCTGATTGGGAACCTCGATACCAATTGTGCCCTTACCCGGGATGGGGGCTATTATACGAATTCCCAAAGCCGACAGGCTAAGGGCAATGTCGTCTTCTAAACTCTTTATTTTACTAATCCGAACACCGGGTGCTGGAACAATTTCGTACAACGTAACGGTAGGCCCTACGGTGGCAACAATTCGCGCAATTTCAATTTTATAGTTGGCAAGCGTTTCAACTATTCGTTTTTTATTCGACTGCAACTCCTCGTCCGAAACGGGGGCTTGACGATTCTTGTAGTCTTCAAGTAGCTCGAGGGGCGGGCGTTGATACATCGATAAATCCAGGGTAGGATCGTACTCCTCATCCAAAATTGTTTGTGCAGCTACACCCTCCTGCTCGCGGTTAAACTCAACAGTGAGTTCCACTTCATCGGTAATATAACTGTTGCTCAGGTTGTCCTTTACGTCCAGCTCCGTTTCCTTTTCATTATCTTTTGTGGAAACTATTTCATCCTCACTTTCGAATTCTTGCTCTTCATCCCCATTCAGGATTAGCGGATCAACTATATTCATGACTGTGCCGTTGTCATTGTTGGCAAACTCAATGGAAGGCCCTACATCCTGAACGGGTTCATCGGGTTCCTTTTCGAATGAATCGAATTCGATCTTTTCAATATCATCACTTTTTGCCTTGGGACTAAATAGCGACCCAATAGCCCATGCAATTTGCCTTGCAATTATTTGCATTGAGTAAATCGATTTGGGTCTTATATAAATTATAAAAGCTACCGAAAAAATAAAAAGTAGCAGAGCGGTACCTAGCTTACCAACAAAAGCGCTCATCCACTGGCTTATAAAAAGACCATGCTGCCCTCCCAGGCCGCTGCCCAAAAAGCCTCCAAAGTCGCCAAACAAAAAACCTAAAACCAACGAAAGCAGTACTATTCCTAAAATAGATTTAAAAAAGGTTCTTCGGATTTGGAAAGGCTTTATTTTAAGTTGCTTCAGCCCTAACAGAACAACTAAAAAAGGAATAACCAATGATGAAATTCCGAATGAATGATTCATGAGGCTCGATGCAAAAAGCGCTCCCACTTTACCTCCCCAATTTTCAACCCGTAATGAAGACCCACTGAACACGCTAGCCCATTCGGCACTTTGGTCGGTTCGCCATGTAAAAATGTACGATATTTGGGAAAGGGCAAGGAATATTGCAAAAAATACAACGAAAACTCCGATTGTAAACTTAACTCTTTCGTCTTCGAAAAATGAACCTTTTTTTTGCTCGTCTGATTCGTTTGCTTTTTTATCGGGTTTGGCCATTACCTTGAATTTTTAATCCAAATTAGCATGCAAAATAACAGATAAATTATCAAAATTCATCAAACAATGCATTGGAAATAGCAATTTGCCGGTAGTTATTGAAATTATAAGCAATAAGGTACTATAGCTAGGGATAAAACTATTGAACTAGGGTAATAATATCGGCCAACACATCGCGGGTTATAAGTTCGTAACCTTTGGGTACCGTAAATTCGTCGTCGGGTATATTGGTGCCCTTAACTTTAATGGCGTCCATTTGCATGGTTTGTCCCCATAGTTTCAAGCGGAACTTCAAAAGTACTCCTTGCAACTGCTGGTATGGGGTGTTTAAATTTGGGTTTGCTATGGCAATATCGGGTGTATGAAGCACTTCGAAACTTGACAACGAATCGCTGGTGAAATAGGCTACTGCGCGAATGCACTTATACTTCTTATAGCGAACAAAATCATCGGTTGGCTCAATTACTAAATTTGGCATTTGCATAAAAATAAGCGGAAGTTCCCCCGCTTCGAAATTATCCTCGTAGTAAAATTTTTTGTTGAAAAGTTTAATGAGAATAAGCTGATGATTTCCTTTCACATTCTGAACTAACGAAAAGGATAAGGAGCCCGACATCCCCTGAATAATTGTTAGGGTTTTATTATCCTTAAACTTCACCAACATTTTGTTGGGCCGAAGGCTTGGATCGTAGCGGATAGGCAGTAGAGTATCGGGGTACGAAATTGCATACTCAATAATCCCCTCACTTATGGGTTTACTGGTTAATTGATCGCACGAATAAAAAATTGTAGAAAAAACAGAAAGTATGATAAAAAAAGCGAACGAAAAATAAGCCTTGCCCTTATACATAAAACCTATAATGAAAATGAGCTGAAAAAGCGATTTTTTTAACTATGTGCTAAAGATAAACTTTTTTTTCAAAACGTAGTGTAGCCAAACGAGCATTTTATGCCCAAACAATCCCATTTGCTCAGCAAAACGCCAATAAATGTTATTAAACATGAGCGCAAGTGCTAAGGGACATCGATTAGAATGGTTGTATGTTTAAGTGTTGAACAAAAAAATTTATAGTTTTGCTGTTCAAAAACGAGAACAATTAAACAACAAATAGATTATGAGCAAATTAGCAGTAGTTGCATTGGGTGGCAATGCTTTGCTTCGGGGTAACCAAGCCGGAACCATTGAAGAACAGGAGCAAAACACCACCAACACCCTGGAAAACTTGGTTTATCTTATTAAGGAAGGCTACAACCTGGTAATTAGCCATGGCAACGGCCCTCAGGTTGGAAACATTTTAATGCGAAACGACGCAGGCGAGCAAATTTACAATATTCCTCAAATGCCCCTCGACATATGCGTTGCCGACTCGCAGGGAGGAATTGGATACATGATAGAGCGAATGCTCCGCAATGTGCTTAAAAAGCATGGCATTAATCGCGAGGTTTGTTGCTTGGTAACTCCAGTTATTGTTAACCACGACGACCCTGCCTTTAAAAATCCAACCAAGCGCGTTGGCCGCCTTTACAACAAGGCCCAGGCCGATGAGCTAGCCAAATCCAAGGGCTGGATATTTAAAGACGAAGTAAAGGACACCGGCACCGGCTGGCGCCGTGTGGTTCCCTCGCCTAAACCCATTGGCATTCTGAACGAAAAAGTAATAAAGCAACTCGTTGATCAGGGCATTATAGTAATAGCTGCCGGAGGTGGTGGTGTTCCAGTTTACATCGATGAGGTTAACGATGTACGTCCTGCTGAAGCAGTAATCGACAAGGACCTAGCATCTGCACTGCTTGCATCGCGAATTGGTGCCAACGAATTCTACATCCTTACCGATGTTCCTTATGTTTACATCAACTACAAAAAGGGAAACGAAAAGAAGCTGGAATTCCTCAACAAAGCCGATACTGAAAAATATTTGGCCGAAGGCATGTTTGGCGAGGGCAACATGGCTCCAAAAATTCGTGCCTGTTTAGAATTCGTCGACCAAGGGGGCCACATGAGCGTAATTACCGAAGCCACTAAACTGTCGGACATGAGTTACGGTACAAAAATAACCGTTGATTACGAAAACTAATTACAATTTTTAACTCCCAATTAAATAGAATTAATATGGCATTCAACTTAAGAAACCGTAGTTTTTTAAAACTACTCGACTTTACTCCAAAGGAAATTCAATTCCTTCTCGACCTATCGGCCGATCTTAAAGCAGCCAAATACGCCGGAACTGAGCAGCAACGCTTAAAGGGCAAGAATATCGTTCTTCTGTTCGAGAAAGACTCGACCCGCACACGTTGCGCCTTCGAAGTGGCAGCATTCGATCAGGGTGCACATGTAACATACCTTGGCCCATCGGGCTCTCAAATGGGTAAAAAGGAATCGATGGAAGACACGGCGCGCGTACTGGGTCGTATGTACGACGGAATTGAGTACCGTGGTTACTCCCAAGAAATTGTTGAAACCCTTGCCAAGTATGCAGGAGTGCCAGTTTGGAATGGCCTAACTACTGAATTTCATCCAACCCAAATTCTTGCCGACTTCCTTACCATGCGCGAGCATTGCAGCAAACCACTTAACAAGGTAACATTTGCTTACTTAGGCGATGCTCGAAACAATATGGGTAATTCGCTTATGGTGGGAGCTGCCAAAATGGGCATGGATTTTAGGGCCGTTGCTCCAAAACAATGCTGGCCTTCGGACGAACTATACAACCAGTGCCTTGAAATTGCCAGGGAAACCGGTGCAAAAATTACCCGCACCGAAAGTGTTGCCGAAGGTGTTAAAGGTTGCGATTTTCTTTATACCGATGTATGGGTATCGATGGGCGAACCCGAATCGGTTTGGGCTGAAAGAATCAACCTTCTGAAACCATACCAGGTGAATAAAAAAGCTATGGAACTCACTGGCAATCCTAACTGCAAATTCATGCATTGCCTTCCTGCATTCCACAACCGTAAAACTGCTGTTGGCGAGGATATTTTCCAAAAGTTCGGATTAGAATCTATGGAAGTAACCGAGGACGTGTTTGAATCCGATGCCAGTATCGTTTTCGATGAAGCCGAAAATCGCATGCATACTATTAAAGCAGTGATGGTTGCAACCCTTGGTCAGTAATTTTCTCGAGTTATTTTTAAAAGGCAGTTTAAAAAGCTGCCTTTTTTTTATTCAATTTAAAAAAAAATGCTATAATTTTATATTAGTGAATTAATTAATCATTATTGCCATGAACATTTATGTAGGAAACCTTGCTTACAACATGACCCCTCAGGAAATTAAAGATCTCTTTGCACCTTTCGGAAATGTAGCGAACGTAAAAATTATTAGCGACAAACAAACAGGACGTTCTAAAGGGTATGCCTTTGTAGAAATGGATAACGATGACGATGCCCTAAAAGCTATTGAATCGCTTAACGACTCCCAAGTTAAAGGACGCAACATTAAAGTTAGCAATGCTCACCGAAAACAGGAGGAAGCACCCAAGGCATAAAACCCTTTCGCTTTAGCGAATAAATATTTCGATAACAAAAAAGTAGGTAATTACTCCTGCTACTGCGAACTTTACCCCTGTTCCCAACAGAAATCCTATAAATGAGCCAATGGCAGCAGGTAATGCATTGGGCCTGCTAGTCGCAGAAGTGTATTCGCCAATGAAGGCACCTAAAAAAGGCCCAATAATAATTCCTATGGGAGGGAAAAAGAATAATCCCAAAACCAAACCTAAAGTAGCACCCCAAACCCCTCTTTTCGACCCACCAAATCGTTTGGTTGCCCATATGGGCAAAATATAGTCGAACGCCGTTGCAATAGCGGCAGCTATACCCAACCAAATTAGCAAGTTGACATTAAAATCGCCCCAACGGGTAAAGTAACCCAGCAGCATACCCACAAAACTGAGGGGAGGGCCTGGCAGAACCGGAACTATACATCCAATGAGCCCTAAAACCAAAAAAATTATTGCAACTGAAACTAAAAAAATATCCATTACTATTAATTACTTTAAGTTTGAGTGTAAATATAACTAAAAAACACTTCGCCGAATCATAACTACTCCATTGCTCATGAACTTAGCCAACTACGCAATATAATTAGGAATAGAATAATTTAGAGTAAATTTGTGGAATAAAAATACAATTCATGGCAGAACTTGGCAAATACAATAACCTAAGCATTAGCGAACTGGTAACATTCGGAGCATATCTCGATGGAGAAAACCTAGGAAAAATTTTAATGCCCCGTAAATATGTGCCATTGGAAGCTAAAATAGGCGACTCCGTTCAAGTTTTCGTTTATCTCGACTCGGAGGACCGAATTGTGGCAACAACCGAAACCCCTTTAGCCACAGTCGACCAGTTTGCACAAATGAAGGTTGTTTCGGTAAATAATGCGGGTGCTTTTTGCGATTGGGGCCTAGCAAAGGATTTACTTGTACCATTCCGCGAACAAAAAATCAGGATGGAGGAAGGCCGTTGGTACATTGTAAGGGTTTATATTGATTTAAATACCCAGCGAATTGTTGGTTCGGCTAAACTCGATAAGTTTTTAGATAATGTAATGCCCCAATACGATTACGGCCAGGAGGTAGATATACTTATTTGCAACCAAACCCAACTCGGTTATAATGTAATTATTGAAAACTTACATTGGGGAATTATTTATAAAAACGAAATTTTCTCCCCCATAAGAATAGGCGAAAAAACCAAAGGATACATTAAAAAGGTTCGCAACGATGATAAAATCGACATTTCGTTAACGAAGCCTGGCCATCACAAAATCGACGACTTGGCCAATCAACTGCTTAGCATACTGCAAAAAGCCAATGGCTTCCTTCCATTGGGCGACAAGTCGGATCCCGAAATTATTTACAGGGAGGTAGGCATGAGCAAGAAGAATTTCAAAATAGCGGTTGGTTCACTGTTTCGCAACCAAACTATAACAATTGAAAAGGATGGAATTGCACTTAAATAATTTCAACTTTTCATGCATCGCAATAATGGCAAACTTTACATGCTGCTATTAACAAAATTTCAATATTTTTGTGACTGATTTATAGTTCGATGACAAAAACTAAATGCCTAACCCTATGAAGCTCCCTGGGAAAACCGTTGAGCGACTAAGCGAATACCGCCGGTCGCTTTTAGATTGCCTTGCTAAGGGTAAAACCCACATATACTCCTACGAAATGGCCGGCTTACACAACATAACAGCCGTTCAGGTACGTCGCGATTTGATGCTTATAGGCTACTCGAGCATGAAAAAACGCGGTTACGATGCCAAGGAGCTTGTAAATGTTATTGGCGAAATAATCGACCATAAAACGGGCATAAATGTAGCAGTTGTTGGAATGGGAAATCTTGGGCGAGCAGTTACTGCCTATTTCAAGGGGAAAAGGCCCAAACTCAATATTGTTGCCACATTCGATGTGGATGAGAACAAGGTTAATCGAGTTATTGCAGGGGTTTATTGTCACCATATTCGCGAACTTAAAGGAGTAGCGGCAAAAGAGCGCATTTCAATTGCTATAATCGCTTCTCCTCCCGATTCGGCGCCCCAAATTGCTGAATTATTAGTAAATGCGGGCATTAAGGGTATATTAAACTTCACTACCACGCCACTTATAGTACCCGAAGGAGCGTATCTCGAAGAATACGATATGATTACTTCACTCGAAAAAATTGCGTATTTCATAAAATAGCATTCCGAGACTTACATACTAATTAAAATGCAAGTACATTACGGTTTCGACAACGTTAAAGGCATTAAAAACCCGGTTGTTACAACAGGCTCATTCGATGGTGTTCACATCGGTCATAAAACCATTATTAACAGAATAAACGAAATAGCCCGTCAAATCGAAGGTGAATCGGTTCTTATAACCTTCTACCCTCACCCTCGCAAGGTTTTATATCCCGAAACGGAAGGCAAGGACTTAATGTTCATTAACTCTCAAAAAGAAAAAATTGAACTTCTTAGCAAAGCCGGACTCAACCACCTTATAATTGTAAAGTTCACTTTAGAGTTTTCGCGAACCTCATCGGAGCAGTTTATCAGGGATTTGCTAATTGGAAAGCTTGGCGCCAAATTTATTGTTGTTGGGTTCAATCACCATTTTGGGCATAATCGTCAGGGCGACTACGAATACCTGTACAACCTTAGCAAGGAATTGGATTTTGGGGTTGAAGAAATTCCGGAGCAGGACATTCAGCACGAAACCGTAAGTTCAACCACCATTCGAAAAGCTCTGAAGGAGGGTCGCATTCAAAGGGCCAATGCATACCTCGACCATCAGTATATTATTGTAGCACCCTTAGGTAAAGGAACGCACTATTTTAGAACTATAAATTTTCCAACACTTAAAGTTCAAATTGAGGAGACTGGAAAGCTCATCCCCCCCGATGGCATTTATGCTGCTGGAACACAATGGGATGGTAAAACATACAAGGCCATGGCCATAATATGGACTGAGGTTAACGCTTCCACGGGTGAGGAGGGAGAGCAAAATGTTGAACTTCACATTTTCGAATTCGAAATGAGTTTCCCTGGCGACGAGGCAGTAATTTTCTTTCATAAAAGAATTACTGGAAGTGTTGAAGTTTACAGCCCATCGAAACTCGAAAAGCAGCTGGAACAGGCCAAAGAAGCGGTAGAAGAATTGATATACTAACCATTTTCCACCAGTAAAAATCCACATGAAAAAACTCGAAGCCGCCAACTTAAAACTAGGAATTGTGGCCGGAGGCCAACTGGGTAAAATGCTTATTCAGGAGGCTAGCAAGTGGGACATTGCAACCTACGTTCTCGATGCCGATGAAAACTGCCCTGCTGGCAGCATTGCAACCCAATACTTTAAGGGTAGTCACCACGATTTCAATTCGGTATACCATTTCGGTAAACAGGTGGATGTTCTCACTTACGAAATTGAAAGTATAAATATCGATGCCCTCTTCAAGCTCAAGGAGGAAGGTTTAACCATCGTGCCCGATCCAATTACACTTCAGCTTATTCAGGATAAGGGCCATCAGAAGGAGTTTTATCGAGACCATGGTATACCCACTGCCCCTTTTCAACTGTTTAAAAATCGGGAAGAAATAATCGAAGCTATTTCGAATGGTAAGCTATATTTCCCTTTCGTTCAGAAACTTCGTAAGGGGGGATACGATGGGCGTGGGGTGCTAATAGTAAATAGCACTTGTGATACAGACAAACTCTTCGACGAACCTTCGGTTATTGAGCAAAAAATCGGCATTGCTACAGAAATTGCGGTTATTGCAGCACGAAACCTGCAAGGAGAGCTCAAGTCGTTCCCAACCGTTGAAATGGTTTTCGATAGCCGCGCTAATTTGGTTGATAAACTCATTTGCCCTGCGGGCATTGGGCAACAACTTTGCAATATGGCCGAAAGCTTTGCCATAGACCTTATTGACAAATTAGGTATGGCCGGACTACTGGCCGTTGAGTTTTTTGTAGATACCAATGGAAATTTGATTGTTAATGAGGTAGCACCCCGACCCCACAATAGCGGCCACCATACCATAGAAAGCGTTATCACATCGCAATTCGAACAACATCTACGTGCCGTTCTGAACCTCCCACTGGGTAGCACCAAACTGAAACTTCCTGCAGTAATGGTTAACCTCATTGGCGAACCCAACCATAGCGGCCCTGTTAGGTATGAAGGGCTTACTGAGTGCATGGCAATTGATGGGGTTAAAGTACATTTATATGGGAAAAAGCAAACCCGTCCGTTCCGAAAAATGGGACATGCAACTATTATTGCAACCACTATGGAGGAAGCACTTGCTAAGGCCGAATTTGTTCAACGAACCCTAAAGGTTAAGTCATGGAAAGAAAGCATGTAAGCATAGTAATGGGTTCGGACAGCGATATGCCCGTTATGCAGCAAGCCGCCGAAATGCTGCAGCAATTTTGTATTTCGTATGAAATTGACATTGTTTCGGCGCACCGAACACCCGAAAAAATGTTCCAATTCGCATCGGAAGCGCACAAGCGAGGTATCGAAGTTATTATTGCTGGTGCTGGAGGTGCTGCACACCTTCCCGGCATGATTGCTGCCATTTCGCCTCTACCTGTAATTGGAGTTCCCATTAAATCGTCAAATTCTATCGATGGGTGGGACTCGGTTTTGTCAATACTACAAATGCCCGGAGGGGTTCCCGTTGCCACAGTAGCCCTGAATGGGGCAAAAAATGCGGGCATTCTGGCAGCACAAATCGTGTCGGTGGGTCGTAGCGATATTCAAGATAAAATAGTTCAGTACAAGAATTTGCTCCGCGAGCAGGTTGAGCAAAAATCGAAAGTGCACAAAAAGCGTTAGTACCGTTTCATGATGCTGAATGAGCAAATAAAACAAGCTGCCGAACTCATAAGAATGGGGGAACTGGTAGCATTTCCAACGGAAACCGTTTACGGATTGGGTGCCAATGCATTGAACCCATTGGCTGTAGCCAAAATATTTGAAATGAAGGAGCGCCCCTCGTTCGATCCGCTAATTATTCACATTGCCCATATAAACGACATTGAGCCATTGATTAATGGCATGGATGAACGTGTGCACAAGCTCGCCAGCATATTCTGGCCCGGGCCGCTCACCATGGTACTTCCCAAAAGTGATATTGTGCCCGACATTGTTACATCGGGGCTGCCCACGGTAGGCATTCGAATGCCCAACAATCCGGTTGCTCTGGAATTAATTAAACAATCGCAATGCCCCATTTCGGCCCCCAGCGCTAACAAATTTGGCAGGGTGAGCCCAACAACTGCTCAGCATGTAGCCAAGCAGCTGCCCCATGTAAAGTGCATACTCGATGGAGGTAGAACCCATGTTGGGATTGAATCGACCATAATATCGTTGAACCCCGAAGGATTTGAAATATTGAGACATGGAGTTATTACACAAGAAGACATAGAAAAGGTTTTACCCTATTCGCCCAGCACAATCCAAAACCAAGCAATCCTGGCTCCCGGAATGGTGAAAAGCCACTACAGTCCTAACAAGCCTTTATATATCATTGGCGAATCCTTACCCGAGAACCTAAACCCCAGAGAGGGTGGTATAATTGCCTTTTCCAATTTACCTTCACTAGAGTACAAGGAATACTTTGTGCTTTCAGAAAAAAGCGATTTGCGCGAATGCGCAGTGAACCTCTTTGCTGCCATCCATAGAATGGAAGAACAACCCGTTGAGTTCATTGTGGTAGAACCTGTACCCGATATTGGGATAGGCATTGCCATTATGGACAGGCTTCGCAAGGCAGCTTACCGCTACAGGTAACTTGAATGAAAGGTTTTTGCGCTTTTACCTACAAAAAAAACCCTTCTACCGATTTAATCTTTTCCAACGAATGATTGCAGTATACATTTGCATATAACTTTTAAATTCGAAAATTATGGAACGAATGGATGCACAACCTGCACGCTCAAACAACAGCCGACTCATATTCGGGCTTGTTCTTGTTACAATTGGTCTCTTCCTGTTTGCCGACAGGTTCGACCTGATACCATACGAATGGAACCGCTTCATTTTCACATGGCCATCGCTCCTTATCGTTATTGGTCTTATTAGTCTTGGCAAAAGCGAATCGAGGGTTACCGGCCTAGTACTGGTTGGTTTAGGAGCCTTTTTCCTTTCAGCCAAAGTCCTAGGATATAACTACCCTATAAAGTATTTCTTCTGGCCAACGGTTTTTGTGGCTATAGGCCTTATTCTAATATTCCATAGCAAAGGACACATGCCCCGATTTGGTATGCGGAAAGGGATAATAGACGTTGATTACATAGACGACATGTCGATTTTTGGTGGCAGCGAGCAGCGCGTTAGTTCCAAAAACTTTAAAGGTGGCCGCGTAACCAATATCTTTGGAGGGAGTACATTTTACATGGGCGATGCCCAACTGGCACCAGGACGGAATTCGCTCGATATGTTCTGCCTGTTTGGAGGATCAAAAATTGTGGTTCCCTCCGATTGGAAAATAAAAATTGAAGTTACCGCAATTTTTGGAGGCTACTCCGACAAGCGATTGAACGTACAGAAATCGGAAGGCGAAAACAGCGACAAGGAACTAGTTATTCGCGGAGTAGCAATATTTGGTGGTGGCGAAATTAAAAGTTTCTAAATGCTTCACCCCTTCGCAAGCACAATACGCGGAAGAATCGCACTAATGGTCGTGTGGATGGTTGTAATGGCCATCCACTCGACCGTTCTGATTTTTTTATTCAACATTGAACTAACCGATGCTATAGTCGATAGTTTGGCAACCAACTCACTTTGGGTTCTTCTTTCGTTTGGTCTTTGGTACTGGGTACGTTTTTCCGATATTGAAACGGGCAAAACTCTGTCCATTGCCATTAACCATGCCGGTGCCGCAGCGCTGAGCGTGGCCATTCAGGTATACATTTCGCTAGCCTTTTTAAAATATTACGCACAGTCGGGCTCACCCTACTCCAGCTTTATTGATGCATCGACCATTGGTCGAGTAATTTACGGAATAGCAATATACCTATTTCTGGCTCTCATCTTCTATCTGATTATTTACATCCAGAGCTTTCGTGAGAAACTTTTAAAAGAGGGGGAATTGAAGTCGCTGGTTAAGGACGCTGAACTCAACTGGCTAAAGTTGCAAGTGAACCCCCATTTCCTTTTCAATAGTTTAAATTCGGTGAGTACGCTAACCATCTCGGCACCCGAAAAAGCACAAGAAATGATTATCCGCCTGTCGGAGTTGCTCCGGTACTCGCTAAAGCAATCGCCATCGAGCATGGTGCCCCTGGAAAAGGAGATTGAGAGCTGCATTGGCTACCTCGAAATAGAAAAGGTTCGCTTTGGTTCAAGGTTAGCTTACCGCTTCGAGGTTGCCCCCGAATGCATGAGTATTAGGGTGCCCGGCATGATTATTCAACCACTCTTTGAGAATGCCATAAAGCACGGTGTAGCCCAAACCCCCGACAAAACTGAAATTATTGCCCGCTTCACAAAGCACTTGGCCGGATTAGAAATTGAAGTTTCAAACACCTACCCCACCGACCCATTTGCTGTGGCCGGAACGGGTGTTGGTCTGGACAATATTAGGCGACGGTTGAAACTTATTTATGGGTCAGAATCGCTTATAAGCACTAGCCAAACCGAAACGCACTTTATTGTAACCATTTACATACCTTTTGTAATATAACCTATGCGCCATGAGAGTTATAATTGTTGAGGACGAAGAGCCCGCACGCCAACTAATTCGAAAATATTTAAGCGAGACCTCTAACATTGAGGTAATTGGTGAATGTCCCGATGGCTATTCGGCCGTTATTGCCATAAACAAGGAGAAACCCGAGGTGGTACTTCTAGACATTCAGCTACCAAGGCTCAATGGGTTTGAAGTACTCGAACTGATGGAGCACGAACCCCAAGTAATTTTCACAACCGCTTTTGATGAGTATGCCATAAAAGCTTTCGAGCAAAATGCAACCGACTACTTGTTGAAACCATTTTCGAAAGAGAGGCTAACAACCGCACTGGAGAAAGCAGCAGCTAGAATAAATTCGAAACAAGCAACTACCCTCTCTCCTTCCGAAGCAGCCGGTGAACTAACCGCTGGAATACCCATTTCGCGCATAGTAATCAAAGATGTGAAAGGGATTAATATTATTCCGGTAAACGAGGTGCACTACCTCGAAGCACAGGACGATTACGTAATGATATATACAACCAAGGGACGCTTCATGAAAAAGCAAACCCTAAAGCACTTTGAAGATGGCTTACCTGCCAACCAGTTTATACGGGTGCATCGTTCATTCATAACCAATATAGCACAAATCGATAGGCTCGAACCTTACGAAAAGGAATCGTACGTTGGTATTATGAAAAGCGGGGCAAGAATTAAGGTGAGCAGTACCGGATACAAAAATCTTAGAGAGAAACTTAACTTTTAATTTTCCCACCACAAAACGCCAAATAAGCATTAGGCGAGCAGTTGAAGGAGAATGGTTTTGCCTAAAACTCCATTTTACGCAGGGTAATACCTTCAATAGTTTGCAGGGCTTCCTTCATTTTATAATGTTCAGCCTTTGGCCCTGTGAGTTCAAGAATTATAAGGCCGCTAACGCTACAATGGCTTTCGGAAACCTCGTGAATGCCCAAACGGGTTTTAATTGAGCATCCGAACTGGGTAAGTACCCGTTGTACGTTACCTGCTTCTTTTATGCGGTCGTTAATTCGAATACCCAAAATGCAAACGCTTTCTGCCATAATGTTTGGATTTGTGTTCTAATGCAATATAGCATATTTGGCTGAAATGGGTCGAAAGTTAAAAAACTTTTAAAGCACCCGCTATTTTGGCTTGAATTGGTAATCGATATGGTATTTTTTTTGTTGTTAAGGGAAATTCCTCTACTTTCGAAAATTCGTTTACCAAACGTTCACTTCTATGAAGAAACATAGCCTTAAACATACAATGGATTGGCTGTTGCTGTTGGTTCTGGCGTTGCCCATTTCCCTTTCGGCACAATATTTCGGCAGAAATAAGCCTATTTACAAGAATTTCAAATTTGATGTACTTCAATCTCCCAACTTTGAAATTTACCACTACTTCAAAAACGATTCGGTAGCCCAACTTTTAGCACAAGCATCGGAGCAATGGTATAATATGCATTATCAGGTATTTGGCGATTCAATTAAGGACAGGAATCCGATAATTTTCTATGCTAATCATGCCGATTTCCAGCAAACTACAGCCATTTTCGGTTCAGTTGGAGTAGGAACTGGCGGTGTTACCGAAGCTCTTAAAAACAGGGTTGTAATGCCAGTAACGGAAACCTGGGCGCAAACCGACCACGTACTGGGGCACGAATTGGTTCATGCTTTTCAGTTCAACGCCATTATCTCGGGCGATTCTACCAATTTGAACTCGCTGCGTAACCTTCCCCTATGGATGGTAGAAGGCATGGCCGAATACCTTTCCATAGGCAGCGTAGACCCGCATACTGCCATGTGGATGCGCGATGCAGTTCTCAACAACAAATTCCCTACGCTCGAACGTATGACGCGCGACCAGAGCTATTTCCCTTACCGATACGGCCATGCCTTTTGGGCGTTTGTGGGTCGAAATTTTGGCGACGAACTCATTGTCCCTATTTTTCTTGAAACAGCCAAACGTGGTTACGACATGGCCCTCAGAAGGTACCTAGGGCTAAGCGAAAAAGAATTCTCCGACATTTGGCGTAACGCAACCATTGAGCACTACAAAATGTCAATGAAAGACACTGTTGACTCGCCTGCTGGTAAAAACGTTATAAACAAAAGCAATGCTGGGCATATAAACATAACCCCATCCATAAGCCCAAGCGGAAAATACATTGCCTTTTACTCCGAAAAAGACCTGTTCGACATAGACCTTTTCATGGCCGATGCCGAAACGGGCAAGATTGTTCAAAAAATTTCATCGGTGGTTCATAAGAACGAAATCGATGCGCTCAATTTCATTGAATCGGCTGGCACCTGGTCGCCCGATAGCAAACTTTTTGCTTTTGTAGCCTTTTCGAAAGGCCGAAATAGGCTTCTAATTGTAGATGTTGAGCGAAAGCGCATGGTAGAGGAAATTGAAATTCCGGGCGTTCCCTCGTTCAATTACCCCGCTTGGTCGCCCAAGGGCGATGAAATAGTGCTTTCGGGGTTGGTCGATGGGCACAACGACCTTTTCCTTTTCAATTTGAAAACCAAATCGGTTTCGAAACTTACTAACGACAACTGGTGCAATATACATCCCTCATGGTCGCCCGATGGACAATCGTTGGTATACGTAACCGACATGCCTTCGGAGGTAGATGTTTTCACTAAGCGCATGCCCGGCTACTATTTGGCTACAATTAATATGAGGGACAAAGAAATAAAAACCCATCATATTTTCCCGGGGGCACAGAACCTAAATCCTGTTTACTCGTCCGATGGTAACGAAATTTACTTTCTGTCCAATAGAGATGGGTTCCGTAACGTTTACCGTTTCAATCCACAAACCGGTCAGGTTTTTAAAGAAACCCACATATTAACCGGCATAAGCGGAATGACGCCCCTATCGCCAGCTTTCAGCCATTCGCCCGAGAAGGACCTGTTTGCCTACTCCTACTACTTCGATGGCAAGTACTCGGTTTACACTGCAACCCCCGCCGATTTCATTTCGGAGGAGGTTTACCCCATGATGGTTGACTTCACAGCTGGCACATTACCCCCTTTAAACAGGGCTGTTGCAGGCATTATCGATAAAAACATATCGAAACGCATGGGGCAACCCGAAACCCCCGTCGATTCGTTTAAGGTTGTTAGATATCGACCCAAATTCCGCCTCGACTATATTTCGAACGCAGGCATAGGCATTTCAACCAGCCAAATGGGCACCGGTATGGCAGGAGGCGTTGAAATGCTCTTTAGCGACATTCTTGGAGGAAATCTTTTTCATGTTGGATTAGCACTGAATGGCGAGATTTACGATTTCGGAGGGCAAGTAACATACATCAATCAGAAAAGGCGAGTAATCTGGGGTACTACCGTATCGCATATACCATTCTCATATGGTCAATACGGGTTTCGATCGGGGCAGGCTCAGGACATAGACGGAAATTGGCACGTAGTTGACACCATTAGCCTGTATTACCTTCGAACCTTCGAAACAGCACTTGGAGGCATGGCCCAATTCCCCTTATCGCAAACGCTCCGTTTCGAGCTGGGAGCATCGCAAGCATGGTACAACTATCGGCTCGATGTGTATTCGCAAGTATATGTGGATGGGTGGTTCTACGACTATATTCGACGAAAAGGAGGAGTTCAGGATGGTTTCAATCTGCAAGGATTCCAACTGCAAAGGGTGAACACAGCCTTTGTAATCGACAATTCAGCATTTGGTATAGCATCGCCCATGAATGGAAATAGAAGCCGGCTACAGGTTGAAAAGGTTTTTGGCGAGGTGAATTTTTTCGGAACGCTAGCCGATTTCCGAAAGTACTATTTTGCAAAGCCCTTCAGTTTTGCATTCAGAGCGTACTACAATGGCAGGCACGGAAAAGCCAGCGAAATGGCCCGTATATACCCTCTTTATCTTGGCTATCCATGGTTTATTAGGGGCTACGACCGTGGCAGCACTTTCGAATCCTCAATACAAGGAAAAACCATCAATTTCAATCAGATTCTGGGCGACCAAATGATTGTTACCAACTTCGAAATTCGCATCCCTTTTACAGGACCCGAAAGGTTGACCCTTATAAAATCGAAAATGTTCTATTCAGAACTAGCATTTTTTGCCGATGCAGGCGTGGCTTGGACTAGCGATAACCTCCCAAAATTCAAATGGCGCCCCGATAATGATACTGAGAAAATACCCATTGTTAGTACAGGCGTGAGTCTTCGAGTCAATTTATTTGGGGCACTTATTATTGAGCCCTACTACGCAATTCCCTACCAACTGGGTGGGTTACAATCGGCTTACTTTGGGTTAAACTTTACACCGGGCTGGTAAATTTTTAAAATTAAGTTGCAATTAAACCCGAACCTTTACTTGTTCGGGTTTCTTATTGACATAAAAAAGGGTAGTTTTATTTTAAAATCATTATAAACAAGTCGAAAAAATAACAAATTGTTACCCAAACAAGCAAGTATGCTTTTAATTTATTTAAAGATTTATTAAAATTGTGCTTTGAAATGCTTTTCGTATTTTAGCAAATCGATGCAAACGCTTTAAACCACATCATTATAACTATCAGTATGTTACCCAATGACACGCCAATACCTTACAGCATAGTTAAGAAGAAAATTGAGGAAGCTGCATTACCAAATATTGGGCGCGCCAGCATACGTGAAATTGTAAGACTGGTAAACGAAATTGAAGCCGCATCGGGACAAAAATTCATCCGGATGGAGATGGGAGTTCCCGGACTGCAGCCATCGAACATTGGCATAGAGGGCGAAATAGCGGCCCTTCGTAGCGGTGTGGCACAAAAATATCCCATGATTGATGGAGTACCGGCCCTTAAAAAGGAAATGGCTCGATTCGTAAAGAATTTTATGAATATCGAGGTTCAGGAGCGCGGCTGTATTCCAACGGTAGGTTCTATGCAGGGAGCCATGGCTTGCTTTCTTCTTACCAACAGGTGCTACAGCCAAAAGGATACCGTTCTTTTCATCGATCCAGGCTTCCCAGTTCAGAAGCAGCAGCTAAGGGTGCTCGGCATGAAATTCGAAACCTTCGATGTATACAACTATCGTGGCGACAAATTGAAGGCGAAACTCGAAAGTTACCTTGCGAAAGGGAATATAAGCACCATACTTTATTCAAACCCCAACAATCCCTCGTGGATCTGTTTCTCCGAAAAAGAGCTCGAAATAATTGGCCAACTGGCTACCCAATACGAAACCATTGTTATTGAAGACCTTGCCTATTTTGGAATGGATTTCCGCAAGGACCTTTCGAAACCCGGAGTACCTCCCTACCAAGCCACGGTAGCGCGTTACACCAATAACTGGTTGCTACTAATATCCAGTTCAAAATCGTTCAGTTACGCTGGCCAGCGTATTGGATGCTTAATTATTAGCGATACGCTTTTCGATAAGCGTTTCCCCGATCTGAAGCGCTTCTTTTCGTCGGATCAGTTTGGCTACGCAATGATATTTGGCAGCGTGTACTCCCTATCATCGGGGGTATGCCACTCAACGCAGTACGGGCTTGCAGCCATGCTCAAAGCAGCCAACGATGGCACTTTCAACTTTGTTGAATCGGTCAAAGTTTATGGCGACAAGGCCAGAACAATGAAGAAACACTTTACCGATAATGGCTTTACCATTGTTTACGACATGGATGAGGGCAAGCCCTTAGCCGATGGCTTCTACTTCACCATATCGTACCCCGGTCTTAGCGGCGAGGAACTTATGGAAGAGTTGCTCTACTACGGCATTAGCGCCATATCGCTTGCTATTACAGGTAGCGAGCGACTTGAGGGACTTAGGGCATGCGTATCGCAAGTACAGGAGGATCAGTTTTCCGACCTCGAACTGAGGCTAACCAAATTTCACGAACATCACCCGCTTAAATAGTCACAACCCAATAAAATCGAATCATTAAATCATAAACAACAGAAATATGGCTAAAGTTAGAGGAGCAGTAAAGGTTGACGTTGAAAAATGCAAGGGATGCAATCTTTGCATTGTTGCCTGTCCAACCAAAGTGCTGGCCCTTGCCCGCGAAGTGAACGGTAAGGGTTACAACTATGCCTTCATGGCAAATGCCGAGGCATGCATAGGATGCGCCAGTTGCGCACAGGTATGCCCCGACAGTGTTATTGAAGTTTATAAAATTAAGGCCCGAGCCGAAGCTTAGGCCCATTTCTTATTTGTTGAATTTTAACCTATCAACTAAAATGGCAGAATATAGACTAATGAAGGGGAACGAGGTAATTGCCGAGGCTGCTATTCGCTGCGGATGCGATGGCTACTTTGGCTACCCAATTACCCCTCAGTCCGAAATCATGGAGACCCTTATGGTACGAAAACCATGGGAGGAAACCGGAATGGTAGTGCTTCAGGCAGAAAGCGAAGTGGCTGCTATAAATATGGTATACGGTGGAGCCGCCTGCGGAAAAAAGGTTATGACCTCATCGTCGAGCCCTGGCATAAGCCTAAAGCAGGAAGGCCTCACTTATATTGCAGGTGCCGAACTGCCTTGCGTAGTAGTTAACGTTGTACGTGGAGGCCCCGGATTGGGAACCATTCAGCCAGCCCAAAGCGACTACTTTCAGGCAGTTAAGGGTGGTGGACATGGCGATTACCGGCTTATTGTTCTGGCTCCCGCATCGGTTCAGGAAATGAACGATTTTGTTGGTATGGGCTTCGACTTAGCCTTCAAGTATCGCAACCCCGTTATGATTCTTACCGATGGAATTATTGGCCAAATGATGGAGAAGGTTCAACTGAGTGAATACAAACCACGTTGGACTGCAGAAGAAATTGAGAAAATTAGCGGCTCATGGGCCACTACCGGCAAAAAGCCCAACCGCAAATACCATGTAATCACCTCGCTGGAGTTGGATAGTTCGCGTCAAGAAAAATTCAATCACAAACTGATTGAGAAATATAAAACCATTACCGAGAAGGAAGTACGCTTCGAAACCATTCAGTGCGACGATGCCGACTATGTGTTTGTTGCCTACGGTTCATCGAGCCGTATTTGCCAAAAGGCTCTTGAAATTGCCCGAGAAAAAGGGATAAAAGTTGGACTTCTTCGTCCAATAACTCTTTTCCCATACCCTACCCAAAAAATACAGGAAATGTGCTCGAAAGTTAAAGGCTTTTTAGCCGTTGAAATGAGCGCCGGACAAATGGTTGAGGATGTTCGCCTGGCTGTTAACGGCAAGGTTCCTGTTGAGCACTTTGGCCGCTTCGGTGGTATGATTCCAACCCCCAACGAGGTTGTAAATGCACTTGAAGAACTTATAAAGAAAGGAAAATAGCGATGGCAGAGCTTAAAGATATAATTAAAGAGGAAAACCTGGTTTACAAAAAATCCAAGGTTTTAACCGACAAGATAATGCACTACTGCCCAGGCTGTAGCCACGGTGTAGTTCACAAACTCTTAGCCGAGGTAATTGAAGAAATGGACATTCAGGAGAAAACCATTGGGGTTTCGCCGGTTGGTTGTTCCGTATTGGCCTACAACTACCTCGATATCGACTGGCAGCAAGCAGCCCACGGCCGTGCACCAGCCTTAGCTACTGCAGTAGCACGCCTCATGCCCGAAAAATTTGTATTTACCTACCAAGGCGATGGCGACTTGGCATCGATTGGAACAGCAGAAATTATACACGCTTGCAATAGGGGCGAAAACATTGTTGTTATTTTTATAAACAATGGTATTTATGGCATGACTGGGGGCCAAATGGCACCCACTACCCTCGAAGGCATGCCAACATCAACCTCTCCCTACGGCAGGGATATTAAAATGAGTGGCCATCCTCTAAAAATAACCGAACTTATTGCTCAACTACCAGCAGTAGATTTTGTAACCCGCCAGGCAGTACACACGCCAGCTGCCGTTCGTAAATGCAAAAAGGCAATACTAAAAGCCTTTGAAAACATAGGCAACAAGAGGGGTACACAATTCATCGAGGTGGTATCTACCTGCAATTCGGGTTGGAAACTCTCCCCGGTTAAATCGAACGAATGGATGGTGGAACATATGTTCCCGGTTTATCCGTTAGGCGATATTAAAGGTTAATTCATTGA
The DNA here is from genome assembly GCA_964479665.1 of uncultured Rikenellaceae bacterium. Lineage (GTDB taxonomy): Bacteria > Bacteroidota > Bacteroidia > Bacteroidales > Tenuifilaceae > UBA2287. Next base: position 17,232 of record CAYZNN010000022.1, on the reverse strand, counting down.
AAAAATTACAGCTATGACAGAAGAAATAATAATAGCAGGATTTGGAGGCCAAGGAGTGCTTTCCATGGGAAAGATTCTTGCCTACTCCGGAATCATGCAGGACCAAGAAGTATCGTGGATGCCATCGTACGGTCCTGAGATGCGTGGTGGAACGGCCAACGTTACTGTAATTTTGAGCGATAGCCGCATTAGTTCTCCCATACTTCAGGAGTACGACACAGCAATCATTCTCAACCAGCAATCGCTCGATAAGTTTGAAGAATCGGTAAAGCCCGGAGGAGTACTTATTTACGACCCCAATGGCATTACACGCCATCCGAAACGTAAGGACATTGCTATTTACCAGATTGAAGCCGCCGAGGAAGCAGCACGCATGCAAAGCGCCAAAACTTTCAATATGATAGTTCTGGGAGCCTACCTGAAAATTAAACCTGTTGTAAAAATGGACAATGTGGTGAAAGGTCTTAAAAAGTCGCTACCCGAAAGGCACCACCATATGGTTCCTATGAATGAACAGGCCATTAATAGAGGCATGGAACTTGTAAAGAGGATAAATGCAAGCTAATTTGTCCTGTTAATTGTTTAAAAGCGAGAGGCTGTCAGTTTTAGATGACAGCCTCTCGCTTTAACTTGCTAAGGAATTTCTTGGGTATTGTCAATTCTTATACATCTTACTGAATAACCTCGGTAATATGAAGTAACATCGTTAAAATTGTATTCGTCATTACTAACATTAAATCCATAGCTATCTGAAATACGCATAACATTAGTTACCCATTGCCCTGCCATATCGAATGGTTGAGACCAGAAATTGGCCTCATAATGGGCGCTGTAAAAAAATGGCTCCCCAGTGTTTCCCACTTCAGCATCGAAATAGCCAGCAGGTAAAGCATTAAACCCCGTGTTATTCTTACTCGACTTATTCTGCTTACCTCCCTTTAAACTCCACCATTCATTTTGTGAAGTATCAATTAATGCAATTGCATTGTAGGGTCCTCCAATTGTGCCAATTAGTTCTTGCCAATCCATAAGTGTAGGTAGCCGCCACCCATTTGGGCAAATGTTTTTATCGGTGTAATTTATTACCTGAAGGGCGTAAAGGTATCCCCAAGGTTTAGGAGGGAAAGGAACCCCATCGTACTCGGGTGAAAAAAGCGGAGGCATATCATTAAATTCAGAACTTAAAATTGGAGTTCCATCGCTATACTTAGTGGTTCTCAGATTCTCGGCCATCCAAACCTGATTGCCAATTCGAATAGTTTTATACACATTACCATCAGCATCAGAAACAGGGAGGGTACCAATAGTACCTCCAGTAAACATGTCTCCACCAACAACAACGTTTCCGGCTGCACTGAGCGTGTTCATAACAAATGTACAGTCGCGGCTAACCATAAAATAGTTGTTAAATGCTTTGGTTTGGTCAACCAAACCGCCAATGGCAAAGCCACCACGGCTGCTTTTCCCAGCACTACCCTCATCAATGGCAAATCGAATGCTATCGGGCCGAAGAAATAAATAATCGACCATACTAGCTCCTTCTTTGGTCTGGTCAACCAGCCCCCCAACAGCAAATCCTCCCCTGTTGTTTTTTCCGCTACTAACAATGTTAAAGCGAACGCTATCGGGAAGAATGGTAAGATAATTAATCTCTTTACCGCCTTTGGTTTGGTCAACCAAGCCGCCAACAGCAAAGCCTCCACGGGTACTCTTTGAGTTATCGCCAACATTAAATCGAACGCCATCTTCGTAAACAGCATATACAATCTGGTCGTTGCTATTCCGAACTACAAAAATGGGGGCTTCGGGGTCGTGACCAGCCGCTGGCTTAACCTCAATAGCACCTTTCGTTAGGCCTCCGGCCTTCAAAGCGTATGGCATGGATACAATCTGGCTAATCCCCATTAAAACAAATGCATTGCCACCAGCAGGGTCAATTTCAATTTTAATGAAAATACCATCGTCCCAAGGAATAGAACCAAAATCACCGGATTGTAATGTACCGCCACCAACCTGAAGGTTTACAATACCTAGAGGGCTTGTAGTAATTTCGTGCAACTCAGAATAAACTGCATGGCCCGAAACAGAACCTACCAGCAACGATATTCGTAATGACACATCCTGATTCACAATTACCTGTCCATTGGCATTGCGAACTACTGCCTGATAGGCAAATTTCTGTGGTACTTGTGCAAATGATACGCTTGTAACCGCACAAGTTAATAGAAGTAATAAAATTTTTCTCATGGTTTTATCGGTTTTAAAAGTTAGGCAGCTCCTGTTAAAAGCTACTGAATTTTAATACATCGGATAGCGTGAGCCTGAATTGCTGTTGGAACAGATGAAAAGTAGTATGTACTAAAGGGATAGTGAGGCAACCCATCGCCTGAACCAATGAAAATGATTTCGGATTGGCCATCGATTGAAATATACTCTGGGACAGACCAATACGATGCGTCACCACCATAATTTAAAAATTCGTGGACCCAACCTGCAGCAATGAAGCTAGAGACGTATCCGGTAGGACGTGAATTGAACCCGTTGGGCTGAGTATCGGTTGGAAACCCCCAATAATTATGATCCTTTAAAGTACCCCCTGCTAAATCGAAACCATTTGACTGGTCAATGAGTTGAATCCAATCAGTAACAGCAGGCAAGCGCCAACCTACGGGGCAAATTCTGGTGGCATCAATTAATTCTAGATTATAAAGCAAGCCCCAACGTTGATCAGGAATAGGTGTACCACTCGAGTCGCGGGGAACATGATAAGGAAAAGCGGCAGTAATTGGGCTAATTAGTATAGGTTCTCCATTATTGTAACTTATCGATCGTAGGTTTTCGGCCATCCAGGTTTGACTACCAATTCGGATGGTTGGGTAAACATTCCCATTAAAGTCGGGTACAGGCCCAGAGGGAAGAGGAACAACATTGCCTCCTGTAAACATATTTCCGACTACAACAACGTTTCCAGCAGCCGCCAATGGTGTAGTTACAAAAGTACAATCGCGATTCACAATGAAGTAGTTGGAGAAAGATTTGGTTTGATCAACCAAACCGCCAATGGCAAAGCCACCACGGCTGCTTTTATCTACACTTCCTTCATCAATAGCAAAGCGAATGCTATCGGGGCGAAGAAATAAATAATCGACCATACTAGCTCCTTCTTTGGTCTGGTCAACCAATCCTCCAATGGCAAAACCACCACGATTACTTTTACTTGTTTGAACTAGATTGAAACGAACGCTATCAGGCTGAATGGTAAGGTAGTTATGCTCTTTTCCTGCTTTGGTTTGGTTAATCAGGCTACCAACGGCAAAACCTCCGCGGCTACTTTTTGAACTACTACCAATGTTGAAACGTACGCCATCCTCGTACACAGCATAAACAATTTGGTTGTTACTATTGCGAACCACAAAAATAGGTTCGTTGGGGTTATGGCCTGCAGCGGGTAATATTTCAACAGCACCTTTTGCAAGGCCTGCGGCCTTAATCGCATAGGGAACAGATACAATTTGGCTGGTACCCAGAACCACAAAATCCTCTCCGCCATTAGGGTCTACCTCTAACTTGATGAACACATCCTCGTCCCACGGAACAGTTACAAAGCTTCCGGTTGTTAAAACTCCAGTGCCAACAACAATTGAAACTACTCCTATTGGAGAAGTTTCAACAGAGTGAACCTCAGAATACGCCGGTTCACCATTGATAGAGCCAACTAAAAGGGATATTTTAACCGATACACTTTGACTTGCTAAAGGGTAGCCACTTGCATTCTTCACAAGTGCTTGATATAAAAAACCATTTGGGGCCTGCGAGTATACAGCAGAAGTAAATGCCAAAAGGATTAGGCAAAGTAGATTTTTTATCATTTGGTAGTTTTTATTGTAACCAACAAATTTAAACCATATGGTAGTAAAAGTCAACCCGCAACAAATAAAAAAACATTTTTTTATTCTACAAACTGATACGGGCAACTAGAAATAAAAAAATCGGACTGCCTTGTACAGTCCGATTTAGTTTAATGTCCTATGTGTTTTTTTTATTTCGCCCCAGTTGGCGTTTCTTCATTGTTTTTTACACAACGAACCGACAATGCCACAACATTATAGGGTATTTGTTCGAAGTAAACCATCTGAAAGGGTTCCGACAATTGGTCGGAGGAAAAAATTCTAAGTACATTAGATCCGTACATCCCTTCGAATATCTCCTCGGGCTGAGACCAAAAGGCCGTAGCCATCTTGTAGCCATTATAACTGTAATCCCAAGTACCCTCATTGTCGTATAAATCGAGTGCACCTGCTGGGCGTGCATTGAATCCGTTAGCAGGGTAATAGATTGGATCGAGCCAAATATCACGCTCCTTAAGACTTGCACCAGCGTAATCGTAACCACCCGAATTCTGAATCAAGAAATTCCAATCTAAGTAGGATGGTAACCTCCAACCGGTAGGGCATATATTCTCCGAATCAATATACTGCATGGCATATAACAGTCCCCAGCGGGGATCGGTTAAAGGATTCTGAAACGAATCCACTGGTGTGAAATAGGGTAAAACAGAATTCAACTCGGCCGAAACTGGGATAGGAGTTCCATCGTTATATTTAGTTACCCTAATGTTTTGAGCCATCCACACCTGATTGCCAATGCGAACGGTAGGATAAGTATTTCCTTCTATGTCGGAAATAGGCGGTGTAGGTAGCGTTCCAACCGTTCCGCCAGTCAAAATATTACCCGAAACAAGAACATCGCCCGTAGCTGCGAGTGTATTGGCCACATAAGTACAATCGCGATTTACCAAAAAGTAGTTATTGAAAGTTTTGGTTTGGTCAACAAGCCCTCCAATGGCGAAACCTCCCCTATTGCTTTTGGTAGTTGTTGATTCGTCGATTGCGAAACGGATATTATGGGGTCGAATACTCATGTAATCGACCTGAGTAACACCATTCTTGGTTTGGTCAACTAAACCGCCTATGGCAAAGCCTCCCCTATTACTTTTACTTGTTTGAACTAGATTGAAACGAACGCTATCAGGCTGAATGGTAAGGTAGTTATGCTCTTTTCCTGCTTTGGTTTGGTTAATCAGGCTACCAACGGCAAAACCTCCGCGGCTACTTTTTGAACTACTACCAATGTTGAAACGTACGCCATCCTCGTACACAGCATAAACAATTTGGTTGTTACTATTGCGAACCACAAAAATAGGTTCGTTGGGGTTATGGCCTGCAGCGGGTAATATTTCAACAGCACCTTTTGCAAGGCCTCCGGCCTTTAGGGCATAGGGCACCGAAACAACCTGCGATCGACCCATTTCAACGAAACTGCCACCATCAATAGCCATTTCAGCAACAATAAAGACTCCTTCTTCCCATGGCACCTCTGCAATACTACCCAATTCGGGAGTACCATCGCCAATATTAAAACTAACCACGCCCAATGGCGAAGTTGTTACAGTATGTAACTCCTTATAAACGGGAGTTCCTTCAATGCTTCCAGAGAGCAATATTACTCTCAATTCTACATCGGTACTGGCAATAGCTACACCCGATGCGTTTCAAACAACTGCCTGATAGGCAATCTTCTGGGGTACTTGCGAGAACCCTTGAAGAACCCCAAGAGTTAAAAGGATTGATAGATAGAGTAATCGTGCCATTGGTAAAGTGTTTGGTTAACTATTTTATTTAGAGTATTTCTAAATAAAACTAACCCTTTACGGCACTATTTGTTCAAAATACTAATTAAAAAAATTAAGGATTATAAAGGTCGGGGTTACGAAACGAAATGATGCTTTTAGCCATATCGAGAGCAACTTGAGCTTCAGCGAAACTAGGTTTCAATTCGTATGCAATGGCAAAATCGTTGATGGCCATTGCCATTTGGCCTTTCTGCCTATTCAATTTTCCTCGCAAAAAATAGGCTTCATAATCGCAAGGGTTTTGCTGAATTGCCTGTTCGAGCAACTTGCCCGCTTCGGTATAATTTCCCAAATCCATTTGGGTTTGAACCTCCTTCAGCATTATATTCATTGAGTTGGCGAGTTATAAAGATTAAAACTCAAAATATAATCTAAAACACCTTTAGGCAAAAGTTGTTCGGGTCTTTCCCCACTAACAATTCGATTCCGAATACTTGTTGAACTCACATTGAATAGAGGAGCATTAACAGGATGAGCCCCGTACATTATAACTAATTCGTCCAAATTATAACCCTCGCGAGGATATACTAGCAAACTGTAATTCTCAAGCAATTGGGTGTAATCCTTCCACTTTTCGATACTTGCCAGCGAATCGGCACCAATTATTGGGTAAAATTGGTTTGCAGGGTATTTGTGGGATAGTAACTGAAGAGTATCGATAGTGAACGAAGGGCGGTGCATTTCGAATTCCACACTACATGCCCAAAAGGGCATTTCGGAGTTTTCGAGAGCAATCTCAACCATTCTGAACCTATGATATTCGGGGGCCAATTGGCTCGACTCTTTTAACGGATTATGAGGGCTCACTACGAACCAAACCTCCTGCAAATTATAATGGTTTAATACGTATTTAGCAATGGCCAAATGCCCAATGTGAATGGGGTTAAAGGAACCAAATAGTAATCCTACCCTACTCATGGGTTATAAACACCTTAACCTTCTCAATAGCCTCGCTAACAGCACGGTCCAACTGATCGTTAACAATAATAGCATCGAACCGATTGGCGTATGCCAACTCTTCTTGTGCCTTTCCAACCCTTTTATCGATACTCACTGGGGTTTCGGTACCGCGGGCTGTAAGCCTTGCTCGCAACTCGTCGATAGATGGAGGCATGATGAATAGGGCCAGAGCACGTTTTCCAAACATTTGTTTCAGGGTTACACCACCCTTAACATCAACATCAAAAGCAACATGATTACCCTTTGCCCAAATACGCTCTAGTTCGGAGTGTAAAGTACCATAGTATGAACCCGGATAAACCTCTTCCCATTCAACAAACTGGTTGTTGGCAATACGGGAACGAAACTCATCGGCTGAAAGAAAATGGTAATCGTGTCCGTTCACTTCGCCGTTACGCATGGGCCTACTACATGCCGAAACAGAAAACTCCAAGTTAGAAAATACTTGCAGCAAGCGTTTCACAATGGTTGTTTTACCCGAACCCGATGGTGCCGAAAAAATAACAAGTTTCCCTTCCATGCCTAAAGAATATTGAGCAACTGTTCCTTAATCTTTTCCAGTTCATCCTTCATTTGAACTACCACTTTCTGAATGGCTACATGGTTGGCTTTTGATCCCAAAGTATTAATCTCGCGACCCATTTCCTGTGCAATAAAACCCAGCTTACGACCCACAGGTTCGTTGGAGTTAATCGTTTCAATGAAATAGTTGCAATGGTTCAGCAGTCGAACCTTTTCCTCGTTCACATCGAACCTTTCTAGGTAAAAAATTAGTTCCTGTTCATACCTTTCGGGGTTAGGCTGCGCATCGCTACCCAATTTGGCAAGAGCGTCGGTCAGTTTCTGACGGATCGTTGCAACTCGCTCCTGCTCAAAGGGTACTATACTGACTAGCAGGTCCTTAATGGTCATTACCTTCGAAACCAAATCGAAAGCGGTTGCCTTTCCCTCCTGCTCACGAAAATTTTTAAAGTTTTCAATTGCCAATCCTACTGCTTGGAAAAGGGCATTCCATTCTTCTTCAGAAATATCCTTTTTTTCGGTTTTAAGCACTTCGGGGAGCCTTAAAATGGAACTTAGCAACTGAGCGCTATCGAACTCATTGCCCGTTTCGCGCGATATGGCATGCAGCTGTTCTAAATAGGATCGAAAAACTGCCCTATTAATTTCGGGTACCGAGACTGCCGCTTCTTCCTCAAAGTTTATAAAGCAATCGATTTTACCCCTTACCAACTCCTGCGAAAGCAGGTTACGAATTTCGTACTCCTTTTCGCGGTAAATATTGGGAATGCGAAGTGTATTAATATCGAGCTGTTTGCTATTGAGCGAACGAATTTCGACAATTATTTTCTTGGAGTTGCATATTGCTTCGGCCTTACCAAAGCCAGTCATGGACATGGACATACGCAATAGTTTTGCAGTAAAAGTAGTTTAAATTGGCCGAAAACCCATAAGGGTTGAGCCATAATGTGTATACAATATTCTATCTCAAGAATTTAGTGATCCTTCGTCGTCGAAAGCAACCTTTACAACACCCTTTGTTTTCCATTTTCCCATTCGGTAATACACAAACGAACTTAGCATGCCAATGAACCAAGCCAGAGGAATTGACCACCATATGCCCTTTTCACCAATAATATCGCTCAGAAAATAGGCCAACGGAATCCGAACCAACCAAAGCGAGAAAAGGGTAATGAACATGGGGATTAATGTTGCTCCAGCGCCTCGGAGAAGCCCTGTAAAGGTAAACATGGTAGAGAAAACAATGTAAAATATTCCAACAATTACCAGATAATCTCGGCCTATAGCAATTACAGCCCCATCGGTAGTAAAAATTTTCATGAGAGGAACCGACCAGAGCAGGGCCACAATGGTAGTAACAATGCTTATAATGGAAGAAAATAGCAGCGATACCTGGAGTCCTTTTCGAATTCTATCGATTTTACCAGCACCCAAATTTTGACCTACAAAAACCGATAGGGCCATGGAGATATTCATAGCAGGTAGCGCAGCAAACGAATCGATTCGACCTGCAGCAGTGTACCCAGCAATTACATCGGTGCCAAAGGTGTTAACTATGCCCATGAGTGCCATCATGCCCAAGGCAACAAAGGTTTGCTGAATTCCAGTTGGCAAGCCAATACGAACGCTCTGCCTGAAAATGGCCCAATCGAAGGTTAGTCCCTTTACGGCAAAACGTATCAACTTATGGTTCCTATTCAAAATAATAACAGCAGTAATAAAAGCTCCTGCCTGCGAAATAACAGTAGCCCAAGCAGCCCCCTCGACACCCCATTTGAAAACAACTACAAACAGCAGGTCGAGCCCAATATTTACCACCGTAGCTATAATAAGGAAGTAAAGAGGTGTTTTCGAATCGCCTATTCCTCTCAGAATTGAGGCAGTTCCATTAAACCCAAAGAAGGCTACCATACCAATTAGGTAGGTGTTTAAATAGCCCGTGGCTGGTTCCATGAGGTCCTGAGGCAACTGTAGGATTGTAAACAGCCAGCGGCTCGATGCAATTCCAATAACAGAAATGGCAATTGAGGTGTAGAAAAGAAAAATATTAGTGGTATCAACGGCACAACGAACTTTATCGAAATCTTTGGCACCAAAGTACTGCGAAATAACCACCGATGCTCCACTGCCAATGCCAATTACCATTGCAATAATGGTAAAAATAATGGGGTACGATGCCCCAACCGCAGCCAGAGCATCTTTCCCAATAAATTTGCCCACAATAATTGCATCAACAATGCTGTAAAGTTGCTGAAACAGGTTTCCCAAAAGCATGGGAATGGCAAATTTCAGAATTACACTTGCAACATTGCCCTTGGTTAAATCGCCCATAATTTTAAAGGATTATGCCTTTTCGAGTTTTACAGTAAAATGGCGCATTATGGGCGCTTCCCAAGCAATTCGGTAGCCTTTTTTAATTTCATTGGTTCGCTCAAGTACATTTCGCAAACCTGCCGCTACCACATCCATATGATTGTTGGTGTAGGTACGGCGAGGGATAGCCAAACGAAGCAGTTCAAGACGTGGATAGCGGTTCTCGCGGGTAACAGGGTCTCGGTCGGCCAGCAGAGTGCCAATTTCAACACCCCTTACACCCGCCTCGATATACAACTCGATAGCCAGGGTTTGCGCTCTGTATTCTTCTTTTGGAATATTGGGAAGCATACGATTGGCATCGACAAAAATGGCGTGCCCGCCAATGGGGTACTGAATGGGCACTCCATACTCGCGTAGCTTATTACCCAAGTACACAACCTGTTTAATGCGAGTTTCGAGGTAATCGAACTCGGTGCCCTCGTCGAGGCCGGCTGCCAAAGCGTTCATATCTCTTCCGCTCATACCGCCATAAGTAACAAATCCCTCGAACATTATGTTGTATGTTAAGCACTGACGCCAAATATCCTCGGAGTTCATGGCAATGAATCCGCCCATATTCACTATGGCGTCCTTCTTACTACTCATGGTCATCATATCGGCATACAAATACATTTCCCGAACGATTTCCTTAATCGTTTTGCTTTCATAGCCCTTCTCTCGGGTTTTTATGAAGTAAGCATTTTCGGCAAATCGGGCCGAATCGAAAAGAACCGGTTTGCCATAGTACTTGGCAATTCGCTTCACTTCGCGCAGGCACTCCATTGAAACGGGCTGACCACCAGCAGTATTGTTTGTTACCGTAACAATGACAAAGGGTACCTTATGGGCGTTTTCGGCCAAGAAAGCTTCCAACTTTTCTGTATCCACATTGCCCTTAAAAGGGTGATATGCTTCTGTATCGCAGGCCACGTCGATGGTTAAATCGACTGCATGCGCCTTACGAAATTCAATATGCCCCTTGGTAGTATCGAAATGGGAGTTACCGGGAATGCAATCGCCCTCCTTGACCAAAACCGAAAATAGCACATTTTCGGCAGCTCGCCCCTGGTGCGTAGGCATAAAGTACTGAAAACCTAAAATAGTGTGAATGGCATTCTTAAGGTTATAGTACGACGAGGCTCCGGCGTAACTCTCGTCGCCCAGCATAAGAGCGCTCCACTGGCGGTCGCTCATAGCACCCGTACCCGAATCGGTAAGCAGGTCGATAAAAACCTGATCGCTCTTAAGGTTAAATAGGTTGTAGCTGGCTGCCTTAATCCACTCCTCGCGCTCTTTGCGGGTGCTACGGCGGATAGGCTCGATCATTTTAATTTTATACGATTCGGCAAATGGAAGTTCCATGATATATTATTTTAAAACGTTTGTATTTGTAAATTGAAAAACAAAAAGAGAGGGAGCGCGCATGCTGAATGATGCGCAACGGGTTAGAAGGTGTCGCGATTCTTAATATTTCGAAACACGTTTTTGGCAATAAACCCTATACAACGTTGTAAAACCATGCCTTAAGCATATGCAATTGGATGCACTGCTGCAAATTTAAAAAAGTTTTTGGCTCAGTGCTATCCGAAGTAAAGAATGAGTGCTAAAATGGGCAGAATAAATCCGGCAGCAACCAGAAAGGCTCCTCTACGAGTAACTCCGTTTTTACCTTTAATTATAAAAAGACCTGTAAGTGTAATGACAATAAGCGCAACGGCAAATATGTCGCTAAAGGCAGTCCACCAGCGGCGGGGGTTATTGTAATGCAAAAAGTTTAACTGGCTAAAAATGGGACGGCGCTCTACCCTCTCGAGCATGGCACTTCCGTTGGCTAGGTTGAATGTTATGGTACCATTCTTAACAAACGCTTTCAGCGTTTCGGGCCTGGGGTAGTAGTACGAAAGCACCTGACCGGAGTATATATCGGAGGTAATCTGTTCAATAACCTCAAGGTTAATGGCTGATGTATCGGCAGGCAACTTGGCCTCAAATGCAACATTCGAAATTATGTAGTTGGGGTTCCATTGGTGCAAATGGTTAAGCGCAATACCCGATACGCTATAAATGATAACCATTCCCGCAAAAAAGTAGCTCAAATCGCGATGAAGAACCCTATTTATCTTTCGAAAGTTCATTATTAACTGAAAAAGCAGAGTACTTTTCTAACAATGTTAGATTTAAGTACTCCGCATTATTACCCCAATTACTCAATAACTCCTGCCTAGCCCTGACTGCCAGAAGGCAGGCGGAAGGCAGGCAACAACACAATCTACAACTGCTTATAACTAATACACTCTACAACATAAGCAAATGTAGGCACATCTTTACCCTCCTCGGTTTCACAGTCGGCTACAACACTTCCAGGCACTTTCTTAACCTTTCCAACTACTTCAACCTGCTTGCCCATAAGTGAGGTTTCGAATTTCTGAACAACATCGCCACCTTCAACCTTCATGGTTTTACCTTTAACTGTTCCAAAAACAGTAAGACGCTTTCCACCGTGCATACAAGCATGGTCAACTGTAGCTACAAACTTTACCACCTTACCATCCAGCGCTGAAGCATCGTTGAGCAACGAATCAACAGAAACTTCTATTTGCTCGTTCTGAGCCACTTCCTTAGTACCTTTGCCACCACATGCAACCATAAGCAGAGCAACCGAAGCAGTAAGCATTAAAACTTTAAATGTTCTCATATTAATTTGATTAATTAATGAATAGAAAATTTTATTAATAATTTAATTACCTGCAAAATTAGCAAATTATTGAGCATTAAACACACAATGATAAATTAAACGGATGGGATTGACTACCGTTAATATTTTTAAATGATTGTCCGTTATGATACCTTAAGCCATTGCGACATTGCGAAACCTTCGTACTTTGAGGGTAGAGACAATCTATAAAATTCTGTTAATTAATAGATTGCTTCACGAAGAACGTTCGCAATGACATATCATTTTAATTATCTCATTTATAATAGGCATTAAAGCGGATAATCATAAAAAACTATTTACCTGTCGGCGCATTGATTTGTAGGTTGATGTAAAATTTCCCACAACATCCTAACTACCTGCAAGGAATACAAAGTTAAAAAAGTGGCACATAATTATTCGTCTCGATTCTTTAGTTGGTCGAGCAAATTATACTTTGTCTGACGGGCTTTCCACCTCTCCCGTGCAAACTTTTGCATATCAGTAATAGTGTCTTTTTCGTCAATTATTTCTAATCCTAACAATGTTTCAATAATATCTTCCATTGTTACAATTCCATCCAGCCCACCATACTCGTCAACAATTAGGGCAATATGCTCTTTCCTTTCAAGTAGTTTTTCCCAAAGAGTAAAGAGCACGATGGTGTCGGGAACAATAACAATGTCTCTTTTGATGTCTTTTAGTATTAGCTGATGCTGGTCTTCGGCTAATTTTTCAAATACAGTTTGCCTAAAAACGTATCCCGTTATGTTTTCATCGTTCTCTGAGTATATTGGGATTCTTGAAAATTTAAGATAGTCCTTATTTTTAAGGAATTCAGCAAGGGAGAGGTTCTCGTCGGCAACAGCCACAACAACCCTTGGTGTCATTATTTCAGTAACCCTAACGTTTTTCAACTTGAGTAAATTTTGAATAATCTTGTGCTCTTTTTCTGTAAAAACACCTTCGTCGGCTCCTATGCTTGCAAGCGCAGCTATTTCTTCTCGGCTAGTTGTATGCTCCTGCTGATTTCTGGATATGGCTTTTGTTATAATTGCTGAGATAACTACAAGGGGATAGGTTATAAATATCATTGCTTTAATAATGGTTGAAGTATGCTTTGCTAAACTTCTCCAATAACGGGCACCAATTGTTTTGGGAAAAATTTCAGTAAGTACGAGGATAAGGATTGTAAGCATGGCAGAAACTAACCCAAAGTATTCATCGCCAAAAACTAAAATGGCCTGTGCGCCTACGCCAGCTGCACCAACGGTATGTGCAACTGTGTTTAACGAAAGTATGGCCGAAAGTGGTTTGTCGATATTACTTTTTAGAGTCAAAAAGTCTTTTGCCCAAGTGTAACCTCTCTCCTCTTTAACAATTAGAAATGAATTTGGAGTAGAAAGTAGAACAGCCTCCATTATGGAGCATATAAACGAAATAATAAGTGCGAGAAAAAGATAACCAAAAAGTAGTATCATGTTTTTTTTTCAAAGATAGAAATCTTTCAAAAAAATGTTAAATATATGCGGTATGACAATATAGACTATGTGTAAGGGTGCTGCATTCAGAAGATTATGCATAAACGGCGACCTGCTAAACAAGAAAAATTCAAGCCCATGCTTACAATAGTTTATATGCTTGAAATTAATTCATAAAGCACATAATTTTGCTTCATGCATCTATATTCTTACAATCTTATCAACCTCAAATTCAAAATCCTTAAGGTGTGTGGCCATAAGTATAGTTATATTGGGATATTGATGTTTTATGTTTCGAAAAATGGCAATGGCATTGTTAGCGCTAATGCCTGCCGTAGGTTCGTCGACTACCAACAACTGCGGTTTTTTGAGAAGCGCTTGCGCTAACAACAGCTTTTTGCGCTGTCCTCCACTAAGTACTTCGCCGTTTTCGCCCAACCAGCTGTTTAACCCATTTGGAAGTTGCAAATACCAACCTGTTAAATCAACCGTTTTCAATACATGTTCTATATCCCAATCGGGGTAGCCCTCAAAGTTCTCACGCAAGGTTCCGGTAAGTAAATAGGCTTTTTGGGTAACATAAATGCACTCAGGAACAGGCAGATTGGGCAAATAGCTATTGCCATTCCAACTTAATGTGCCGCTATGCCGGTATTCGCTATAAAAAAGGCTGTTCAATAGCGTGGTTTTTCCTTTCCCTGTTTCACCATAAAGGGCTACCCAATCGCCTTTATTTACCTCCAAGGTTACCTCTTCGGTAATTATTTGCGTTTCGGGAACTTTCGCCCGTACATTAATTAAGCGTAAACTTTGCAGTTCGGAATGGACTTGTACTTTTTCAACGTTTTGTTTACCTTGTTTAATAATCGACTCGATATCGTTTATTTGATGAGAAACCGAACTTTTTTCGGATTTTCCCGAGAAAAGCATTTCAGACAATTCGGCCTGCGCTAAAATTCCAAAAAAAATACCTATTGCCATAGGGGCATCGATGCTGTAATTGCTCGAATTCCAAAGTATAAAAATGGCAATGCAACTAAAACCAAGCCCTGCAATTAGCTGTAACACGAAAGAATTTGCTTGCAATTGGTTTTCAATACGTTCGATTTGGGTCATTCTTTTTTGCTGTTGGCTATTGGCTTTGCCCTCTAGGTTATATTTTGAAATTTCTATCCGCCCCCTAAAACTCTGAATGAGCGCATGGTTATTTTCTTCCCTAAGTGTTTTGAGTTCTTTATAGATTTTGCGGTTTTTCAGAAAAAAATATTGAGGAATAATGAACAGAAGTATGGCCGATGAAATAAGAAATTCGAGGGCTATAACCTTCGAAAACACGTTAAGAAAGAAGAAATAGATTATGAGCGATATAATTAACGCAGTAAATGGCAATAGCCAAAGGAGGATGTGATTCAAAATTAAATCGATGCCATAGGTACTGTTATCGAGAATGGCCGAATTATTATTGACTTGTTTTTTAAAGTAAGGGAGTCGGGCTGCCGATTCGAATATTTTTAGCTGAAGGCTTCGCTGAGCATCGAGGGTTGTTTTATGATTTTCTAAGCGTTCAAAGTATCTTGATGCCGTGCGCAGCAATGTCAGTAAGCGAATAATTGACGATGGGACTATATATGCAAACATGGTGTTTGCCGTAATAAAAACCAAGCTACATGTAGCAAGAAACCAACCTGAAATAGCAGGAAGAGCAATGAATGCCACGGTCCAAAACAACAGCAAAAAAATGCCCGACAGCCAACGGCTCGCTAAGGGCCGAAAAATATGCCAAAAAATAAATTTACTCATACATCATTTGTTCTCCCCAGTTTAAACTTAGAATAGTTGAAGCAATTGCCTCAAACTTCTCTTCGTGCGAAGCAACAATAACGAGCTTGTTTTGCGCCAATTTCTCAATTTGCTCAACAATAATTTTTACAGTTTCGATGTCCAAACTTGCAGTAGGTTCGTCTAAAATTGCGATTGGCTTTGGAAATAGAATCATACGGGCAAGGGTAACCAGCTGCTTTTCGCCTCCCGAGAGCTGTTTCCCGTTGTGGGAGAGCACCGATTGCCATCCGTTTTCCTTTCGGGCCAACACCCTATCTAAGAACGCCGGATACTGGCCTTCTGTTTCGGTCTCTTTGCCAAGAAAAACATTGTAACGTAATGTTCCATCGAAAATGAATGGAAATTGGTTCATATACGATGAATTCGACTTTAGCCATTGGGCCGACCAATTGTTGCCAATACCGTTTACCGAAACCAATCCTTCGTGCACAATCAAGCTTCCCGATAAAATTTTTAGCAATGTCGATTTTCCTGAACCCGAAATGCCCTTTACCAGAACCAGCCCTCTGGTTGGTAGCTTCATATGAATGTTGTGCAGAACTTTTACTGGCGAATTAGGGTAAGCAAAACTTAAATTATTGATTTCAAGAGTGTGTAGTGTCTGTAGATTCTCACTTTCAACCTCAAAAGTGATTTCACTGGTATAGTTCAAAATGGGCATTATTAATTTGGCCGATGCCAACGCCTTGTTCTTATCGTGATAGGCACTCACGAATTTCCGCAAATAATAGAACGTATAGGGTGCAAGCATGAGCAAAAACAGCGCTACATGAAAATCGTAGCCTTTCCCGTAACTGGAGCCGGGCATTATTCCAAGTAGGCTCATTCCGAAATAAATTGCAACAGCAGCTATTGCAATGGTAACAAAGAGTTCCAATACCGCCGACGACAGAATGGCAACCTGCATTACACTGGTGGTTGCATTGTTAAGCGTCTTGCTTTTTTCAGACAGAAACCAGTATTGTGGTTTTAAGTTGTTTAAATTGACAATTTCGGCAATTGTATGAAGCCGATTGTAAAAGACTGCCGAATATTTCATGAAAAGCTCTATATGTTTTTTGTGCAGCGATTCAGCACCTACGCCTATCATCATTATTTGCATTGGAATAACCACAAACGTGATAAGCAGGATGATTCCCACCCATATTTCGAACCAGAAACCAACCACAAACAATAGGACGCCAACTAAAACCGAAGATATGGCATAAGGAATAAAAAAGGAGAAAAAGGGTTTCAAATCGTCGCTTACACGGGTAACTAATAACGTGCTCGATATGGAGTCGGATTGACTGTTATTGAGCAGCTTGGGGTAAAGTTTCTTTTTAATTCTAGAAACAATTTTGTTACCCGCCCTGTAGCTAGTAATGGACGAAAAATGGGCAAAAACATATCGGCCTGTTAGGAAAACGGTTGCATACAGCAACGAGCGAGGTGAAATGTTGCCATTGGTAAGCCATCCTGCAGCGAACACAGACAAGTACCAACTAAAAACAACAAAGCATGCTGCGCTCATGAGGGTTAAAACCGAAGCCAAAACATAATATGTCGTTGCTACGGTTATCCATTTAGTCAGCCACAGGGATGGGCTATCCTGATTTGAGCTCATTAATTATTCAATCATTCAAAATCAATTGCGTCCTAAACGTTTAAAAAGGGAGGGAAGTCGTTTTGTATCCCAAATTATCTTT
>CAYZNN010000021.1:0-55252 GCA_964479665.1 uncultured Rikenellaceae bacterium | reverse complement strand
AATTTCTCTGTCGTTACAAAGTTAATAGTTGGACAGAGTTTATTTTACAGTCTCATTGAAGATATAATTAGGGAAAATCGTTAAAATGTAACTCGCATATATTCTGCAATATACAGTTCTTTGCGAAATTCAATGCGCATTAATAATCTCTTCAAACATTTACTCTTTTTTGGTGTTTAATCTTATTGTCGATAAATTTGGTGTAAATTCCAAATTGAACTTGATTTACTATTTTTTGACTCCAGCGGAGCCAGATGTTTATAGAAGTTATTATAATTAATACCCGACCTTAGCGGGGTCGAATTTATTTCGAAGCAATATGTACAAAAAACTATTTTTAGCAATTACAGCATTTTCTTTGCTTTTTGTTTTTTCCTGCGGAAACAAAACCGAGGTGAACCCTAACTTGGTATACGTTAGCATTGAGCCACAAAAGTATATTGTCGATCGAATTGTCGATACCCTACTAACGGTAGAGGTTCTGTTGCCCCAAGGGGCAAACCACGAAACCTTCGAGCCAACAGCAAAGCAGCTAAGGGCCTTGAGTGGAAGTTCGCTTTACCTGTCCATTGGATTGCTCGACTTTGAGCGATCGCTTCTGAGCAAACTGAAAAGCCAAAACTCCGGAACCGAATTCGTAAACCTATCGGAGGGCTTAAGCCTGCTCGAAGGAACCTGTAGCCATGGGCACACTCATGACCATGGTCATAGCCATTCGCACGGAATCGATCCGCATGTTTGGCTGTCGGCTGTTGAAATGGCTACAATGGCTCGCACCATTCAGATAAAACTTTCGGAGAAATTTCCGCAGCACACACAAGCATTTACCGAAAATGCTGATAAACTTCTGTTGGAGATTGATAGTTTGCATAACCACCTTACTCGCGCCTTCGCAAATACATCCACCCGAAAGTTTATTGTTTATCACCCCGCATTTACCTATTTGGCTAGGGACTACAATTTGGTGCAGCTGTCGTTGGAGGAGGAAGGAAAATCGCCTTCCATATCGCACATGAAGAGCGTTTTATCTCAAGCTAAAAGCGAGGGTATTAAAACCATTTTTATTCAGAAGGAATTCGATACGGCCATTGCGGCCGTTGCGGCATCGGATTTTGGTGGTAAAGCCGAGGCGATAAATCCGCTCGATTACCATTGGCTCAAAAATATGTACAGTATGTCCGATATGCTGGTAAATGCCCTTAACGGAAAGTAGCCATGGGAAAAATTCTTGAGGTTGTTTCGGCATCGGCTGGTTACAATGGGGAGCTAATTCTTCACGACGTAAACATTGAGGTTTTCGATAACGATTTTATTGGCGTAATTGGCCCCAATGGCGGTGGAAAAACAACCTTTCTCAAGTTAATTCTAGGTGAAATTAAGCCCAAGCATGGCGAGGTAAAATGCTTTCCCAACGGGAAACGCCAAACGCTTTTCGGTTACCTTCCTCAGGTGTCGACTATCGACCGGAGTTTTCCCATTTCGGTTCTCGATGTTGTGCTTTCGGGGCTGCAAGGGAAAAAGGGAATTGCTGGTTGGCATAGTAGCGCCGATATTGCCACTGCAAAAAAAATTATGGAGCGTGCAGGCGTTGCGCATCTGTCGAAAAATGCCATTGGCCAGCTATCGGGCGGACAACTGCAGCGCACTTTCCTTTGCCGTGCGCTTATTTCGAATCCTCGCCTTCTCATTCTCGATGAGCCTAATACGTTTGTCGACAATAAATTTGAAAAGGAACTTTACGCCCTGCTTCAGGAACTGAATAAGGAGATGGCCATAATTATGGTATCGCACGATTTGGGAACCATTACATCGCACGTAAAAACCATTGCCTGCATTAACAGGCATTTGCACTACCACCCATCGAACCGAATTACTTCGGAGCAGCTTGCTGCATACGACTGCCCAATTCAAATAATAGCGCACGGACCTGTACCTCACACCATTCTTCACGATCATCATGATTAATTTTATAACCGATTTTTTCAGCTACAGTTTCACTGTAAACGCTTTGGTAGCTTCGTTGCTCATGTCGGTTGCAGCCGGAATGGTGGGAGCTTACATTGTTGCTCGCCGACTCGTTTTTTTAAGCGGAGGAATTACCCATGCTTCGTTTGGTGGCGTGGGCATAGCTTTTTACTTTGGAGTAAACCCCATTTTGGGCGCTGCTGTATTCGCCGTTCTCTCAGCGTTTGGCGTTGAGCTGCTCACATCGCGGCTTAGAGTTCGCGAGGATTCGTCCATTGGTATTCTTTGGTCAATAGGAATGGCCATTGGCATTTTCTTCGTTTTTCTAACCCCCGGTTATGCACCAAACCTTATGAGCTTTATGTTTGGCTCCATTTTAACCATTTCGAAAACCGATATCTGGATGCTATTCACCTTAACAGTGGTAATGGCAATTTTCTTCATTGTTTTTTTCAGAGCCATTCTTTATCTTTCGTTCGATACCTCGTTTGCTCGCACACAGGGAGTTCCCGTTGAACTTTTTTCGTACATTTTAATGGGTTTTATGGCGCTTACCATTGTTCTAAGCATTCGACTTGTAGGAATAATTCTGCTGCTCTCGTTGCTCACCATTCCGCCTTCAATTGTTAACACATTTACTAAGCGATTCTCAAACATTATTCTTTGGTCGATGCTTGTTGCATTTATTGGTTGTTTGGGGGGATTGGTAGTTTCGTACACGCTCAATGTGCCATCGGGGGCAACTATTATTCTTCTATTAATGGTTATGTTTGTGGCAGCCAAACTTTACCGATACATAGCACTTTCGATTGCAAGTAGAAACTAAATTGATAAACCAAATAATTCAACATAAAATGAACTACGATTTAATAGTTATAGGCAGCGGTCCCGGAGGGTATGTTGCCGCCATTCGCGCAAGCCAACTGGGCATGAGGGTTGGCGTTGTTGAAAAGGAAAGCCTAGGAGGTATTTGCCTGAACTGGGGTTGCATTCCAACAAAAGCACTTCTGAAAAGCGCTCAGGTATTCGAGTACGCTTCGCATGCAGCCGATTATGGCGTAGTTACCGAAGGCGTTAAACCAAATTTTGAAAAAATGGTTGAGCGTAGCCGTGGCGTTGCCGATGGCATGAGCAAAGGCATTCAGTTCCTTTTTAAAAAGAATAAAATTGATGTAATAACTGGCTTTGGAAAACTTAAGGGCAAGGGTGTAGTTGCTGTTACCGATGCCGAAGGCAAAGTTACAGAATACACAGCAAAGCATATAATTCTTGCAACTGGAGCTCGTTCGCGCGAGTTACCCAACATTAAGCAGGATGGAGTTAAGGTTGTTGGCTACCGCCAAGCGCTCACGCTGCCAAAGCAGCCACAATCGATGGTGGTTATTGGCTCGGGTGCCATTGGAAGCGAGTTTGCCTACTTCTACAATGCCATTGGCACTAAGGTTACCCTTGTGGAGTTTATGCCAAACGTGCTTCCCATTGAGGACGAGGAGGTTTCGAAAACCGTTGAGCGCTCCTTTAAAAAGGCTGGAATTAAGGTAATGACAAGTTCAACCGTCGAAGCCGTCGACACAAAAGGCGAATCGTGTAAGGTTACCATAAAAACTCCAAAAGCCGAAGAGGTAGTTGAAGCCGAAATAGTTTTGTCGGCTGTTGGCGTTACGCCAAATCTCGAGGGCATTGGCCTCGAAGAACTTGGCATTACCATTGAAAAGGGGAAAGTTAAGGTCGACGATTTTTACCGTACAAATGTTGAAGGTGTTTACGCCATTGGCGATATAGTTCACGGTCCTGCCTTGGCACACGTTGCTTCGGCTGAAGGAATAACTTGTGTTGAAAAAATTGCTGGAATGGATGTTCACCCCGTGAACTATAAGAATATTCCGGGCTGTACCTATACCTCGCCAGAGGTTTCGTCGGTTGGACTAACCGAAAAGGCTGCTGTTGAGGCTGGTTACGAGGTTAAGGTGGGTAAATTTCCATTTACCGCCTCGGGAAAAGCAAGCGCCGCTGGCGCTAAGGATGGCTTTGTGAAACTTGTTTTCGATGCCAAGTACGGTGAACTTCTTGGTGCACACATGGTTGGCGCCAATGTAACCGAGATGATTGCAGAATTGGTAGTTGCTCGAAATTTAGAAACCACTGGCCACGAATTAATAAAGAGCATTCACCCGCACCCAACCATGAGCGAAGCCATTATGGAAGCCGCCGCCGCTGCCTATGGTGAGGTGATACATATGTAAATTGTAATCGTCAATGAATAAATCCAACACAATTTTGTGGTGTTGGATTTATTCTTTTTACTCCTCTCCAAATTAAGTCTTGGAAATAAAAGCTTAAGCCGAGTGACAATGCCTATTTGTTGCTATTAATAATTGCAATAAGTTCTGCAACACTATTTTCGTCTCTAATACGAATTCTCCTATTTGAAATTACTTCACGGGCCAATGGCTCATCAATAAGATCTAGCGACTTTAGAACTGATTTTTTTTGATTTCTATAGGTTTAACCTCTCCGCTGTTTTTTATAATATAATAGCGGTATTTCGGACGAATTCGGGGTAACTCAGTAAGTTTGCCGTTTTGGTGTACCAATTCTTTTCCATTAATAACAATGTTTCGATGTGCTATAAGAGTGTATTTGCCGCTTGTTAGAATTTGCCCGTAAATTTCAGCTGGGTTTGAAGAAGCGCTTTTAACCATGATTTTTCGAAATATATAGTCTTCACCATTGGAGTTGTTGTAGATAGAAAATTCAACAACTACATTTTTATCGACAACAATCGGTTTCCCTATGGATGGGTTGATTGCATGCAGTTGATCGTGCAGCCCATTGTAATTCAGGAGAATATCCTTTGCGATGTCTCCATTCATAAGGGTTATGCTTCCAAGGCTCCAGTTAGGCATAAAATATTGTGAACCTACCGTTTGTTCCTGAATGCTTATAATTTCACCCGGTAAATGGAGCCCATTCAATTTGTTTATAGTTTCAAAAATATTGTTGCTTTGCGACCAAACGTTAAAAGAGCAGGATAAAAGCAAAATATTACAGGCAATTAATATGAGGAAACGCATTTTAAGTTAGTTTACAGTTATGTTGATTGATTGATAAAAAGGGCTTCCGTCTTTAGTTATCCCTTCGAGGGTAATATTATATTCCCCTTTAATATCGGACGTGAGAAATTGAACGGTGCACGTATTATTCAAATTAAAATCCAAGTAAGGAATCCAAAGTAAGGTTTCTCGCAGATCGGCTATTCTCGAATCGGTTATTAAACTGTTTTGGTTTACGTGAGGGAATGGTTGGTTCTGAGGGTATTGAATTTTATTGTCGACCTTAAACCCACTATACACTTGCTCGCCAATAAGGGTTTTGTGAGTATAAAGCGATACAATGCCATTAAAAACGATGTTTCCAAAAAAGCGTGGTTCACTAACCGTTTCGGTTCTTTCCAGCTCCTTCGACGATAGGTGTAAAATATTCTTGATATCTTTCATGTAAACACCATTTAAAAAGAATGAAGGCTCGCCCGGGAAAAATGATTTGGTTCTGGTGTTTACCATTTTTGCTTTGTATTGATTCCGCTCTTTTCTAATTCGCAGAGCTGGAATTACTTCAGTTGATATTTCCTGAAAATGGTCGAATGCAACGTAATCGGAGAACCTATATGTATGGCTTGCCTTGGAGTATAAAGGAACCGGTTTCTTAGAAAGGAAGGGTTTGAGAGATTCTATGCTAAAATTTATATCGAATGCTTTAATTGCCCTTCTTGTTGTTTTTGCCTCGTCAATGTAACGGAGAATATTTTTGTTAAATATTATATGGGTAGGAGCAACGGTCTGAGGACGGAATTTTTCTCGAACCAATATGGTTGAACCCAAAATTTCGGGACTATTTCCAAATGTGTTTAAATAAACCGATTTGTTTTGCAAATAGTCGTCAATAAGGAAGAAAAACGAACCATCTTCGAATGTTTCAGCATATTTTAAATAAACAATGCTATCGGGAGTGGTTAAAACAACAAACGTGTTTTCTATAGGCTTCTTTGTTGTATGGTTTATCACAATTCCGCTGAGAATGGATCCGTGATTCTCGGGCACTATCAGAATTTCTTTGTCGTCGTTGGGCCAGTAGTGTTTTGGCAAAAAAAGTTCGCCATTGCTCAAATTTGTAAATTTGGGTTGAGAGCTATCACCTCCTTTTAACACAATAAGCGTATCGGTATGATTTGATTTAAAATATGAAACTATGCTTGGAGAATTAAATGTTTTCGACTCAACACGGGTAATTGCAAGAGAGGCAGAGGCTACTCTTTGGTTAATTTGCTGGGCATTAATTTGCAACTTTACCACCTCGCGGGTTTTATATGTTTTGCTATTTGTTTGAATCTTTACTTCTGGATATAAAGGCGATTTGAACTGCGAAGCAGATTCAACTATTTCGCCCAAATTGTTTCTGAGAGTAACACAAAATAAACCGTCACGAATGAACGATGAGTTCACAATCTGGTTTATTGGCTGCCCTATCGCTTCAAATTTTTGTTTCCAAAGTATTTGTCCGTCCTGCTCAATGTTTATAGCAAAAGGTCCATATTCGTATGCAAACTCAATGCTTAATGAGTCAGCAGAACTTTGTGAAACCGACAGTCTGGCTGGTTTACTTTCAAACAATGGCATTAACGACCTGTCGCCAACACGATAAGTTGAATTGGGCTTTGGTGTTAAAACGAATGATCCAAAACCGCTAGCGTCCAGGGCTACTTTTTGAATGGTATCCGAACTGTTTTCAATTACGGGTAACGCATCGATGCTGGAGTTCTGAGCAAAATCGAACCATACAAATACGCTATTGGGTTTTTCAACTAAAAGGCTGTTGCCTTCAATTGAAATATGCAGCGAGGGGCGTTGAGTAATCGAGATTTTTTCAAGGGCCCTCTCGTCGAACCGATTAATAACGATTAACTGCTTTGTGAAAAGCGCTCCTTTTGAAATAATCATGTTGTTTGTCCAACCCATTAATCGATATTTGCCCGTGGGTAAAGTGTCGGGCAATTGAATTGACCCATTCGAAACCCCTTTCTCGGCCCAAAGTTCAAGGTTGAAAACTTGCCTTCCATTTTCGGATTGAAGAGACAGGTACTGCACTTTACTTTTCAGAATATTTAAACTGTCGAAATGCAGGTAGGACTTAAAATGTAGCCAATCGCCAGCAAAATATAAATCCCTGTCGGTATGCACATACATAGCCTCGTAAGGTGCAAACTTGGCAAGTTCTTTCTGTGTATTTCCGAATACAATTTGATGGCAATAAAACAGAAGGAAAATGAAATATATGCTTTTATTCATGATTTGTATAATTGTTAATTGCCCCAGAACAGGGGTTTAATGTTGTAAAGGCAGTTGGGCGATGGCGGACTAATAAACTTATCTGTTGGAGTAAAGTAAACAGTATCGGCTGAGAAAATTTCAGTAACAATAAAACTTGCAACACTTTCGGCTGATACTTCGAATAGGCCAATAGCCGGTTTTTGGGGATTTGAAATGCTGCGAATGTTGCTGTATAGTTGCGATGCAATTGGAGCAAATAAACTTCCGTCCGACGAAAGTTGTTTGTAAATGTCGTGGTAGTACTTGTACGAATCGTCGCTTAAACTGTAAAGTTTAACTCGCAGCATGAGATGCATAAGGTATTCATCGGGGGCAAGCAAATAGTATCGGTTCGTTCTTTTTGGTATGAAAGCAACAACGCTATTGTTTATATCGCTTGGCTGATTGTTTGTGTTGGGAAGGTTGATATTAGCAGTGCCTTCGGCCTTGCTAAAAATTTTCCAGCAGTACCACATGGGTATGGCTGGAGGATCGGGTGGGTTGTTCGAGGGGCCCTGTCCCTTATCGGTTATTTCGCGATTGTATTGCACCATAATGTCGGACTGAAAACGAACTTTTGGATTCGATACTGCACCCTCGTTTATGCTCAGTATCGCATTTATGCCGGGGGTTTCAACTATTTCAACGCTTCCAAAATTGGTTTCCACTGCTTCGGTTTTAACTACCTTCTTGGCTTTAAGCGAAGCAATGTTGAAAAGTGGCTTCATTTCCTGTGGAAACGATTCGTAAGTTTCTCCGTTGGGTAACACAATTCGAAGGGTATAAGAAACGCCCACTGTTCCTGTTAAGCCGGCCGGCGACTGGTATGTTCCTGGGCTACTTTCGTTAAATGTGAAGCTTCTGTCGTAACTATCGGTTACAATAACTTGTGCTCCTTGGAGTGGTTCAGGTGTATGGCCAGAATTGAACTGAACAGCCTTTGATAATTTAATGTAGTAAGGTCCAGGGGCGTTAGTTACAAGCCCTTCTACAACAATTACATTGTCAGTTGGCTGTATATAGGGTTCAAAAACTTCTTTGCAATTATAGTTCAATGCAAAAATTGCAAGTATTAAAAGAATTTGAAACTTCTTATGCATGGTTTAAATATTAAAAGTTAAAGTTGTAAGTAAGAGTAGGTAGCGGCCTGCCAATAATGGTTAATTTATATAAAGCATACTGCTGGTAGTTATTAGCTTGCGAGGGAGCAGTTTTTTGGTAAAACACCGAATGAATGTTTTTTCGTGAGTAAACATTTACTAGCGAAAGGGTCCAGTAGCTGTACCACTTTTTCTTAACCCTCAACGAACCATCGTAACTTAGCGACAGGTCGAGCCTATGATATTCTGGAAGCCTATATTTGTTTCTATCGGAATAGTAAATAAGTTGGTTCCCCCCGCTGCTAAATGCGAGTTCTGGAAGCGTTATTGGCCTCCCTGTACTATATGTGAAAGTTCCACCAACCCGCCACTGGCGGGTTATTTGAAAGGTACCATTCACAATTAAATTGTGAGGTTTATCATAGTCGGAAGGGAAATAAGCATTGGCATTAATTTGTTCTTCGGGTATTAAGGATTGGCTGCGCCTTTGGGCCTGGGAAAACGTGTAGCTAACCCAGCCGGTTAGTTTACCCGTCACTTTTTTTACATATAGTTCAATTCCGTATGCATAGCCTAGTGTATTAATCAATTCCGTTTCAAGGGAACGATTCATTAGGATTATGGCGTTATTTTTCGTTTCAATATTATTTTTCGACTTTTTATAGTAAAGTTCAATGGAGGTTTCGACCGTGTTGTTCATGAAATTTTTAAAGTACCCCAGGGCAATCTGCTCATTTAAAGTTGGCTTTATATACCTGTTGCTCAAGTACCATGTGTCTGAAGGTGCCGATACCGAGCTGTTTGAAACAAGATTGATGTACTGTAAAGTGCGGTTATAGCTGAGCTTTACCGATGAGCTAGCATCGACCTGAAATTTTAAACCCATACGGGGCTCAAATCCGCTGTAGTTTGAATTCGCTTCGTACTTTCCGTATGAAACAGAGTCAATAATATTAACGGTTGAAAGCGCACATCCAGAGCAATAAATATATTCTGTATTGGGGCCTAACTTAGCGAAGTGGGAGTATCTGATTCCTACTTCAGTGCTGAGCCTATCATTAATTGTAATGGAACTTCCTGCATAACCAGCAAGTTCCAACCCTTGATCCGTGGCAATGCTACTGGAAAGGATTGTTGAGAGGGTTCCCAATGGTGTAACTTCACCCGGCTTTATACCATAATGAATGGCGTTGAAACCTAGTTCGAGCGAATAATTCGAAGTAAAATAGTGTGTTGCGTTTGATTTAAGGCTATTGTACTGAATATTCGACTTGAATTTATTCGAATTGTTAGGACTTAAGGGGCTATTGCTTGCCATTTGGTAACCATAGCCACTATAACCATATGCAACCGAAGCAAGGGTGCTTTCGAATAGCTTCCCGTTCCACCTAACCGAAGCCATTTGGCTTGAGTAATTATAATCAATTTCATTGGATAGTGAAAAAGCATCGTAACTTGAATAGCCAAAAATTGAGAGATTATGATTTTTGGAAATATTTAAGTTCACAAGGCCTGTTATGTCGCAGAAATTTGCAGAACTATTCATAAGGTCTTCATCGGGAAGTCGGTTCAGTAGCCAGTTGGAATACGAAGAACGCCCACCAATAATCACATATCCCTTTTTACTGGGCAATGGAGCTTCAACGCTCAGTCTGCTATTGAGGATTCCTATACCTCCACTTGCATGAAATTTTCCTTCGTTTTTACCTCCCAACTTTATGTCCATAACTGAGGCCGCTCTCTCGCCAAACCTAGAGGGAATTCCCCCTTTGTAAAGGGTTATGTTATTTACCAAATCGGGATTTACAAGCGATGTGAGTCCAAACAGATGCGATGAGTTGAATAGAGGAACACCTTCAATCATAATTAAATTTTGGTCGGCGCTTCCACCTCTAACATTAAATCCCGACCCGAACTCACCAACTGCCTGTACTCCGGGCAATAATGTTATTCCTTTAATTACATCTTTTTCCCCCAAGGAAGTAGGTAGTAGTTGAATTGAACGAGTGTCAAGCCTTACAATGCTCATTTGGGTTTGCGAAACGTTGGAGTCGCTTTTCCGGGCATAAACGCTAACACCCTCAATGGCATGGCTTTTCTCCATGATCTCCATGTTGAGTTCGCCGGGCGAAAAAAGAGTAATAGGGTAATATGCCTCTTCGTATCCAATAAACGATAACCTGATGTTGTGATCTCCAACCGGCAGTTCGAGCGAGTATTCACCATTGCCTCCCGAACTGGTTCCAATTCCCAGTTTGTCGGCGTATATTACTGCTCCTGCCAACGGTTCTCCGTCTTGGCCATCAACAATTCTTCCCCAGAATCTTGCTTTAGTGTATCGTCCGAACTCATTGGCATTTCCAATACCTATTCGTGTGCTTTTTGTGTCGCCGAGGTTTGTTAACGCTACTTCCAGTGGAAGCAGAAGGTAATTTCCTTGGAAAAGAACTACATCAAGTTTTTTTAAAACAGAAACCTGTTGCAGCGCCTCTTCAATTGGTAGTGTAGTTATTGAATAGCCTATCGAGTCTCCCTCAACCAATCTTGGGTTATAAAAAATTTTTATACCATTTTTATTCTCTAGGTTCTTAACAAATTCAGGGAATGAGATTTTTTCATTTCCGTTTGGAAGTGGTTTCTGACCCGAAGCAATCTGGCACCCCAGTGCAATGGAAATAAAAATAATAACAAAAGTTGTTGCCAATCGAACCGAAAGACCTACATACAATGGATTAATAATTGTTTTCATTAAAATTATGAAAATAATGTAATGTAAATATGGGGCGCAACGGCTGGCTTATGAGACCCATTACACCTATAGCTCGAAAACCTAAAATGGATGAAACTCTCGACCCTTTAGAGTTCCATATCTGAATGGGGTTTAATTTAATTGATCCAACAAATCGCTTTTATAGGGTTAAGTTGCTATTTATTAGCGGGTTTAAAATGATATGTTTTATTCAAACATCCATTGCTGGTATATGGCAATTGATTAAAATAAAAAAGGGCAAATGCATTTGCACTGCCCTTTTTACAAATGGGTTAAACTCAAATCAAACCTCTTTTCTTAAGCAGCGGTTCGGGTTTTGGCTCGGCACCTCTAAACTTTTTGTAAAGTTCCATGGGGTCTTCAGTTCCTCCCTTCGAGAGCACAAATTCGCGGAACTTAATTGCTTTTTCGGGATTAAATATGTCGCCAGTTTCTTTAAATGCCTCAAAAGCATCGGCATCGAGAACGCCAGCCCAAATGTAGCTATAGTATCCGCTTGAGTATCCCAGGTTGAAAATGTGATTGAAATAGGTACTGCGGTAGCGTGGAACAATCTCGTCGATAAGCCCAATTTTTTTCATTGAGTTTTGCTCAAATTCACGGGCATTAATCTCCTGGGGTTGAGTTAACGTGTAGTAATCCATATCGAGTATGGCTGCTGCAAGGTACTCAACGGTTGCAAACCCTTGGTTAAAGGTTCCGCTAGCTTGCATTTTTTTAATTAGTTCGTCGGGAATTACCTCACCGGTTTTGTAGTGGAAGGCATACATCTTCAGGAATTCCGGATCGGTGCTCCAGTTCTCCATTATTTGCGAAGGGAGTTCCACGAAGTCGCGAGGTACGTTTGTACCTGCAAGGCTTGGGTATGTAGTATTTGCCAGCAATCCATGTAGCGCATGTCCAAATTCATGGAAAAAGGTTTCGGTTTCGTCGAGCGAAAGAAGGGCAGGTGTGCTAGCAGTTGGTTTAGTGAAGTTGCAAACAATGGTAATAATGGGTGTAATGAATTCCCCATTACGGGTTATTTGCTGGTCGCGGTAACTGGTCATCCATGCTCCCCCCAGTTTGCTTTCGCGAGGGTGAAAATCCATATAGAGTAACCCAATATGCTTGCCATCGGCCTCGGTTACTTCATAAACTTCTGCATCGGGGTGGTAAGTGGGTACGTTGGAAAGCTTGGTGTACTTTAGGCCAAAGAGTTTTTCAGTAAGCAAGAGTATACCCTTTTTAACCCCCTCAAGTGGGAAGTAGGGGCGAAGCATCTCCTCATCTAAGTCGAATTTCTCTCTTCTTACTTTTTCAGAATAGTGCCACCAGTCCCACGATGCCAATTTGAAGTTACCTCCCTCCTTGTCAATCATTTTTTGCATGTCGTTGGCTTCAAGCTTAGCTCGATTAAGAGCAGGGGTCCAAAGTTTGCCTAAAAACTCGTTCACCTTTTCGGGGGTTTTGGCCATATTCTCCTCAAGAATGTATGCAGCATGCGAAGGGTAACCTAAAAGTTGAGCTCGCTCTAGCCTGAGAGGAACTATTTGACTAATTAATTGATTGTTGTCGAATTCGTTGCCATTATCGCCTCGCATGTAATAGCCTTTGTATATTTTTTCTCGGAGTTCACGATTCTGAGCAAACTGAATGAAGGGAATTAGGCTGGGTTTGTGTAGTGTGAAAATCCACTTTCCTTTCATTCCGGCTTTTTCAGCAGTTTCGGCGGCAGCTTCAATAACGCTTTCGGGAAGCCCTGTAAGATCTTCATTATTTTCAACAACCAGTTTGAAATTGTTGTTTTCGGCTAGTACATTGTCGCTGAATTGTAGTTCGAGTTTCGATAGCAATTCGTTGATTTGACGAAATCGCTCCTGCTTCTCAGCAGCCAGATTTGCCCCACCGCGTACAAAGCTTTTATATACTTTGTCGAGCAGCATTTGTTGCTCTGCATTAAGGTTCAGCTCATTCCTCTTTTCGTAAACGGCCTTTACCCGTTCGAATAGCTTGGGATTTAGATTTATATCGTCGCGATGACTGCTCAGCATGGGCGCAATTTGTTGCGAAACAGCCTGCATCTCGGGGCTTGTGAGAGCTGATGTGAGAGGAAAGAAAATGTTGGATACACGCAGAAGGAGGCTACCGCTATACTCGAGTTCGAGAATAGTGTTTTCAAAGGTTGGTTCGTCGGTGTTCGAAATAATGGATTCAATTTCTGCCTTGTGTTGCTTTATAGCCTCAATAAAGGCAGGTTCGTAATGTTTCGTTTTAATTTGCTCAAACGGCGGAACATTAAATGGTGTGTTGAATTCCGTTAGCAGGGGGTTTGTTTCTTTCTGTTTGCACGATACTATTGCCAAAAGAAAACCTGCTGTTAGCATAAGAAATGGTTTTAGTTTCATTATTTAAGTTATTTAAACGTTATGATTTAAAATATACGATGCGTAAAAGTATGAAATATAGTAATTCGACAAATCGGGATGAATAGGTTTAACACAAAGGGATTATATTTTCTGTAATTAATATTTGGATGTTGCGTTACCGTAATAAAATTATAAAGCGCAGAATGTGAGTGTTTTGAAGTTCTTTTTTCAGTTTAAAGTATTCGAAATTATAGCTCTGCCTGTTTTTCAAAGGCCTCAGATACAACATTGGCAATGTTGATATGAGTGCACTCTTTCCTGTCGAAGAGGGCTAAGTACTCAATGTTTTTATTCCGTTCAATAAAAGGTGTGCAGGTAATGCCTTTTAAAAAGAAACCTAAACCATTTGCTTTGTTAATAGCGTTTTCAATAGCTTCTATATGATGTTTTGGGCTTTTTACCAAACCGCTTCGGTTTAAGGCTTGAGGCCCTGCCTCAAACTGGGGTTTAATAAGCACAATCAACTTCCCTTCACAGCTAACGAATGGTGCCATAAAGGGCAAAATTTTAGTGAGCGACACAAACGATAGGTCGGCAACCACTAAATTGAAACTATTGCTATCAACCTCTTCGGTGCTCAAATCCTTAATGTTTTTATTCTCAATAGAAACAACCTGCGAGTGGTTGCGAAGGCTTTCATCGAGTTGCTGCGTTCCAACATCAACAGCATAAACCATTTTTGCTCCATGGAGCAGAAGGCAGTGGGTAAAACCTCCTGTTGAAGAACCCACATCGAGAGCCAGTAGGCCCTTACAATCAATGCCAAATTCGCGGAGTGCCTTTTCGAGTTTTAAGCCACCTCGGCTAACGTATTTTACTACATTGTCACCCGAAGCCTCAATTTTATCGTTGGCATGCACTTCCTTCGACGGTTTTTTGGCTCGCGCGCCGTTTACCAGCACATTCCCCTTGGCAATATTAACCTTTGCCTGCTCACGTGAGGCGAAAAACTGATTATTAACTAGGTAAACATCGAGACGCATGCGCAACTAGATAAAAGTTCCGAACCATTACTGATTCGGAACTTATGCTTTGTAGTGTTGTATTAAAAATCACTATTCATCGACATGAGGAACTCCTCGTTGGTTTGGGTTTTTACCAAACGGTCGCGGAGAAACTCCATGGCCTCCACCGAGTTCATATCGGTAAGGTAGTTTCTGAGAATCCAGAGTTTATTCAATGTCGTTTTGTCTAAAAGAAGATCTTCCCTTCGTGTACTCGAGGCTGTAATGTCAACGGCAGGGTAAACGCGCTTGTTCGAAAGTTTGCGATCGAGCTGCAGCTCCATATTGCCTGTTCCCTTAAACTCCTCGAAGATAACCTCGTCCATTTTGCTACCGGTATCGGTAAGAGCAGTTGCAAGAATGGTAAGCGATCCGCCGTTTTCAATGTTACGGGCAGCACCAAAGAAACGCTTGGGTTTTTGCAGTGCATTTGCATCAACACCACCCGAAAGCACCTTGCCCGATGCAGGTTGAACCGTGTTGAATGCGCGCGCTAATCGGGTAATTGAGTCGAGTAGAATTACTACATCGTGTCCGCATTCCACAAGGCGTTTCGCTTTTTCGAGTACTATATTAGCAACCCTAACATGGCGGTCGGCAGGCTCATCAAATGTAGATGCTACCACCTCGGCGTTTACGCTACGTGCCATATCAGTTACCTCCTCCGGGCGTTCATCAATAAGTAGTACAATCATGTATACATCGGGGTGGTTGGCCGCAATGGAGTTAGCAATATCCTTCAGCAGAATGGTTTTACCGGTTTTTGGTTGTGCAACTATTAGCCCGCGCTGACCCTTGCCAATGGGGCTAAACATATCGACAACCCTAGCTGAAAGGTTGTTTTGCCCATTGCCAATTAGGGTGAACTTTTCGTTGGGGAAAAGTGGGGTTAGGTAGTCGAACGGAACGCGGTCGCGAATATACTCGGGGCTTCGACCATTTATTTCGCTCACTTTGGTTAGAGGAAAGTACTTTTCATTTTCCCTGGGAGGGCGAATGGCCCCTGTAACGGTGTCGCCAGTTTTAAGCCCAAAGAGTTTTATTTGCGATTGTGAAACGTACACATCGTCGGGAGAACTCAAATAGTTATAGTCGGATGAGCGTAAAAAACCATACCCGTCGGGCATTATTTCGAGTACCCCGGTTGTGTTAATTATCCCTTCGAATTCGTAACGTTCGCCATTTCGTCGTTCAACACCCTTGTCGCGTTGGAAGCGGTCGCGTTGCTGAACGTTTTTTTGCTCGTTTTCGGGTGCTGTTGAAACAGGGACAATAGGATCAACCTTTGGTGTTGTATCGGGAGTAAGCGATACTTCAGCAGGAATGTCGGCCTGCAACGTAGTTTCGTTATAAACAGGAATAGCCTCAAAAACGGGCTCCTCAATGGTTCCTTCGGGCTCGTTAAAAATAAGTTCTTCTTCGGGAAGGCGAACCTTTTTCTCAGCAGGTACATTCTGTTGCTGGGTGTTGTTGGAGTCTTTCCAGCTGTCTCTAATCCGAGTAAAGCGTTTTCTTTTCCCCCTTTCATTTTTGTTAGCAATGTTTACCGTTTTTTCGGGTGAAAATCCTTCCCCTTTGGTTTCGGCTACCACTTCGGATTGGGCAGGTTTTTCTGCTAATGCCGAGGGTGCTTTAAAATCGGTCTTGGGCTGAAGGGGCTTTTGTTCTTTTGGGTGAGGATTTTGCTTAACTGGACCCCTCTCGTGCCTTTGTGGCCTATGGGGCCTATCCTTTGGTTTGTCTTTTTTGCTTTCAACCGAAGATAGGTCGATAGCTTGCTGGTCGAGAATTTTATAAACCAAATCTTGCTTTTTTAGCGACTCAACCCGCTTAATGTTCATGTTTTTTGCAATCTCCCTGAGTTCGGGCAGCAATTTTTTGTTTAGTTCAAGAATGTCGTACATAGTAAATTAATAGTAATGAAACTTGTTTGCGAAATGAAACAGTTCAATAATAGATTGATTTGATATTAGAAGAAAATAACTGATTGTAAATCGGAAAATTGCGAGAGAATACCTCTTTGGAATTTTATGCAATGATAAGCATAAACTTGTATAAATGCCAAATTATTGTATAGGTTTTTTATAAATCATAAAAAATTCACCCCGAAAAAGTTTGATTTTAGTTGATAATGTATATATTCGACGCCATAATTTCTGACTTTATATATGAGGCAGCTTAAAATTATTAAGCAAGTAACCAGTCGCGAAACGGTTTCTCTCGATAAGTATTTGCATGAAATAGGAAAGGTCGACTTGCTTACAACCGACGAGGAGGTTAATCTTGCAAGGCGAATTAAAGAAGGCGATGAGACTGCCTTAAACAAGCTGGTTAATGCCAACCTAAGGTTTGTTGTATCCGTATCTAAACAGTACCAAAATCAGGGCCTTAGTTTACCCGACCTAATAAACGAAGGGAACCTTGGTCTTATAAAAGCAGCACAACGTTTCGACGAGACCCGTGGATTCAAATTTATTTCCTACGCCGTTTGGTGGATTCGTCAAGCTATTCTTCAGGCTTTAGCCGAGCAGGCTCGTATAGTAAAATTGCCTTTAAATAAAATTGGCTCTATTAATAAGGTAAATAAAGCTTTTATTGAACTAGAACAAAAATTCGAACGCGAACCTTCGGTCGATGAGCTCTCGGAGGTTCTCGAAGTTGCTCCAAACGATATAAAGGAAGCCCTTCGCAGTTCGAGTCGCCACATATCGATGGATGCACCGCTTACCCACGACGAGGATAGCAACCTATACGATGTGCTAATGATTAGTGAAGCCCCTTCGCCTGATAGGGGTTTGCTAAACGACAGTTTACGTAAAGAAATTGAACGAGCGCTTGCCACGCTTACCCTTCGCGAAGCGAATATCATTAAGTTGTACTTCGGGCTAAATGGCCGTCACCCCCATACGCTCGAAGAAATTGGCGAAGTTATGGAGCTTACCCGCGAACGGGTTCGCCAAATAAAGGAGAAGGCCATTAAAAGGTTAAAGCAAACCACACGCAGTAAGGTACTTAGGTCGTACCTGGGGTAAGCTATTCGTTCTCATTCCAATCTACATACCCCGTTACCTCGAGGTTGGTTATCAGTTTCGAAATGGCAAATTCGCTTTTGGGATACTCAAAAATGGGCTGTCGCTTTTCGGTT
Organism: uncultured Rikenellaceae bacterium; assembly: GCA_964479665.1. Taxonomy (GTDB): domain Bacteria; phylum Bacteroidota; class Bacteroidia; order Bacteroidales; family Tenuifilaceae; genus UBA2287. The sequence goes on along the minus strand of CAYZNN010000021.1, from coordinate 37,494 downwards.
TCGCCAATAGAATAGCCCCAAATGCTTTCGTAGTCCTTGGCTTCCTCGCCCAAATCGGCAATTTGGTGCATGTACTCCCCTATGGGCTTCGACTCGATTATTACAAATTTCCCCTTTTGGTTAATTATGGGGCTATGCCAGCGGGTGTGGTCGTAGTCGAACTCTAAAATTCTTCGACCCCAGCGAGTTATGCCAATGGTGCGAAAGGTAAGACTTTTGCCAACGCCCGGGAGGTTTATTACATTTCTGTCGGTTGCCAAAAATGGAATTGCTGCCTGCTTACGAATTTCGTCAATTTTTTGGGTAAGCTGTTCAGGACGAACCGGCAATGATTTAATGCTGTTGGTGAAATCCTTAGGAATTTTCCCAAGCGATTTTTCTTCAAATTGCTCCTGCACAGCCCGCGAGTTGGTGGCGTAGTTAAAAGTGTTCTCTAGGTAGCCTTTAACCGAGAAGGTGTAGTAGGTAATTACTCCTATATCGTTTAGCACCTTCCGCAGCTGAGCCGTGTGCCCACGGCGCGAAGCGGCGGTTGTGAAAACTAGTTGATTGGTTACAATCCACCCGGCGGACAGGAGCCTATCAATGGCCAATTTGGCTTCGGGCGTAACCTCCATGGGCGACTCAAAGTGGGTTTGAATTACAAATTGCTTTATCCCACTTTGGCTTGCTTTCATCCGAAAATTGCTTAAAACCTCAATTAAATTAGGTGTAACACGCTGGGGTAGGTAAGCAGGGAGCCTAGTGCCAAGCCTTATGCGAACAATTTCGGCGTACTTTTCGCCATCGGGTCTGCTTTTATTGGCTTCGCGTTTTCGGTTAGCCATTTCGTAAACCCGATTCAGTATGTTTTCGAGCGACTTGTCCTGGCTCATAAGCGCATCGCCCCCGGTTATTAATATGTCGCGAAGCTGCGAGTCGTTTTCCCAGTAGGCAAGAAGGTGCTGCAACTTATCGTCCCACGTTTCGTTGGGTTCTAACTTCTCGAGGTTAAAGTTGAGGTTTCCGCGCTGAAAGTCGTACATACGCTGACACGAAACACAAAGGCCACCGCAAGCCCTACCCATGGTGCTGGGAATAAGTATTGCTACTTCGGGGTAACGCCTATGCACGCTCTTTTTCGAGGGAAGTAACCATCCGGCAGCATTGGGCTTTCCGGGCTCAACCAAATCTTCTTTTTCCCATGCCTTAATGTTGCCAAACTGGTCGATAAGCGGCTTGCTGTAAATAACATAATGGCGAATGGCCAGATCGGCACCTGCCGTAAAATCGGGGGTTCGTGTGCTCAGTAGCGACAAATAGTAGGGATTTACAAAGAAAGGAATACCCTTCTTTTCGGCCTGTTCGAGTACCTTTTGGGTTTCGAGGTCGAGCGAGAAGTCGAGCAGCGCGTTTAGCAATTTGGGTTCGCGAACGGCGTAGCGTAGGTGAAACTTATAGTCGTTCCACCACTCACGCACTTTTTCAATTTTCTCGTGAGCGGTTAAGCCCTCGTCGAACGAGTACTTGCTATCGGTTTCACCTCCACAATTATCAATAAGGTCGGCCAGAATTCGTATTACACGCTCACGATTCTCGTCGCGAACCTTAATTATATCGGGCTCAAGCCCGTGATGCCATCGGCTCATCCAAGAACTTACCAGCTCCTTATCGGGAATATTCTGCTGAAGTTTAAGCGATAGCTGACGGAATAGGTAAATCATATCTTCGAAAAAAAGTGGCTTTGCTCCCCCGGCTCCCTCCTTTACTCCCTGCCAAAGAAGGGCGAAAGGATCGGAAATGGTTTTTTCGCCATTTCGGTAGGGATTAATAAACTCGCGGCCAGCATTATCGATGTAGTCGATTATTCGAATGGCCGCAATATCGTGCCAGCGTAACTTTTCGAAACTCTTACGACCGCCCTTTTCGCCAGTAAGGTATTTAATCGAATCGGGATTTTGAGCCAGAATTTCGTTTGCCCAATCCTTTAAACGGTGTTTGAATTCGCTAATCGATTGGGAGTTCTGAAGCATTTCGTTCAGCCGAGGATTTTCGCCGGTTAACGTTTCTAAAAGTTTTAACGATTTTGGGGAGAGCGCAATCTTTTCGGGTTGGTATGCCATCTTCTTTCAATTTTTATAAAATTTTTTGCACCTTTATCGAGATGTCGACAATTCGAAGGTATGTGCGATAAATCGGGATTAAAGGAATGTTTATAGATCCCGAAAACGGCAGCGACTAAAATATTTTTTGCTGCAAATAAGTAACTTTGTAAAAATACAAAAAAAATCGCCCTTAGCCAACATTTTGCCTGTTAAGGGGTTAGTATGTTGTGGCGTTTGGTCTGATTGTCAGAAAAATGCAAAACTGTTTTTAAAACTTTTTAACAACAATGCAAATATTTGCTTCCACCGATAAATTGGCTGGCCTTATTGAGTCGAACTACAACCTTTTACCCATAATAAACAGGCTGGGAGTGCGGTTAGGATTAAAGGACAGAACAATAGACGAAGTTTGTGCTTCAAACGGTATAAATGCTGAGTTCTTTTTAGCCATTGTGAATACCTATAATAATGGGAGCTACTTTCCACAGCAGGAGTTGCTTTCGTTCAGTCCGCTTCAAATTGTCGATTACCTCCGAAAAACCCATCATTACTACATAAGCTACGAGTTGCCAAAAATTGAGGGGCTGCTTAACCAAATGCTCACGGGATGTGAAAACGATTGTCCTAGCCTTAAACTTATACACGAATTCTTTATTAAATACAGGCAGGAACTAATTTGTCATATTGCCGATGAGGAAGACAGGGTGTTTCCGTACATTATAAAGCTAGTTGAAAAGGGAATTCACGAACCCAAAGGCTACTCCATTTTAAACTTCGAAAAGGAGCATACCAATGTGGATGAAAAGCTGGGCGACCTGCGCAACCTAATTATTAAGTACATTGAACCCAAGTACAACGACAACTTTTGCAACGAGTTTTTAATTGCACTCGACAGGTTCGAAACCGATATTAAGGATCATGCCCGAATTGAGGACAAAATTCTGGTGCCCATGATTCTGAAAGTTGAAGCCAGCTAGCCCAATGCCTAAGCGAATAGTAGTTGCCATTGATTGCGACATTGCCCGAAAAGGGCTTGTTGCCATTGCCCGTGGGGCAACAGGGTATAGCGTACTCGAACGAAAGGGCTTGCAATGCATTCAGGAATGCGACCTTTCAATTGAAAACATTGTTGTGTTCGATTTGCTTGAGAGAACCAGTGCGCAAGAGTTTCAACAGAACCATGCAAAGCATAAAATTGAACTGGTAGCATTCGCCCATTCTAAAAACGATACTTATGAGTTTAATGGTTTGTGCATTTCCCAATGCGACAATGAGTTGGCTATTAATAACCTTTTCAACTCAATATTCCCACAAAAAGCTGAAAGGGACGAAACAACTACCTCCGAGGAACTCTCTACACGCGAAAGGGATGTTTTAAGGCTTGTGGCCATGGGTTTTCCCAATAAGGAAATTGCCGATAAACTTTTTATAAGCATACATACTGTTGTAACCCACCGTAAAAATATTACCGAAAAGCTGGGAATAAAATCCATTTCGGGGTTAACCGTTTTTGCAATTATTAATGGTATAATCGATTCCGACTCGATTAACGTTAGCGAGTTAATATAATCAGTATAAGGTGGTTGAGTTTCTCGGGTAAAAGGCGATAGAGATAAATCATTTTTTAAATACCAATTTTTAGGTATTGCAAAACCTCCGTTTTGCCTATTTCTTTGCATCGTAAATTAATTAAGACTAAAACAAAATAAATTACGATGATGAGAACATTTCTTTTAGCTTTTCTGGCTTTTCCTTATTTTTTGTCAGCTCAAAATGCTGATAGTATTCGAAACAATTCTAAAAAGTTATCAATTGGAGGTTATGGCGAAGTGCATTACAATCAGGCCATTTCCAACGAAAAGAGATACAACGGGAATATCGATGTGCATAGAATGGTTGTGATTTTGGAATACGATTTTTCGAACAAAACCAAGTTTTTTACCGAAGTTGAATATGAGCATGTTAAGGAACTTTATGTGGAGCAGATTTACCTTAGCCACACCATTTCGCAATATATTAATGCGGTTGGAGGATTGCTTTTAATCCCCATGGGTTTTATTAACGAGTACCACGAGCCAACCACCTTTAACGGCGTGGAGCGTCCGTTTATCGATACTTACATTGCCCCCACAACCTGGCGTGAAATAGGCTTTGGAATTAATGGAAATATTTTGCCATACTCGCTAAAATACCAGCTATATATGGTAAACGGATTTAAAAGTTACGATGGAAGCGAGCTCATTAATGGTAAAAATGGCTTTCGTCCTGGCAGGCAACGGGGAGCCAAATCGACCATCTCGTCGCCAAATTTCTCGGGGCGAGTCGATTATTACGGAGTTCGCGGGTTAATTCTGGGTCTTTCGGGGTACTACGGAAAAACCCAAAGCACGCTCTACAACGGAATTAACAAAAACGATGAGGCTGCCCTTGCCCGTGCCGACTCGTCGGTTGTTGGGTTAGCTATGTTAGGCGCCGATTTCCGCTATAGCAACTCGGGATTCGATGTAAAGGGGCAATTTTACTACTCATCCATTTCCAATTCAAATGAGTACAACAGGTTTAGTTCCCGCTTGGGCGTTGCGAACGATTTGGGCGAGGCAATGATGGGGTACTATGCCGAGGTGGCCTACAATGCGCTCCATTCGTTTGCAGTTAAAAATTATGGACTGATTCCCTTTATCCGCTACGAGGGTTACAATACGCACTTTGCCGTTGCTGATGGAACTAACCGAAATGCTGCCTATAAAGTAAACGCAATAACCACGGGGTTAACCCTAAAGTTGGCGAAGGGAGCAGCGGTTAAAGCCGATATGCAATTTGTTAAGGCCGAAAATGAAATCAAGTTTTCGAAGTTTTTTAATGCAGGTATTGGGTTCGAATTTTAATAAGAAGTAAAATGGTAAAGTTAACCCTCCTTATAGTTACGAGCATCTCTCTGCTTTTCGGCTTGCCTATTGCTAAACCCGAATTGAAAGAGATTCAGCGCGAAATTCGGAAGCAATGGAATATTCCCAATTTTCAAGTTGAAAAAATGAGCGTGAACGAATTGGAAAAACTCTTGGTTAATCAGAACTTTGGCACACTATACAGCCTCATAGCTTCTGATGTGAATGTAACTAAGGGCTACTTTTACATAGGAAGGGTGTATACTTGCCGACAGGGTTCGTGCTCAAACAACGTGTCGAAATCGGAATTTTTCGATTACATTGTATTTTTCAATGTTAACAAAACTGTTGAGAGAGTGAAAGTGATTTCGTACAAAGCTACACGAGGGCATCAAATGACATCGAGCGGTTGGCTCCGCCAATTTAGAAATTACGATGGCTCGAGAACGTTAGCCGTTGGAAAGGATATCGATGCTATTGCGGGCGCAACCGTTTCGGTTAATGCAATAAGCGAAGATATTCAGAGGATTACAAAATTGCTACAGCATGATTGTAAATAGTTGATTTTATTAATGAATGCAAAGCGGAGGTTGTCTCTAAAGTCTAAAACAACAACTCTTTTTCTCTGAGCATTTCTGTGGCTCCTCAGTGAGTCTTTGTTTAACAATGCTTTAAAAATTACACCGAGTTCCACAGAATTGCTCACAGAGATACCCCGAGGACTATAGAGACGACCTCTTACCTTGTTTATTGGATTTTCATAAATTTTCCTCGATTCTGTGTTCTGCAACAACTCATTTTGCCTTGCCAATACAAACACATTAGCTATTTTCGCAACCGAAAACGTTGGCGAAGAATTCTTTCTTCTCAAGTTATTCATTCAAAATTAACTGAAAATGGCTAAAGAATTCAAAATTGGATTACTAAAAGAAACCAAAACTCCACCCGATAAGCGTGTTGCCATACCCCCAGCACAGGCAGCCGAACTAATGAAGAGGTTTTCTAACGTTACTGTTGTAGCACAGCCTAGCGATTACCGTTGCTTCCGCAACGATGAGTTTGCTGCTGCAGGAGTAAAGTTGCAGGAGGATGTGTCAGATTGCGATCTGCTTATTGGGGTGAAAGAGGTGAAGATTGCGGCTCTTATTCCTAATAAGGCCTACCTTTTCTTTGCCCATGTGGCAAAGAAGCAACCACACAATCGCGAAATGCTTCAGTCTATTGTTGAGAAAGGAATTACTTTGCTCGATCACGAATACCTTACCGACACCCAGGGAGTTCGGCTTGTAGCCTTTGGCTTCTGGGCTGGAGTAGTGGGAGCATACAATGCCCTTAGGGGATATGGGCAACGAACCAATAGGTACTTATTAAAACCCGCCCACCAATGCCACGAGTACGAGGAAATGATAGCCGGACTTAAGGCGGTTTCACTACGTCCTAAAAAGATTCTAGTTACCGGAGGAGGCAGGGTGGCAACGGGTGCCATGTCGGTTTTTAAGGCGGTTGGCATTCGTGAAGTTTCTCCGGGCGAGTTTTTGACAACCCATTTCAACGAGCCTAATGTGTGCCGAATCGACCCCTGGCACTACGCCAAACGTAAAGACGGGAAACCCTTCGACTGGGAAAGTTGGACTAATTCACCGTCCGACTACGAATCGGCATTTCTTCCCTTTACTAAAGAGACCGACATTCTGGTTACTGGCCATTTCTGGGATTTCCGTTCACCAAACTTTTTTAGCAAGGCCGATATGCATTCTCCCGATTTCCGCATAAAGGTTATTGCCGATGTGAGCTGCGACATACCTGGCCCAATACCTTCAACCCACAGAGCCACAACCATTGCAGAACCATTTTACGACTATAATCCTTTAACCGAGCAGGAGGAAGCCCCCTTTTCGAATTGCAGCAATATTTGCATGATGACCGTGGATAATTTGCCCGGCGAATTACCACGCGATGCTAGTGCCGATTTTGGAAAGACCCTGATAGATAAGGTTATACCCCACTTCCTGGGCAACGATGAGGAGGGTGTTGTGATGCGAGCATCCATTGTAAAGGACGGAAAACTGACCTCACGCTATGGCTACCTTCAGAATTACCTGGAGGGCAAGGAGTAGTTGCTTCTAACCCCTTTTTTCGGGGATATATCATTTGGTGTAACACTTTGGCCATTTTGTTCATTGCCAATTGGTAATTTTTTCATTTCTTTGGTTTTTAAATACCGAGAAACATGAATCGCTGGCTGAAAGGCAGTTTCGTCTTATTTTTTTATTTCTTTTTTTCGAATTCTGCTGTTGGCAACCCGGTCGATAGCCTTGTTAACCTGTTGAACTCACAGAAGGGTCAGGAGAAGTTTAAAACCCTGTTGCTACTGAGCGAAGAACTTCTATTCGAAGATTCTGGGCTTGAATACGCCCTTCAAGCGCTAGACCTTGCAGCCAAACTAAAGAGTCCAACCAGAGAGGCCGAAGCCCTATATACTATTGGTCGTTACTACTATATGAATGAAAATGAGCCAGTAGCCCTCGAGTATCTTTATAAATCGCTCGATATTTATGCAGACAACAACCAAAAATCGGCCGTAGCAAAAATTAATAGATATATTGGCAACTGCTACTTTTATCTCGATTCACTCGAAAAGGCCCTTCAGTTTCTTAATAATTCCTTTCATATATCCAAAGAGATGAACGAGCGGGTTCAAATGGCTGAGGCTTTGATTGATTTGGGACGATTGCTTGCACGCCAGCAAAAGTATTCCGATGCAATCACTAGCCAGTTGGAAGCGCTTGAGATTCTTAATGCGCATGGAACCAAACAGGATATTTTTCGGGCCTACAATGGTTTAGGGCGTATTTACTATGACGGAGGTGAATATCAGAAATCGATCGAAGCCTATTTGAAGGAAATTGAAATCCGCGAGTCGTTAAACGATATTGAAGGCGTTGCCATTGCAAGCCATAATCTGGCCAGAACCCACCGAACCATTGGTAACTACCAAATGGCACTTGAACTGTACCAGAAAAGTTTAACCCTTTCGGAAAAACTGAGTAATAAAAAATTCATTGCGGCCAATTGTAACGATATTGGCTTGGTGTATGCCAGCCTCTCGCGAAGCGACCTGGCCATTAAGGAAAACGAAATAAATTTTCGAAAGGCGCTCGAGTTTCATGAGAAAGCATTGCAGATTTATCGCGATCAGAATAATAAAAAGGAAATAGCCCTGCAACTTAATAACATTGCCAACAACTACTCCCGTTTAGCCATTAACAAATTCGTGGCAAGGTATGGAGAAACTTGGGACGATTCTTTGCCCCGCCTTTCGGCAAACCAAATTATGGAAGAGTTCAACAGGGCTTTCGATAATTATAAACAAGCGTTAGTAATTTTTGAAGAATTAAAAGAAATTCAGGAAATTATTAACGCCAACATCAATTTAGGTAGTCACTACATTTATACCCGAAATTGGATAAAATCGAAGGAACACTTAGGGAAGGCCTTACGGTTTGCCAAACAGCAGAATAGTGCCTACGATATTGCATTGGCTCAGTTCCAAACAGGCGAAAACGCATTCAGACAAAAGAATTACGAAACTGCCGAGCAGCTCTTTTTGCAAAGTTTAAATTTGTCGAACACACTTGGAGTTAAAGATTTGGCCATGTTTAATCACAAGAAACTGGCACGTCTTTACGAAGTAACAGGCAATTTGAAAAAGTCGTTATACCACTTTAAGTCATACAACCTCATTAAAGACGAAATTTTTTCTGAGAATAGCCAAAAGGCCATAACCGAAATGCAAACTAAATACGAAACGGAGAAGAAGGAGCAGGAGCTAAAACTCATGAAAAATCAGGATGAGTTACAGAAGTCGGTTATCCAGCGCCAAAGGTTAATGATTGGTTTAACCGTTGGTGGGTTGCTTGTAATTTTAGCCTTTTCTGTTCTGTTAATCAATATGGTGCGGCAAAAGCAACGGGCCAATAAAGTTTTGGAGGAGAAAAACGAACTCATATCGCACCAGAAACAGGAAATTACCGATAGCATTCGCTACGCAAGCCGAATACAGGGAGCCGTATTGCCATCCGCTGCTCTGCTTAACGAGTCGCTTACCGACCATTTTGTACTTTTCCTACCTCGCGACATCGTAAGCGGCGACTTCTACTGGTATACAAAGCAGGGAGAAAAGGTGGTATTGGTTGCAGCCGACTGTACGGGCCATGGAGTCCCTGGCGCTTTTATGAGCATGCTCGGGGTTTCATTCCTTTACGAAATTGTAAACAAAGAGGGAATCCTCGAGCCCTCAAAAATACTCAATATGCTTCGCGAGCTCATTAAGGTTACACTTTCGCAAACGGGTAAACAGAACGAGCAAAAGGACGGCATGGATATATCGCTGAGCGTGCTCGATATGGGAAGGTTGAAACTCGAGTGGGCGGGGGCTTACAATCCCCTGTATCTTATAAGAAACAAGGAACTAATTGAATATAAGGCCGATAAAATGCCTATAGCCATTCATGTAAACGACCATCAGGGGTTCACAAATCACCAAATCGACATACAGCCTGGCGATGCTTTCTACATGTTCTCCGATGGCTACCCCGACCAGTTTGGGGGCGAGGATGGCCGCAAGTTCATGTCGAAGCGATTCAAGCAATATCTGGTCGATATTAGCCATTTACCCATGAGCGAGCAGAAAGAATTGCTTCATAAAGAGCATTTCAACTGGCGTAGCGGTGGCTATGAACAGGTTGACGATATAATTGTTTTTGGTGTAAGAGTTTAGATATAGTGATCATTCCCCTTTATAGTCGCATAAATTCCTCATTCAGCAATGCTCAGTCCCGACAATTCTAAATCGGCTTTAATAGTAAACCCTGGGGTGGAGCAGCCCCCGTCGGTAAATCCCAATGCCCTAAAGCGTACCAAAAGTGTTTCACGTAAGCTGCATAGCGTTGATGAGTACTTTAGAGGTATAATGAATGGGAATGTGGCAATGCTCGGCAAGGCTATAACGCTGGTTGAGAGTTCGTTGCCCAAACATCAGGATTTGGCGCAGCACCTCATTGAAAAATGTCTTCCCCTTAGTGGTAATTCGGTGCGAATTGGGATAACTGGTGTTCCTGGAGTAGGCAAAAGCACTTTTATCGAATCGCTGGGAACCTATATAACCCAATTGGGTAAGAAGTTGGCTGTTTTGGCAGTGGACCCGAGCAGCGAACGCAGCAAGGGAAGCATACTTGGCGATAAAACCCGCATGGAATCTTTATCGGCCAACCCAATGGCCTTTATAAGGCCATCGCCCTCGGCAGGCTCGCTGGGAGGAGTAGCCCGAAAGTCGCGCGAAACCATTATTCTGTGCGAAGCGGCCGGTTACAATACCATTTTTATTGAAACGGTAGGTGTGGGGCAAAGCGAAACGGTGGTACACTCCATGGTCGACTTCTTTCTTTTGCTAATGCTGGCAGGCGCAGGCGATGAATTGCAGGGGATTAAACGAGGAATTATGGAAATGGCCGATATGATTGCCATTACAAAAGCCGATGGGAATAATGTTCAGAAAGCCAACATGGCTAAAGCCCAATACATAAATGCACTTCATCTTTTCCCTACACCCGATTCGGGTTGGACTCCCAAGGTATTAACCTGCTCGTCGGTTAACAATGTGGGCATTTCCTATATTTGGGGCAATATTGTCGACTACATTTCGTTTACCCATGCTAATGGATACTTTCAGAACCGAAGAGTTTCACAGGCCAGGTATTGGATGAACCAAACCATTGATGAGGCCCTAAAGCGTCGATTCTATAACAATTCCCTAGTGACCTCAGAACTCTTGCGGCTTGAGGATGAAGTAAAGGAGGGACGAATGAGCTCGTTTATAGCTGCCCAGCGAGCCATCGACTTTTTCGAATCGCTCTGAACAACATGCCAATTCAAATGTTAATGCAACTTAATAATAAATGCTAATTCAAATTAAATGAAAATGAGAAAATTTCTGATGCTGCCCCTGCTGGCACTTGCAGTTATGTCGTGCAAACACGATGGTTACATTATTAAAGGTGAAATTGAGGGTGGTGAAAATGATACGATTTACCTCCAGCATATTGAGAAAAATAATCTGGTAACTATCGATTCTGTTGCTATGAAGAATGGCAAGTTCTCCTTCAAGGGTAAGGTTGATGTACCCGATTTGTATGCCATTAAGTTTGGCGAAGAGGAAGGCCAAATGCTTATCGTATTTCTCGATAACTCTAAAATTACTGTAAGTGGTGTAATCGATAATGTAGTGGCTTCTTCCGTAAAAGGCAGTCCCTCGCACGATTTGCTAAACGTTTTCAACAAACTTCAGGATTCCCTTTCGCAGCGCATGCAGGAACTCAGCTACCAGTACAAGTCTGCAGCCTACGAGGGAAAGTTGACCAAGGAACTGGAGGATGAGTTGCGAAACGAATTTATGGTTGAAAACGAAAAGTTTAACAATTTTATTAAGGGTTTTGTTAAGGAGAATAGTTCGTCGGCAGTAGCTGCCTACGTAACCGTGCGCTTTTTGGCTAGCCAGCTCGAATACACTGAATTGGAGTCCATTGTTTCTGGCTTTGCTGCGGAAATTGCGCAATCGCCGTTTGTTGTTATGCTAAACGAAAGGCTCGATACCGAAAAGAAAACTGCTGTTGGCCAACCTTACATCGATTTTTCGTTGAACGATCCCGACGGCAAAGCTATAGCGCTCTCTTCGTTAGTTGGAAGTAAGTATTTACTTGTTGATTTTTGGGCTGCATGGTGCAACCCTTGCCGTAAGGAGAACCCACATTTGGTGAAGATGTACGCAAAGTATAAGCCCATGGGATTCCAAATTTTTGGGGTTTCGCTCGACAATAATCGCGAAGCATGGATTGAAGCTATTCAGAAGGATGGTCTTACCTGGCCTCAGGTGTCCGATTTGGGCGGTTGGGAGAGTTCAGTGGTTGGTCTGTATGGTATTTCATCCATTCCGGCAAGCATACTACTCGATAGCCAAGGGAAAATTATTGCTAAAAATTTGCGCGGCGACGATCTGGAGAAAAAACTGGTTGAACTTTTCGGAAAGTAGTCAATTAACTCTTTTAAAAACGGAGAGCCCCTCAAAAAAGGGGCTCTCCGTTTTTTTATATACCTGCAATTTCAATGACTTTGGCAAGTGCCTTGCTTAACCCTGCCGGGTTCTTGCCCCCTGCAGTTGCGTAAAACGGCTGTCCGCCACCTCCCCCCTGAATCTCCTTAGCCGCCTCGCGAACAATGGTCGATGCATTAAGATTTCGTTCTTTCATTAAGGAGTCCGATACCATTACTGTAAGTTGCACTTTCCCATCCGATTCGATTCCAAGCACAAGGAAAAGATTCTCAATTTCGTTGCGCAGTTGAAACGAAAGGTCCTTAAGCGCATCGGAGCTAAGCGAGCTCACTTCGCCAGCAATTATGGTTACTCCATTTCGAACCATTGCTTTGGTCTTCAGCTCATTTTTAACCTGCTGGCTTCTCTGGTGCATTAACCCTTCAACTTCCTTCCTAAGTGAGGCGTTCTCATCCATAATTTTTTCAACAGCAGGTTCGAGTTTGCCTGTGGCACTCAGCGCAGTTTTTACATTCTTTATGGTGTCAACCTGCTCGTAAAGGAACTCTTCGGCTTTTGGGCCGGTAATGGCTTCAATTCGACGAATACCAGCAGAAATGGCACCCTCCGAAGTTATTTTAAATATGCCAATGGTTCCGGTTTGCTCCACATGGGTGCCCCCGCAAAGTTCTACCGAGTCGCCAAATTGCATTACCCGAACCGAATCGCTGTACTTCTCGCCAAAGAGTGCCATGGCACCCATTGCTTTGGCTTGATCCATGGGAATTTCACGAAACTCAACAGCCTGAGTGTTTTGCCGTATGGCAGCATTCACCAATCGTTCTACCCTTCTTATTTCCTCATCGCTCAATTTTTGGTAGTGCGAAAAGTCGAACCGAAGGTAATCGGGGTGTACCAGCGAGCCCTTCTGCTCAACGTGAGTACCCAAAACCTCGCGCAGGGCGCGGTGAAGTAGGTGTGTAGCAGTATGGTTTTTTGCAGTATTCTGCCGTTTTTCTGTATTCACCATAGCTGCAAAGGGCTCGCTCGGGTTTACGGGTAGTTTTTCAGCCAAGTGAACAATCAGGTTATTCTCCTTAAGGGTATTGATAATGTTAACCAATTCAGAGCCGTTGGAAATTGTACCCGAATCGCCAACCTGCCCTCCCGATTCGGCATAGAATGGTGTAGCATCGAAAACCAAATGGTACTGTTCTTTGCCCTTGGTTTTTACGGTTCGGTAGCGGGCAATTCGAATTTCAGCTTCGGTTGTGTCGTAACCAACAAAGCGGGTACTTTCAATGGGAAAAATTTCAACCCAATCGTGGGCTTCCACGGCAGCATCGGAGCGCGAGCGTTCTTTCTGAACTTCCATTTCTTTATCGAACTCAGGTCGATTTACACCTAATCCGTGTTCGCGACAAATTAGTTCGGTGAGGTCGAGCGGAAAGCCATAAGTGTCGTAAAGCGTGAATGCTTCTTTCCCCGAAATTTCGGTATTCTTGTCCCTTTTAGTGCTTTCAATGTGGTCGTCGAGCAGGCGTATACCCGTTTCGAGGGTGCGCAGGAACGATGCTTCCTCCTCGTGAATTACCTTCTCAATGAGCTCTTTTTGGGCCTTGAGTTCGCTGAAACTTTCGCCCATTTGGGAGGCAAGGGTTTCAACCAGTTTGAACATGAAAGGTTCTTTGACGTTGAGATAAGTGTATCCGTACCTAAGTGCTCTGCGCAGAATGCGGCGTATAACGTAGCCAGCTTTTACATTTGAAGGCAACTGGCCATCGGCAATTGAAAATGAAATGGCCCGAATATGGTCGGCAATTACACGCATGGCAATGTCGGTTGAGGTATCCTTACCATAGTTTATACCGCACATTTGCGCAATTTGCTGAATAAGGGGCTGGAACACATCGGTGTCGTAGTTGCTTTGCTTCCCTTGCAGTGCCATGCAGAGCCGTTCGAACCCCATGCCCGTATCCACATGCTTAGCGGGTAATGGGTGCAGCGAACCATCGGCTCTTCTGTTGAACTGGATGAAAACCAGATTCCAGATTTCGATTACCTGTGGATGTCCCGTGTTAACCAGCATGTCGCCCGATAGTTTTTCTTTTTCCGAAGCCGACCGGAGGTCAATATGAATCTCGGAGCAGGGGCCGCAAGGGCCGGTATCGCCCATTTCCCAGAAGTTGTCCTTTCGCGAACCCATAAGAATACGGTTGGTGGGCAAGTGCTTCTTCCAAAGATCGAGGGCTTCGTGGTCGGCCTCCAAGCCGTCCTCATGGCTGCCTTCAAAAACGGTGGCGTAAAGAAGGCTGCTATCAATTTTTAGTACATCTACCAAAAATTCCCATGCCCAATCGATGGCTTCGTGCTTAAAATAGTCGCCAAACGACCAGTTGCCCAACATTTCGAACATGGTATGGTGGTAAGTGTCGTGGCCAACCTCTTCCAAGTCGTTGTGTTTCCCCGATACCCGAAGGCATTTCTGGGTGTTAGCAATGCGCGGATTTTTTACTGGGGAGTTGCCCAGAAATATGTCCTTAAATTGGTTCATGCCCGCATTGGTGAACATAAGCGTTGGGTCGTTCTTAACTACCATGGGTGCCGAGGGCACAATTTGGTGCGACTTGCTTTTAAAGAAATCTAAAAAGGCTTGACGAGTCTCTTTCGATGTCATAAACTTGTATTTTAAAGGCATTTACTATTTGTTAATTAGCGGTTTGCTTCCATTTTTTACCAAAAAGCTTTGCAAAAATAAATATTTACCTTAGATTTGTCGCCGTTAGTCAAATTAGAATCATTGTAAATAGTTCAATTCCAATTCGAAAATGGGTAAAACAAAGTTTAGGTACAATCCGCTTACACTTTCGTTCGAGAGAATTGAATACTCCCTCCCGCAAAAGATTGCAAAAGTAGCAATTAAGTTTGGTTATAGCCTCCTTATTGCATCGGTTTTTGTGGGAACCTATTCCATTTTTTTCGATACCCCCAAGGAAAAAATACTGAAGCGCACCAATGCCGAAATACGGCTCAATTTTGAACTACTCGAGAACCGTATAGCCGATGCTAACTCGGTAGTTGATATCATTCAACGGCGCGACAACCATATATATCGCTCCATATTTGAGGCCGATACTATTCCAAGTACCATTCGGTTAGGTGGTTATGGCGGATCGAGCCGTTACAACCGATTCGAGGCAATTAGCAATCCCGAGCCTGTTATTCGCACCCTGAACATGCTCGACCAGCTTACTTGGAAGGTTTACATTCAATCCAAATCGTTCGATGAGGTTGTTGAAATGGCCAAAAACAAGGAGAAAATGGTTCTGAGCATACCAGCCATTCAGCCGGTTGCTGTAAAAGATTTGGTTAGAATGTCCGACGATTTTGGTTATCGCCGCGACCCCTTTACCCGCCAAATTAAATTGCATACCGGAATCGATTTTGCGGGACCCATTGGCGTACCAGTTTATGCAACGGGCAATGGCGTTGTGGTAGAGGCCAATTTTTCATTCTTTGGTTATGGTAACCAGGTGGTAGTCGATCATGGTTTTGGTTATAAAACACGCTATGCCCATTTGCACAAAATGAATGTTCAGGTAGGGCAGGAGGTTGTTCGCGGTCAACAAATTGGTACCCTTGGTAACTCGGGTCGCAGCACGGGGCCTCACCTCCACTACGAAGTGATACTTAGGAATAACCCCGTTAACCCGTTGAATTACTTCAACGACATGCGCTCCGACGAGTACGACCAAATGGTTGCAAACTTTACCAAGGGTTTAAATAGGTAGAATCCGAAACAGATACTATGGTGAAGCATAAATATCGGTTTAACCCCGACTCGCTCAGTTTCGATAGGGAAATACACACCTTAACTAAAAAGTTTTGGAAAGGTTTCTACTATTTCCTTGCCAGCTTGGTAATGTCGGTGCTATATTATATCGTTTTCTCGTTATTTTTCGATACACCCCAGGAGAGAGGTTTGCGTCGCGAGAACCAAGAATTGATTCTTCAATTCGAACTTCTCAATAAAAAGTTCGATCATATTTCGGTTGTACTTGCCGATATTCAGCAGCGCGACGACAATATATACCGTACCATTTTCGAGGCAGAGCCCATAGCTACTTCCATTCGTAACGCTGGTATTGGGGGGGTCGAAAGGTACTCCGAACTCGAGGACCTTTCCAATTCGAAAATTGTGATTGAAACCACCAAACGTCTCGATAAGCTCTCAAAGCAGGTTTATATCCAGTCCAAATCGTTCGACGAAATTATTGGCCTGGCCAAACGCAAGGAGGAGATGATTGCTAATATCCCTGCCATTCAACCCATTTCAAATAAAGATTTAACCCGTGTAGCATCACCCTTTGGAGTGCGTATACACCCATTTTACAAGGTGCTGAAAATGCATACGGGGATGGACTTTACTGCCCCCACAGGAACAGAAGTTTATGCAACGGGCAACGGTGTTGTGGCCGATGTGGTTTTTTCGGCCCGCGGTTACGGCAATACAATAATTATCGACCACGGATTTGGGTATAAAACTCTTTATGCTCACCTTAGTAAGTCGCTCGTTCACCCTGGCACAAAAGTGAAACGGGGCGATGTTATTGGGTTGGTAGGCAATACGGGCATGAGCATGGCTCCCCATTTGCACTACGAAGTTCGGAAAAACGATGAGCCCATTAACCCAATCAATTTCTATTTCAACGACCTTACCCCTGCCGAGTACGAAAAAATTATTGAATTGGCATCCCAAAGCGGGCAGTCGCTCGATTAATTTTTATTCATCCTATACAACATTCATCTATGCGCTCTAATTTATTTTTTGGCCTTATAGGTTTGGTTGCCTTTGCCCATTTGGGCGGAACTTCAAGACCCATTGAAACTACTGTTGAAGAAACAAAAACCGATTCGGTTCGAATTGTTTCGGTAATTGGTGTTGGCGACATTATGCTGGGTACCGACTACCCCAATAAGAGTCACCTGCCTCCGGGAACCGATTGTATGCCACTTTTAGAGCCCGCCAGGCATATTCTTTCCAATGCCAATGTAACCTTCGGAAATCTCGAGGGCAGTTTTCTCGATCGTGGCCCCGTTGCTAAACGCTGCGCCGACTCAACCAAATGCTACGCCTTTAGAATGCCCAGCAAGTTTGTTAATTGCCTGGTTGCTTCGGGTTTCGATGTGGTAAGTTTGGCCAATAATCATATAAGCGACTTTGGCGAAGCGGGCCGAAAGAACACCATGCGCTTGCTCGATTCGGTTGGAATCCATTACGGCGGACTGCTTTCGAACCCTATCAGCATTTTCGAAAGGGGAGGATTGCGTTTCGGTTTTTGTGCTTTTTCCCCAAATAATGGCACCTGCCAACTGAACAATATTGCCGAGGCCAAGCGTATAGTTACTGAGCTTAAAGCCCAATGCGATATTGTAATCGCCTCTTTCCACGGCGGAGCCGAGGGTGCAACTCACCGGAATGTTACCCGAAAAACCGAAACTTTTTATGGCGAGAATCGGGGTAATGTGTACGAATTTGCCCGGCACGTTATTGATGCCGGTGCCGACATTGTTTTTGGGCATGGTCCCCATGTTACGCGCGCCATCGACCTATACAAAGGGCGTTTCATTGCCTACAGCCTGGGTAACTTTTGCACCTATTCGCGTTTCAACCTGAAAGGACCCAACGGATTTGCTCCCATAATAAAGTTGTATGTCGATAAAAATGGTAAATTTGTAAAGGGCGAAATTTTCGCCATAGAGCAGCTGGGCGAAGGCGGTGTTTCTATCGACCATGATAAAAAGGCCATTAAGGAAATTCAGAAGCTTACGGCCACCGATTTTCCCGAATCGCCTCTGCGAATAACCGATAATGGTGACATACTGCTTAAATAGTTGGGTTCATGCCATACAAAGAAAAAAAAGTTGAGAAGCTGTTCTACTCCATTGGAGAAGTGGCTGAAATGTTCAATGTCAACACATCGTTAATCCGTTTTTGGGAAAAGAGTTTTAGCATTATCCGTCCCAAAAAGAATAGGAAGGGCAACAGGCTTTTTACCAATGCCGACATTCGCAACTTTCGGCTTATTTACCACCTGGTAAAGGAGCAGCGCCTAACCCTCGAGGGGGCCCGTAAAAAGCTGGCCGAGCAGCGCGAAACCACCGAGCGCAACCTCGAAGCCATTGAATCGCTCAAGCGGGTTCGGCAAATGCTCGTTGAAATTAACGATTCACTCTAAATTTCTTTACCCAATGCACGAAGTAACCGTTTCACTAGTAGCCTCTTATATAGAGGCTTTTGCGCCTCTAGGGCTTCAGGAGAGCTACGACAATTCGGGGCTGCTGGTGGGCAATCGCCAAATGAAGGTTACTGGAATTCTCATTGCGCTCGATGCTACCCCAAGCCTAATTGATGAAGCATTGAAGCTGGGTGTAAACCTTATAATTACCCATCACCCCATTATTTTTTCGGGACTCAAACGGTTTACTGGCAGCTCGCTAACCGAGCAGGTTGTGTTGGCCGCCATAAAAAACGATTTGGCTCTTTATTGCGCCCATACCAATTTAGACAGCGCATGGGACGGGGTAAGCCACCGAATGGCTGCAGCCCTTGAGCTTGCCAACGTGAAGGTACTCGAACCAACCCCCGATTCGCTTCTGAAGCTGGTAACCTTTGCGCCCCATAGCCATGCTGCAGCAGTTAGGGCAGCCCTTTTTGCTGCCGGAGCAGGACATATTGGCAATTACGACCAGTGCTCGTTTAACCTTGAGGGCACTGGAACCTTCCGTGGCAACGAGGCCACCAATCCGCATGTTGGGCAGCCCGGTAAGCCCCATATCGAACCCGAAACCCGAATTGAAGTGGCTTTGCCCAGGATAGCAACAAAATCGGTTCTGAAAGCATTGGACGAGGCGCACCCCTACGAGGAGGTTGCCTACGACCTGTACCCATTGGCCAACACCAACCCCCGAACGGGCTTGGGAGTAATAGGTAATTTGCCCCAACCCATGGATGCTGCCCAGTTTATGCAGAAGGTTCGCACAGCATTTGGCATTCCCTACATAAGGCACTCACAAATGCCCGCCACTGAAATTCAGCGCGTAGCGCTGTGCGGGGGTAGCGGAGCAAGCCTAATGGGCCGGGCAGTAGCCCTGGGAGCCCATGCCTATGTTACAGCCGATGCCAAGTACCACAATTTTTTCGATGCGCAGAACCAAATTTTACTTGTGGATGCGGGCCATTACGAAACCGAACTTTTTGCGGTCGATATTTTTTATGAACTACTTACAAAAAAATTACCTAATTTTGCCATCCACAAATCTGTTATAAAAAGCAATCCCATAAACTACTACTAGCAGCATGGTTAACGAGAAGAACAAAACACCCGAAATCACCGAATTGTCGTCGGAAGAGAAACTGCGCATCCTTTACGAGCTGCAGCAAATCGATTCCAAAATGGACCGCATTAAAACCCTGCGTGGCGAGCTACCCCTCGAGGTGCAGGACCTTGAGGACGAAATTATTGGCCTCGAAACACGCATTGCCAACCTCCAAACCGAGGTTAAGGAGCTCGATGAGCTGGTGGTGAAGAAGAAGCTCGACATGAAAAACGCCGATGCCCTTATTATAAAGTACGAAGAGCAGCAGAAGAACGTACGCAACAACCGCGAGTTCGATTCGCTTTCGAAGGAAATAGAGTACCAGCGCCTCGAAATTGAGCTGAGCGAGAAACGCATTAAGGAGTTCACCTACCAGGCCAAGGAGAAGAAGCAGCTCATTGAGCAGGCCGAAGGGCTATTAAGCGACCGCAAGGCCGACCTGCAGGGCAAGCAGCAGGAGCTCAACAGCATTGTTTCGGAAACGCAGAAGGAGGAGCAGGACTTTGCCAAAAAATCGGAAGCCTACCAGGAAATGATTGAGCCCCGGTTGCTGAGCGCCTACAAGCGCATTAGGGCCAATGCCCGCAACGGTTTGGCCGTTGTAGTGGTGAAGCGCGATGCCTGCGGTGGATGCTTCAACAAAATTCCTCCCCAACGGCAGCTCGACATTAAAATGCGCAAAAAAATTATTGTGTGCGAGTACTGCGGCCGCATTCTGGTGGACCAGGACTTCGATGCCGAGAGCTAGTTGCCTAAGAGTTCAAAAGAAGAGCGATTTTTAGATTTTATTATTGGGTGGGCTGCATGTATTTTGCTCTCACCCTTTTTATTTCATGGGTGAATTCAGGTTGCATTTAATACTTGAATTCACCATTAAAAAATGACCAGTTAGGTTACCTGTTAAATATCCTCCATTTTACCTATGCGCTGGAGCCCCATAGCCCCAAAGCCTGCACGTATTCGAAAATAAAAATTAGTACTCGCCTTTTTTTGTCTTCCACATCGAGGTGTAGTAATACCTCATTTGCCGGGGCAAGCATATGCGCATTAAACATTAGTTTATATATATTTGTTTATTTCTTATAATTATTTGCATATTGCAAACCATTTTTGGCTTGGAAAATTAAAATTCGAAAACTCATCATTATAAGTAAAATTGTTGCATATGGCTTGGTTTTCAAAAGTTGAGGTTAGTAAAAAAGCCACCCCAAAAAACCTTTGGGTAAAATGTAAAAGGTGCCAATCGCATGTATACGAATCCGAATGGGTAGAAAATTTGAATGTATGCCCCAACTGCAATTTCCATGGCAGTATCTCATCGAAGGACCGAATTAGCCTTCTTTTCGATAGCAACACCTTTCACGAACTCTTTGCAAACATTAGCCCAGTCGATTCGCTAAATTTTGTCGACTTAAAGGGTAGCTATAAGGATAAGCTTGAGGCAAACAAGAAAAAAGTTGGAATAAATGAAGCTGTGGTAACAGGCCATGGTAAAATTAATGGCATCCATGCAGCAGCAGCCATAATGGATTTCAGCTATCTGGGGGGCAGCCTGGGTAGCGCAACGGGCGAAAAGATTCTGCAGGCAGCAAATTTTGCCCTTGAGCATGGTATTCCTTACATCGTATTCTCCGAATCGGGTGGGGCGCGCATGCAGGAGGGCGTGCTTTCGCTAATGCAAATGGCCAAAACGTGCAACGGTATAGCTCGGTTGAACAAAAAGAACATTCCATTCATTTCGGTGCTTACCAACCCAACAACCGGAGGGGTTACAGCCAGTTATGCCATGATGGGCGATATAAATATTGCCGAACCCTATTCGGTTATAGGGTTTGCTGGACGTAGAGTTATTGAGCAAACTATTGGCGAGAAGCTCCCCGACGATTTTCAGACCGCCGAGTACCTATTAGAGCACGGTTTTGTTGATGCAATTGTTAACCGTAAGGAATTAAAAACATACATAAGTAATGTACTTAGCTACTACAATCGCTAAATGTAAAAGTGAATTTCAATGGTAGAAAAGGTTAAACAAAAACAGAGCAAAACAAGAAGCGCTTGGGATACGGTACAAATTAGCCGTAACCCCAACCGTCCAATCTTGCAAGACTACATAAAATTGGTATTTAACAATTTCATTCCTCTTCATGGCGACCGCTACTATGCCGATGACCCTGCTATGGTTGGTGGTTTTGCACAAATTGGTGGTGAAAAAGTTATGCTCATTGGCCATAACAAGGGCAAGAATGCCGTTGAGAATGTGGAGCGAAACTTCGGCATGGCCAAACCCGAGGGATACCGAAAAGCCCTTCGGCTTATGAAGCTTGCCGAGCGTTTTAACATCCCTATTGTTACTTTTATCGATACGCCAGGTGCATTTCCCGGAATAGAGGCCGAAGAGCGTGGGCAAGCCGAATCTATTGCTAAAAACCTTACCGAAATGGCAAAGTTGGAAGTGCCCATAGTGTGCGTAGTTATTGGAGAGGGTGGAAGCGGTGGCGCTCTCGGAATTGGGGTTGGCGACCGGATTCTTATGCTCTCCAACGCCATTTATTCTGTAATTTCTCCCGAGGGTTGTGCTTCAATTCTTTGGCGCGATGCTTCGTTTGCCCCCGATGCAGCCGAGGCGCTAAACCTTACAGCCAAAGCGCTACTGCAGCTCGATGTGATAGACGAAATTATACCGGAACCCGGCGAGGGGGCACATTCCGATTACCACACCATGTCAGAATCGGTAAAGGATTCAATACTCAAGAATTTAAAACTCCTCAAAAACTTATCGCCCGAAGAATTGTTGAACAGCAGGTTCGAGAAATTCTCTAACATGGGAAAGTTCTCCGTTGAGGGGTAAATGTACAGTACCATTTCCAACTTAATTAGCATGAACATGGAAAAGAAAAGGCAAAAACTTAGAATTACCGATACTACGCTTCGCGATGGGCACCAATCGCTTTGGGCAACCCGAATGAGAACCGACGATATTATGAACATTATCGATGTAATTGATAATGTAGGCTATTATTCGCTCGAGGTATGGGGAGGTGCAACCTTCGATGTTTGTATTAGATTTCTGTACGAGAACCCCTGGGAGCGCCTTCGGCTCATTAAGTCGAAGGCGGTGAAAACTCCGCTTCAAATGCTGCTCAGAGGGCAAAACATTGTGGGCTACAAGAACTACCCCGACGACCTGGTCGACCGATTTGTGGCGCTTGCTCACGAGAATGGCATCGACATTTTTAGGGTGTTCGATGCGCTAAACGATACGCGAAACCTTGAGGCAGCCATCAAGGCAATTAAAAAGTATGGGGCACATGCGCAGGGAACCCTATCGTACACAATTAGCCCGGTGCATACCATAGAAAACTATGTGAAGCATGCCAGGGAGCAGGTTGAATTGGGTATCGATTCTTTGTGCATTAAGGACATGGCAGGCTTAATATCGCCTGTAGTGGCTAGGGAATTAGTAACAGCTCTTTCCCGCGAAATTAATGTCCCCATCCAGCTTCATAGCCATGCTACCAGCGGAATGGCCGCTTCGGCATATTTCGATGGGGTAAAGGCAGGGGCAGGTGCTATCGATTGTGCCATTTCGCCCCTGGCCGGTTTCTCGTCGCAACCTCCCGTAGAAACCATGGTGGCCATGTTTAGCGAAACAAAGTTCGAAGTAAATCTCGACATTGAAGCCCTTCGGAAGATAAACAAGTATTTTACCGAGTTGAGCCCGAAACGCTCCAAGGGTAGGGGGCACGAACCCATTATTGACTCAGAAATTCTGGTGCATCAAATCCCCGGAGGAATGATTTCTAACTTCCGCTCGCAGCTCGAGCAGCAGGATGCCCTCGATAAACTCCCCGAAGCACTCGAAGAAGTTGCCCGCGTTCGGAAGGATCTTGGCTACCCTCCACTTGTAACACCAACCAGCCAAATTGTAGGAACGCAAGCAGTTATGAATGTTCTTGCAGGCGAACGTTACAAAATGGTACCTCAGGAAGTAAAAAACTACGTTAAAGGCATGTATGGTAGGTGGCCTGCACCCATTGACCCAAAACTTGTAAAAAAGATTTTAGGCAATGAGAAACCCATCGATCACCGTCCGGCCGACGACCTTAAACCCATATTGCCCACTGCTACTAAAAACATTGCAAATCCCGAATTAATTCACAATGAGGAGGATATTTTAACCTATTGCCTATTCCCCGATGTGGCTATGGAATTTTTTAAATGGAGAGCCCTGCCTGAAAAAAATCGACCCAAATCACCTGCCGATATTGAGGCCGAAGCCTTTACAAAAGGCTTAAATAGTAACGGAAAAGAGTTGGAAAAGGAGATGCCTAAGCCCTTGCTAAGTGCCGACGACTATATTGGCCTTAACACTATAATTGAAAAGGCATCGGCAATGTATATTAACGAGTTGGTAATAAATAAGGGCGAGTTCAACCTGGTTCTCCGTTCGGGTAATGGAAGTGCAACGAAGGTTTCGGAGTTCACAAAGCCCATCTTTAAATCTTCCGGCGAAACTGGTGATGTTGCTGTTAAGGAGGTTGAACAACCCCAAACGCCCCATGTTGGAACCGAAACCATCGATGCCATTATGGCTGGTACATTTTATCGTGCTTCGTCGCAAAGCATTCCTCCATTTGTTGAGGTTGGCTCAGCGGTTAACCCGGGCGATACCATATGTATTCTGGAGGCCATGAAGCTTTTCAACGAAATTCAATCGCCCGTGAAGTGTCGAATTGTAAAAATACTGGTTGAAAACGGTACAAAAGTAACCAAAGGACAACCGCTAATGGCAATTGAGAAGATTTAGCGAATCAAAAGATAGAACTGCCTCTTCAAGCCACATCAACAGAAGAGAGCCTCAATACCTGGGTAAGCATAACTGTTCAATGTCGAAACTAAGCAAAGCAAAACCCGCCTGTTTGAGCGGGTTTTTTCATTTTGTTTCCATCGAGCACTTCGAGAGCCTCAGTGCCCGAAGTGTCCACAGTGCCTGTGGGGCTTGCTTTTGAAGGTTATTTTCAATTACAAACCATTCTGGTTTGAACAGTAGGGTATTAAATTGATTGAATTCCTTATCTTGGCATTTACTAATTCCTTCACCTTGGAAACAAAACCCATTGAGCAAATAATAGCACCGCCTCCTACCTATATGGTTGGTAATGGCTTTAAGGTGCATAATTTCTTTCCCAGTGGTACCAATCTGGCCATCGACCGAATGAGCCCATTCTTTCTAATGGACTATAATTCCAAATGGAACGTGCCTCCCAGCCCCAAACCCCGCGGAGTAGGGGTACACCCCCACAGAGGGCTCGAAACGGTTACCGTTGCCTATAAGGGTCGTATTGCTCACCACGACAGCGTTGGAAATGCCGATGTAATTGGTGAGGGCGATGTGCAGTGGATGACTGCCGGAGGTGCAGTGCTGCACAAGGAGTACCATGAACTTGAGTTCAGCAAAGCGGGGGGCCTTATGCATATGGTGCAGCTTTGGGTTAATTTGCCTGCAGAGCATAAGTTTACTCCAGCAGCATATCAGCCCATTACTCGCAACCAAATGGGCAAGTTCGTATTGCCCAACGAAGGCGGAACGGTTGAGGTTATTGCAGGTAATTTCAATGGAACTCAGGGGCCTGCTCGATCGTTTACTCCCATTGAATTGTACAATGCTCGTTTGCAACGGGGGGGAGAACTTTCGCTGTCGCTACCCCAAAATTTCAACACAGCCCTGATGGTTGTTGAGGGTTCTATTGAAGTAAATGGAGCGGCACGTGTTTCCACCGACCATCTTGTGGTATTTAAAAACGAAGGAGAAGAAATAGCGATAAAAGCCACGGAGCCCTCTATTGTGCTTGTTATGAGCGGAGAACCTATACGCGAACCCATTGCTGCCAGGGGCCCCTTTTTAATGAATACCATGGATGAAATTCAGCAGGCTTTTAACGACTACTATGAGGGTAAATTTGGCTACTTAGAGGACTAGTTTTAAATATTTATTTGGAAATCTGAAAATTAGGATTACCTTTGCCACCGTTTTAGTTTAAAATAGATCTGTATAGTAAGAATTCTTCTTGGTGTAATAATCCACTGACGATTCCTTGCTACTTCACTAAATTAGGCTGAAAGTTTTTTTACGCCACAAACACATTACCCCATTGAACAGATATTCGGTTAATGTTGATTTCAAGGCATTAACTAATTAATAAACAATGAATAACAACCGATCGCTAAAAAGAGATCAAAGAAGTTTTAGTACTAAAAAATCTTTTAATCGAAAACCAACAGCAGTTCCAACCGCAATTAGCCCAAGCACCTTTGTAAAGAAAGCTACTGCCTCGCTTGAAACTCAGTACGTAGCAACACGAAAAATCAACTGTTTACCCGTACACAGCAGCATTATTTCAACCCTAGTAAGTAAGGGATACGAAAGTCCTACCGAAATTCAGGATAAAACCCTCGAGGCCATTCTCGATGGCGAAAACATTGTTGGGCTTGCCCAAACGGGAACGGGCAAAACGGGTGCATTTCTGGTGCCACTTGTTCATAACCTTTTAAACGAAAGAGCAGCCCATCAGGTGCTTATAGTATCGCCAACGCGCGAATTGGCAGTTCAAATAAACGACGAGTTTGCCAGCATAGCCAGAGGTTTAAATTTGTATAGTTCGTTTTTAATAGGCGGCACCAGCGTAAATGCCGATGTGCAGAAGCTCCGCCGTCCTGCTCACTTTGTGATTGGAACCCCTGGACGCCTTACCGATATGGTGCGGCAGGGTGCATTGAATCTGAAGCATTTCAATACTATTGTCCTCGACGAGTTCGATAGGCTGCTCGATATGGGCTTTGCCCGCGACATTAACTACCTAGTCGATGGTATGGTAAACCGTAAGCAAACCATTCTATTCTCGGCCACCGAAGAGAAGAGCCAAAAGCAAATCATAAGCAAGTTGGTTTCGAACCCCGTTGAGGTTCGAATTCAAACTAAAAATGCAGCAGCCGACACTGTCGATCAGGAAGTGGTTACTGTAAAAGACGACCAGAAAAAAATGGATGTTTTACTTTCGCTTATCCGTGGCGACGAATTTGAAAAGGTACTCGTATTTGCTGAAACAAAGCGCTGGGTAACTAGGATTTGTCGCGATTTGCGAAAGGCTGGCATAAAGGCCGACGAAATACATGGCAATAAGTCGCAAAATTACAGGCTTAATGCTCTGAATTCCTTCAAGAATAAAAAGATTCAGGTGCTGGTTGCAACCGATGTGGCTGCACGGGGCCTCGATATAACCAATGTAACCCATGTTATTAATTACCAGCAACCCAAAAGCATGGATAGCTATATACACCGTATTGGCCGAACCGGGAGAGCAGGTAAAAGTGGTAAAGCAATAACCTTTGTAAACTAAATATGGCAGTAAGAAATAATAACACTTTCATTAAGAAGCAGAAAGCCGAAAGGAGGCTGAAGAAGCGAGCCGATAAGCAGAATAAGATGAATTCTCGTAAAGAAAACCCTTCGGGAGGTGGCTTTGAGAGCATGATTGCATATGTGGATAAATTCGGAAATATCACCTCCGAACCACCTGTTGAAATCACTGAAAGACTTGAGAGTACCGAGGAAACTGAAAATAAAGAAAATTAACCCCCCAATAATCACTAACAATTACACAAATGAAAGAAGGAGTAGTAAAGTTCTTTAACAGAACTAAAGGTTTTGGTTTTATTAAACCAAACGATTCGAGCGAAGATATCTTTGTTCACGAGTCAGGATTAATCCACAAAATCAACGAGAACGACAAGGTTAAATTCGATGTTGAGCGCGGAAAAAAGGGTTTGAATGCGGTAAACGTTGAGATAATCGACTAGTTATAGCCAATTGAAAACTTCCGAAAACCATCCCCTAAGGATGGTTTTTTCATTTATATGTAATCATTTAGCTTTTATTAAAATGTGCGCAAAATATTTTCAAATATATTCGTTGTTTCTATAACAGCCTAGCAAGCTAAACAGAACCTCTTTAGAACGCTCATGCAATAATGAAAAATTTATGGTTAAAGATTCTTGTCATAAACCTATGGTTATTTATAACATTAAGTGTTAATGCGCAAAGAATTAGCGGTAGAATAACCGATTCTTCAGGCGAGGGGATTCCCTACGCTTCGGTTTTCGTAAAGGAGCAGTCGCTCGGAACCGCTGCCAATATCGATGGCGAGTACAGCATAAACCTTCCCAAAGGCAACTACAATATAGTGTTTCAGAGTTTGGGATACGTTACCCAAGCCCATGAGGTTGTAATGGAAGATGGTATAATTGAATTGAATGTGAAACTTGAGGGAAGGGTTTACAACCTGTCGGCGGTTAAAATTACTTCGAAATCGGAGGACGTAGCATACGGGGTTATGCGCAAGGCCATTGCCATGGCGCCATACTACCAAAGGCAAATTAATAGTTTTGAGGCAGCTGCCTATGTTAAGGGCAGTGCAAAGGTTAATAAGTTGAGCCGTTTAGCCAAAAGGCAGCTGCGAAAGGAGCCCGTAAAAATTACCGAGGGCGAAACATATGTTTACGAATCGCAGAATACAGTAACTTTTAAGGCACCCAATAAGTATGAACAGAAAGTAATAGCAGCCCGAAGCACTTTCCCTACGGGGGGCGAGCAAATGTCCATAGGATTCCTTACCACAAGTTTTTACCAACCAACCATAACGGCCTTTATTTCGCCCCTTTCGCCCAATGCATTTTCGCATTACAACTATAAGTATTTGGGAAGTAGCGTTGAGAACGATCGGTTTATACACCGCATACAGTTTACGCCCAAACGGAGCAATCCCAAACTTATGAGCGGAACGCTCAACATTGTTGGAACCATATACTGCTTGCATAGCCTAGAAATTTCAGGATCCCATTTCCCCGGGAAATTCAAACTTATTGTGCACTTTGCTGAAGTGCAGCAAAACGTATTTGTGCCCGTAAGCCAGCAAATGAATGTAGACATTGAAGCATTGGGCAATAAGGCCGAGGCCTCTTATGTTACCTCCATTAAGTACTCAAAAATTGTTGCCAATAGTAAGGAGGTTATTTTGCAGCCAAGCGGTGAGAAACCGCTTAAAACAAATACTGAGACGAAAGCCACCGTAGCAAAACCTAAAACTAAAAGGGAAGTTAAAAAGCAGGAGACCCTTGATAAACTGCTTGAGAAGGAGGATTTAACCAATAGGGAAATGAGCCAATTGTCGGCTTTGCTCAACGAGCAATATAAAGATACCTCTAAATCCCTTGAAATTGAGCGAACACGAACTGTCCAGCTCGACAGTATGGCGTACAAGCGCGACACAATTAATTGGGAGCGCATTAGGCCTGTACCGCTTCAGGAGCAGGAATTGAAAAGCTTTCAGAAACGCGACTCCGTTTTGGCCAAGTTCCCCGACTCGCTCAGAGCTCAAGGGGCTGCTTTCCGCAATAGGCGGTCGCTTGCTAAGGTTATGTTGTCGGGTGGTTACTACACTTCGAAAGATAAAAAGTGGTGGCTATATTCAGAGGGCATTTCACCATTCGACCAGAGTTACAATACCGTTGATGGTTATGTGCCGGGCTACAACTTTACTACCGGCTACACAGCGGCAAGATGGAAGAAAACCTTCCGGGGCAGTTTTCAATTGGCCTATTCCGTTGGGCGCAACGAGCCCATGGCCAATGTGAGTATAGGCTTTGGTTACTTGCCCAGCCGAAGGGCATATATCAGCTTGGTGGGCAACTCGGGTTCGCGCGACTTCAATGCAACCGATGGTATCCATCCCTTTTCCAACAGCATCACCACCTTATTCCTTCGCGATAATCCATTGAAACTATTTCATGAACGGCAGTTGGGTATTCGAAACAGCATCGACTTGGCCAATGGACTTGTTCTCTTCACAGGGCTTTCGGTTTTTTCGTGCGATACCTTGGTGAATGCCTACAATTACTCGTTTTTCCTTAGAAACGAAAAGGAATTTACGCCCAACACGCCTCCCAACCCAAATTACGAAACCAGTTTAAAAAGCGTTGAATTGGGAAGTCGATTGTTGTTATCCCTCAGCTATACACCCCGTTTTTACTATAGAATGAGGGGCGAACAGAAAATAATGGTGCGTAGCAAGTACCCAACCTTTGCAATGAACTTAGCAGCTAACCACTATGGCGAAAATATTGGGTTTAGCCCCATCCACATGAAATTTTTAGTAAGGCAAAGCATCGATTTTGGAGTTTTTCGCCAGTTTAAGTATGCCATTCGAACGGGTACTTTTCTGGGTAATGGGCAATTGCACTTTACCGATTATAGGCATTTCAACGCTCAGCCCATTTGGGTTGTTCTCAACGAGAGGGAAGGAACTTTTATGCATTTGCCATACTATGCCTTCAGTACTAATAGAAGTTGGGTGCAGGCCAATTTGGGCTATACTGCACCCTTTATTGCATTAAAATATCTACCCATTTTTAGCAATATGATTTGGAACGAGGGACTTTTTGCAGGGTTCCTTTCAACCCGAGACCTGCCTTGGCATGCCGAGTTGGGTTATGGTATAACCGAAATACTGGGAAGTTTTAAAGTGGCTGGTTATGTGGGTTTTGGTTCAAACTACAGGCCGCTGTACGGTTTCAGACTGGGCTACAACATTGGTCAGCAGGGAATCAGTTTCCCCTAATCTTTATAACAAGTATGGTAATTGCTGGGATTAATGTTATAAAATTTGCGAGAATCAATGGTAGGTCGCGTAATAGAATTCCATATACCAACCAGAGGATTAGCCCTGCAGTTACCACAAAATACATTACTACAGAAATACTTTTAGTGTTGCGAGTACGAATAACCTTAATGGCTTGAGGAAAGAATGCAAAGGTGGTTAATGCTGCTGCTACAAAGCCAACTATTTTAATATAATCCATCGCTTGTTAGGTTATTTAATATTTGTTCACCCTGTGTTGAGCAAAGAGGTTGCGAACAAATCGGTGGAAATTGTGAACCCCTTTTACTGGTTCGGCCCACATAAAAAAGCATTCTCCCATAACTATCGACAGGCCATACTTCTTTTCAACCTCCTGTGCATACTTGGAGTTACATTTTACATGTATCCATATTTTTCTTATACCCTTTGCTGCTGCCTCCTGAGCAATTTTCAGCGATAGGTCCTTATTATTAATAATGTATACCGCATCAACCTCACTGGGAAGAGCATCGATGCTAGGGTAAACCTTAATTCCATCAATTTCCTCTTGGCAAGGGTTAATAGGGTAAACGCTAAAGCCCTTCTCGACAAATGAATTATAAATGGCCCTGCTTTGCGAATAGGGCTTTCTCGAAAAACCTGAAATGGCAATGTTTTTCGATAGAAAAAAAGAGTCAATAGTTTCTTTCATAAGGGAAATGAATTATACCTCAAATATATACTTTATGACCCGATAGCCATTTTTTTTATTGAAAACTGAATGTAAAATGCATGTTATTTAGAATTTAAACACCACGCAAACAATCATACAGCAGATAATCAGCGCCTCAAGTATTGAATTTTATATTTCGTAATTTGTATAATAAAAAATGAATAACGTTAAACAAAAATATGTTTATCATTTCAGAAAACAACTAAATAATTAAACTATGAAGAAAAACTTTTTTACCCTATTTTCTCTGTTTCTACTGTTTGCTAGCGTTTCGCTTGCACAAACAGCAAGAATACAGGTAATCCACAACAGCACCGATGCGGCTGCTCAACAAGTGGATGTGTATTTAGATGGAACCCTGTTGCTGGACAATTTTGCGTTCAGAACAGCTACTCCCTTTGTTAATGCTCCAGCCGGAGTTGAAATTGATTTAGACATTGCGCCAGCAACCAGCGCAAGCGTTGCCGAATCGATATTTAATAGGAAGGTAACCCTTACGGAGAACGAAACCTACGTTACTGTAGCATCGGGAATTGTTTCTCCTAGCGGTTATTCGCCTTCTGTACCTTTTGATCTGTTTGTTTACGCAATGGGTTGCGAAACAGCCTCGGGTGCTTCGAACACCGACGTGCTGGTATTCCACGGTTCCACCGATGCCCCTGAGGTTACCGTATTTGAGATTGGCGCTGGCGCAGGTGAGCTGTTCACCTTCGAGTATGGCGAATTCGCCGGTTACCTCGAGCTGCCCACGGCCGATTTTGTTCTCGACATCCGCGCCGGTGGTGAGTCTGTAGTTGCATACAGTGCTCCATTGGCTACTCTTGGCCTCGATGGTGCTGCACATACAGTTTTAGCAAGCGGATTCCTGAACCCAGCCAACAATAGCGATGGCCCTGCTTTTGGCCTTTTTGTTGCCCTAGCCGATGGTGGCGATTTAACTGCCCTGCCCATTTATACAACTAGTTCGACAATTATTACCGATAGTAATGTAAGCCTAAGTGTTTACCCCAACCCCGTAAGCAATTTACTCAATATTGAGTTTGAAGTGGCTCGCGAGTCGAATGTTACGGTAGAAATTCACAGTATAATTGGCAGTCGTATTGCAACTATTTACAACAATAGAAATGCAATGGGCAACATAAATGTGAATTCCGATGTTTCGAATTTACCTTCGGGTATGTACCTGGTAACTGTTACCAATGGTCAAAACAGAACTGCCCGCAAAATTCAGGTAATTAATAAGCATTAATGATATACTGAGAGAGGGCTGCCAACTGGCAGCCCTCTCTTTTTATTCTTTTGTAACCCTTACCGCCGAAAGTTTAAATGGTGCAATGCGGCTGTACGGATCGAGTTCGTCGCGGGTAAGCCTGTTAACCTGCGCCTCGGTAAAGTGCCAGGGCATAAAGAGTTCGCCTTCGAGCACCTCATCGCTAACGCGTACAATGGTTTCGAGTTCTCCCCTGCGCGATTCAATCTTCACCCGATTGCCATTTTCGAATCCAAATTTTAGCGCATCGTTGGGGTGCATAAGCACAAAGGCTTGATTTACGTATTCGCGAAGAACTTTTGTTTTGCGGGTCATTGTGGCTGTATGGTAGTGGTAAAGCAAGCGGCCACTATTGAGCATAAAGGGATATTCGGTACTTACCCTCTCGTTCTGGGGTGCGTAGTCGACAGGGTATAGTTTACCCTTACCCGTTGGTGTATTGAAACTATCGAGGTATAATGTGGCCGTTCCAGGATGGTCGGAGGTTGTACAGGGCCACTGTATGCTTCCTTTCTCAAGCCTTTTGAACGAAATGCCCGCCATTATTGGGGTTACTTTAGCCAGCTCGTCGAAAATTTCGGCTTCATTCTTATAGTTGGGCATTGGCTTTCCCATTCGTTTGGCAATATCGTGAATTATTTGCCAATCCTCGCGAGCCTCCCCAGGGCATTCCACCGCTTTTCGAACACGAAGAACCCGCCTATCGCTATTCACAAAAGTTCCCTCCTTTTCGGCCCAAGTGGATGCTGGTAAAATTACATCGGCAAAGGCAGTGGTTTCGGTATGAAAAATATCCTGAACCACAACGAACTCCATATGTTTTAAAGCCTCCTCGGTATGGTTCAGGTTGGGGTCGCTAATCATAGGGTTTTCACCCATAATGTAAATGCCTTTAATTTTACCTTCGTGGGCAGCCTGCATAATTTCTACCGTGGTAAGCCCAGGCTTGGCCGACAATTCCTCGAAGGGTACTCCCCATACCTGAGCAACTTTTCGGCGGTTGGCCTCATCGGTAACCGGAATGTAGCCCGGATAGTTTTTGGGCGAGCAGCCCACATCGGTTGCTCCCTGCACATTGTTTTGTCCGCGTGGCGGATTAATTCCACACCGCTCACGCCCAACCTGCCCGGTAATTAGCATCATATTTATTAGGCTGAATACGTTGTAGGTTCCGGTAACCTGCTGGCTCATTCCCATTCCAGTGGCAATCATCGATGTTTCCGATGTGGCATATAGCTTTGCTGCCAATTCGAGTTTATCGGCGGGCACGCTCGTTATCTCTTCAACATACTTTGGAGTGTACTTCTCCGCCAGTTTTTCCAGCTCGATATAGGCCTCCATTCCACCCTCAACCCTTTTGTTAATAAACTCTTTGCTCACCCAACCGTTTTTAATAATTATATGAATGAGCCCATTTAGAAGCGCCACATCGGTTCCCAATTTGGGTTGAAGCCAAACGGTAGCGTACTTCACAAGGGGAGTCCACTTGGGATCGACTACAATAATTTTCTGACCCTTAGCTGCAGCCCGCTTTACGTAGGTAGCGGTAATGGGGTGGGTTTCAATTATATTATTCCCTGTTACAAAGAGGCAATCGACTGTTTCGAAATCCTCAATGGGATTACTTCCAGCGCCATCGCCAATGGCCATTATCATTGCAGTAACAGTTGAAGCGTGGCAAAGCCTTGTGCAGTAATCAATATTATTGGTTCCGAAAACGGTTCGAATAAATTTTTGAAAAAGGTAGTTATCCTCGTTGGTGCATTTTGCCGAGGCGTAACCAGCCAACGAATCGTTTCCGTACTTACTTTTTATCTCGTTGAATTTGGTTGCAATCAAATCGAGTGCATCATCCCATGAGGCCTCCTCGAACTTCCCGTTCCGCTTTATAAGCGGTTTGGTTAACCTTTCGGGGCTGTGCACAAACTCGTATCCAAAGCGACCCTTTACGCACAGCCTGCCATCGTTGGGCGAAACCCCTTCAACACCATTGCTGCGAACAATTTTTCCGTTCTGAACCAGCAGTTCAATCTGGCAACCCACACCGCAGTATGGGCAGGTCGACTGCACAGACTTTTCAATCTTATCAAGTTTTATTTCATTCCTATGAGGTTTTTCAACTATGGCACCCGTGGGGCAAAGCTGAATGCACTCGCCACACCCATCGCACTCGCTTTCGCCCCAAATGCCTGCCCCCGCAATGATGTAGGAGTGTATGCCCCTGTCGTTGAACGACAGAACGTTCTTTCCCTGCACCTCGTCGCAGGCCTTTATGCATCGGAAACACTTTATGCACTTGGCGGGATCGTAGGAGAGAACGGGCGAAGATTCGTCGATTTTAAAGCCCAGCTTTTGCCAAACCGGCTTAAAGTATCGGTTCTCTGCTTTGTCGAGTTTATATCGGATCATCAACTCGCGCAGCTCGTCGGGGTAGGTGCCATCGTAATGGTCGTTATGCTCGCTCAGCATGTAGTCGAGCAAAAAGCGACGGGTTTCTTTCAGATCTTCATCGAATGCTGTAATAACCATTCCCTCGCTAGCCGATAGCGTACACGAAGCAACAAGGCCGCGCATTCCTTCAACTTTCACCAGGCATAGCCTGCAAGCACCCGTAGGCGAAAGTTTATGATGATAGCAGAGACCAGGAATGTTAAACCCACTATTTCGGGCTGCTCTGAGCAAATTTTCACCCTTTGGCACTTCAATGGCTTTCCCATCTATTGTTATGTTGACCGTACTTTTCACAGTAGTTCTTTTTAACGTTGAATTTATTCGCTTACCAAGTCGTTCGTAAAGTGCCTGCACAGGCTCTCAATGGGCAATATGGGCGATTGCCCAAGAGGACACAATGAACTTTTTGCCATTAGCTTTGCCTGATTCAGCATATCGTCGAGAATTTCTTTGCGCTCTTCGGCGCTTGCTCCTTCAAGTTTCTTCGATTGGTCGTACAGGTAGCTTGTTCCCAAGCGGCAGGGTACGCACTTACCACAACTTTCGTGCTTGAAAAACTTCAGAATATTCTGAAGGAGAGGAATTAACTTTTTGTCGCTGCCAACTACAATTATTGCACCCGACCCAAGGGTTGCGCCTCTTTCCTTAAGTTTATCGTAGCAAATTTCGGCATCGGAGAACGAGGGGGGAACGAATGTTCCTGCGGCACCTCCCAGCAGAACGGCTTTCCAAGGCTTTCCGTCCTTTGTGCCAGTGGCCATTTGGTCGATAATTTCAACGAGTTTTTCACCCAGAGCCAGCTCGCAATAGCCAGGTTTTTTAACATCGCCACTTATGGTAAAGATTTTTGTTCCGGGCGATTTTTCGGTACCCATAGCCCTATACCACTCAGCACCATTGGTTAGTATTGCAGGGAAAGCGGCAAGCGTTTCAACGTTGTTGATGAGTGTGGGCTTTCCCCATAGCCCCTTTTCGGCAGGGAAGGGGGGCTTAATTCGTGGGTAGCCCCGTTTACCTTCGAGGGACTCGAGCAGCGTAAGCTCCTCGCCACAAAGGTACGAGCCAGCACCCAGTTTTATTTCAAGGTCGAATGAGAAATTCGAATTGAGAATGTTTTTACCAAGTAATCCTTTGCCATATGCCGAATCGATTGCCTTCTGAACCCTTTCTATGGAAAGGTAGTACTCGCCCCTGATGTAAATGTATCCTTGGCTAGCGCCAATTCCGTATGCTGCAATGGCCATCCCTTCAACCAGCAGGTGCGGGTCGGTTTCCATGATAACCCTATCCTTAAAGGTTCCAGGTTCACCCTCGTCGGCGTTGCAAACCACATACTTTTGGCAATCGGTGCACGATTGCGATGTGAAGCGATTTTTAGTTCCCGTAGGGAATCCTGCGCCTCCACGCCCACGCAAACCCGACTTGTCAATTATATTGGGAATTGCAGAGGGTTCAAGGGTCAATGCCTTTTCAAGTGCTTTATATCCCCCGGCAGCAATGTACTCGTCGATACTCTCGGGATTAATTACCCCTGAATTCTTTAGAATTACTCGTTTTTCTGTAATCATAGGGAATCTATTTTGCTTTGCGGAGTTCATTAATGATTTGCTCCATCTTTTCCATGGTAAGTTCGCCGTAAAAATCGCGATTAATCATCATTGATGGTGCTTTGCCGCAGCGTCCAAGGCATTCGCTCTCCTCAATGGTAAAGAGACCATCGGGGGTGGTTTCGTTCAAGTTTATATTGAGCAGGCTTTTAGTCCATTCAATGGCATTTTCGGAACCACCCATATGGCAAACCGGCGAGTTACAAAGGCGTATGATGAATTTCCCTCGGGGCTTGGTGCTGAACATGGTGTAATACCCCACAACACCATAAACCCACGATAGGTTTACGTTCATAAACCTTGCTACCTGGCGCAATGCATCTTCGGTAAGGTAATTCTGCGGATGGTTATCCTGCAGTTCGTGTAGTAAGGGTATAAGATTGTCGGGCCTTGGCTCGAACCTTTTTATAATTTGCTCATTATCCATAAACTGAGGTGTATAATACAGCCTCAAGTTAGTTTTTTTTGAATATAATAATAATGACTAGCCCGAAAAATATGAAAATAAGATGAAGAAAGGGAGAAAAAAGTGATTTAATTATCTGAATAGTAGGCCCGAACAACGTTAACTGTTTTGATAATTGTTATGTATTCTAATTCTAACTAATGCCAAAAAAAATTTTCCCATTGAGTTAACAAAAGGAAAACCTATAAAAGTTTAAAAAACTATCTCTTGTTTACTGTGGTTGCATTGCTATAAGCCGGACAGGTTCTCTTTGCGCAAGAACTTAATGCAGTTACAGAAAGAAAAATGGCTGTAGCCAACAAAAGAAAAAGTCGTTTATTCGTTTTCATTGTGTGAAATATTAGGTTACTATTTTAAATTACTGTTAGTGTTAACGTTTCGGTACACCGGACATGGAACATTATTATGGCACGATGTGAACAAAATTGCAGTTAATACAATTACCGCAAAGGCAGTAAGAAACTTCCTCCTCATGTGAATTATGTCTTCTTTCATTTATTCTTTCTACTGCAAATTACGTATAAATTGGGGTTAAAGTATATTTATTTTTGACCAATGAATATTTTTCTTCAACCAATACAAATATAAAACAACTTGTAAACGTAAATGTTAAAAATGGATAGAAAAGTTTTGTGTTGTTCGCTGATTTACATCAATTAATTGATATGCATTTAATTACTTTTATGATTATCCGCTAATGTACCAAAAAGATTATTTTTGCACAAAATCTATTGAAAATGAATTTTATAGACTTTGTAAGGCAGCATCCTGATGAGCAGAGTTGCATTGAGCATTTCAGGATGATTAAGGAGGAGAAAGGCATTGTTTGTGCGCGATGCGGACATACTTCTCACTACT
>CAYZNN010000020.1:0-56540 GCA_964479665.1 uncultured Rikenellaceae bacterium | reverse complement strand
TAATATTTTAAAATGTAAAACCAACGCATTAAATAGCCAAATGTTCGGGCTACTTGGGTATATATCTGGCAATGCGTTTTGCCAAGCGCCTGAAGCGGAATTGCTCAGCATAGGAATGGACATGAACAAAGAAATTGGTTAGCAATGCTGAATATAATAAAACTGACATGAACCAAAGTACTCCCAAATTAAACCATAGCGTGTCAATTGTCATTTTCCCTAGCCGTTTAACGGGTGCAAATAAATGGGCCCTCCCTGTTATTGAAGTTGGTACGGCATGCCCTGTATTGTATTTGCGTATCAATTTGCTTTTCTCTCTTAAAATTTTTATTAACTCTCGTTTATTTAAAACTAAATCCTCAATTGACCGATTATGGTACCTTCGCTTTAAATTATATACATAATCCTTATTTCCAGTAACTTGAATTAGTGAATCGAAATGATTGTCCTTTAAAATATTAATCGATATGTTTTTGTTATGAATTTTTTCACTTAATGCTGAAAAGAAACGCTTAATGGTATCAATTTCAGCAATGGTTAAACTTGCTGGGTTAAGCAAAGCAGTGTCGGGAAAAGTTATGCTAGATGGTGAATAATCTCTTTGAAGTAAGCTTATTTCATTCTGAATGAGCTTAAGATCTGAAATTGTAACGTTAGTAACTTTTGCGGTTACAATACTTTTGACGGTTTCGTCGAGTTTTATTTCTAATTGTGGCAATAATAATGAAACAATATAGGTGTTATTTGAAATGGCTTGGTCGTACTTAAAAAACTCTCTATTGTACTTGTTCTTTTTAAAATGCTCAACACAAAGCGCTTCGTACGACCAACGGGTGGGCATTATATCTGCAGTAAATGGTACGTATTCGGGATGTTTAATAGCGCGATGTAGTTTATTATACCCAACAACAACACCACTCATTAAAAGCATAGGTATCATTATTAAAGGAATTGTAACATATATGGCAACAACTGAATTGAGCGCTGCCGATATGTTTAAACCTATAAAGTTTGCGCAAACAGAAGTTGAAAATAGAATAAGCCAGGCAGTGAAAAGGGAGTCATTAATTTCAAGAACAAGGTTCCCAACCAGAACGAATTGCAGCGACTGTAAACCTGAGTAAAGAAGCAGTAGAAGTACCTTTGAGTTTATATAGCTAAAGTAGCTAAGATTGAGAAACTTCTCGCGTTTTCGAACTTTTCGATCCCGTATAATCTCTTCGGCACTCATGGTTAAACCTAGGAATAGTGCCGCAATAACACTCATGAAAAAGTATGCTGGAATATTATCGTTATCGCTAAAAATGTATGAATTGGGATTATTAAGTGTTCCAGCAATGTGCTTTGAAAAGAAACTGAGAATTAAAGCAAGTACCGGGGCTTCGAGTATGCTTATCGTATTAAACTGACTATTAGCTAGTTTACTATAAAGGTTTCGGGTGAAGAACAACCAGGTTTGCTTTAACTTGCTGGGAATCATAAAGTTATTTTCGGGGAGAGGGGTTGAGGAAATGCGCTCTGAAAAGTGTAGCTTGCTTTCAATTCGGTTTTTATATAGTTCATACCATTCTTTAGCAGGTCTTTTTCGTTTTCGGGTAAGCTTACCGTACTCATTCACTACCCTCGCTTCAACCACCCTTAATATTTGCTCGGCATTTACATTGCCACAGCATTGGCATTCGCTTTCATCGGGTTTAAGGTAATTACCCTCGTGTTTAAAATATACCACGGCATCCATTGGGTTTCCCTGAAAAATAACCCTTCCTCCTTGGTCCATTACAATTATTCTATCGAATAATTT
Source organism: uncultured Rikenellaceae bacterium (assembly GCA_964479665.1). Lineage (GTDB taxonomy): Bacteria > Bacteroidota > Bacteroidia > Bacteroidales > Tenuifilaceae > UBA2287. The sequence continues at coordinate 54,739 of CAYZNN010000020.1, read as the reverse complement.
CAGAATGTCTGATGAGGGTTGGTGAATATTGACTATAACCAGTTTTCCCTTGAATGTCTGTTTCTTTAAGAGATGCAAAATCCGTTCTGAATCGAACGAGGACAGTCCCGAAGTTGGCTCATCGGCAAAAAGTATAGCGGGCTCACGCATTAGTTCCATTGCAATATTCAGGCGCTTGCGTTGCCCTCCACTAATATATTTCTTCAGGGGACTTCCAACCTTAAGATTTCGTGCCTCAAATAGGTCAAAATCCTTAATGGTCTCATTTACAATATCTACTATTTTAGTGCTGTCGTAATTTCCAAAGCAAAACTTTGCACTAAAAAAGAGGTTCTGGTAAACCGAAAGGTCCTCAATAAGTAAGTCGTCCTGAGGGACATACCCAATAGTTCCTTTAAGTTTATGTTTATCGTTTAAAATATCGAATCCGTTAACTAAAATTTTACCACTTGCAGATTTTAAGTTTCCATTAAGTAAATTGAGTAACGTGGACTTGCCTACACCACTACCACCAATTATACCAATAAATTGCCCCGACTCAGCTTCGAACGAGAATGGATGCAAACCATCAGTACTGCCCTTGTACCTGTAACTTATATCTATTGCAGAAAGCCTAACCTGTAAACGTTTTGAACTATGGAAAAAAACACTTATTACATTGCTATAATAGAGTGGCTCAGCGTTTTGGCTTCGCATTACCGAACCTGCACCGAAAATATAGGCCCTTCCGGGTTTAATGATTCGACTATTCAAAAAGAATTCATTGTTGCCAAAAAACTTAACAAGCAACGTGTTTGTGCTTGCTATGCGTAAAATGTAAATAACTGATCCTTTTGTTCTGTGATATAAATACTTATGGTTATTTTTTGATTCTGATCTGCTATCGCAAATCGACAGAATGTTAGAAGTTGAAGGTAACGATTCAGGGTTTTGGCTAAGGATAAAATCCTTTCCATTATTGAACTCTTCAAGAGAAATATTGAACTCGCTAGAAATAAGCTGTATTAGTTCAATCGATTTGGGAGTTGTATAGCCTGTGTCGCCAATAAATTCGATTAATTGAAGTGCAAGCCAAACTTTCTGATGTTGCTCAAATTCGCTGTTTATTTGATTACATATTTGGCTAATTGATGCATGAACTAATTCCTCGGAATCATCGCGATCTCCTGTTAAATCGATTTTTACTGCTGCTTCAATTTCAGAAAGATATTCGCTAATCTCGTCCTTGCTGAAATCCTTTTCGAGAAATTTTGCAATTACTGCAATCGCCTCCTTCGACAGACCCTTGTGCTCAGGCTCAACTACAACAAAAAATAGTCTTAATAGCGAACGTAGAAGCGATTCATTCATTTATTAATAAAAATAAGTTAACTAAAAAATGTTGAATGGGTCAACAAAGGTATCTACATATCCTTCTTCTTCATCTTCCGATCGGGAAGGTATGATTGTTAATACCGGAATATCAGATTCGTTAATAATTTGATGAGCGAAAGCACCTATATAGTACTCTTTGGATTTTCCTTCTCGGTGGGTCATCAGCATTATTAAATCTGCATCGGCTTCGTAGGAGTATATGAGTATTTGTAACCATTCCTTTTCCTTCGATTCAGTGAAAAGCCTCAAAGTGCAACCAACCCCATTCGATTCAAGTTCGTTTTGAACTCGCTTCATTTTGCGATAAATCCTGCTACGTTGCATAAGTATACCCCCTTGCAATACCGAAACCACATGTACATGCGAGCCAAAATGCTTGCTGAAGGCTATGGCACTGGCAACCTTTTCCTTAGTTTGCTGAGTTAAATCGAGTGGTAAAATAATATTTTTGTAACCTAAAGTATGATTACCTTTAATTGATATAACGGGACAAGGCGACTCACTAATCACATGAATTGTGTTTGAACCCAAATACTTTTTAAAACCTTTGTTTGAACCATTTTTGCCCATCACAATGAATCGAGCTTTAATTTCTTGGGCCTTGCTAACTATCTTTTCGTAGGTTTTGCCCACTTCTATGAAATAGCTAAAAGGCAGTTTCGATTCTTCAGACACCTCGACAACAAGCTGCTTCAACTTGTTATCAACTTCTTCTTTAACTTTATCGAGGTTTTGAGCAAAAAGTTTGAAAAAGAAGTCGTTGTTCTCAATTACGTACAAAAGCACTATTTCGGCTTTAATAAAGCGAGCCAAATCGAAGCACTGATGTAATGCAATGAGCGATTGTTCTTCAAAATCAACGCAAACCAATATTTTATTCCTACGGATAACCATTCGATTCTTGTTTTATTGAGCCCTAAAATTAAGCAAATAATGGGAATCTTTTTTGTAATAGGGTAGCATTGAAAATATGTGAATGGATGATTTATATCATTCTCTTTCAGGCCCTCCAATTGCTTTTAACATTATAAATATAAGATTTTCAGAATGAGCATTGAAATATTTACATTTCTTTTGGTTTAAACATAATTTTACTGAAAGCATGAATTACATCATGAAATTTATCTAACTTTATGCCTTTGTTTGGCTATTAAATTTGAATTAATCACTACCTATTAATAATGAAACCTCAAAAATTAGGAGGAATGCTCTATGCAGAACAAACTTCAAGAACTAACTGAAAAAATTTACAGGGAAGGGCTCTCAAAAGGAACCGAAGAGGCAAATCAGATTCTTGCGAAAGCGAAAGAAGATGCTGCCAGAATTATGGCCGATGCAAAAAAAGAGGCCGACACCATTGTAAGCAAAGCACGTAAGGAAGCCGATGACTACAAGAAGAACGTTGAAACCGAAGTTGGAATTTCAGTTAGACAAGTTTTTAGTGGCTTAAAGCTCGATGTGACTAAACTTATCGAAGCCGAGGTGCTTAAAGCACCCATTGCTGATTCGCTTAAAGATGCCGATTTCTTGAAAAAAATCATTGAGTCTGCAATTGCCAATTGGAATAAAACCGATTCGGAGGCAATTTCTCTAAAGGTATTGGTTCCTAAGGATATGCATAAATCAATTGAAGAGCATTTTAGCGCTAAGGTTCTGGCTAAGTTGAATGCAACCATTAGCATTTCTGCCGACAGCAATATTAATTATGGTTTTAAAATTGGACCTCAAGACAATAGTTACATTATTAATTTTACCAATAAGGATTTTGAAGCGCTATTCAGCGAGTACGTTCGACCTCGAATTGTAAACATACTTTTCGGAGGAAAGTAACATGAGCCGGAACTACTACTACCTGGTAGCTGGGCTCCCCGATCTGTTTCTCGATCAGGAATCCAAGGACTTCAACATCGAACGAATTATCGATGATTTTCGAGAGCATTTACACCCTTCCGATTTCGAATTGATTGAGATAATGAACCTCCCGTTCGATAATGAGAATTTTTTGAATTCAATTCTCAAAAGAAAAAGGGAATATTCGGTGCTTGGGCGTTTTGGTAAAGAGCATTTCGAAGACCTTAACGAAAGTATTACTCTTTTTCCTAAGTATTTTCAACAGTTCTATGCTAAATTTACTGGCAAACAAACCAACGAAGACGAAATTTCTGATGACTCATTCGATGGTGAAAAAATTGAAAAAACTCCGGAAGTAATCTTTAACGAGTATTTCTACCAGTACATTACAAATCACTCAAATGCCTTTATAAAGGGTTGGTTTACATTTTTACAGAACCTGCAAAACATTCTTGCAGCAATTAGTTGTAGAAATAGTAACACCGAAATACTCCCTCATTTGGTTGGTGCGGGCTCTGTTCAGGATGCACTTGCACGTAGCCAAGCTCCCGATTTTGGATTGAAACGCGATATTGAATACATCGATCGTTTGCTAGCAATATCTGAAATTTCTGATGTTTTAGATAGAGAACGCAGAATTGATCTGCTCAAGTGGGAGATGGTTAACGAATTGGTGATTTGGGAGTACTTTAGCACCGAGTTTATTCTGGCATTCATGCTCAAAGCCCAAATGGTATACCGTTGGACTAAACTCGACGCTAAAGTGGGAACACAAATGTTTACAATGCTAATGGGCGACTTACGAAATACTTATGAAATGCCCAAAGAATTCAGTAATAAATAGTAAATAACATATACAAATGAAAACTAACGGAAAAGTAATTGGAATTATCGCAAACCTTGTTGTTGTCGAGGTTGATGGTCCGGTTGCCCAGAATGAGATATGCTACATAAATAGAACGGGTGTACGCTTAATGGCCGAGGTTATTAAAATTGTTGGAAAATACGCTTATGTTCAGGTTTTCGAAAGCACTCGCGGACTAAAAGTGAATAGTCCCGTTGAGTTCGAAGGGCATATGCTTGAGGTTGATTTAGGGCCCGGTTTACTTTCGAAAAACTACGACGGTTTGCAGCACGATTTAGCCAAAATGGATGGCATATTCCTAAAGCCTGGCGATTATACCGAAGCGCTCGACTTTGATGTTGAATGGGATTTTACGCCGTTGGCCGAGGCAGGACAAACAGTAAATGCTGGCGATTGGCTAGGCGAAGTTCCTGAAAACTGGCTAACCCATAAAATTATGGTGCCATTTAAGTTTACCGGCACCTTTAAAGTTAAATCGATTGCTTCAGCAGGTAAATATAAAATTAGCGACACTATAGCAGTTTTAACCGATCAAAATGGGAACAGCGTAAATGTAACCATGATACAGAAATGGCCTGTTAAAAAGGCTATTACATGCTATAAAGAGAAACCTCGGCCATTTAAAATTATGGAAACAGGGGTTCGTTCAATCGATACATTTAACCCAATTGCCGAAGGTGGTACAGGTTTTATTCCTGGCCCATTTGGTTGCGGAAAAACCGTGCTGCAGCATGCCATTTCGAAACAGGCTGAAGCCGACCTAATTGTTATTGCTGCCTGTGGTGAACGTGCAAATGAGGTGGTTGAAATTTTTACTGAGTTTCCTCACCTCGACGACCCACGCACTGGCCGTAAGCTCATGGAGCGAACCACCATTATTGCAAACACATCGAATATGCCCGTTGCAGCTCGCGAAGCATCGGTTTACACTGCAATGACCATAGCAGAGTATTACCGGGCAATGGGAGCAAAGGTGCTTCTACTTGCCGACTCAACCTCACGTTGGGCTCAGGCACTTCGCGAAATGAGTAACCGCCTCGAAGAGTTACCAGGCCCCGATGCATTTCCAATGGACTTGCCTGCTATTATTGCAAACTTCTACTCACGTGCAGGTTTAGTTTACTTAAATAACGGTCAAACTGGGTCAGTTACTTTTATTGGAACGGTTTCGCCTGCAGGAGGTAACCTTAAAGAGCCTGTTACCGAATCGACCAAAAAAGCAGCTCGCTGCTTCTACGCCCTGTCGCAACAACGTGCCGATAGTAAGCGTTACCCAGCTATCGACCCAATGGATTCGTACTCGAAATACCTTGAGTACCCAGAAATTAAGGATTACTTAAACAAAACCATTGCGCCTAACTGGGTCGATCAGGTTATGCGTGCAAAAAACTACGTGCAGCGGGGTAAAGAGGCTTACGAGCAGATTAACATTCTTGGCGATGACGGAGTACCCCTTGAGTACCACGATCGTTTTTGGAAGGCAGAACTAATCGACTTCATAATCCTTCAGCAGGATGCTTTCGATAAAATAGACTCCAGTTGTCCGCTTGCCCGTCAAAAATATATGCTCGAACTTGTAATGTCAATTTGTGCAACAAAATTCGAGTTCGATACTTTCGACGATTGCTCTTCATTTTATAAGAAAGTAATAAATGCACTAAAGCAAATGAACTACTCGATATACGAAAGCGAAGAGTTTTACAAGAACGAGAAAGAAGTTAATGAGATTATTAATGAAAGAAAAGTTGTATAATGGAAACAAAAGCTTTTCAGAAAGTATATACCCAACTCTTAGGAGTTACTAAAGCAACCTGCTCGCTTAAAGCGCAGGGAGTTGCTAACGAAGAGTTGGCTATGGTAGCCGGAAAACTGGCACAGGTAGTAAAAATTTATGGCGATATGGTTACCCTGCAGGTATTTGGTGGTACCGAAGGAATCCCAACCAATGCAGAGGTTGTCTTCTTCGGAGAACCTCCTAAATTAAAGGTTAGCGACGATTTAGCCGGCCGTTTCTTTAATGCCTACGGTCAACCGCTATTTGGCGGAACCGAAGTTGAAGGTACACCCCGCGAAATTGGAGGCCCTTCGGTTAACCCTCTCAAACGCAAGCAACCTTCTGAACTTATAGCAACTGGTATTGCTGGTATCGACCTAAACAATACTCTGGTAACCGGTCAGAAAATTCCTTTCTTTGCCGACCCCGATCAGCCTTTTAATCAGGTAATGGCAATGGTTGCGTTGCGCGCACAAGCCGATAAAATTATTCTTGGCGGAATGGGACTTACCAACGACGATTTCTTGTTCTTTAAAAATGTTTTCGAAAACGCAGGAGCTCTCGACCGCATCGTTTGCTTTGTTAACACAACCGAGCAACCTCCAGTTGAGCGTCTTTTGGTTCCCGATATGGCGCTTACCGCAGCTGAGTACTTTGCAGTCGAAAAGCAAGAGAAAGTACTTGTACTACTTACCGATATGACCCTTTACGCCGATGCATTGAGTATTGTATCGAATCGTATGGATCAGATTCCTTCGAAAGACTCGATGCCTGGCTCGCTTTACTCAGATTTAGCAAAAATTTACGAAAAGGCCGTTCAGTTCCCCGATGGTGGATCTATTACAATTATTGCTGTAACAACCCTTTCGGGAGGCGATATTACGCATGCTATTCCCGATAATACCGGATATATTACCGAAGGGCAGCTATTTCTTCGTACCGACTCCGACACGAACAAAGTTATTGTTGATCCATTCCGATCATTGTCGCGCTTGAAACAGCTGGTTATTGGCAAAAAAACTCGCGAAGACCACCCTCAAGTCATGAACGCATCAATACGTTTATTTGCCGATGCTGCTAATGCCAAAACAAAGCTCGAAAATGGTTTCGACCTATCTGACTACGATGAGCGTGCACTTAAATTTGCCCATGATTATTCGATTAAACTTTTAGCAATCGACGTAAACGTTGATATTGAAGCTATGCTCAATACTGCGTGGGAACTACTTGCTAAATACTTTACTAAATCTGAAGTGGGAATTCGAAACGAACTGGTTCAAAAGTATTGGCCAAATAATTAGCAATTAACATTGTTATGGCAATTAAATTTCAATTCAATAAAACTTCATTACACGACCTTAATAAGCAACTTAAAATTCGGGTAAGAGCCCTTCCTACATTAAAGAACAAGGAATCGGCACTTCGCGTTGAGGTTAAGAGAGCTAAAGATAAGGTATACGAATTAAATGAACTTCTTAGAACCCGTATCGCAGGGTATGAATACATGATTACACTGTGGGGAGAATTTGAGAACGACTTAATTCGTGTTGACGATGTAAACTTAGGAGTGATAAAAATTGCCGGAGTTAAAATTCCTGTACTTCAAGATGTTATTTTCTCGGTTAAAGAATTCAGTTACTTTGCCCGTCCGTTTTGGTATGCAAAGGGGGTGGAAATTCTTAAAGAACTGGCAAGAATTGGCATTGAGGGAGAGTTTTATAGCGAAAAAATGCGTTTGCTCGACCATGCCCGCAAGAAAACAACTCAAAAGGTTAACCTTTATGAAAAAGTACAGATTCCCGGCTACGAAAGTGCTATCAGGAAAATTAAACGTTTTCTCGAAGACGAGGAGAACCTGTCTAAATCATCAATGAAAATTGTGAAAAAACGTTACGAGAATATGGAGGTTGCGTCATGATTGTGCCAATGCATAAATATGCCTTTCTGGTGTACCACCGAGAATTCGAAGTTTTTTTGCAAAAACTTCAGGAATTGGGATTGGTAGATCTAGTTAGGCAAACCAAAGCTACCTCAGATGAGGAACGGCTGCTTATTGGTCAAATCAATAGGTATAGTAATGCCATCAGAGATTTGAGGCCCCGCAAAACATCCGAAGATAATCCAACTTTAAATATAGAATCGGATGCTGTTGTTCAAGAATTTGAAACCCTTGTTAAAGAAAAAGAGCAGGTCGAGAATTCAATACGTAAGACTTCCAAGGACTTAAATGATGTACGTCCTTGGGGTGTTTTCGACACCAGCCTCATAAAATCAATCACTGAAAAAGGCTTACGCATTCGTTTCTTTGTTACTAACGAAAAGTCTTTTTTATCTGAATGGGTCGAAGAATATCCTATTGAAGTAATTAATAGAGAAGCGGGGCAGGTTTACTTTGTTTGGATTCAGGAATCTAATGAAACGTTGCCAGTTATTGACGCTGTTGAGTTAAAAGCACCTAACTTTTCATTTTCCGAAAAGGAGAATGAACTAATGTTGCTCAGAGATAGAATTGAATCCATTGATAAACGATTCAACCAATTAGCAACGCTTATACCCCAGCTTGAGGAAACTAAAAGCCATTTAGTAAATAGGCTCGAGTTTAACGCTGCCCATCAAAGTGCCGAAAAACAAGCTGATGACAAGCTGATGGTTTTACAGGGCTGGGTTCCCGAGCCAAAGAACCAAAAATTCATTGAATTTTTAGAGCAGGAAGGAATCATTTACATTTCGGAGCGTGCTCAAAAGTCCGATGATGCACCAATTCTATTAAAAAATAATAGATTCGCTAAACTTTTTGAACCTATTGGCAGCCTATTTACAAGTCCAACCTACGGTGAACTTGACTTAACTCCCTTTTTTGCGCCATTCTTCATGATGTTTTTTGGCTTCTGCCTTGGCGATGCTGGATATGGATTAGTTATGCTAATTGGTGCTTCTTTGTACAAATTCAAGGCGAAAAAGGAGTTTAAACCAATTCTATCCTTGGTTCAATGGCTCTCCCTATCAACAGTGATTTTTGGCATATTAACCGGGACGCTCTTTGGAATTACACTTGCCAAGGTAGATATTCCTTTCCTTTACAGGTTTAAAGAAATGTTTTTAGATAACAAACAACTCTTTGCTCTTGCTTTAATAGTTGGTGGAATACAAATTGTGTTTGGAATGTTTGTTAAAGCAGCCAATTTAATGAAATTATGGGGTTGGCAGCATGCCATTTCAACATTTGGTTGGCTTTTACTAATTTTGGGTAGCGTTGCAATTTTTGGGTTATCTAAAGTGGAAGGATCTGCAGTTAAATTAATGGGAACCGAACACATTATTGTTCTCTCAGTTGCTGCTGTAGGAATCTTTTTCTTCAATAGTCCGGGAAAGAATCCTTTTATGAATTTTGGTTTAGGTTTATGGGATACTTATAATATGGTTACTGGGCTGTTTGGCGATATCCTATCTTACATCCGACTTTTTGCTCTTGGATTATCTAGTGCTATATTGGGTAATGTATTCAATAGCCTTGCTTTTGGTATGTCGCCCGATATTCCGGTTCTTGGTGCCATAGTAACTATGATAATTCTGGTTGCTGGCCATTCCATCAATCTCTTTATGTCTGCCCTTGGATCGCTAGTTCACCCAATGCGTTTAACCTTTGTTGAATTTTACAAAAACGCTGGTTTTACTGGAGGCGGAAAAGCATATCAACCATTTCAAAAACAAGTAATTAATAAATAACATTTAACTAACAACTTAAATCACACTAAATTGTAAACTATGGAACCAATCATTTTTGCTTATTTGGGAATCGGAATCATGATTATCCTTTCAGGGGTAGGTAGTGCTTATGGAGTTACTATTGGAGGAAATGCTTCCATTGGTGCTATGAAAAAAGACCCAACTGCCTTTGGTAACTACATGATTTTAAGTGCGCTACCCGGAACACAGGGACTATATGGCTTCGCAGGTTACTTTATGCTTGCTGAACACCTGAAGCCCGAAATGACCTGGGCAACTGCTGGTGCAGTTTTTGGAGCAGGCATTGCTATGGGCTTTGTTGGTTTATTTTCAGCTATACGCCAAGGACAAGTTAGTGCAAATGGTATCTCTGCCATTGGATCGGGTCATAAAGTTTTTGGAAACACTATGATTCTTGCTGTATTCCCCGAACTTTATGCAATTATTGCCCTTGCCGCCGTTTTCTTAATTGGTACTTCTTTGGGTTAGTATCTCATTTATTTCTTACTAAAAGCCCCTTCTTTAAAAAGTAGGGGCTTTTTTTATAAAAAATGTTTAAACGATTGATTAATTTTTGTTTTTAAATTATATTTATAGAAAATTATATCATGAAGCCATGAATAAAGAACTTGCTACCATGCTTGTAGTAGTGTTAATTGGGCTTATTGCAGGAACTGTTACTATTCGATACTATTATAAAGGGTCAATTTTTCAAACAATTGCCTCTTTTTGGTTGGCTACTCTAGTCCTAACGTATGTAGCAACGAAACTTAGAGCCGTATTTCCAAATACTTTTAAGCCCTATACCATTGTTCCGGTTGTAATCATAGTGATTATTTATTGCATGCGTTATATTGCAAAAAGTTTAGTTAAGCCGCTAAAAGATAGTATTAATAACCTAAAGAGAATGAGTGAGGGTGATTTAATAATTAAATCTGATCAGGATTTCTCTAATCGGAACGATGAATTGGGCAACCTTACCAATTCAATAAACGATGTTTCAGCTAAACTCAAGGAAATAGTCGAATCAATTTCTACTGCTTCAACCGATATTGAGAATGCTAGCGAACTTCTGACGACCAGTTCACTTCAACTTTCGCAGGCCGTAAACGAGCAAGCATCATCACTTGAAGAAATTTCTGCAACAATGGATGAAATAGTTTCGAGCGTTCAACAGAATGCTGAAAATGCAAGGCAAACCGAAATAATAACTGTTAACACCAATGAAAGCTTAAAGGAGGGTACTATTTCAACAAATATTGCATTAGATGCCATGAAGGAGATAGCTGAAAAAATTTTTATTATAAATGATATTGCCTTTCAAACCAACATTTTAGCTCTAAATGCAGCCGTTGAGGCTGCTCGGGCGGGTGACCAAGGTAAGGGTTTTGCTGTGGTAGCTGCCGAAGTGAGACGATTGGCTGAAAGGAGTAGTTTAGCAGCCAATGAAATTATATCGTATTCGCAAAAGGGTGCTCAAATTTCTGAAAAAGCTCGTTCACTAATGAATAAAAACCTTCCTGAAATTAAAAAAACTTCCCAACTCATACAGGAAATTAGCGCTGCAAGTTTAGAGCAAAAAACAGGTTCTTTACAAGTAAATGAATCGGTTCAGCAACTTAATAGTACTACACAGCAAAATGCTGCAGCTGCTGAGGAGCTCGCTTCTAATGCAGAGGAACTTTCAGCAAAATCGAAGCATTTAATTGAACTTGTTTCGTTTTTTAGGGTATAGAGAGAGGGTATTTTTATTTTGGCTTTTCCTTCCGAAAACTTTTGTACCACCTGAGTTTTGATTAGAAAAGAATAAATCTTTCTGTTTATTCCTTTCTTCTTTATTTCTGGCTACATAAACTTTATTTCCCGAATAGGGATCAATGCCAGTAAAATAAATGGTTGATGCAAGGGTCATAGGAGTTGGAGTGAAGTCCTGAACCGGTTCAACCTCAATACGAGTTTTCCTTATTTCATCAGCCAACCTTTGCATGTGTTCCATTGTACATCCGGGGTGACTGGAAATAAAATAGGGGACAAGTTGTTGATTTAATGAATTTTGTTTGTTTATTTCGTCGAAACGTTTTTTGAGAAGTTTGAAAAGTTTAAAACTGGGTTTTCGCATTTGTTTTAAAACTTCATCGTCAGTATGCTCAGGTGCTACTTTCAATCGACCCGATACATGATGTTTAATAAGTTCGTTTAAATACTGCTTTGCTGTAGGTGTTTCCTGTTGAATAAATAAGTCGTATCGTATACCACTACCTATAAAAACCTTTTTAATTCCCTTTTGCTCTCTTACTCTTTGATATAAATTAAGTAATTGAGAATGACTTATATTCAAATTCTTGCAAATACTTGGAAATATACATGATGGCCTTTTGCATTTTTTACAAATCTTATCATCAATTCCCTTCATACCATACATATTAGCAGAAGGTCCTCCTAAATCTGAAATATAACCCTTAAAGTTGGGCAACTTTTTAATAGCCTCAATCTCATCGAGTATCGATTTTTCAGAGCGGAATGAAACAAATTTTCCCTGATGTGCCGATATTGTACAGAAACTACACCCCCCGAAGCAACCTCTATGAATGTTCACTGAGAACTTTATCATTTCCCATGCAGGGATTTTTTTTTTACCATAACGGGGGTGAGGTAATCTTGTATAGGGCAGATTATAGTAACTATCTATTTCATATTCTGTTACAGGCGGGTATGGTGTATTTACAACCGTGTATTTATTAAATGCCTTTTCAACTAAAGTTTTTGGTTCTAAACTATTCGAAACAATTTCAATTTGTTTGAAATTTTCACCAAATAGTTTTTTGTTTTTTAAACAATCCTCAAATGAATTCAATATAATGGCTTGTTGATCATTTGTTTTACTATCAAAATTCAATGTTAAGTAAGCTGTTTGAGGAATATTTTGAATACTTTTAAGACTTTCACCATTTGAAAATCTTTTGGCAATTTCAACTATTGGTTTTTCACCCATTCCATATACAAGTATTTCGGCATCAGTTTGTGCTAACATACCGGGCATCAGGCTGTCCGACCAGTAATCGTAATGGGTCAACCGACGTAACGAGGCCTCTATTCCACCCAAAATAATTGGAGTATTCGGGAATAGTTGTTTTAAAACTTTAGTGTACACTTTTGTAGCATAGTCAGGTCTATTGCCCGCTTGCCCTCCTGCTGTATAAGCATCATCGCTTCTCAGACGCTTATTGGCTGTGTAATGATTAACCATCGAGTCCATGTTGCCCGAGGTTACAGCAAAGAACAATCGGGGTACCCCCAGTTTCTTAAAGTCTCGTAAATCGTCGCGCCAATTGGGTTGTGGAACTATTGCTACTTTAAATCCTTCTCTTTCAAGTATTCTACCTATAATTGCAGCCCCAAAGGCAGGGTGATCTACGTAGGAATCGCCAGTAAAAATGATTATATCGGGCGAATCCCAACCTAAGGCATCCATCTCCTTTTTGGAAGTAGGAAGAAAATTCGAAATTATTTTATTCTTCAATGCATTAGCTATTTGTTTCTCTAACTAACAATGAACTATCACCGTAGCTCAAAAAGCGAAAATTGTTTTCAAGGGCATACTGGTAAACATCTTTCCATTTATTACCAATAAAAGCAGAAACAAGAAGCATAAGGGTGCTTTTGGGCTGATGAAAATTGGTAATTAGTCTATCTACCACCTTAAACTCATATCCTGGAACAATGCAAATTTGGGTGTTTGCTTCAATAACTTCAAGTTTATTTTGACTCATCCAACTTAGAATAGTATTCATTGATTCTTTAAGGCTATACCGACTAGGCAAAGAATAGGCCTCCCATTGGGAAACTTGGGGTAGTGTACCAATAATTAGCCCCAATCTAATTTTAACTCCAATCCAGTACAGGCTTTCAAGTGTTCGAAGTGTTGTTGTGCCAACCGAGTATATGTTTCCTCCATTATTTAATATTTTTTCAATCATAGCCCGACTTGCGTAAAAATGTTCCGTATGCATTTCGTGATTGTTAATGAATTCATTCTTAACGGGTTTAAAAGTACCTGCTCCAACATGAAGTGTAATATACTCTGTATCAACACCATTCATTTTTAATTTATTTATCAGTTCAGAGGTAAAATGAAGTCCAGCCGTTGGTGCAGCAACAGAACCTTCGGGCCTAGCGTAAACTGTTTGGTAACGGCCCCTATCAGCTAGTTCATCATTTCTATTTAAATAGGGTGGAATAGGGACTCTACCACATAATTCAATAATCCTAGCAAATGGAAGGCTTCCATTCCATGTAAATTCTATCTCAAGGTTCTCGCCAAGGGTCTGTAATTTTCTTGCAGTCAAATTAAAGGGAGTATCCGGAACTTCAATTGTTAATTCCTTCTCCTTCCATCGTTTCATATTACCAACTAAGCATTTCCAACGGCAAGATTCTTCGGCTGCAAACGAAATAGCATAATCGGATGGATTAGACGGTTCCAATAAGAATATCTCTATTGAGGCTCCCGTTGGTCTTTTAAAAAGAATTCGCGCTTGTATAACTTTGGTATTATTGAAAACCAGCAGGCTCCCTGCTGAAATCAGTGAGGGTATTTGATTAAACGTATGTTCAGAAATGCTTGAATTACAAAAATAGAGCAATTTTGAAAGATCTCTTTGCTCCAAAGGGTATTTTGCAATTCTCTCTTCGGGCAATTCATAATTATATTCAGAAATCGAAATGTTTGGTATGTTCATCGCAATAAAATTTTGAGTTTTGGCTTAATTATGCAAAAATAGTTAATTTTAGGAGTTTATTAAACAGGCTATACTTTACAGTATGAAACTGAAAAAAAACGATAAGGTTAGGTTTCTAAACGATGTAGGAGGAGGAGTTGTAACTCGGATTATTGATAAAAAAACTATAGCCGTTGAAAATGAATATGGTTTTGAGGTTCAAGTTCTTGAAACCGAGGTGCTGTTGGTCGATAATTGGGGCGATTCAAATCTAGTTTCTTCACTTCCACCAGAAAGCGATAGTGGTTTTAAACCTGAATTAATAAAGGGGGATAAAGAAACTTTTAAAGAAAACTTCTATTCTGAAAATTCGAGCATTGTTTTTCAAACCCACTTTTTGGATGAATCAGAGGGAGTTGATGAATTAGGCGATTTGCTGGGACTTTATTTTGCATTTCTTCCGGAAAACAAGTCAAACCCGGGTGATTCAAATCAGTTCCTATATTTAATTAACGATAGCACATATAGGGTTTTTTATGTAATTTCTGAGTGGGATTCCTTAGAAAGCCTTAAACCATTAAAAGCGGGCATAATTACACCCGACACAAAAGAAGAGATTACTTATTTTGCTAAAGAAAAATTGAATACCCCTTTGGCACTAAATATTCAAACCGTTTTCTTTAAAAACACCTCTTTCAAGCCGCAGCAACCAGATTTTTTCAATTTTTCAATAATTGCATCAAAGTTTTATAAGAGGGGTAGTTATATTGAAAACGATTTTTTCGATGAAGAAGCAATGCTTATACCAATTGCAGATACAAAGAAGGAAGAGCTAATTAAAAGTTTGACAAGTAATGCAATAAATAAATCGATTGAAAGCAAGGATACACCTAGAGTAAAATCTACCAAAGCAACTATTGCCAATGAAATAGTTGAAATTGATTTGCATATTCATGAATTGGTTGATAATACTTCAAATCTTACACCAACTGAGATGCTTAACATCCAAATGGCTCGGTTTAAAATATCACTTGAAACTGCAATAAAAACCAGATCCTCCAAAATAGTTTTCATACATGGCGTTGGCAATGGTAAATTGAAATACGAACTCAGAAAAGAGTTAGAGAAATCTTATCCAAAATACCGCTATCAGGATGCGTCTTTCCGTAAGTATGGATATGGTGCAACAATGGTATATTTAAAGTAAATTGCTTTTATGCTATTTTTCAAATACCTTTGTAACGAAAAGCAAATCGTTCTACCGCTCTGCTTGCAGGGAGGAAAGTCCGGGCACCAAAAGGCACCATGCTTCCTAACAGGAAGATGCTCGCGAGGGCATAGCCACGTAACAGAAAATAACCGTCTCGTTATTTACTAACGCGATAAGGGTGAAAAGGTGGGGTAAGAGCCCACCGGTTTTGTAGGCAACTGCAAAAGCCGTACGACTCATGGGGTGTAAGACCATGTAAATCGCAATTGACATTTAATCTACCGAATTGCCTGTTCGGATTTAAGTAATTAAAGTTGCGAAGGGTAGGTCGCTAGAGCCTGATGGCAACATCAGGTCGAGATTAATGGTAGAAATAGTAATTTACTTTGCTATACAAAACCCGGCTTATAGATTTGCTTTTTTCTCTCTATCATCAATTCATTATGTTAAATGTAAATCCCATCCGTATTCCTATTGCGCATAGGGCAGGCGATACTGGTATTTACATATGTAAACTCCGTTGATCGTTACGCAAAACCTTTTACAGCAACGTAAGTAGACACATGTAAACACAATTAGCAATCATTAGATGATAAAACATGTTTTCGGTTGGGTATTTTATATAAAACAGATTATCAGGTATATATAGACATTGATTGTATTTTTAAGTTAACTAAATTTGTAGGATACCCAATAATTCCCTAAATACTATATATAAATAATGCTATTAAATATTGTATATCTGATAGATACACACTTTAATTACATAATTAATACTATAAATAATTCTAAATCTCTATTATTCATATTCATGAAATATGTAAATGCAACTTATTAACTTATATGCCAAAATTAGTAAGCCGAACTACCATAACTCTAATGACTCCATAATATTTAAATGAATAAACGAAAAGAACTAGCAAATTGGCAAGCATTAAGTTAGGCGAAGAACAAAACTTCATGATTATAAAGAACTATTCGTATGAATTATAGCCCAATTAATAATACCCGGCGCCACATATCAGATTACATATGTATACATACTGATGTTTCCATGTGTAGTCATCAATATTTTTTGTATTTCAAATTTTATTGTTTACATTTGTAGTTTGAAAAGTTGGTTTGTATGCAGGACAGATTAAATAAACTTCTTATATCGGAGAAATTAAATCCCTCAAAATTTGCAGAACTGATAGGAGTTCAACGAAGTTCCATTTCCCATATGCTTTCGGGAAGAAATAAACCATCGTTCGATGTTATTCAACTTATCCTTAGAAAATTTTCAAGTATCAACCCAGAATGGTTAATAATGGGGACTGGCGAAATGTATAAAAAGTCCATTCAAACCAATTTATTCGATCAAGCCAATGTATTTTCTGAAAAACCGTCAAATGAATTTAATAAATATGCAGAAAATGAGAATAAAAGCATAAGTAATTCTAAAAAGACAGTACTAGAAAATAAAAGCGATCAATCAATTGCAGAAAGTACTCAAACTTTATTGCCTGAGAAAGCGATAAATGATAAGAAAGTTGACCGCGTGGTCATATTTTACAGCGATAAGACCTTTACAGAATATCGACCAGGTTAGGTTGTTTTTGTACGTATGATTGCAATAAACTATTTTTGCAAAAATTAACCTAGCATGTATAAATCATTATTGCGTCCTATTCTATTTCTTTTCCCTCCCGAAGCAATTCATACATTTGTCATAGCAGTTGTTAAGTCCTCGTTTCGAATTCCTGGGATTAAATGGCTAATAAGTAAGTTTTATTCCGTTAATAGTTATAAACTTCAACGAGAGGTCTTTGGCCTTAAGTTCAAGAATCCAGTAGGATTGGCTGCTGGGTTTGATAAAAATGCCAGTTTTTTCAATGAATTCGAAGCCTTTGGCTTTGGATTCATTGAGGTTGGAACTATTACTCCAAAGCCCCAGCCAGGCAATCCTAAACCCCGTTCATTCAGGTTAATTTCAGATAAGGCCCTAATTAATCGAATGGGCTTCAATAATTATGGTTTATATTCTGCTAAACAGAAACTTAAAAATCGTAAAAGAAGTAAATTAATTATTGGAGGTAATATTGGAAAGAATACTGCAACACCAAACAATTTAGCCATAGATGATTACACTCTTTGCCTTAGGGAGCTATATGATTATGTTGACTATTTTGTTGTTAACATTAGTTGTCCTAATATTGCCAATTTAAAAGATTTGCAGGATCGCGAAGCCCTTAGACAGTTACTTGAAGCATTAGTAGGGTATAGAGCAGAGCAAAATTTATATAAACCTATACTTTTAAAAATATCTCCCGATTTAAACTTTCAACAAATCGATGAAACCCTTGAAATTGTCGTTTCAGTTGGTATTGATGGAATTGTTGCTACCAATACATCCACTAGTAGAGATAACTTACAGACTGATAAAGACTCAGTTTTTAAAATTGGTAATGGAGGGTTAAGTGGTAACCCTTTGTCTAATCGTTCAACGGAAATCATACGTTATATTTCAGATAAAACAAAAGGAAATTTACCAATAATTGCTACAGGTGGGGTTATGAGTAGAAATGATGCTTTAGAAAAAATTAATGCTGGTGCAGCCCTTGTTCAGGTTTATACAGGATTTATTTATGAAGGACCATCAATTGTTAAGAAAATTTGTACAGCATTAATTAACAGTAAATAAAATCTTTCAAATCCACTACTATTCAGGATGAAGTTTAAAGAGGGAGATACTCATACTTTTAAGGTCGTTAAGCTGGTCGATTTGCCCGATGAAGGCACCTATTATGTATTGAGACACAACTCGGGACGAAGATTACTTTTACCTCAGAATACCTATAGGAACTATTCAATTGAAGTTGGAAATACAATTGAATGTAGAATAGACAGAGTCAATTGTACAGGAAATGTATTCCTGGAGCCAAAGCATCCCATTTATTTAGAGGGTAATAGTTATTTGTTTCAAATAACTAATTATAATAAAATGATAAACAAAGAATTAACAATTGTTGATTGCTTTAATAATCAAATAACTCTTGAAACATTTAACTTTGAAACCGAATTGCATATAATTAACAATACCATTGAATTAAATGTAGTTAGGATTAAAAAAGGAAAACCAGTAGTATCGTTTGGCCAAGAATATTATAGACGTTTTGTTCCGCTAATTGGTCATAAATTTGAATTTAACATTGAGAGTATATCAAAAAATAATTACGACGATGAAGTATACATACTAAGAAGTGGCAGTTTCCCCAGAGCTGAGTTGAAAACCCACCATTACACTCATTTTGGCTTTTCAATTGGTGCTTCAATAAGAGCAACTATTTTGAGTATTAACGAGGACGGTACCCTGAAGGTTGAACCCGATAATCCATTTTATGAGATAGGACAGAGTTATGAATTTAGTATAGATACTTATGAAGAAAGTGAATCGGATCAAAAACCGCTATTGATAGTATACGATAGTTTACATAAAAATATTGGAATCCCTTTAGATTATGAACAGTATAATATATTAAAAGAAAAAACCCGGGTTTTATGCCGGGTTATAGGTTTTAGAAAGGGGAAACCAAAATTAGAAATTATTGGTTTCTAAATATCGTCTTCTTCAACATCTTCACCAGACTCACCAGTATCGGAATCACCATAATCATCAGATTGTTCTTCAGCATCCTCTGGAAAAGTATCTTCGGAAGTACCTATTTCATCGGTATTGGTAAATAATGCTTTGTCGTCTTCATCGTCCTTGATTTTCGTATCTATTTTAACTGGTACCTTTACCAAGTAACTGGCATCGGGTGTATCGAGAGTAATGGCATGAAAAAAATCACCATTAGGCTTCGAGACTTTCATAACATGATTATTATAACCATGTGGATAGCACTGTTTGAGAATTGCAATTAATTCAGGGCTAAGGTTTTTGTAATCTATAACAAGTCGACGTTTTTCCATAAAACCGTTTCAAAATTTTTTGCAATTATAATCAAAAAATAAAAAACAAAACCATCCATTAAAATTAATTTTCTCAATTATATCGGAGTTTTTGAATTATACATAAAAACACTATTTATGTCATATAATGTATATTATGTTAAATATATGCATATAACATATAGCAGGATTGCTCCTGCTATATATTTTGCTATAGTTGTTCCATCTTAGCTACAACCTCATTGTACTTATCCATGTATTCTTTTCCTTCATTCCTGAAGCGGAAGTAAAGATTTTTAAGAGATTCTAGCGTGGCTTTATCGGTTGGGTTTACCTCATGTGCCTTTTCCATAAATGGAATACATGTTTTAAACTCCTCCTTCGCTTTTGCTTCTAGGGCGTCAATTTTAGTAAACTCTCGAACCGGTAGTTTGTTTGCTTCCTCTATGTATTTAACACCTTTATTATAGTGAAGTGCCCCTAGATTATATATTGCATCGAAAAATTGGGGGTTCAATTCAATGGCTTTTGTATAAGAAAGAATTGCCATATGGAAATTCTCTAATTTATCGTAAAGAGTACCTTCAGCAAAAAATAAAGAAGCATTATCAGGCTCTTGCTCTTTTGCAGTTTGAATAAAGCCAAGTACTTTATTTGGGTCCTCTCCTTTCGTTATGTAATAATTAATCAAACCGTAAAGCAATTGAATATTTTTTGGGAATCTTGTAAAGCCTACTTCTAGGTATTTGAGACCCTCTTCCGATTTTTCTAAAGAATTATATGCTTCATAAATATTAAAGTAAACATTACCCTCGGCAGCGTACTTATAGTCGATAGATTTTTTATACAACTCAATTGCTTCCTCAGTTTTGCCGGCAAGTTGAGCAGAAAGTCCGGCATAATATATTAACGCTGTATCAACATGAGCCACAATGGGCATTTCACCAACTTCAATTCCTTTGGTAAAATAG
Source organism: uncultured Rikenellaceae bacterium (assembly GCA_964479665.1). GTDB lineage: Bacteria > Bacteroidota > Bacteroidia > Bacteroidales > Tenuifilaceae > UBA2287. The sequence goes on along the minus strand of CAYZNN010000020.1, from coordinate 34,317 downwards.
TCGTGTGAAAGAGCATAATTCTTTCTATTATAATAATTTAAACCCTCGGAAATGAAGTTGTACTTCAGTTTTGTAAAATTTTCTTTAAGTTCTTTTTGGGAACGACCCTTCTGATCGAGTTCCAATGCCTTTTTGTAACTTGTTAAAGCCTCTTTAAGGGGTTCGTTAAATACAGGCTTAGTGTATTCCCAAGAGTTTAACTTTCCATCTACAAAAAAGAAGCTGATTCTGTCCATAACTAGAATCTCAACAACTTGATCATCAATTATCTCTTGCTTTTTTTCCTTGGGCTTGCCAATTATTAGAGTAAACTCATTTTCAGGCATTTCGGGACGAGTACTCAGCAGCATGGCTTCGTATGCTTCGCGCATAATATTACCTCTGTTCAACCAAGTTTTGGCAACAGCTGCCTTTTTTGGGTTACTAATCTCAGCTGTGCTCTTCTCAATTTTTTTCTCAATTTTTGAGAAATCGGTTTGCTTTGCTATTTGTTGAGCAAATGCAAATGAGACAATTAAAATTGCTCCAAATGTTAAAATTAATCTTTTCATTGTTTTTGGTTTAAAAATAATCCTTATTTAAAAATTTAATGGTCTATTCTGTATCAGTAAGTGATTTATCCAATTCTTCAATTTCCTTCGTTTCATCTAGTTCTTCTGCAGTAACCTTTGTGACTGCAGCTATGCTATCAGAGCCTTTGAGGTTAATGAGTTTTACTCCCTGAGTTGCACGACCTGCTAAACGAACTTCAGATATTGGCAATCGAATGGTTAAACCACTTCTATTAATTATCATTAAGTCTTCAGAGTCGGTAACCTGCTTAATTGCAATTAATTTTCCTGTTTTAGGAGTAATATTAATAGTTTTAACTCCTTTACCGCCCCTATTTGTAACCCGGTAGTCATCAAGATCAGAACGTTTACCAAAACCCTTCTCTGAAACCACTAAAATATTGGGGTTTTCATTGGTTAATACACATACCATGCCAATTAACTCGTCCAATTTTCCAAGGGTTATACCCCTGACGCCACTTCCAGTTCGACCAATGGCTCTAACTTTACTTTCCTCGAAACGAATTGCCTTTCCCTCTTTTGCTGCTAGCATAATATGGCAGTTGCCATTTGTTAAACAGGCTTCCAGAAGTTGATCGTCCTCCCTTACAGTTATTGCCATAACTCCGTTTTGGCGGGGTCGGCTATAGGCTTCCAATGAAGTCTTCTTAATAATGCCCTTTTTTGTACACAGAATGATGAAATTGTTACGCACATATTCTGGGTCGTTTAACTTTTTAACATTAATATATGCCTTTACCTTATCGTCGGGCTCTATGTTAATAAGGTTCTGAATGGCTCTTCCTTTCGAAGTTCTTGTACCCTCGGGTATTTCGTATACTTTAAGCCAAAAGCACTTTCCCTTTTCAGTAAAGAAAAGCATTGTGTTATGCATTGAAGCTACGTAAAGGTGCTCAACAAAGTCCTCATCGCGGGTTGTACTTCCTTTCGAACCTACCCCTCCCCTGGCCTGTGTTTTGAATTCTGTTAGGGGTGTTCGTTTTATGTACCCCATATGCGAAATAGTAATAACTACTTCATCATCTGCATAGAAGTCCTCAGGATTAAACTCTTCGGCATCAGGAACTATTTCAGTTCTTCTAGCGTCTCCAAACTTGTTTTTAACCTCAATAAGCTCATCGCGGATGATTTTCATTTGGAGAGACTCATCCTGTAAAACGCTTTTTAAATAATCGATTAGCTTCATTAGCTCATCAAATTCTGCTTTTAGCTTATCACGCTCTAAGCCTGTAAGGCTTCGCAAGCGCATGTCGATAATTGCTGTAGTCTGAATTTCAGTTAGTCCAAAGCGCTCAATTAGCTTTTCTTTGGCTTGATTGGGCGACTCAGCAGCTCGGATAATCTGTATTACTTCATCGATATGATCAATAGCAATAAGTAGGCCCTCGAGTATATGAGCCCTCTTTTCAGCCTGATCCAGTTCGAATTGAGTTCTTCGAACAACGACGTCGTGCCTGTGTTTAACAAACTTTTTAATTAACTCTTGTAGGCTTAATAATCGAGGACGGCCGTCGACTAATGTAACATTATTAATTGGAAAAGAAGACTGTAGCTGAGAATGCTTATACAAATTATTTAACACAACATTTGCTACAGCATCCTTTTTAAGAATTATTACAACTCTTGTTCCTTGCCTATCCGATTCATCGTTGATATAGCTAATGCCTTCAAGTTTTTTCTCGTTAATAAGGCCGGCAATTTTTTGAATCATTTCGGCTTTATTAACCATATAGGGAGTTTCAGTAACAATTATCTTGGATCGACCCGATTCGGTTTGCTCGATTTCTGTTTTGGAACGAATAACAACCCTGCCTTTACCTGTTTGGTATGCTTCTTTAATACCTTGCGTTCCGTAAATAATTGCACCAGTAGGAAAATCGGGACCCTTGATGAATTGCATCAGTCCCTCGAGATCGATTCCGTTATCATCAATATAGGCACAAATGGCATCAATAACTTCGGTTAGATTGTGCGGAGGAATATTAGTAGCCATTCCAACAGCGATACCCGATGAACCGTTAACTAAAAGAAGCGGAATTTTTGTAGGTAATACCGTTGGTTCCTCTAAACTATCGTCGAAATTAAGTTGAAAATTAACGGTATTTTTATCTATATCAGCTAATACTTCTTCAGTAATTTTCATTAAACGGGCCTCAGTATAACGCATAGCCGCTGGGCTATCGCCGTCAATTGACCCGAAATTACCTTGGCCGTCGACCAAAGGATACCTAAGCGACCAATCTTGAGCCATTCGGACCATTGCATCGTAAACTGAACTATCGCCGTGTGGATGGTATTTGCCAAGCACCTCTCCCACAATACGAGCCGACTTTTTATAAGGCTTACCGGGTAGTACACCCAAATCGAGCATTCCGTATAAAACCCTTCGGTGAACTGGTTTTAAACCGTCTCTGACATCGGGCAGTGCCCTCGAAACGATAACCGACATTGAATAATCAATGTAGGCCGATTTCATCTCTTCCTCAATATTTACTTTCAAAATTCTTTCACCTTCAGCCATAATTACGTCGCAATAACTTATTAATCAGATTTGTAAACTTCCGTCTCGCTTTTTTTTCAAGGTTGCTAATGTACCAATTTTCCTAATAAATTAAGCATATTTTTAACAGTACTTATTAACTATTTATTGATTCTTGGTTAAGAAGTATTAATGAGTTAAAACAAGATAAAAAAAGGCAAACAATAGGCTAATATTTCTGTTATTGTTATTATTTTAGTCACGTTTTTCTACCAATTAATAAAAATGAAGTCAGAATACTCAAATAAAATAAAGGATGTATTGGCATACAGTCGAGAAGAAGCAGTTCGTCTTGGCAATACATGTATTGAGATAGAGCATTTATTCCTCGGTATTTTACGTGATGGAGAGGGTACTGCCATTAACGTGCTCATTAAATTAGGGGTTGATTTATCGGAGTTGAAACAAGAAATTGAAAAAAAATTCAGAGTAAATAGTCATTCCGATCAATTTATTGAACCTGAAACGCTCCCTCTCCTTAAAACTACCGAAAGGGTATTAAAGTTAGTTTCTTTAGTTGCCCGTGAGATGAAAAGTGCATCAATTACAACTATACATCTGCTACTTGCCATATTAAAGGAAGAAAATAATTTGGTTACTAAGATTTTAGAGAAACGAAATATCGATTATATGAGGGTGCAAACCGAATATAATCCTGAAATACAAAACCCTCATGCAGAGTATTCCGACGAGGATGAAGAGCGTGGCGGAGCATTTGGCGCACCTAAAGGGCAACAGCAAACGCCTGGCAAACCTGCCAGCGATACTCCGGTTCTCGATAATTTTGGTATAGACCTCACAAAGGCTGCCGAAGAGAGTCGTCTCGACCCTATTGTTGGTCGCGAACGCGAAATTGAGCGCATTGCTCAAATATTAAGTCGCCGTAAAAAGAACAACCCTATATTAATTGGTGAACCTGGTGTTGGAAAATCGGCAATTGCCGAAGGATTGGCCTTACGCATTGTTAAACGCCAGGTGTCGAGGGTACTTTTCAATAAAAGGGTTGTTACCCTCGATTTGGCTTCAATTGTAGCCGGAACTAAGTATCGCGGTCAATTTGAGGAGCGCATGAAGGCTATTCTCAACGAGCTCACCAAAACAACCAACGTTATCCTTTTTATCGACGAAATTCATACCATTGTTGGTGCCGGTGGTGCAACAGGCTCGCTCGATGCAGCAAATATGCTTAAACCTGCATTGGCCCGTGGTGAATTGCAGTGCATTGGCGCAACCACTCTCGATGAGTACCGCGAACACATTGAAAAAGATGGCGCTCTCGAAAGGCGCTTCCAAAAGGTTATGGTTGAGCCCACTACACCCGTTGAAACGGTTGAAATTCTTAATAAAATTAAGGAACGCTACGAGGACCATCATAATGTGCTTTACACTCCCGAAGCCATCGAAGCTTGCGTAAAGCTTACCATGAGGTACATTTCCGACCGCCACCTCCCCGATAAAGCTATAGATGCTCTTGACGAATCGGGTTCGCGCGTGCACATTTCGAATATTAAGGTTCCTGAAAAAATTGTGCTTCTTGAAAAGCAAATTGAAGAGGCAAAAAAGGAGAAGTTGAAAGCTGTTAAAAATCAGGACTTTGAATCGGCAGCAAGTTTTCGCGACCGCGAAAAACAGTTTATCGAAGCCCTCGAAAAGGAACAGCAGCGCTGGGAACGCGAAATGGTAAAGCATCGCGAAATTGTTGACGAAGAGAAGGTTGCCGAAGTTGTTGCCATGATGACTGGTGTTCCCGTTCAGCGTATTGCCCAGGCCGAGGGTGCGCGATTGCTTAAAATGGCCGAAGAGCTTGCAGGTTCGGTAATTGGACAAAATGAAGCCATTGCCAAAATTGTGAAATCCATTCAGCGAAACCGTGCAGGACTAAAAGATCCTAACAAACCCATTGGAACATTTGTTTTCCTTGGACCAACTGGCGTTGGAAAAACTCAACTTGCAAAAGTTTTAGCCAAATATCTTTTCGATTCTACCGATAATCTTATACGAATCGATATGAGCGAGTACATGGAGAAATTCTCTGTTTCTCGCCTTGTTGGAGCACCTCCTGGTTACATTGGTTACGAAGAGGGTGGTCAGCTTACCGAAAAGGTACGTCGTAAGCCCTACTCTGTTGTACTACTCGACGAAATTGAAAAGGCGCACCCCGATGTGTTCCACATTCTTTTGCAGGTTCTCGATGAGGGTCAGCTTACCGACAGTCTCGGACGCCGTGTAGATTTTAAAAACACCATTGTTATAATGACATCGAACATTGGTACTCGCGAACTTAAAGATTTTGGACGTGGTGTAGGCTTTAAATCGCCGGGTAACGAGGCCGATAACGACTACTCGAAGGGAATTATTCAGAAAGCGCTAAAAAAGGCATTTGCACCCGAATTTCTTAATCGTATCGACGATATTATTATGTTCAACTCGCTTACTCGCGAGCATATTCATAAAATTATCGATATTGAGCTAAAAGGGTTGTTCGACCGTATCCACAACCTTGGCTACGTTATAGAAATTAGCCCCGAAGCAAAGGATTTCATAACTGAAAAAGGATATGATGTTCAGTATGGTGCCCGTCCGCTTAAACGAGCAATACAAAAGTATTTAGAGGACGAAATGGCCGAAGTAATTCTAAAGAGCGAAATTGTAGTGGGCGATACAATCGTTGTGAACCACGATAAGGAAAAAGACGAAATAGCTATCTCTATCCGAAAGGCCACCGAAAACAAGGAAATTGGCGAAGGAAAAGGAAAGCAATAGGTTTAAGGAGCGTTTTTCGCTCCTTTTTTATTCAATAATTTTAAATTAAAAAGTTAAACAAAACGTTGCAAACCGTGTTTTTTAAATACATTCAACAAAAAATAGCAACCCAAATAATTTACCTATGAGTACAAAAACAGTAAAATTTGGCGGAAACGCTTTTACCCTTGCTGGTAGCGAACTTAAAATTGGCACTAAAGCCCCAAAATTCTCAACAATCGATGGTTCTTTGAAAGAAGTTACTCTCGACAATTTTAAAGGAAAAGTGAAGTTAATTTCCATTTTTCCTTCTATCGACACGGGTGTATGCTCATTACAAACCAAAAAATTTAACGATAAGGCTGGTACTTATGGCGATAAGGTTGCATTTATTGCCATGTCGGTTGACCTTCCCTTTGCTCTAAAACGTTTTTGTAGTGCCGAAGGTATTAACAACCTTACACCCCTATCCGATCATAAAAAAACTGATTTTGGACAGAATTATGGTTTCTTAATAAACGAGTTACGCTTATTGGCTAGAGGTGTTGTGGTAATCGATAAGAACGATATTGTGCAGTACTTTGAAATTGTTCCAGAAATTGGACATGAACCCAATTACGACGAAGCCATAGCAGCAGTAGATAAGTTACTGTAGAGGTGAATAGAAAAAGCAAAGGGGCGTTAAATGCGCCCCTTTGCTTAAACAATTTCGCCATACAAATCGTAATCGTCGGCTTCAATAATTTTACAGGTAACGTAGTTACCAATAGAAAGTTGAGTCGAATCCTCCTTTTTAATTAGCACTTCGGTGTCCACCTCGGGCGAATCGAACTGTGTACGGGCTATAAAATAATCGCCCTCTTCCCTATCGATTATTACCCTTTCGGATTGGCCAATTCGTTTATGATTAATTTCGGCCGATATTTCGCGCTGAAGTTCCATTAAAATACCAACCCGTCTCTCCTTTTCCGCTTGCGGAATGCTGTCTTCCATTTCGAACGAATGAGTACCCTCTTCGGGCGAGTAGGCAAATACGCCAAGCCTTTCAAACTTACTAATTCTTACAAACTCAACGAGTTCATTAAAATCATCAATCGATTCGTTTGGATGCCCTACGAGCAAAGTTGTACGAATGGCAATGCTGGGAACTTCGGAACGGATCCGATTAAGCAACTCGATGGTTTCTTGCTTTCCAATGCCCCTGCGCATCGATATAAGTACCCTATCGCTTATATGCTGAAAGGGAATATCGATGTATTTGCACACCTTAGGATTACTAGCCATTTCGGTAAGCAAATCGAAGGGAAAACCTGCAGGATAGGCATAGTGTATTCTAATCCATTCGATTTCGTTAATAGTGCTTAATTCACGAATAAGCTCCGTTAACTTGCGTTCTCCGTAAATGTCTTTGCCATAGTATGTTGAGTCTTGTGCAATTAAAATGAGCTCCTTTACCCCATTTTGTGCAAGCGAACGAGCCTGATCGATCAGTTGGGGAATGGGAACCGAAACATGCTTCCCTCTAATTAAAGGAATTGCACAGAATGAGCAGCCCCACGAGCAACCCTCCGATATTTTAAGAAATGCAAAATGCTTAGGGGTTGTTATTAGTCGTCGATTAGTGTTTTCGACAGATTCCTTTGTGTTTAAACTCGCAAGTATTTCAGGAAGTTGGTTCACACCAAAAAAGCCATCCACTTCGGGAATTTCCCTTTGTAAATCGTCTTTGTAACGCTGCGAAAGGCATCCCATAACGAATACTTTATCGACTAGGCCACTTTTTTTTGCCTCAATAAAATTTAGTATGGTTTCAACCGATTCCTCTTTGGCATCGGCAATAAAACCGCAGGTATTAATTACCACAACTTTTGCCGAAGGGTCGTCGGAGTCGTGAATAACTTCCCATCCACCAGCATCGAGCTGTTTCATTAGGTACTCAGAGTCCACAACGTTTTTAGAGCAACCTAGGGTTACTACATTTATCTTTTTCTTTGCCAAAATGTTAAAATTGAAGGGTTTACTACGAGAAAAGCGAATCGACAAAAAGAGATCGATCGAATATTTGCAAATCGGTAATCTTTTCGCCAACACCAATGTACTTTACGGGAATTTTAAACTGATCGGAAATGCCCAAAACTACTCCACCCTTTGCTGTTCCATCGAGTTTTGTGATTGCAAGAGCCGAAACCTCGGTAGCTATGGTAAATTGCTTGGCCTGTTCGAAAGCATTTTGGCCTGTACTGCCATCGAGCACTAAAAGAACCTCGTGGGGTGCATTGGGTATAACCTTTTGCATTACCCGCTTAATTTTCGAAAGCTCGTTCATAAGGTTAACCTTATTGTGCAAGCGGCCTGCCGTATCGATAATTACAACATCGGCTCCATTTGCCTTAGCCGACGAAAGTGCGTCGAAAGCAACCGCAGCAGGGTCGGCACCCATCGATTGCTTTACAATGGGTACTCCAACACGTTCGGCCCAAATGGTAAGCTGGTCAACGGCAGCGGCTCTAAAAGTGTCGGCAGCACCAATGTATACGCTCTTTCCATTATTTTTGAGCATGTTGGCGAGTTTGCCAATGGTTGTAGTCTTACCAACACCGTTAACTCCCACAACCATAATTACATATGGATCGTTGGTTGAAGTTTTAAATGGGTCGTCCTCCATTTTGTTGCCGCTTTCGGCAAGCATTTCGGCAATTTCGGACTTTAAAATTTGGTTTAGTTCGGAAGTGCTAAGGTACTTTTCGCGCGAAACCCGATTTTGGATTCGATAAATAATTTTTAAAGTAGTTTCGACCCCAACATCCGACGAAATAAGCACCTCCTCAAGATTATCGAGAACTTCATCGTCAACCTTCGACTTTCCGGCTACTGCGCGGGTTATTTTAGAGAAAAGCGATTCCTTGGTTTTCTCAAGACCCTTATCGAGCGACTCTTTGCTTTCTCTAGAGAAAAAATTGAATAGACCCATTTCTGAAAATTTTGCGAAAAGTACTAAAAAGCAAAAAAGCTTCCCAATAAAATGGAAGCTTTAGAGCAATATTTTTAAATGTAAAACTATTTACCTTCGAAGAAATTCTTCACTTCAGCATTGGGTACCATTTCCTCGCGGAACATGTACGAGCCGGTTTTTGGCGATTTCACCATCTTGATGCACTTGGTATTAACCCTACCAGCCCCTTTTTGCATTGATGCAACAACTTTCTTTGCCATGGTTTACAAATTATTTAATTTCACGATGCACAGTTACCTTCCTAAGGATTGGGTTGAACTTTTTACGTTCCAATCGCTCGGGGTCGTTCTTTTTATTTTTGGTAGTAATATACCTTGAAGTTCCGGGCATTCCCGTTTCCTTGTGCTCTGTGCACTCAAGGATTACTTGTACCCTGTTACCTTTCTTTGCCATTTTAGTAATGCATTAATAGATGTTAATAAGTCCTTTGCTTTCGGCATCTTTAAGTGTGGCCATTAACCCCTTCTTATTTATGGTTCTTATGCCAGCAGCACTTACTTTTAGAGTAATCCAACGATTCTCTTCCTCAAGGAAAAACCTCTTTTTCTGGAGGTTTGGATAGAATTTCCTTTTGGTTTTGCGATTCGAGTGGGATACATTGTTCCCTACTATTCTCTTTTTACCGGTAATCTCACAAACGCGTGCCATTTTTAATTCTTATTTCGGTTTTATACTTTTTCAAAAACAGTGCGCAAAGGACGCAATTTTTATTGAAATAAAAAAGTTTTTTAAAGAAAAAATACCCAAATAATGAAAAAACTATTCTGACATCAACTCTAATCTTAGCATATTTAGCGCCGTTGCAGAACATCGAATAATATTCCGTTCCCTATCGTTAGTGAAAGTAAATGATTCGCTTATGGTTCTTTTTGGGGTGGCAATTGAAATGCAAACAAGACCTACTGGTTTGCTTGGGGTTGCACCTGTGGGCCCCGCAATGCCCGAAGTGGCTATAGCATAATCGGTATTCAATAGTTTTCGAGCACCAATCGCCATTTCTTCAACAACCTCTCTACTAACAGCACCGAATTGTTCAATTGATTGAGTGCTAACGCCAAGTACTGAACTTTTCACCTGATTTGAATAAGCAATTATTCCCCCTTTAAAATAGCCAGATGAGCCAGAAATTTGAGTTATTAAATGGGCTAAGTACCCTCCGGTGCAGCTTTCAGCAACCGATAAACTTCTGTTTTTTGATATAAGTATTTTCCCAACAACAGAAGATAACGAATCGGTTTCGAATCCAAAAATGTACTCTGGAATTAATAACTGCAACTTATTAACCTGTTGGGTTAAAAACCTATCGATTTTGATCCTATCATTGCCCTTTGAAGATAGACGTAAACGAATAGAAATTGGTGAAGGAAGATAAGCCAAGCTAACATTTGCAGGCAACTGGTTTTCCCATTCCATTAGTTTTTCGGCCAAAAACGATTCGGGTATTCCGAAGGTTTGAATGGTTTTATGAACAATTACTTGATTACCTGAAAGTTCTTTTAGTTTAGGTAGCACCTGCTGCTCCATAATCGATTTCATTTCGAAGGGAACTCCTGGGAGCGAAACAACAATACCACTGCTTGCTTTAAACCACATTCCTGGTGCTGTACCAATTGAATTGAATAATATTTCACACTTATCGGGCACAAAGGCTTGAAGCCTATTTAATTCGGTTAATGGTAATTTACGTTTTTTAAAAAGTTGCTCAATATGATTTAGGGTATCGGTATGGAGTATTAGTTTTGAATCAAATAATTTACAAAGAGCCTGCTTAGTTATATCGTCGTTTGTTGGACCAAGACCACCCGTTAATAGGATAATTTCAAAAGTTTTAGCCAATTCATTTACAGTGCTTTCAATTTCATGAATTGAATCGGATATTGAAATGATTTTTTTCACATCAATACCAATCGAATTTAATTCGCTTGCCATCCAGGCTGAATTTGTATCGACAATTTGGCCAATTAGAATTTCTTGGCCTATTGTAACAATTGCGGCATTCATTTGAAAATAAAATTTTGGGGTAGCACCTGCTACCCCATAGAGCCTCTCATGGGACTCGAACCCACGACCTGCGGTTTACGATACCGCTGCTCTACCAGCTGAGCTAAAGAGGCAATTGGTGCGTAAAATTATTCAAAATAATTCAATCAATTATTCCAGAGCACTATTTTCTTAGGAATTTATCAAAAATAGAACCCGACTAATTGCTTTTTAAAAGCAAAGTTTTCTTAAGGCGGTACGTAATTATATCTTGGTAAATGGCTTGATATGGCAAAAACCATAACTCTTTCGACTTGTCGAGCCACTGGAGCGATACCTCGAAATTTCCGTACATTTCGTTGGCTAAAGCTAAGTTGAATGCGGCTTTTGCTGCAATTTCGGGCTTAATTCCTCTTTTCGAGTATAAATCTTGCCAAACTCTAGCAGCCGCTAACCAATCGTCTGTACTAACAAATTTATCGGCCTTTCTTAATTTCTTATTTCCAACATAAAATATTCTTTTTTCATCGGACCAAAAAGGTGCAATCTGGCTCGAATAGTTTTTACCTATAACATAACCGCTATAGGAAGCTGTTTGAAACAAACCGGGCAGCTGATTTCCCATTGTAACGGGCATAAAGTCTGCTTTCTCCCAAATTATTGTATCGCGAAATAGGTAATCTCCATATATTTTTCTTGAGTTTAGGTCGTATATACGCCAGAATGCATAAATGTAGTTAGTAATACTCCCAAAATAGTATTTAGCAAAATTGTCGTAGTAGCTATACGAATCAAATACAGGCCTTACATTTATGTATTCGAGCGATATTAGTAGGTCGCTTGTATCGGTTTTGCAAATTTTATCAACAGTGTCCCATGCAAAAGGGTTAATAAAGGGAGAAACATCATTTTTTATATAAAATGAAGTTGTGATAGGGACATCGCTAAACCAAGGGGAATCTTTTAGTTCATAAAAAAGAGTTTCTATTGCTTCGCTACCTGCAAGGCTATCGAATGAAGCACGAGCCATACTTTCCAAATCGCCCTTAATGCCTTCGTAATAGCTTAAAACCAATTTAGGTTTATTGAAATTGCGTGGTACTAAAACAGGAGATGGATTAAGAGTTTGAATACTTACATGCTTGTATTCGGCACAAGAGAAAAAACCGATTACTATTGAACAATAAATGCAGATACGTACCATTAAAAATAAGTTTAGGAATAAAAAAGGCCCTTTCAACGCAGAACGGATGAAAGGGCCTAAAATTGTAATTGCATTAAGTGTTCATTGCACCACAAACATTTAACACCTGACCACTTACATAACTGGACAGGTCTGAAGCCAGGAATACGGTTGCATTAGCAACATCGGCAGGTGTACCTCCGCGCTGAAGTGGAATTTTCTTAACCCATTCGTCTCTAAGCTCTTCGGGTAATTTATGAGTCATTTCTGTTAAAATAAATCCGGGTGCAATTGCGTTGCAGCGAATATTACGAGAACCTAGTTCGCGAGCAATCGATTTAGTAAAGCCAATAATTCCTGCTTTAGAAGCAGAGTAATTTGCCTGACCAGCATTACCCGAAACACCAACAACGGAACTCATGTTAATAATTGAACCATTTTTTTGTTTCAGCATGTATTTCTGAACAGCTTTGGTAAGGTTAAATACCGATTTAAGATTCACATTCATTACCAAATCCCACTGTTCCTCTGTCATTCGCATTAAAAGTGTATCGCGAGTAATGCCAGCATTGTTAACCAAGATATCGATTTGGCCAAATTCCTTCGCTATTTCATCAACCATAGCCTGCGAGGCTTCATATTTACTTGCATCGGAAACGTAACCTTTTGCTTTTACACCTAATGATTTGAGTTCGTTTTCGAGGCCAATAAAATTGTCGTCGGCATTCATGTCGGTAAATGCCACATTGGATCCATTACGGGCAAAAGCAAGTGCAATTTCGCGTCCAATTCCACGGGCAGCACCTGTTATTATACCAGTTTTTCCTTCGAGTAGCTTCATAGTTTAATTAGGTTAAATTCAAAGCAAAGGTATAAAAACATTTATAATTTTTCAGCGCACCTATTTTCTTGGAAGCAGTGTTGGATGATTCGCTGTTTGGTAAACTAATGCTGCAACTACAACTACTGCCTGTTTGAGATCACCAAGGTGGATTCGCTCAAATGTATCCATGTTGGTATGGTAGCCTCGTCCGTACTCAATTCTATCTTGTATAAAAGCAAATCCTGGTATGCCTACACTGTTAAACGATAAATGGTCGGAACCACCCGGCGAGCGCATGGAGGTGTATTGCACACCCAGATCGGTTAAAGGTTCAAAAAACTGTTGAAAAATAGGCTTAAGAGCCAAATTATTGTTTAAATATATACCTCGTATTCTGCCAGTTCCATAATCGAAATTGTAGTAGGCCGATATTTTATTGTATTCTTTTTTGGGCTGTGCCGTTTCGCGATCGAATACGTTCTCGGAAACCCAATTTCGAGAACCCAATAGGCCTTGCTCTTCGGAACCCCATATGGCAATACGAATTGTTCTTTTGGGCTTTAAACCCGATGCTTTGAGTATTCGCATAACTTCCATACAAAGTATTACACCCGAAGCATTATCGTTTGCGCCCGTTCCTGCATGCCACGAATCGATATGTGCACCCAGCATTACTATTTCATCTTTCAATTTTTTATCTGAACCGGGTATCTCGGCAAAAACATTGTAACCAGTTGAGAAGTCTCTAATTAATCTATTTCTTACATCCAGTTCCATTTCAACCTGAAAGCCTCGATCGATTAATCGTGCCATTCGCGCGTAATGTTCATATGTCATGTCGATTATTGGTATGCCAATAGAATCGGCCAACCTGCCCTTTTTATCGCCATAACTTCTGACTACGCCCCACGACCCCGAATTTGATAAAACAGCTAGCTCCCTCCTTCCCGAAAAAATCTTTTAAAACGCTAAATGGCAATTCGTCTGTTCGTGAGCTGCGCGATTTCTTAGGATAAAATGGGTCTGAATCGGGTTTTACTTCCTGTAACCCCATCATTTTAACTAGTTCCTCTTCGGTAAATCTTTTGGCGTAGGACTCGAAAGAAATCTCTAACTCTTCTTCAACTGGTTGAATTATTATTTTTCCTTTTGTTTTCCTTTGTACAATTGCAATTCTTTCATTGTAGAGGCTCTAACTATTTTAACTGAGGCCTTAACCAAGCCTTTTGTACTACCCGTCCATGCCCGAGGAACAGCAACTAAAGGTTGATAGTAAGGAGTGGTTTGAGCAATATAAAATTTTTCCATTTGCCATCCTTTTCCAAATTCGCCCCAAGGCTTCATTTCAACATTAGCCAATCATATTGACTTTAAGGTTTTAGCAGTCCATTCCGTTGCTTTATGGCACGCTTCGGTACCACTTAGGCGGGGACCAAACAAATCGGTAAGGTATACGGCATACTCCCTTAACCTTGAACTATCGAACCCTTGAGTTCGAATTTTTTGTATATCGGAATATACTTCAACTTGCGAAAACCCAAATATTTGAGTTGCAACCAGGAAGAGACTTATCAGAAACCTTTTCATAGGAATTATTTTGCTTTGTTCGACAATTCTCCGTCCTGCTGGTTTAATAGTACTTATTCAGTATTATTAATGCACACTAGAATTAACAGTCGGCTTGTATTGCAAGAGTTAAATGAATAGCTTATTTTCACACATTGTAAAAAGCAGTATTAAGCAAACATTTGTTGGCTATGAAAATAAAACTTAAAATACGAGTTAAGCTACTTCTATCGGTTATTTTGGTAACTGCAGCCGTTTATGTTGTTTCGTTAGGCTATTTGGTTAATAAACTTCGTACAATTTCTCTGCGCGATGCCTTTGAAAAGGCCGATTTGCATGCGAGGGAGAATGCAGGAGTCGTTCGCACAAATTTAAATTACGATATGGACGTATCTAGAACCATGGTTCATATATTTAACGATTTCAGAAAAATTCCTCAAAAACAGAGAGCCGACTGGTTTAAAAAGGTAATACATGGCATTGCCGTTCAGAATCCCGAATTTATATCCGTTTGGGGTAGTTGGGAAATTAATGCACTCGATAGTACATATAAAAAACCTTTTGGAAGGCATAGATATACATACTACTGGGAAGAGGGCGAACTTAAGTATAAAGAGGAAGCCCTCAATACTGAAGGGGATAATACGGCAGGTAGCTATTACAAAGTGAAGATTTCGAAACAGGAAACCATGATTGATCCCTACTGGTTTTCGTACACTGAGAATAGTAAACCAATTTTAGAAGCGAGCACAGCTATTCCATTAATTGAAAATGGAAAATTCATGGGGCTTTTTGGGCTCGATATTGAATTGACACGTTACCAAACTTTAGCATCTTCAATAAAGCCCTTTGATGGTAGTTTTTCAGTAATTATATCCAACAATGGTTCGTTTGTTGCCCACCCCGAAGAGGACCTTTTAGGGAAAACATTTACCTTAAAGTATAATTCTGAGGATAAAATATACAATGTTGTGGAGAAAGTAAGAAATGGAGAAAACTTCAATTTTACTTTTACCGATAGCACCTCTGGCACACAGCATTATGCTTCGTTTGCTTCAATACCACTAGGAAAGAGTAATAACCCATGGTCCTTTGGGCTTCTTGTTCCGATTGATGTATTGAAACAAGAGGCAAATTCAACCGCTAATAATGCTATTAGTATAGCTGCTATAGGATTGTTGGTGTTGATAATAGTTGTATGGCTAATTGCCTATAGTATTACATACCCCCTTCCTAAAACTATAGGGGTTTTAAGTGAAATGGCTAAAGGAAAGATTGATAAATCTCGAAAGATTGAGGTTTCAACTGGCGATGAAGTAGAAGAAATTGCCGATTCGATTAATATTCTTATTGATGGTCTTTCGAAAACAGTAAGTTTTGCTGAGGAAATTGGTCGTGGCAACCTTCAGGCCCATTACGAGCGGTTAAGTTCCGACGATGTTCTGGGCGAATCGCTCATTGCAATGCGTAAAAGTCTTTTAACAGCACAAGAGCAAGAAAAAATTAGAAAGGCTGAGGACGATAAAATTAACTGGGCTACCCAGGGAATGGCTAAATTTGCCGAACTGCTAAGGCAGAACAATGATAATATGGAGGAATTCTCCGCAAATATTGTTACAAACCTAGTAAAATATATTGATGCTAACATTGGGGCACTATTTCTTTATAACGACGAAGATCCCAACGACCCTCATTTCAGTTTGGCAGCATCTTATGCATATAACCGACGAAAATTCGTTAACAAACGAATTGAGATTGGTGAGGGTTTAGTGGGACGTTGCGCTCAGGAACGTGAAACAATTTTTTTAACCGAATTACCAAAGGATTACATACAAATTTCGTCGGGTTTAGGCGAGGAGATTCCCTCTTGCCTACTCCTAGTACCCCTTAGGGTAAATGAAATAGTTTATGGTGTTATTGAAGTGGCCGCATTTAACGTTATCGATATTCATATTGTTCGATTTGTTGAGGATATTGGAGAAAGTATTGCCGCTACCATTTCGACCATAAAGATTAATGTTAAAACCGTGCGTTTGCTCGAGGAATCACGTATTAAATCTGAAGAACTTGCTTCGCAAGAAGAAGAAATGCGTCAGAACATGGAAGAATTGCAGGCAACCCAAGAGGAAGCTGCTCGAAAATCAGCTGAAATGGAAAGCCTAATAAACGCTCTTAATACTTCGAGCTATGTAATTGAATACGATACCTCAGGAAAGGTTATTTATGTTAACGATGCCTATTTAACCTTAACAAATCAGCGAGCAGACGCAATTATTGGCAACCACCATTCCGATAATATGCTAATGGATGAAGAGCAGCTGAGGGAGTACAGCATATTTTGGGACGATTTGCGAAGCGGTAAAATTCGTAAAGAAACATCGAAAGTGAGCATTAACAATAAGGTTTACACCTTTATTGAAACCTACTCACCCATTTACAACGAGAACCAGAGGGTTGTAAAAATCTTAAAAATTGCTCATAACATCACCGATTTTCTGGGTGAACAAGCGGAAGGAAAGGCTGTAAAGGGTGTTAGAAAGAAAAACTGATAGTTAAATTTTTAGCATTTCCTCCAAATTGAAAAAACGTTTGGTGTAATCGTCCATGCCCCTGCGAATGATTTCTTGAGCCTCCTCAATACCATATATATGTGTTATTTCACAATTTCGTTTTTCACCAGGTAAATCTTTATAGGTTAGAAAATAGTGTTTTAGCCTATCGATTACCAGTGCAGGGCAATCTTTTATATCCTTGTAGGTTCCATAAACCGCATCGTTGTTCAACACTGCAATAATTTTATCGTCTGCCTCATTGCTATCAATCATTCTAAATCCACCAATAGGTTTTGCTTGAACAATAATATCTCCATGTGTAATCTCTTTTTCAGTCAGAATGCAAATATCAAGGGGGTCGCCATCGCCAATAACATCGCAGTTTCCTGTTTTTTCACGGGCAAAATCAGCAACTCTCTCACCCGAAAAGGTTTGAGGCAAAAAACCGTAGAGGGCTGGTACTACATTGGAGTATTTTTGGGGTCTATCGATCTTTAAATAGCCCGAAATTTTATCAACCTCGTACTTAACGGTATCGGTAGGAACCATTTCGATAAAACAGGTTACTACTTCGGGAGCGTTCTCACCTAAATCTATACCATGCCATGGGTGCGATTTGTATCGTAATCCCATTAGTTTACCCACTATGGGGTCCATTATTCTATTTTGCATATCAATTCTGAAATTTTTTTGCAAATATTGCAATTAGTTATAGAAACAATACAAAAAAGGCTAGCAAATAGTGCTAGCCTTTTATAACAATTTGGATTAATGCTTGTTAGCGGAAGCTAATGCCTAAACCTGCCGTGTAAAGAGAATATTTACCCAAGGTATAATCGGCATTAATAGCAAACACACCAAAACGTAACCTGAAACCAATATTCCCAGCAAATCCTGAATTGGTATAAGAAAGAGTAAATGGATTATTAACCGGGGAAATATTTGTTGTTGTTCCATGTGTTGGATGAATTCCGATAGGATACAAACCATTTAAACCAAATTCAGAAACGGCATGGTTGTAGCCCAAACCAACATAGGCCGAGAAGAATGGAATGGTTTTTCCTACCAATATCCTGGCTGTATAGCCTTTTGCTGTTAATTCAAGCTTCTGATTATTAAATGCTGAAGCTTGGTTAGGCTGACCTGGATCGTAATAACCGGGTTTAAAACTCACGTCGAATTGGCTATTAAATTGGCTATAGCCAACAAATAACGAAAGGTCTATAGGAACCATTTTTAGACCAGGAATAAACTCCTTAAACTCGTTTTTCACTCCTACACCCCAAGAACTTAATTCACCCACTTTAGGTACTTTTACGGCGGGTAAGTAGCGGAAAGTAATTTCGGAATGGAATGGTAAGCCCAAACCCGCTTGAAATATTGGCATGGGTGTAAAAGGTAAATTGGCCCCCTTAGGAAGATTAAAACCAACTGAAGGCAAATCGGAGTATACTAAACGTGGACCATTGTTACTTGCCCCAGAAACAGTTGGAGACATTGGATTTGCTCCTGTTTCAAGTTGCAAATTTTGTAAAGTTAGTTTACTCACATCGAATGTTTTTGCATCGGAAGGGACAGTAACTACAGTAGTTACAAAAGCAACATTAAAACCAAATAATTTATGTGGGCGAGCGGCCTGATACCACCCTCCATTCATTGAACTGCCAAACATTTTACCAAATGGTTCAAGGTAGGCTTCTCCCAATTTTTTGGCATCGTTCAAATTACCTTGAAGAAACTGGGCTACATCTTGTTGAGCTTGCAACTGTAGAGCAAGGCCAGTTATAACTATCAGGTTTAAAACCTTTAGGGTAAATTTTAGTCTTTTCATAACAATATAGTTTGGATTTTAAGGTTAAACATCAAGTTTTGTAATTCGTTTACAACACCAAATATATGATATTATTCAGTACAATGCTGAAAATGAGATGCAACTTATATCCATAATCAAATAAGATCATCCATTTTTTATATACTAATTGCTTACTCATATTTTCAAGCTATTTTTGCTAAAAAAAGAGATGCCCCAAATTCCTTTGGCCGAACGGTTACGACCCGGTAAACTCGACGATTTTATTGGGCAATTCCATTTAGTAGGCAGCGGAAGTGTTCTTCGAAATGTGATTGAAACTGGGAATATAAGTTCTTTTATACTTTGGGGCCCACCAGGCGTTGGCAAAACAACTTTGGCAAAAATTATTTCGAATACCCTCAACAGACCTTTTCATATACTTAGTGCTGTAAACTCTGGTGTAAAAGATGTGCGCGAAGTAATTGAAAAAGCCAAGTCGCAGCACTTTTTCAATATCCCCTCGCCCATACTATTTATCGACGAAATCCACCGTTTCAGTAAATCGCAACAGGACTCACTACTTGCAGCTGTTGAGCAGGGAACAGTTACGCTAATTGGTGCCACCACCGAAAATCCATCGTTCGAGGTTATTACCCCGCTCCTTTCGCGCTGTCAGGTGTACATACTTAAATCGCTCGAAAAAAGTGAACTCGAAGTACTTTTAAACCGAGCCATAACAACCGATACCGAGTTAAAAACGCTTAAATTTAAAGTTGAAGAAACCGATGCCCTTTTCCGCTTTTCGGGTGGCGATGCTCGTAAGTTGCTTAACATCATCGAACTGGTAGTAAACGCTTCCGATCGAGAGGCCGAAATAGAAATAAACAACAAAACGGTTACCGATAAACTACAGGAAAACCTAGCCATTTACGATAAAAATGGCGAACAACACTACGATATTATTTCGGCATTCATAAAATCGATTCGAGGTAGCGACCCCAACGCTGCGGTTTACTGGCTAGCCCGAATGGTAGAGGGTGGTGAGGATCCTAAGTTTATAGCCCGCAGACTTTTAATATTAGCCTCGGAGGATATTGGACTTGCCAACCCCAATGCGCTATTGCTTGCCACCAGCTGTTTTCAGGCTGTATCGATGGTTGGTTGGCCTGAATCGCGTATAATCCTCTCCGAAACAGCTATTTACCTTGCAACAAGCCCCAAGAGCAACTCTGCCATTCATGCTATCGATGTTGCGCAGCAAATTGTTCGTCAACAGGGTAGTTTGCCCGTTCCTCTTCATATTCGAAATGCCCCCACATCGCTCATGAAGGATATTGGCTATGGCAAAAACTATAAGTACGCACATTGCTACGAAGGGAACTTTGTAGAACAGGAATTTCTTCCCAATGAAATTTCGGGGACAACCATATACAAGCCTCAAAACAACCCAAAGGAAGCTGAAATTGCGCAGCGTATGGAAAAATTATGGGGAAATAGGTACAAATTGAAAAAATAGAAGAATATGAACGTATTATCGCAAATACCAAACATTAAGCACGTTAACTCGAACAATTTTTTTCTTTTGGCAGGCCCTTGTGTTGTTGAAAGCGAAGAAATTACACGCGGAATTGCCGAACGAATTGTAAAAATTACCGACAGGCTTCAAATTCCATACATATTTAAGGCCTCGTATCGAAAGGCTAATCGTTCGCGGCTCGATTCGTTTACAGGAATTGGCGACGAAAAAGCGCTAAAAATTCTATCGAATATTAGAACCGATTTTCGAGTGCCCGTAGTAAGCGACGTCCATTCGGCCGAAGAAGCTAAAATGGCTGCCCAATTTGTCGATGTGCTCCAAATACCCGCATTCCTGTGTCGCCAAACCGATATCCTATTGGCATCGGGCGAAACGGGCAAAGTAGTCAACATTAAAAAGGGGCAATTCCTGTCGCCCGACGCCATGCAGTTTGCTGCGCAAAAGGTTGGTGAAACAGGCAACCAAAAGGTAATGCTCACCGAAAGGGGTACCACTTTTGGGTATCAGGATTTACTGGTCGATTTCAGAGGTATTCCCACAATGAAAAAGTTTGGCTATCCCGTAATACTCGATGTAACTCATTCACTTCAGCAACCCAATCAAAGTAGCGGAGTTACCGGAGGTCGCCCCGAGCTTATTGAAACCCTTGCTCGTGCAGCTATTGCCGTTGGAGCCGATGGCCTTTTTATTGAAACACACCCAGTACCTGCCAAAGCCCTATCGGATGGTGCTAACATGCTTCAACTCGATTTGCTCGATGGTTTGCTCAGTAGGCTAACTATGCTAAGAAAAACTTTTAACGAGATTTCTGGTATTTAAACAAGTTCTCGTTTATTTTCGAAAGTAAAAGTTGGGTATTTATTGGTTTTGAAATATAATCGTCGCAACCTGCCTCAATACACTTTAGATTATCGTTAGGCATTGCGTAGGCAGTCTGAGCAATCACTGGAACATTTGGAAATAATTCCTTTATTTTAGCGGTAGCCTCATAGCCATTCATTTTGGGCATTTGAATGTCCATAAGAACCAAATCTACTCTCCCGTTTACTTGGCAAAGTTTTACTGCTTCCTCCCCATCGCGAGCCCAAACAATTTCAACTTTTGTATGACCCAGAATGCTTCGTAGAAACTGAAAGTTGGTTTCAACATCTTCAGCAATTAGAACACATTTATTTTCCCAATTGTATTCCTGCGTAATTGGTTTATATACAGTCGTTTTATCGTTTGTTTGCACAACTGCTGCATAAGGAAGGTCGAAATAAAAAGTTGATCCTTTATTTGTTTCAGTTTCAACCCAAATTTCGCCACCAAGCATTTTAACCAAATGTTTGCTAATAAATAGTCCAATTCCTGTACCGCCATATTTGCGAGTAGAACCTTCTTCTACTTGTCTGAAACGATCGAAAATAATACCTAACTTATCCTTTGGAATACCAATACCTGTATCTTTAACATAGAATCGCAACTTCCGGTCATTTTTATGGTTAAGGTAGCCAAATTCAACCAATCCCTCTTCGGTAAACTTAAGGGCATTACTAATTAAATTCGACATAATTTGCCTAATCCTCATTCCGTCGGTGAAGAAAATGTTATTCTCATCATCGTTAAGGTTGAGAATACGAATGCTAATATGTTCTTTTTCTTGCTTGTACTTAATCTCATTGAAAAAAGTGTACAAGTCAAAAATAATATCGTCTATATTAACTTGTGTCTTGTTTAGTGCCAGTTGGCCTGCCTCAATTTTAGCAAGGTCAATAATATCGTCAATTAAATTTACAAGCATTACTCCATTATGAGTAATAATATCGAGATAGCGAGCTTGTTTCTCGGTATCATTCTCATCTAAACTTTGCATTAGTTGGGCAAATCCTAAAATACCGTTCATAGGAGTTCTAATTTCGTGACTCATATTGGCCAAGAAATTTGACTTTAATAAGTCAGCTTCTTCTGCAATTCTTGTTGTTCTTTTATTCTCCTCTTTTAAAAACTCTATTGTATTTAGTTGCCTATTATTGAGAATATTTAAGTTTTCAATTTCTTCATTTTTATTATCAATAGTTTGATTTAAGTTAACTAACTCTGTATTCTGATTTGTAATTTCATCTTTCAACCCGTTTATTGATTTAATCCACCTTTTTCTTAGAATTATTATGGTTAAAAAGGATATGAGCAATAAAGAAATGTAGGATACATGAATAACAGCCATACTGGGGAAAGAATTTACAATGGCTGTATAAAGAATGAATACAAAAACATGCATGATAGAAAAATTGTTAAATTTTTGAATCAAATAAAAAATGCCTTTTGTTACCTTTTTATGCCTTAAAGATATACATATATAAATTTTATGCAATATGAGTTAAAATAAAAACTGATGATTTATCGATATTTGTAGACTGTCAGCTAATTATAAATGATAAATGTATTGAGATTAAAAAACAAAATTCAGATTTGAAAGAATTAAACTATAGTTGTAACCTAGAAAAGGGGACTAAATAATCGTGCTATCGATTCTTTTATATTGTTAATAAACGGTCGGTTAGCCCAATTTTCGGGAGTTATGAGTTGGCAGAACTTAAGGTCTTTCAGAAAGTTCCTTTCAAGTTCTGCTGTCAATTCGGAATCGTAAACCATTGCTAGAATTTCAAAATTATCCTCAAAACTACGAATGTCCATATTTGCTGAACCTACAGAAGAGATATTTCCATCAATCATTAATAGTTTCGAATGGTTAAACCCTTTTTGGTTCAGATAAATTTTTATTCCCGCCTCAATTAGTTCACCTACATATGACATTGAACTCCAAAAAACTACAGTAGAATCGGACTTGCCAGGAAGTACAATTCGCACATCGATACCACTAAGTGATGCTGTTTTAAGTGCGGTTAATATGCTCTCGTTAGGAACAAAATATGGGGATGAAATATAAATATGCCTGTTAGCTCGTGCAATGGCAGCAAAAAAGGCCTGCATTATGGAAGACCAGTCGGAGTCTGGGCCGCTGGTTGTAATCTGCAAAACATGCTGTTCACTGACGCTATGCTCGGGGAAAAAACTCTTAGGGTTCGATGTTTTAGGAATCTTCTTTTCCTTTGTCCTCCATTCTTTAAGGTTGAAAAATTTATTTGTAAAAAGTACAACCTTTCCACTTACAAAGTACCAATCGGTTAGGAAGATAATTTGAAGAACATGGACAGCTTCCCCTTCAATTTTAAGCATTGTATCGTACCAAGGGCCAAGTGTTTCATTGCCTTCAATATACCTATCGGCAACATTCATACCTCCCATGAATCCAATAACTCCATCGACTACTACTATCTTTCGGTGATTTCTATTGTTAATTTTGCTGGTAAGAAGTGGAAACTTAACGGCCATAAAAGGCATAATTTCAACACCTGCCATTTTTAATTCAAGTATAAATTTTTTAGGTAGGCTCCAACTTCCAACATCATCGAATATGAGTTTGACCTCTACCCCTTCGGTCGATTTTTTAATTAATAAGTTCTTAAGATGGTTGCCTATTGTATCGTTGCTTACAATATAAAACTCAAGGTGAATGCTACTTTTAGCATTATCAATGGCTTCAATCATTGCATCGAAAGCTCGTCTGCCTTCCTGTATGATACCAACCTTATTTCGTTCTGTAAGAATTGCCTTACTATTATTAAGTAAAAGTCGAATAATTGGAAGGTTATTAGATATTGAAGGATTATGTGTTTTTTCTTGGTTGTGTTTTTTAAACCTTACAAGCTGTGATCGGCTAATTCTTTCAATTTCTTGTAAGTCCTTAAGTCCTTTTCTGTTGAATATCTTTTGTTTACGAAAATTTTGTCCAAAATAAATGTAGAAAATGAGGCCGACGATTGGAAGAAGAAGTAATATTAAAACCCATGTACTAGTTTTATGGGGATCTCTTTTCTCATGTATTACCATTATGGCTGTAGGCACAACCGTAATTAGGTAAATACCAGTTAATATGAGCAATATATGATTAACGATAAATTGATTTAAATAGTCAGTAACTCCCATCAGTATTAAATTAATTTGGGTTCAACTATTTGTAATAATAAGGTGATTTTGAAAAATATGCAAACATATTACAGTAATAATATTCGTATTTTTTTAAAAAAAAATCAAAGCACTTGCTAAAAAAGCAAAAAAAAAGTAATTTTGCACCTCTTTTATGAACAAAACATTGTTCGTTGATTTTTATTGGTAAGGACAACGGTCCTTATTTTTTTGAAAGATTGATTCAGTAGCTCAGCAGGTAGAGCACATCCCTTTTAAGGATGGGGTCCTGGGTTCGAATCCCAGCTGAATCACTTTTAAAAAATTTGTTCTGAAATCTCGATTCAGTAGCTCAGCAGGTAGAGCACATCCCTTTTAAGGATGGGGTCCTGGGTTCGAATCCCAGCTGAATCACAAAAATAAAAGGCCACCCAACAGGTGGCCTTTTATTTTGAATTTTCTATAACTCGTCCGACTCAATGCATTCGTAAGGGATTTTAATTCCGCTGAATTCAAAAAGTTCAACTCCCAATTCCCTCATTTCTTCATCGTCCCTTTCGTATTTCCATTCAACGTAAAACGTTAGCCCAAGTTCTGTTAATGTTTGAAACCTTTGCAATAATGTTAGTAAATATTTGTATGTTGCAGAGTTGAAGTACTTAAAAAAGAATATAATTTTAATGCTTTTTTTAAAAGGTTTTGCCTTTATCTCTGCTTCAAAATTATCGAGCCAAAGCATTACAGGCTCAAAAAACTTTGTAACATTTTCGGGGTGGCTTACTCCTATGATGCTGAATATGGCATTTTCGGGATCGAAAATAACATCGGGAGAATCTCTTCTTGCTAATATGACTAATTTTTCCATTACAATTTAATTATTTTGGAATAAGAGAAAATGGTATGCTCAACAATTCAGAAAACTCTTCACCTGCCTCTTCCAATTCAAGATCGTAATGAGGGTACTTCCAAATAACAGCAACTTTATTTCCCATCTTTATTAGATCCCTAAGTTTAGAAAGGATTATTAGTATCATCTTTGAAGATGCAGTGTTAAAGTATTCAAAATCTAATGTAATGTTCGTTTCCTCGTTAGGGTCTTTTATGTATTCCTCAAACCATTCAATTATAGGTGCATAAAAAAACTTAACATCTTCAGGTAACGACTTACCTTCAATAATAAAAATTGAATTATCCTTGTCTAAATGGACTTGGGGCGTTATTTCGGTGGCAAATGCAGAAAAAGGTTTCATTGATTAGCCATTTAGTTTTCAGGCTGAAAGCAAATAAATTTGAACGGTACTTCAACTATTTCTGCATAATCCTCACCTGCATCCTGCATGTCTTCATCATCTTCCTGATAGTACCATTCAATAGTAAGCTTTTGCCCGTTATCGTGAATAGTCTTAATAAGTTCAAAAACTTCAAGTATCATTTTCGAGGAGGCTGTGTTGAAATAGTCCATTTTTACTTTTAAAATGGTTTCAGGTTTTGGTTTTTCAACATATTCACCTAACCATTTAAGTACTGGACCATAAAATTCCTTAACATCCTCGGGCAACGACTTACCTGTAATTGAGAACAGGCCGGTTTGAGGGTCGAAAATAATTTCAGGTGTTTCTTGGCTTGCTTTTATTTGTAAAGCGTCCATAACAATGAATATTAAATAGTTTAATTTTTTGCGTTCTTTTCAACAGGTAACAAATTTATATATATTATACCGATAATCAAAAAGAGTTTTGACTATTGATTGAAAAAAAAATGGCAAAACGATAAAATAAATAGTTAATTGCTCTGAATTGTTGCAACCCACGCTTTAATTCGTGCAGAATTTTTGCTGTGCTGGTTCTCGAAATCGAGTATTAAACCGCAAAAACTATCGCCTTTTTGAGCTTTCGATGCAATGTAGTGGTACCCCTTTGTATCTGTATAACCAACTATTGTTGCCCCTGCCGACTCGAAAACCTGAACCAAAAGGCCAACAGCGTCGCCAAAGTTGTCGGGGTAATCGACTTGGTTACCATTACCAAAAATGGCGACCTTAACCTTCTTTAGGTTGAGTTGCTCAATGGCCGGAACTAGCTCGTCCCAGTACCCAGGCAGCTCGCCATCGAACCAGGTTGGTGCTCCAAGAATTAATAAGTTATAGTTTTTCAGATTGTTGGTGTTTAAATCTTCAACATTCAGGTCGTCAATGTCTTTAAACTTGAGTTCGTTTTTAATCTGATTGGCAACCTGACTAGTTTTTTTAGCCGAATGGCTATATATTATTGCTGCTTTCATAATTTAGGAATAAAGTATTAAAAATTAGCCAATTTGATTGCTGCATCGAGAATTTTTTGCGTGCTTGGCAGTATGGCCCCCTCGAGAATGCGATTAAAACCTACTGGAGTAAACTCTGCACCCACTCTCATAACAGGTGCATCGAGGTGTACGAAAGCTTTTTCGGCAATTATAGCGGCAATTTCGCCTCCAAAACCTGCAAAAACTTTGTCCTCGTGAACAACTAGCGCCTTGCTGGTTTTTTTAATCGAATTTATTAAGCTTTGCTCGTCGAGAGGTATTATTGAACGTAAATCGAGAACTTCTACGCTAACACCACGTTCCTTTTGCATTATTTCGGCCACTTCGAGGCTCATGTGGGTTGTATTTCCGTAAGTAATAATAGATAAGTCGGTACCCTCCCTGCGAATTCGAGCCTTACCAAATGGCACTTCAAACTCATTGGGAACAACGGTTGCTGCTTTTGGTGCGTTGTAAAGGGCCTTTGGCTCTAAGTAGAGCGTCATGCCGCGCGATCGCATGCTAGTACGAAGCAGTCCGGCTGCATCGTCGGCAAACGATGGGTAAACAATTCGCACCCCCGGAATGGTGGCCAAGGCCCCTTCGATGGTTTGCGAGTGGTAAAGCCCTCCTCCAATGTAACCCCCACTAGCAAGGCGGATGGTTATATTTGGAACAAATTTTCCGTTCGAACGCCAGTAATCGTGTGCCGAATCGACGTACTGCTCCATGGCAGGCCAAAAATAATCGGCAAACTCGGCACCTTCAACCACAATTCTTATTTTATCGGAAAAGCGGCTCATTCCGTTGGCGGTACCCAGAATGTAATCCTCGGCTATGGGGCCATTAAAAACCCTATCCTTGCCGAATTCCTGCTGCATTCCCTTTGTAACATTGAAAATGCCTCCCTTTTCTTTGTGAGCCACATCCTGTCCCCAAATGTAGGTGTCGGGATTTTTCCGAAACTCCTCTTTTAAAGTGGAGTTTATGGCATCGATAAGTTTAATGGCTTCACCATTCTGGGAGTGCTCACCCGTTGGAAATTTTTGAGGAATATAGGCTTCGGGCAGTACAAACTGATGAATAGATTCGGGAGTTGGATCGGGAGCTGCCATGGCTTTTTTATGCGCATCCTTTATTTCGGCTTTAACCTTTTCGTCGATGGCGTTAAGTTCGGCCTCGGTAAAGCGATTGTAACGGATGAGCATGCGTCGGTATTTAGCAAGCGGATCGGCCTTTTTAACGTACTCCATTTCGGCCTCGTCGCGGTACAACTCATGCCTGTCGGAATTGGAGTGCGAATGAATGCGAACGCAGTTGGCATGCACAATGGCTGGCATTTGGTTTTCGATAGCCCAATCCTTAGCCATTTTCATGGTGTTCATGGAGTCGAACACATCTTTACCGTTGCAATGGAATATTTTAAGGTTCTTAAAACCCGAAAAGTTGTCGGCCACCTTCCGGTTAGCCGTTTGGTCTTCCTTTGGTACAGAAATTCCGTAGCCGTTATCCTGAAACACAAAAATAACAGGTAGTTTCTCGTTCGACGCACCGTTTATAGCCTCGTAAACGTAACCTTCGGAAACCGACGATTCTCCTTGCGAACTAATTACAACTCCGTTATGGTTGTAACGTTTGAAAGCCCTTCCAACACCCGAAGCCTGCTGCGTGTGGTTTCCGGTGCAGCTCGAAACGTTATGAATATTCATTTCGGCCTTAGCAAAGTGGTTGCTCATGTGCCTTCCGCCGCTCGATGGGTCGGTTGCCTTCGATATTCCATTGAGAATAATCTCTTCGGCAGTCATTCCTGCCGAAACGGAGGTAAGCATATCGCGGTAGTATGGAAAAAGATGATCGGTTTTGGGATCGAATACCTGGCCTATTGCAAGTTGAATGCCATCGTGACCAGCATATGGAGCGTGGTAACTCCATCCAATGGCCTGTTTCAGGTAGTTTGGAGCCCTTTCGTCGAGAGCACGACCAAGAGCCATGAGGTAATACCACTTTTCGAGGGTTTCCTTTGGGGTTTGAACAACTCCAAAGGGTAAACTATTTCTTTTAATGTAAGTCATGTTTCAGATGATTTAAATATCAATTAATAAAGCAATTAAACCTCGCGCGAGGTATCGAACTGTTCGAGATAATCGGCTACGCGACGTAAAAACGCACCGCCAAGCGCCCCATCGATTATTCGATGGTCGTACGACAAGCTTAGGAACATTTTATGGCGGGGCACAATCATATCGCCATACTCGGTTTCAACAACCGCGGGCTTCTTTTCAATGGTACCAGTGGCCAATATGGCCACCTGTGGTTGCGCAATTATGGGCGTTCCCATAACATTGCGGAAAGTACCAAAGTTGGTAATGGAGAAAGTTCCCTCCTGAATATCGTCGGGCGAAAGTTTATTGGATCTTGCCGCTTCGGCTAGGCGGTTAATTTCGAACGAAAGACCCGAAAGATTCAATCGGTCGGCATTGCGAACTACAGGAACTATGAGGTTTCCATCGGGTTTAGCTACAGCAATACCAACATTCACCTTACCTTTAATTATAATCTTTTCACCATCGACCGAAGCGTTAACCATAGGAAAATCGCGAAGGGCACGGGCTGCGGCTTCGGTAAATGCAGGCATAAAGGTGAGTTTGGTTTTATACTTCTGTTGGTAAACATCCTTCATGCGGTTGCGCCACTTTACAAGGTTTGTAACATCGGCCTCAACCATGTTGGTTACATGAGGCGAAATACGTTTCGATGCCACCATGTGGTCGGCAATGAGTTTCCTCATGCGATCCATTTCAATAATTTCGTCGTTTGCACTAACCGAAACTGAAGTTTTTGGTTGTTGAGTCTGCTGTACTTGGCCAACACCAGCTTGTGTTGGTTTGGAGTTTGCAGTCCGTTTCGAAATGTAATTGAGAACATCCTGCTTACGAACGCGACCATTTTCGCCGGTTCCAACCACTGTTTCGAGTTCGGCTATCGAAATACTTTCGTTTTTGGCTATACTTTTAACCAAAGGACTATAAAAACGGGTTGCAGCATTATTCTCAGTAACCTTTTTTTCTGATTCTGCATAGCTAATGACTTCAACCTGTATGGGTTCTTCTTTAGTTTCGGCAATAGTATCTCCTTCATCGGTTTGTATAAGGGCTATTACCTTTCCTACAGGAACAAGGTCGTTGGTTTTAAAAAGAATTTTTGCAATTTTTCCTGCCACAGGCGAAGGAATTTCTGAATCGACTTTATCGGTTGCTATTTCGAGAAGAACATCATCTTCAACAATTGTATCGCCTTCTTTTACAAACCATTTTGTTATTGTTGCCTGCTCAATGCTCTCGCCCATTTTGGGCATTTTAATTTCAAACATACGTAACTTTATTTAGAATGATTCTATTCAGTTTTATAGAACGCAACATGAATCGATTTGTTCAGCATGGTATACCTGCAAATGATTTTTAGATATCAATTCTTTTGCAATTCATTTCGAATTCTAGTTAAATTACAAAGCCAAAAGGAAGTTAAATTTGTAGGTTTGTAATATAATTCTGCGCATATGCTTTTACCTGTTAACCCTTCGTTCAACTTTATAATAACAAAGACCGGTGCGGCTTACAGGCAGTTTCTTGCCAATGCCTTTGCGGCAAATGGGTTTTCGGAAATTTCGCCCGACTACTACATTGTTCTCGAAAAGTTGTGGGAAAACGACAATTTGAGCATTGGCACTTTAGCCCAAAAGGTTTGCAAGGATAGCGCCAGCGTTTCGCGAATGGTAGACGGAATGAGCCAAAAAGGTTTGGTAAAAAGAGTAAAAAACGAGAGCGACTCGAGGTTTAGCAATGTAATCTTAACAAAAAAGGGGGTTGAAATGGAAGTCAAACTGAAAGCCATTGCCGAAGAGTACCACACCAATGCCATGCGAGGGCTGCATCCCATCGAAGTTAAAGAACTTATTCGGATGCTTGAGCATGTATTCGTAAATACAAAGCAGTAACAACCCAGTAGAACCCTTTAAAACCAACAATATGAGCAAACTAAATATTTTCTCAATTACCATGCTGCTTGTTGCTCTTGCAGCATGCTCAAAGCGGGAGTTGCCCTCAGAGGGTGTAAGCCTCGAACTTGCTCAACTGCGCAAAGCGAATATCGATAGCATTTCATATAAAATTCATTTCGACATACCCGATATAAAATCAAATCCGATTAGGGGCTCATCAACAATAGGTTTTGTGGCAACGAAATCGAACGATGTAATTCTCGACTTCAGAGCCGAAAGCAGCATTGTTGAAAACCTTACCATTAATGGGTTACCCATTGAGTTCATATTTGCGAACGGGCACATTGTTATACCGAAAAAGTACGTTAATAATGGCAAGAACTCCTTGCAAGTTGATTTTACCGCTGGCACCAGTTCGCTCAATAGGTACGACGAATATTTGTACACCCTTTTAGTGCCCGACAGGGCATCAACCGTTTTTCCTTGTTTCGATCAGCCCGATATGAAAGCCTCTTTCGAGCTCTCTTTAACCATTTCAACCGATTGGAAAGCCGTTTCGAACGGTCGAATAATTGATGAAATTAACAATGGCAACGGATCGAAGAATATTACCTTTGAGGTTACAAAACCAATAAGTACTTACCTATTTGCCTTTGCTGCTGGAAAGTTCGAAACTATTTCGAAGATAATTGGAAGTTACGAGTTTACGCTTTATCATCGCGAAACCGACACGGTTAAATTGAAGCGAAATACCAATATAATTTTCGATTATCACGCCCAATCGATCCGTTGGCTCGAAGAGTACACTCAAATCCCCTACCCGTTTGGAAAACTCGATTTTGCGCTAATTCCCGGCTTTCAGTATAGCGGCATGGAGCACCCTGGAGCTATTTTTTATAGAGATAGCCGCTTGCTGCTCGATGAAAATGCAACTTTAAATCAGAAACTTCGACAAGCTAATCTCATAGCGCACGAAGTGGCGCACCAGTGGTTTGGCAACCTGGTTACCATGCGTTGGTTTAACGACGTTTGGCTAAAAGAAGTTTTTGCCGGACTTATGGCCGATAAGATTGTAAACCCAATGTTTCCCGATTTAAACCACAATTTAAGTTTTCTCCTTTCGCATTATCCCCGTGCTTATGCGGTCGATAGAACCGAAGGGGCCAATCCAATTGTGCAAAACCTCGATAACTTGCTGAATGCAGGAACTCTTTACGGCGACATTATTTACCATAAGGCACCCATTATGTTTCGTCAACTCGAACTTTTCATGGGCGAAGAGCCCTTTAAACAGGGCGTTAGAGCATATCTAAAGAAGTACGAAATGGCCAACGCCAATTGGGATGAGCTTGTTGAAATCCTGAATGGGGAAACTACAATCGATTTAATTGCCTGGTGCGAAAGCTGGACAAAATCGACTGGTCGACCCTTAATTCAAATAAATTCAAACTTAATTGCCAACGGAAGCAAAATTGAAATTAGTAGCGAAACCGACAAAACATTGCCTATCTTGCCTATGCAATTCTCAATTTCACACTTAGTAAAGGATAACGAATGGGCTAAAACGGTGTTTATCGATAGCCTTCCGTATATTTTTAATTTTAGCGTAACCGATTCATTACCTATCATTTTCCCTAATAGCAACGGTTTAGGATATGGTTGCATTTCCGCCGATTCCGTAACGGTTAACCATATTATAAGTTCGAAAGCAATACCTACCAATAGCCTCACACGAGCATCGTTTTTAGTTTCGTTGCACGAACTATTTCTCGAAGGGAAAATCGACAGAGAAAAATACTACAGTTACCTTACCCAATGCTTTGTTAGCGAGAACGATGCCCAAATTCAAAATTTCATACTTAACTGCATTGAATTGGTATTTAGGAAGTTTAGCGATCAACCGTTTTTCGACACTTATCTTCGGGCAACCGAGCAAATGCTCTGGAACGCTTTAAACAGCCACATACCAACAAGCCAGAAGCGGAGCATACTAACGACTCTTACTTCAATTTTTCAATCGCCACAAATGGTTAGTTTGCTATACCAAACTTGGGTTACTTCGAAAGTTGGCCAGTTTACCCTTAGCGAAGATGAACGCACAGCACTAGCAGTGGAACTAATGGTTCGCAAGCCCGAACTTTACAATGCCATATATCAAGGCGAATACGGGCGAATTGCCAATAGCGACCGACAAAAACGATTTGCTTTAATAGCAAAAGCAGCATCGGCATTGGCAAGCGAGCGCATAGCGTTTTTCGATTCGTTAGCAAACCCTGCAAACCGAAAACCAGAGCCATGGATAGCCGAGGGATTGCGAATACTTCATCATCCTTTGCGAAGCGAGTTCAGCATTCGGTTTATTGAACCTTCGCTAAATATGCTTTCGGAAATTCAGCGAACGGGCGATATATTTTTCCCAAAGGATTGGCTCGATGCAACGCTCTATGGGCACAACTCGGCCGAAGCATACCAAATAGTCGATTACTGGTTACGAAGCAACGAAACAATTAGTAGCAACCTTAAACTTAAAGTGCTTCAATCGGTCGATATGCTTAAACGCAGTGCTCAGTAAAACGAAAAGAATGTTTCCAAATACAAAAGAGTTTCTCACAAAAGAGTTTGCGGTAAACTCCTACTTCACCGATTTAAATGGCAACCTATCGGGTCGTTCGCTTTTCGAACTTTTTCAGGAGGTTGCTTGGGAGCATGCCATTCTAACCCGTTTCAGTTTTCACGACCTTTATAATCAAGGTTACTTTTGGGCGCTATCGCGCATAAGAGTTCAAGTTAATAGAATTCCTAAGTGGACTGAACGTTTTAACCTTACTACTTGGCCAAGCGGTACAGAGGGCCTTTTCGCATTAAGAGACTACCAAATGTACGATAACCAGAGTAATGTTCTTGTAGGCGCTACGAGCAGTTGGCTTATTGTCGATTTAAAAACCCGAAGGCCTCAAAGGCTCGATGCCTTTAAGGATGTAATGCCCATTCGCGACGATATTCGTGCAACCCATGGCAATGCTCAACGAATCGATATTCCTCTACAGAGTCCCCTCTTCGTGTCGACCGAAAAGGCAAATATATCCGATATCGATGGGAACGGCCACGTAAATAATGCCAAGTACATTGAATGGGCAACCAATTCGCTTCCAATAAACGAATATAGGAACCTTATATTAAAAGAGATAAAGGTAAACTTTCTTTCCGAAGGATTTTACGGCGCCTCCTTTTCGGTTGAAAGTATTAAAACCGATAATCAGTTCGTAATTTTAATAAATGGAACTGAGAATAATAAACACAATGCGCTAGTTGGCTGCCATTTTGAAAAACAATTACGCAATGAAAACATTTAGAAGTGATATTTCAAACTTAGAGTTTCCGATTTCTGAGAGAATTTCGGCTAAGACAGTCAGACATTCTATATTAAATTTAATTCAAAAAGACAATCCTCAGATTTCACATGAGAGCTACTTCTCTATAAGTGAACTGAATAGGTATAGAGAAAAATCTATTTCAGATTATCTTACAAAGGAAATCGGAGAGTTAACAGAACTCGAAAAGACTGTAATATCTTCATTGACAAACAGTAATACATTGACAGATAAAATTGATGGTGAAGAAACACAGATTTTAACAATTGGACAAAGAATTGCTGATAAGGTTGCTTCATTCGGTGGTAGTTGGACATTTATTATCTCATTTGGAGCATTTATTACTTTATGGATATCAATTA
>CAYZNN010000019.1:54160-61765 GCA_964479665.1 uncultured Rikenellaceae bacterium | reverse complement strand
CTAAATAGAATTTTCTCTTCTTGTTTCTAGCGATACTTAAGAAAATATAATCTCTATTTTTCATATGGGATAGTATTTTCATTATATCAAATAACGGTTCAGTTAATCAGCCAGTTAAAAAAGCCATTAAGACAATATTTTATTCATATACACCAAAGTTTTAGAGTCGTTATAGTCAATATTTCACTTGCTTTAGGGCAAGTTGGGGAAACTTATGCTAGCTATTAATTCTATTTCATAGTATTCTGCTGCTAAAACCTGAACCGCATCTTCAAAGTCTTTAAGGTTAGATTTCAACGCTTTCAAAACAATACTTTTGTCAACACCAATAACATCAACGATTTCAATTAGGTTTGAAATGAATCCTATTGCAATTTCATTTCCCTTCTCTTTTCTGGAAATATAGTATATATCTGTAGCTGTTGATGCCGTTATATAGCCGTTAATTCGTTTTTTGTCAATTTATTCAAAAATTTTCGAGGAAAGCTCGAAGTGAGGTTCTCGTTTTTAAGGCAATGTCAAGGATTATATTCGTGTCAAGTAATAGCCTTTTCATTTGTACTTTTCCATTAAGTAGTCAAATTTCGAATCATTGCTTTCGAGAGGATATAAAAAACCC
Source organism: uncultured Rikenellaceae bacterium (assembly GCA_964479665.1). Taxonomy (GTDB): domain Bacteria; phylum Bacteroidota; class Bacteroidia; order Bacteroidales; family Tenuifilaceae; genus UBA2287. Next base: position 61,146 of record CAYZNN010000019.1, on the reverse strand, counting down.
GCCCATTTTTCAACAAATTCCTTGGCTTTCAAGGCTTTTCTTAATCGTTTTGTTTTAGGCATAATAATTACATCCACTTCCTTGTCTGCTAAAGTAGAGTTCTTGGGTAAATGAATAGTCCCTGATTTTGAAATTCTTGTCCTAAAACGTATAGTTTTCATTGTTCATATTTTTCTCTCATATACGACTTATTTGCGATTCGAGTTCGTACATCAAAAATTGCTACAACTATTAATCAACAAATGAATTGCTTATGCTTAGTGCATTTAAAAACAGGGCGCCCAAAAGCGCCCTGTTCAACCAAAAAAACCAAAAACCAGAGAAAAACTACCGCTTAACCTGAACCCTCTTAACAGTTAGGCCAACGGTGGTATGCACCTGAACAATGTATGTTCCCACGTTCAGGGTTGAAATGTCCAATTGTGTAGTAAAACCACTGGCGCTGCTTATCAGAACCTGCTGTCCCAACATATTTAAAACCTTAACATGCTGAATGGGTTGCGATGATTCGATATTTAAAGCATGGCTTGCTGGATTTGGATAAACCGATATGGATCCGAGCATATTTTCGTTAATTGAAGTTTCAACTTCGAAATTGGCGTATAAAGTAATGTTGGTTGCTGGAATGGTATAGTTGAAGGTAGGAAGCGTGGAAATTATTCCCAATTCAGTTTCGGTCCAGTTTACAAACCTATACCCGCTATTGGGTGAAGCAGAAATTTCAACAATGGTTCCCGCTGCAAAGGTTCCACCTCCCAGAACGCTACCCCACTCAGCCGGATTTGCAATAAGCGTAAGCGTGCTACTGGGTGCAGGTCCAACTTCAAGAGTTACAGGAATGATAACTACCGAGTTTTCGGAGTCGTTGGTGGTTATTCGAATATTTGCATAGTATGTTCCCGATGGGAGCCCCTCGGCATTGTAATGAACGCCCAATTCTTCCTGATTGCCGGCTTCAACTACCGAAGTAATGTTGCTTAGCGACAACCAATCCATGCCGTTGAATGTAAGGTTTGCGCGAATATTCCAGTTACGACTCAGACCATAATCGCTTAGGCGCTCCCATTCGGTTGCATTCATACTAATCCAGTTGCCATCGCTTGCAGCAGGGCCAGCATCGATGCCCAGAATGAAGTTTTCGGCGGAATGTGTAGTTTCAACTCCTACCCAAATATCGGTTCCCGTAATAGCAAGGGGCGCTGAAAGGTCGATATGGTTCCAGCTATTATCGGTTGGAACGAATACTTGCTCATACAGAATTTCGCCAGGCGATGTGGTTGTTCCCGCATTCCAAATTATAAGTTTGAATGAGGTTGGAGCGTCCTTTACAAAAACATCGACCGATTGCAGTTCGTAACCTTCGTAAACAGCTGTTAGTTCCGATGGGAAACGGGAGGCACCAAAGAAAGTTCCCCCGCTTGTAAGTCCAATAGCATCTACATTGTCGCCATCGTAGTTAAGAGTTGTTCCCTTGTGCTGGGCTTTTGCATTTGTTTGTGCAGATACACTAGTAGAAGCCAAACTAATATTGCCCAATTTGGTTTCTTTCCCAACAGGAACACTCTTCACCTTGGGTTCGCCAGTAGTATACAGAACCAATGCATTGTAATTAAGGAAACCTGTTCCCGCGTTGCCAATATTTACTGTTGTTGAGGAGCTGCCACCCCAATTGAGGCTCTGACTTAATTGTAATGGATTAACCTCAATGGTTGGCGAACCCGGGCTTAGGTCGAGCATAAAGCTAATCCATACGCCTCCGGGTAATTCGGCTGCGCCGATGAATTTATTGCCATCGGGGGTTACATCGTTCACGCTGAGGAAAACCCCGTCGGCTGCATCGAACCAACCCCTGTTTTGAACATAGTCGTTAAAGGTTTCCATGCTGCCATCGGGGTGCCTTACAAAAGCACGACGGGTAGGAGGTAGAGGAGGAAAACTTTCGTTAGTGTAGCCAAACACGGTTCCGTCGTCGAGAACTTTAATAGGACTAATGATACCCGAGTTCAATGTATTTTGGAAAAGTGTAATGCCCTCGGTTGGCGACCATAAAAACCCATCGCTGCCAATTGAACCTGTTACATAGTTACCACTTGCCGATGCGCCAGTTGCTTCGCCGTACTGAGTTTCGTCAATTAAAATCATTTCATCGTTGTACCAAATTGCGGCTGTTCTAGTCCAGTTGGGCTCTGCCCATCCGTAAATAACACTTCCGTTGGCGCTAATACCATTGGCTCTGGTGTTGGCAGTAAAGTCGGGCGAAAGGGCTACGTAGCCATCCTCTTGGGTCCACTTAATGGCCTTAACACTAAAGTCGGGATACCACTGCATACCAACCACCGTGGTGCCATCGGGGGTAATTCCATAAGCTGAGTTGTAGAAAGAACCAAAAAATTCGGGAACCTCTGGGTTCATGCCCAAGAATTGCCACTGCTGCTTCGACCTGTCCCATATTCCGGCGGTACCCACTTCCATTCCTTCGAACGTGAATTCCGTGTCGTATGTTCCTACTACCAAGCCCGTATTGGTAATGCCCATGGCTTGTCCTGCAAAGTCGACCGAGCCATTAAACAGTGCCCACTGGTAGCTGGTTTTGCCTCCAAACTGGCTGCCTGATATATACCTGCCATCGGCAGAAATAGCTGTTGGGAATGTATATTCAGGGTAAATAATCTCTAAGTTAGTTACTTGTGCTTCCCTTACAGTAAGATTTGCAACCACTGTAATTGTTGGGTTTTCGGTGTCGTTGCTGGTAATGTTAATGTTTGCGCTGTAGGTTCCCAATTCGAGCCCAGTAGCATCGAAAGCCAACAATATGGTACTGCTCGATTTAGCAGGTATGCTACCTGAAAGGGGATTGGCGGCAAGCCAACCATCGCCATCAACAAATTCAATGTCAATATCGAAGGTAAGATTCTGAATACCATCGTTACTAATTTTGAAGCTTTTTGTACCTGTGCCCTCAGCTCCAACTACCTGATTAATGGAAGGTGTACTAATACTAATTACAGGAGAATCGTCAATTTCTTCGCCTAATGCAATATCGTCAACTACCCAGTAATGTGCGTACTCGCCTTCGTACCTGAATGCAAAATATATATCCTGTCCGGCATACGCCTGAAGGTTAATAAAGTGCTGACCCCAACCCTCGGTAACCGACTCGGGTGTCCAAACCTCCACAAAATCGCCATCGCCGGGATTGCCGCTATTGGTGCTAACATGAACACTATTCTTGCTATAATATAACGCATCACCCACATAGTTCCAGAAAGTAAGGTAGAAATATCCCTCTGTTGGAATGGTGATTTTTGGAGATACTAACCACCCGTCCTGTGGGGTCCATCCAAAGCCATGGTAAGCCGAATATTGTCCATCTGGTGTATTGTTAAACCAACTTAGTGTCCAGTCATTTTCGTCGCCATCGGTATTGTAAGTCGACCAGCCAATAGGTGGAAAATTATCCCCTTCGAAATTTTCGGTAAAGGGATACACATTTACATCAATCACATTAATGGTAACCAGCACCGTAACGGTTGGGTTTGCTGGGTCGTTGGTAGTAATATTTAAATTGGCTTGGTATGCTCCAGCGGCCAAACCGTTTGCATCGAAATTGAGGATAACTTCGGTACTCATTTGGCTATCAACGCTTCCGCTAGCAGGAACTACTTCTAACCATCCGCTGGCATCTGCATACTCAATTTCTGTGTCGAATGTAAGCGCTGATAAACCGAAGTTGGCTAGTTCGAGGGTTTTGGAACCTGCTCCGTCGAGCCCAAGGTTACTGGTAACCTCCAAACTACTCAACCCTACTGCAGGTGAATCGTCGACCACCGAAACATCGTCAATGTTCCAAAAGTGCCCATACTGGTCGCCTTCGTACCTGAAAGCAATGTAAATATCCTGTCCTACATACTCCTGAAGGTTCACAAAGAAATGGGCCCAAATCCATCCGTCGTTCGATACACCTAACCATTTTTCGACGAATTGGCCATCGGCCGGGTTGGGGCTGCCCGTACTAATAAGTACGCTATTCTTTTTGTACGACCAACCATTCCCCAAAAAACTCCAAAACGAAAGGTAATGAAACCCGTTGGCAGGAACGGTTATCTGGGGTGTAACCAGCCAATTGTCTACCGAACTGGCTTCGGTGGTGTACCCATGGTATGCAGAAGATGACCCGTTTGGGGTATGATTCTGCGTTGCACTCTGCGCCCAGTTTACGTAGTTGTCCAGAAGGTTATAAACCGCCCAGTTCGTAGGGGGAAAAGTTCCTAGCTCAAAATCCTCCACAAAGGGAGACGACTTTGATGCCAAAGGCGCTGGAGTCACCTTTGGTTTAACAATAGCCTTGCTGTTGGTGCGATTGACGTTGCGTTCTTGTGAGGCGAAAACACCCGAGGCGCCAAACACAAATAGAATTAGAGCCAGAGCCGCCAGCCTAATTCGATAAAATGTAGAGGTTTTAAGCATCGATATCGGTTTTAAAATGAGTAATATGGGTATTTATACTTTCTTGTTTGGGTCCATTTTTAACTCGGTATTCTCAAAAGCATCGGGGCCACCAAAATGCTTTAGCAACTTATTTAAAGCCATGTTCTTGGTTCGGTTCTGCTCAATTAGGCTTTTAACCCTTCGGGTTGTTTTGCTGTTTTCCTTCGAACTTGCTTGTGGCCTTTTCATGGTTGAAAATTTCAAAGCTATATTATTGTTGTTTGTAACTTGTTGCAAAAATGTTGATGGCACTTTACAACTACTTAACCCATTTTACTTTGCTACATTACTGCTACAATAAATTGTATTTATCTGTCTGTCTATTTGTTAGTCTCAATTCGAAATTGAAATACGAGTGCTTAATCGATTGCGACTCGTTGGTTAGTGGTTCCTATTTTTGTTGAAACAACAACAATGTAAAGCCCGCGTTGTAGGGTTTCTGTGGTTATACTAACATTTTTGGGGTTCCCATTCAATGAGTATACCATACGACCAAGGGCATCGATTACTCGAACCCCTTCGATTTCTGAGTTGGAACTAACTATAAAATTTCCTTTTGCCGGATTGGGATAAACGCTTACAACTGGCATCTGTACGCCGCTAATTGACGTACCACTCTGGGTTAATTCAATATTCTGGGTAACGTTGCTGCCCGCCACCACTAACTCGCCGTTCAAGGTGTTGTAACCGCTCAACGATATACTGTATGTATAGGTACCGTCATCTATCTGGTAAAACGAGTAGCTACCTGCTGCATTAGTAGTGTTACCAAGAGTTACAATGGCATTTTCAAGAGTATTTCCATCGGCATCCTTAATGTTGAAGAGAACTTTATAAAAGTTTTTCGACAAATCCCATTGCAACAAGAACCCTGCAGTGTGGTCGGAATAGAATGTATTACCCTCGATAAAATCAACGTAATCGATCGATTCACCAGTAGCCATTACAATATCACTATCCAGCACAACCGAGTTGTTGTATTCAACAATTGAGCTAATGCCCTGACCGTAGAGTGCAAAAGCCTTTTCGAATTCGCCATCGCCATCGAGTTGGGGGAAATTTTCACCCAATTAGGGACAACCCTATTTTCGCCGAATTAGCGGGCATAGTGTGTCTGGGTGGCTAGCGCTAACAGCATGGAAACCCTGCTGCCACACGATTGCATCGTGTGGCTTTTGCTACAGCAAAAACATTACCTAGCCAAAAATAGCCCTTTAGCTTCTATGCAAATAGAACCCATTTCCTAACTATGTTACTACACAACGCAATAGTGCAGTAGCGGGGCGAGCAGGAAGAATAACGAGCGTACAACATTTAATTTATACACTAACCACTTCGTTCATTGATTTTGCCTACCAGTTTACGGGCAACAATTGCAGTCAGCGTCAATAAAAAGGCTGTCACAGCAATCCATTTAATACCATTGAAAAAACTACCTGCAAGGGCAATGGGTTTATCAAAGGCAGGATAGCGGAGCAACATGGATATTGTAGCCAGATTTTCGGCGAAGTCGACTGCCGGAGCTGAAAAAGCAGTTAAATGAAGTAATCTCCTGCGGGAAACCCAGCGTGCCAGCATTACAAACACACCGCCATAGGCAAGCGGATAAATCATATCGGCCAGACCAGCCATAAGGAAATACCATTTCCGGCCATTCTCGCCCAACATGGCCAGCAGATCGGCAGCTGACCGGGGATTGTAAAAAAACCTTGTATCGAGCGGTTGAAGTCCTCCTGTTTTGGCTGAAAAATAGGGAAAAACGAACAGATTGAATAGTAAGGTTATGAGCAAGAGCGTGGAAAAAAGCAGAACGTTGGGTTTCATTTTTTTGCAGTAAATCTAAGTTGCAAATGCAATTTTTTTGTTTGACATTTAGTAATGCAATCAGGCTTATGAAAAAGCCCCGTTTGTTTAAAATCCCCAAGTATTTGGAATATGGAAAATAAGTCCTGTATTGGGAGGTATACAGATATAATCGGATTGCTCGTAACATTGAACCGAGAAGCCATCGGATATTCCTCCGGAGAAAATATAGAATAAAACATTATCGGTCTGGGTATAGCAGGTTTGGGTAAAACCATCGCTTATCCCGCCTGAGTAAATGAAGTACAAAAGGTTACTTGCTTGCTCATAGCACGTTTGAGCAAACCCATCTGCAATCCCCCCGGAGTAAATGAAGTGCAAAAGGTTACTTGCTTGGTCATGGCATGTTTGAGTAAAACCATCTGCATTACCCCCCGAATATATGAAGAAAAGGACGTTATCGGTTTGTGCGTAATGGGCTTGTGTATAGCCATCGGCGGTACCACCCGAGTATATTTGCAGAAATGGGTCAATCCATTCGTAATTTAAATAGGCAAATCCGTCGGCAATTCCGCCTGAATATATTTTTAACCGGGGATCGATCCATTCGTAGCTCGAAAAGGCAAAGCCATCGTCGATGCCGCCAGAGTAAATAATGTACATCATGCTCACTGCCTGTTCGTAGCAGGCCTGTG
>CAYZNN010000019.1:0-54060 GCA_964479665.1 uncultured Rikenellaceae bacterium | reverse complement strand
CCGCCAGAGTAAATAATGTACATCATGCTCACTGCCTGTTCGTAGCAGGCCTGTGTAAATCCATCATCCTGACCCCCTGAGTATATATAGTAGAATAGGTTATCGGATTGAATATAAAGATCTTCGGAAAAACCATCGTCGGTTCCTCCTGAGTATATTGCAAAAAAGATATTGTCGGACTGAATAAAATTAGCCTCTGTGAAGCCATCGTCGATGCCACCAGAATAAATTGAAAAAAAGACATTATCGGCCTGAATGAAAATGGCTTCCGAAAAACCATCGGATTGACCACCCGAATAAATAAAAGTTAAAATGTTGTCGGTTTGCGAAAAGCAGCCTTGGGACAAATCGCCAGATTGACCACCCGAGTAAAGGTTTAGGTAAGGGTTATCGGTTTGGGAGAATGTTCCGCTCCCAAAACCGTCGCCATCACCTCCCCCGTAAATGTCTTGTGCGCTAACCAACGAAGGAGTAAGCAAGAATGCAACAAGGCATCTTCTTACTAATCCAAACATGCTATGGTTGTTTAGGGTGCTGTTCTAACTCCTCTGCCTCCATTACGAGCATCCCGAACAGCACTTGCCCAGCCCGAGCCTCTGTATTCGCGATTTGAAACTGTAAGCCAGGATGCAGAGCTCCAGGTGCCCCCTGTAAAGGTTATGCCTGCCCAACCAGTACAACCAATTACCCCACCATAAACGCCGTTGGCATTGGCAGGTGTGCTATTCCCATTAATACCTGGCCAAAAGTTAACATCGGCCTGCCCATTAGCATTAAGAACCCCATTCCCGTGTAATCCGGTAAAGGAGCGCCCAGCGTTACAACCAAGTTGCACTACATTTTCCCATACATTTCCAGTCATTTCCATTAATCCATAATAACCTGCACCTGCCTGAACTCTACTGGTAGCTGTTTGGGCAAAATTTCCTGAACGCATTGGCCCCTGTACCGACGGGGCATTATTATAAACACAATTACCATTGTTGCTGGATACTTCGTTTGCAGCGCCCCCATTTGTAATACCTGTTGAACCCAGTATGGATGTCGAACCCCAAGCAAATTCCGCTGCATTGGGCATAAGTGGCCCCCTGCATGCTTTCTCGAACTCCAGTTCAGTCATTGGTCTCAAACCCGCCCAATCTAAATAGGCAAGTAAATCAGTACCTGAAAACCAGTTGCACGCAATATTCTGCCCGTCGTTTGCTTCTCCGGCAATGTTATTATTGCTTAAGTCGTTGCCGTAAACGCGAGGATCAACTCCCCCAGGGTCACTCATTAGCCTTATTCCGTTTCGGTTTTGGGGTGTTGTTTGACCTGCTCCAGAATGCATAAAGTTTCCAACAATTGTAGAAAAAAAACGCTGAGCCTGCTGGGTACGAGTAAGCTTATTGAGGAAGGCCACGTACTGCTCCTGAGTTATCTCGTACTTCATAATGTAAAAGGCATTAAAACCCTTTGGGTATGCTGCGGGTAATGTTCGTTCGGTTGTATTATTAAAGTCATCGGCACCAACTTGTCCAACTGCATTGTTATTGTGAAGTGCTGCTACGCTCCCTCCGCCCAAAGTTAATGGGTTTTCGGAGGTTATTAGGAAGGGTGTATTGCTTGCCTGAATTCTAAATTGGCCATTAATAACTGCGTTACCGTCGCCAACATAAAATTGCCCCTGAGGAACATAAACCATTTCGATTGCAAAAAGGCAAATTTCAACGCTATCGGCATCGGATAAGCCGTCAACGCCATAGTTCCATCGTAAACGGCATCCGGTATAGTTTACATTTTGCTGCGCAATAATGTTGCCCGAGTATAGAAATACGCCAAATGCACCTCCTGCTCCATTGTCGTTGCTGCTATTTATTGCAGCCCCGGCAGGAACCGTATGGCCATCGGCAGCACCAGTTCCGTCAACATAGTTTAAAGTGGCATGATTCCAATCGGTCGAGGTTTTTAACCTGTACTTGGCAAAAATCCATGCAGCATCCCAATTTGTTGGCCCCACATCGATTCTCCACGAGTTATCCCATGATATATCAAAGTTGATCATAGTAAAGTCGAGGGTAGTGTTTTGTCCTGAAAGCCGCAAGTTGCTAATTTGAATGTTATTTGCATTGCTTTGCCATAGTACCAACAACGCAAAACATAACGATAGCATTAGTTTTGTTCTCATAATTCGTGAGGGTTTTTGGTTAGGTATGTAATACTTAATAATAATTGACCTATTAAATCTGATTTATCAAAGTTAATACAAATTTACGATACAACCTGGAATCAGTTATAGTTTTTACATAAATTGCACGAAAATATTGATATAAAAACACTGTTGTCCGATAAAAAATTAAGAGCAGGGAGACCATAAGGTACTCACAACCCTTTTTCGTAGCTTTGTTTTAACACAAACCAATACTACAATAGATAAAAGTACACATTTTTTTGGAACATCGGTTTCCGGACAGCTGATTTCTTTAATAGGCCCCAAAATTAAAGTTGAATGTGCAAAATATAGCGATGCAGACCGCTATGTTAAGAAATTCACCACAAAGGATCATCCTATAAGCATGTTGTTTTGCGCCTTTGCAAAATGCTCATCATTGCGTAAGGTAAGTGGGGCAATGCTTGGTTTGTCAGGCAAAACAAAGCATTTTCAGTTAAACCACATACCTCGGAAAAGCACCTTAGGTGATGCAAATCAAAGGCGAGCCTCAGAGGTTTTCGGTAAAATATACAACAAACTGCTAAAAAAGTATAGCCATATTTTCTCGGACATCCGAGTTAAGGATGTCATTAGTAAGCAAATAGAGATATTTGAAAGCACAACCATAAGCCTTTTCAAGGACTTACTGAAATGTGTTGGACGAAATCCCCAGAACGGCAGTAAAAAAGGGGGCATAAAGGTTCACGCCGTTATTAATGTGGATGAAACCGTACCCAGATTGCTCTGGTTCACTGAGGCAGCAACGCACGACCACGTGCTGCTGGAAAAGCTAAAGATGGATGCTAACACCATCTATGTTTTCGATAAAGGTTACAACGACTACAAGGCCTTCAAGCGATTTGGCGATAATCAAACAGGTTTTGTAACCCGAATAAAAGATAATGCTGCCTATGAAACCATTCAAACAAATGACATTGAGGAGCATATTCATTCAGGTGTTTTGGAAGACCAGCTAATTGAGGTTACGGTTAAACCCAAATCCGTTGATAGCAATATTTTCTAATGGCTGTCAATAGAAAAAGTTACTGTTAAAAACATGTATATCTGCATTTTGCGGTCTCAAAATATACTTTATATTTGCTATAAAAAGGTAGGATATTCTTAATCGGATGAAGGACCTAAAAATTGAATTTACTGACAAGGAAATAACACCCTGGGGTGGCATGGTACTAAGGCAAAGAATGATTAAATACTCCCCTTCTTTAGACAACTTCATTTCAAAGATAAGTCAGATTTTCCTTTCCGCCCATTTGGGCAGAAAGGAAAATCTAAGCGGCCGAGCGAAACACCTTTTCAGGCCTTTTATAATCCAAAGACTGGTGCCCCTTTCAGTATTATAAAAATTCATATACCATTTTATTTTCCCATATAACCCATGTCCATCTTCAGATGGTTGCGGATAAATCTTTTCGTATTTGATATTGCGCCAGAACCGCTCAATAAAAATATTATCTATTGCACGGCCTTTACCATCCAAGCTGAACCTGGTTTGCTCAAAACAGTCAACGTATGCCGTGAAGGTAGGACTGGTAAATTGGCTTCCCCGTCCGGTATTGATTATTTCGGGTGCGCCACGCCTCAATACAGCCATTTCAAGGCATTCTTTGCACCATTTCGCAGTCATGGTTCAACCACGACCATCCGACCATATATCGGCTAAAAAGGTCGATTATGACCACCACCAACAGGAACATCCGTAATATCCATTCACCGGGCTTGATTGGGACGCTCTATGTTTACCCCTCGCAACAGGTACGGGGAAATGGTATGACCGTCTCCTTTATGTGGTTTGCTCGTATTTGGGCGGGGGCCTATGGCGTGCAAATCCATTTTCCGATAGAGCCGGCTAATGCGTTTCGGGTTCACCTTATGTCCGTTTTCACGCAAATGCTGAACCATACGGGGAACCCCATAAAAAGGGGTCTTCGTATATTGTTTATCTATTAGCTCCATTAGTTCTTCATTGTATGAGCTATCTTCCCGGGGAATACATTAGAAGCTGCTCCGGCAAATATCCAAAAGTTCACATTGACATTTTACACTTAACTGGTGCTCTGAATCAACTTTTGAGATACGCCGGGTATTTACTATTTCCCCATTACTTTTTTTAAGAAATCGTTTTCTATTTGAAGCTGGCCAACTTTTTTGAAAAGTGCATCTTTTCCCTTTTCATCCTCAGGCCTTGCTACTCCTTATTCAAAAACGCTATTGGCATTGGCCAAAAATTGACTCTTCCATGTCGAAATCGGGTTCGTATGGATTTCATACTTTTTCCAATTTCCTGAATCGTTTCTCTTTCCTGTAGGGCTTCTATTACAACTTTTGTTTTAAAACCCGATGTGTAATTCTTTCTTTTTTTCATAACAACAAGCTTATTAATTTTTCAAACGATACTTGTTGTTTAAAATTTGAAACTAATTATAATTGCGATTGGGTGCCTAAAAAGGCCCACCAACATCGATGAACTTGAGTGTACTTATAAAATTACCATAGAATTTAGGCTGCCTTTAACCTTTTAAGGTTGGCCTTCTCCAACTTTTTGGTGGCGTACAACTGGGTAATGTGCATTTCGGCCTCTGGTTTCGAGGGCAGGTCGAACATGGCATCAATCATAATGGCTTCGCAGATGGACCGCAAACCGCGGGCCCCCAGCTTAAATTCAATGGCCTTGTCCACAATATACTCCAACACCTCATCGTCGAATCGAAGTTTAATGCTGTCGAGTTCGAATAGTTTAACGTACTGCTTTATTATGGCATTTTTAGGTTCAGTTAGTATATTCCTGAGGGTTTGCCTATCGAGCGGATTCAGAAAGGTTATAACCGGAAGTCTACCAATTATTTCGGGTATTAATCCGAATGCCCGCAGGTCCTGCGGAGCGATATACTGAAGCAAGTTGTCGCGGTCAACTGTTTCGCGGTTTTTGCTCGCGCTATAACCAACAATCTGGGTGTTGAGCCTTTGGGCTATTTTACGCTGAATTCCTTCGAAAGCCCCTCCGCAAATGAAGAGGATATTGGTAGTGTCCACCTCAATCATTTTCTGCTCAGGATGCTTGCGGCCACCCTGTGGGGGTACATTAACTTTGGAGCCCTCGAGGAGTTTGAGCATGGCCTGCTGCACCCCTTCACCCGAAACATCGCGGGTAATTGAGGGGTTATCGCCCTTCCGGGCAATTTTGTCAATTTCGTCGATAAATACTATTCCCTTTTCGGCTGCTTCTACATTGTAATCGGCTGCTTGCAGCAAGCGGGTGAGAATGCTTTCAACATCCTCGCCTACATAGCCAGCCTCTGTAAGAACCGTTGCATCAACTATGGTGAAGGGCACGTGCAGCATACGCGCTATAGTGCGGGCCAAAAGGGTTTTTCCAGTACCCGTTTCTCCTACCAGAAGGATGTTCGACTTCTCTATCTCAACATCGTCTGCTTTGGTCTTAGTGTTCTGCAAAAGCCTTTTGTAGTGATTGTAAACAGCAACCGATAGGTACTTTTTGGCATCGTCCTGACCAATAACATACTGGTCTAGAAATGCCTTTATCTCATGAGGCTTTAAAAGTTTACTACGGTTCAGCTTGAATTCTCCCTTTTTCTTCAGTTCCTCTCGAACAATAATATTGGCCTGTTCGGCACATAGGTCGCATATAAACCCACTCATACCAGCAACCAGAAGGTTAACCTCCTTTCGGTCGCGACCACAGAACGAGCACTTGTCGGTATTTCTCATTGACATACATTTTAAGCTACAAAGGTACGAATAATTGAAAAGAATTTTTAAAAATATGATGGGTAACAGGCAGAAGGCTTACATGAACCTTACATCCTTTGAATTGTTATATAATAGCCGTTAAACGTTGAACATAACCTTTTTTATATATCTTCCATGGTAAGATCCATAGTTCACTCTCACAACTTTAGTTTTATTATTCATCCTTTTCTAACAAGCAAAAAAGCATTCTTTTTAAAAAAAGTCTGAAGAAAAAATTTTTACACCTTTCCGTTGCTCTAATTATTGGATATTGCTCTGCATATTCGCAAAACAGTGAAGCGGCCCTTTCGGGCATTGCGAAAGACGACGCAACAAAGCAACCCCTCGAATTCGTTAATGTCTTTATTAAAAATGCACTTAATGGAGAATTTGTTTCGGGAACCATTACAACTCCGACGGATTATTCATTATTACAGGCCTTAAAGCGGGTGAGTATAGTGCAAACATATCTTTTGTTGGGTATAACGAGGTAAAAATTGCGTTTCACGTTGAGTAGCTGAATAGGTATTTAGACTTGGGGATAATTACTATTTCAGAAGTCTCAATCGCATGTTTAGTTTTTGGTTTATTGTGAATCTTTAAGGTACTTTGCCCTTACAAACGCTCTGACAAAAGTAACCTTTTTGGTCATAATTAGAAATAAAGCATACTTGTTCCCTTTTTTTTAATAGTTTACCTTTGCCTAAAAACAAACCTATGCGCTCCAATACATGCCTTGGCATAATACCTGCTCGTTTCGCATCAACCCGATTCCCCGGCAAACCATTGGCCGATATTGCAGGCAAGCCCATGATCCAATGGGTTTATGAAAACGCTTCAAAAGCATTCGGCCATGTTTACGTTGCTACTGACGATGAAAGGATTGCCATTGCCGTTAAGGGATTTGGCGGAAAATGCATAATGACCTCAACTTCTCACCAAAGCGGCACCGACCGGTGCGCAGAGGCACTTTTGGCTGCAGAAAAAGTTACTGGAATTTCTTTTGAAATCGTTATAAACATACAAGGCGACGAACCGTTTGTTAAACCTGAGTTACTTCACCTCCTTGTTGAACCATTCAATAATTCAAAAACTCAGATAACTACTCTTGTTAAACCCTTTGAAAAGGGGGAGGATATATTCAATCCCAACTCCCCAAAAGTAGCGGTAGGTACAAATGGTATGGCACTTTACTTTAGTCGTTCAGTTATTCCTTCCATTAGGGGCTGCGAAGAGCACCAGTGGGCTGAAAAGCACATTTTTTACAAACACATTGGGCTTTATGCATACAGAGCGAACGTATTGAAGGAAATTACTTTACTACCCCAGTCGCCCCTTGAAATAGCCGAATCGCTTGAGCAACTGCGCTGGCTTGAAAACGGCTATAGTATTGCCGTTTCAGTTACCAATGCTGAAACTATGGCAGTTGATACACCCTACGATTTAGAAAAAGTTCGAAATCTGATTTCATCCCGCCTATGAATAGAATTGGCTTAGCAATACTATTTGCACTTCTCTATAGTTTTGCTTTTTCACAAAACCCCAACGATTTTTTACCCAAAAGCGATTCGATAAACCGATATGGTATGTTTGTGTTGGGTTCGTGGGCCATTACCAACATGGCTATCGGTGGTTATGGAACACTTAAGCATCAAGGTGAGAAGAAATACTTTCACCAAATGAACCTGATGTGGAATATTGTGAATGCAGGCATTGCCACATTTGCATTGTACCAAATCAACAGCTCCGAATACTCACAGCTAAACTTTTCGGAACAAATGAGTAAGCACATGGCAACCGAGAGATTGTATCTGATTAACGCAGGGTTAGGCTTAGTTTACATAGCGGGAGGTGCGTTTTTGATTCGGGCCTCGAAAAAGAGCATTAAAAATGGCCCACTGCTTAAGGGATATGGTCAATCAGTAGTTCTCCAGGGGGGCTTTCTTTTCCTGTTCGACATGGCCATGTATGCTATACAGTACGATTACAGGGTTTCTTTTTCGCCAATTGTTGATTTATCCGACACAAAAATTATTGGATTAAGTCTATGCTATAGCTTTTAGTTCATAATACTATATGTAACGAGGCCATTCCCTGTAGAAGAGAATGGCCTCGACTAATATTATTAAAAGTAGAGCTTACTGCTGCGCTCCAAAAACCTGAAAATCGTCGACCCTATAGAATGTTATAAGGTTTCCTGTTCCACTCCCAACATATTTGAATGCGAAATGCACATTTCCGGAAATTTGCTGCAGATTAACCGCCCCCGAGTTTTTCCAAACGCCAAAACCATCGGCTTGTTGAGCAATATACGCATCGTTAAGTTTGGTCCAGGTTGCGGCGGCAGGGTTCTGTCCATCGTAATTCGATGAAACAAATACCTCGAGGGTTGTACCCTCGCGCCACTGTGCGAACTGGGTTTTAAAACTCAAGTACCTTGGAGAAATTGAAGAGAGGTTCACCTGAGGCGAAATAAGCCATGAAGTATTTAAGGCCTCTCCCGATTGGTGAGCCGACATTTCGGCGTAGCGGTTACCACTTGCTTCTTTAGCAACCCAAACCTTTGTACCTTCTGTGGCAATTGTTTGCCAATTGTTTACTGTAAGAGGCTGATTAACAACTGCTGTGGAATAACTCTCATTAATTAAAAAAGTTTTTATCGCTCTTGGTTCAATAAGCCTTATATCGGCTAATGAACGTACATAAAGCTGATAATCGGAATTGAACTTGCTAAGTATAGCGGTAAATTGTCCTTTTTTTGAAGGGACAATGCTATTGGCAAAATTGGCAAAATTACTTGTACGTACAATAACCCTATTCTCCCAGAAATCTTCGAGCCATCGATTGGTAACTGCTCCAGGAGCCCAAGCAAGTCCAAGTTCAGAATTGCTAAATTGAACTCCGTCGAGGATTATTAGTTTACCAATCAAATTGTCGTTAAGTTCACTTATTGTAGTAGGTATAGGTTGAACAGCGATACCCGATTCAACAGTAAAAACTTTCTGATAGAATTCCTGAGCGCTCAACCTACCTATTGAGTTATTGAAATTTCCTCCAAGTTGCACCACATTCCCATATTTGCCTAACCACATTCCTTGGCAATTAATAATAACCTTGGTTCCCACAGGGAATTCGACATGAAGGCCAACTACATCAACCTTAAACTCCATTCCACCGGTTTCGTCCTGTATGAATAGTTGCTTGTACAGATTACCCGACTTGTCATTAGCGCCCACAACTCCCTGAACAACTGTATTTGTGCTTACTTGCATAAGATTCGAAGTACACATGGCCCTGAGCTGCGCCAGCGTAGTACTGGGTGTTGGAAGTTGCCCGCCACAACGAGGGTTTGTAAAATTTACGTCGGATGGGTCACGAATTACTAGCTGAAGGGTATTGTCGTATCGTCCCAATACGCCGGTTATAGTTCCATTTCCATAGGGCACAATTTGCTCCGCAAAACTTGCATATCCACTAGTTCTAATAATAAGCATTTGCCCATTGCAGTTAACCAAATTACGATTTGTATTTATTGTAGGAATTGAATAGCCTTTGGTAGCATCCCAAAACTGAACATCCTTAATAGTAACCAATTTCTGAACATGCGAGTAATTAAGGTCAGAAACAGATAGAGTATCGGGAGTAACGGGGCGTTTGGTTCCGGAGCGCTGCATAAAGTTGGGCAAATATTTCATATCGATACCCGCAATTTTTAGCGCGCCCAAATCGACAATAGATGCACCAATCTGGTAGGTGCCTCTATAAAAGTCGACATAAAGGTCGTTCAATTTCACTAGTACCCGCTGGCCCGGCTTCAACCTGTAGGTTGCAAAGAGCCTCTTTGCATTTATCTTTATATCAATACCACCGGTATGGTCCTGAATGGTTACAACTTCGTAAAAGTTACCAGCCGAATCGTTTGATGTTACATAGCCAGAAATAACTATGGTCGAGTCGCCAGTTGCAGTTAACAAACTATCCCAAAAACTTTGGGTAGCAAGCACTTTCACTTTTTCAATGGCCCCTGAAATATCTCGGAATTTCTTTATTTGGGCAATGTTTGCTGTAGGCACCCACGAAGATGTATCGATTAGGGTTGGAGTAACATCGAAGTCCTCCTTAACGCAGCCATTGTTAAGAACCAAGAGGGTTATTACAACAACCGGCAAACTAAATATTCTGAAAAATCGTTTCATACAACTAAAAATTTCAAATTATTGGCATCTGGGCAAATTAAACTGAACATCGTTCAAATCGCGAATCATAAGCTGATACGTACCATTATAATAACTCATAACGCCAATTAAGGTTCCTCTTGCACTAGGCAGGGTGTCCTTTGCAAAATGTGCAAAACCGCTAGTTCTTAATACGAGATTCGAAAAGGTTTCTGAACAGGTCATTAGCTTATGGCTTATGGCATTTAATCCAATAGGGTCAGCATAGGTAAGTCTTTCACTGCTACCGGGCAGGTTGAGCGTTTGAAATTGCACATCGTTAAACTGAACCAACCTACTGAAATTGTTTGGGGTAAGCCCACTTGAACCTATAGTAAGCGGTTGAACATTTACTAAACGTTTACCCTTTCGAAATACATGTTGCTTAATTATAATATCCCCTTCGAGGCTACCTAGCTGGGTAATGCCATCTTCGGTGAAAATGGAGCCTAACTGGGTTAGACCGCCATACTCGCCCAGATATAGGTTGTTGCAATAAATTAACACTCTCTGTCCACGTGGGTAGTCGTTGTAGAGGGTTGTTTTATCAAGTTTCACCTCTATCCCTCCTGTTTCATCCTGAATTACAATGGTTTTATAGAAGTTACCTTTGCGATCGTCGGAAATTACAATCCCTTCAATAAGTATAGAGTCGCGTTGATAAAGGGAGGCACCATTGAGTTGAATTAGATCGCCAGCGTATAGCGATTTCAGTTCAGCAATGGTTGTGTTGGCTTGTAGGGCAGTAGAGTCATCCTCTGGAGCTATGGGATCGAACTGGTGAAAAACGCAACTTGGTGTAAGGGAAAAAGCTGTTACTACAAGCGTAATTGCCCCGATGAATTTAATTAACTTATTCATTTCAAAAATATGATTGGATTAAAAACGAAGTCCTAAAATGAGATAGTAAGTGCGTCCGTAGGCATAAAAATACCGGGGAGGAAACTTATCTAAATCGCTCAGCTGTCCGCCAAACCGTAGGTTTTCAAATCCTCCTGTTTTAAAACTGGTATTATCGAGGATGTTGGCAACCTGAAAGTTTAGGTTTATAAAATACTCTTTATACCTCCATGATTTGCCAATATTTGCATCTAACAAAAACTGGCTGGGCACAGAGAGTTGCCTAGTAATTAAATCGCGTACTGGATCATTTTCTTCAAAGGCCATTAGCCCTTGGGGTGTTCTTCTTTCGGGGTTAAAATCGATATACGAATCCCTAAAGTAACTTACAGAACCTCCCAGATACCAATATTTGGGTGATGCATACCTAAAGCCAAGCATGGCTGCAGTTTGGGGCGTATTGGGAACAAAAAAGTTTTTGAAATAAACCATTTTTTGTGCAACAACTTGCCCAGAATTATCCTGTGTAATAGTAACATCGGGTCTCGATACGTGCTTATACGAGCCCATGGCAAGGGCGGTGTTAAGGGTTATTGTAGTTGTAAGCTTAATTTCAGCCCCAACCTCAACACCTCTATGCTCTTTGTCAATCCCTGTCATGGTCATATTAACAAAGGTTTTAAGCGACTCGTCGTAAAAACTCTTCAGCTCGTTTTGATCCATAAAAAGGGTATAGTATGCAGTAACTCGAGCTTTAATAAATGGATGACGCAGGTTGTAATTCAAATCCGTTGAAAGAATCTTTTCGCTCTCCAAGCCTGGGGCCAAAATATTGCTTGTTCTGGGCGATATAAATGCATAACGCAGGAATGGTGATCGGGTAAGGTAAGCAAAGTTTCCATCTAAATAGTGCCTTCCAGATATTTTCCACGTCGCTCCACCTTTCACACCATAGTCGATAAATTGCTTCTTTTCCGAATCACCCTTTGAGTTTAGCGGGAAGCGTCCATTTCTCATGTTTCCAGTTCTCCAGAATTGGGTCGCATTCACGTTAACGCCCAAATAGAAATCAAGCATATTGGTAAAGTAGCTTGCAACTGCCCAAACACCGCCATTATTCACACTACCACTGTAGTCGTATCCGAATACATCGCCAACACCAACCATGCGATTGGGGTTATCCATGTCGTTCTGAAGAAAAGCGGAATCGATATCCATGCTAGTTAAAAAGTCACGCTCGGCAAATTGGTCAATATCCAACCAGTAATGGCCTCCCAGCAAATCTGAAATGGTTTTATAATTACGATTCCGGTATGCCGAGACATCTATTCCTGCATTTATCTTTAAGTTAGCAGAAATTTCGCTATTTAATACTGATGAGAATGTAAACTGACGTGAATCGGCAATTCGATCTTCAACAATATACTTAGACCGAAGCATATTATTTGTCGAATCCCAACTTCTATAGTTTGTTTGGTATAGTGCGTTCCAATCAATTTGGCGGGTATTCATATCGTTTTGAAAAGCTGCCGTAACCGCATCAACTATTTCTTGTGGTGCTGTAAGCGCCTTATAACTAGGGAGCTTTCGATAGTAATCGGGCCGTGGATCCTGCGTGTCGTACCAGTTAAGCGAAGTGGTGCTGAAGCGCCCGAAGGAATATCCAAACGAACTTGATAGGCGAGTATTTTCAGAAATATTCCAATAGTGGCTAAGTATGAAGGTAGGTTCCTGCTGAAAGCGAACTCGCGCATTCCGTTTTTCGCCATTCTGGTATCCCCAGTTTGGGTTGTAGTAGTTGTTACCAGTAATCCGAAGCAGCTCATCAACGGCGACACCTTGCATACCGCGCTTAGTAGGAGCATTGAAAGCAACGAACGATACTGAATGATTGCTATTGTACTTTTTTTCAACTGCAAAGAAATACGCCCATGCATCGTAAAAGGTACCTTCTACATAACCTTCTTCGGCCCATCTCCTCGAACCACTAATGGTAAAGGCAACGCCTTTATCGTTAAGCCCGGTAGCATGGGTAAACATAACCCTATTGGAATATGCTCTGTTAGTTGCAGCATACGATACCCGGGTTCCTTTTCTGGCCTGGCTTGCTCTTACATTAATATTAGTAGCTCCACCAAGACCACCAAACGAGAAATCGGTTGGTACCAACCCATTCCTCGACTCCCTATTGCGGGTCACATCGTTCAAACCGCCCCATGCGCTCCAGCTCTGGAAACCGCTTTCGGGGTCGTTTACGGGAATTCCGTTCATGTATATTAAATTATAGTCCGAATCGTAGCCCCTAACCTGAAAGCGAGCGGGACTAAAAGTAAAAGCAACTGCTGAGTTGAATGCATCGTAGGAAGATTGGAGTATCCCTGATATATTCTGCCCCCTCGAATCGCTATCCAAATCATCCGACGAGACCACAACCTCCGAAAATGTTTGTCCGAGGGACTCGTCGCTTTGGGCTCGCCTCAATAGAATTTCGGGTAGCAAAACATTTTCGGTGCCAACATCAATGCTCAAATCATAAATTGAGTATCCAACAAAAGTATAACTCAACAAGTGCTTTCCTTGTGGTAAACTTACAAAAAAGTACGAACCATCGGAATCGGTAATTGCAGTAAGCGTGGTGCCAATTACCTGAACAACAACCCCCGAGAGCGGGTTGCCTGTATCGAAGTCTTTCACCACGCCCTTAACGCTTGCCTGAGCCCAAGCAGCAACGGGGGTAAATGAAAAGCATGTTAACACTACTAATATGTATTTCCTCATTCCTTAAAACATTTATGTATTAAACACTAATAGAAAAGGGGGATAAAACCCCTAAGTTAATAGTTACAAAAGAACACTTTTTAATTCTATTTACCAATTTTGTTTTGGCAAATACGATTTTTTTTGAGCTAGGTTTGACTATATTTGCCGTTGCTCTTTTTTATTTTTTCTGCTTAGAAAAGAATTAGAGCACGAAACCGTAACAAATTCAACACTATTATGAGAATAAATAAAGTAACATTCCTGACACAATTAGTAGCAATTGTACTTGTAGTTACTTCAACCTATTCTTTCTCTCAAGAAAAAAAGCAGTATAAGGTTGGGTGCATCGCCTTTTATAACATTGAGAACCTATTCGACACCATACAAACCCCTGGCGTGAACGATTTTGAATTCACCCCTGATGGGGCTAACAAATGGAACAGCCAGAGGTACCTTAAAAAACTGGAAAGCATGTCGGAGGTAATTTCGCAAATTGGAAGCGAACTGTTTCCGGGAGGCCCTGCCATCCTTGGCCTTTGTGAAATTGAAAACCGCGAAGTAATTGTAGATCTTATAAATACTTCAAAGTTAAAACCTGCCAAGTACGACATTGTACACTACCATTCGCCCGATGCCCGGGGGGTAGATGTGGGCCTCATTTATCGCACCGATTTCTTTAAGGTAACCTCAAGTCGTTCGGCACGGTTAATAGTAGAAAATTTGCCCAATTTCAAAACCCGCGACCAGCTGGTTGTTAGTGGAATTTACGACGGCGAACCAATGCACTTTATTGTTAACCACTGGCCCTCGCGCCGAGGTGGTGAAAAAAGAAGTTTGCCCCTTCGAAAGGCCGCTGCTAAACTGACCCGTTCAATCGTCGATTCAATATATTCAACCGACCCTAATGCAAAAATATTTATTATGGGCGACCTGAACGACGACCCTACCTCGCCCAGCGTTAATAAGGTGCTTGGTGCTAAGGGTGGAAAAAACGACCTGAAAAAGAGTGACCTTTTCAATCCGATGTGGCAACTTCACGAGGATGGAATTGGTTCGCTTGCCTATCGCGACGCTTGGAACCTTTTCGATCAGATTATTATTTCTGAACCCCTCACTGGCGATGACCGTTCAACATACAAGTTTCTTAGGGCAAAAGTTTTCAATGCGCCATTTTTAGTTCAAAAGAGTGGCCAATTTGCAGGCTATCCATTCAGAACTTACGTTGGGGCCAATTGGCAGGGAGGGTACTCCGATCACTTCCCAGTTTATGTATTTATAGCCAAGGAGAAATAGTTGTTTTTATAACTTTACCTGCCAACACCTTCAATTCATTTCGGTATAGCCAACCGAGAAGTGAAAATGATATTAATAGGAGTATGCTTGCCAAAATGTAGCTATTAAACCCAAGGGAAATGCGCAAGTATTCTCCAACAATTGAGAAAGCTACAATAATTAAAGGGAATACGAAAACTTTTGAAAGATTCCAGTTAATTGCCATTACCCGTTCCTGAACATGGCGTACTGCTATAACTTGCACTAGTGAAGAGACAATGAAGGCAGATATGGCACCATAGTAACCAAATCTCGGTATTAAAAACCAGTTTAGCAGAAGATTAACCAAAAGAGCCGATGAATTGACATACAAAAGTTCCTTAGTTTTTTTAGCAAACATAACCGGCAAGGCAAAAACTTGGTATTGCGCTCGCAATACGAACCGGACAAAAACAATTGGGATTAATGCAGCAGAGGCTCTCAATTCGGTTTGGTATAAGAGATCGATAAACAGCATTACCGGGATTATACATGCTAGAATAATTGCTATAGATTGCACTACCAGCATGTTTGAGAGCGTTTTAATTTTTTCAATATTCTTATCGCCTCCTTCATGAAGGAATCCAAAGATATCGGGCTGTACTGCAGCAGTTAACCCCTGTAGAATGAACTGAATGCCCACAGCAAACTTCATAGCGTTGTCGTATATTCCCAGTTGGGCGGGGTTCCCAATCATAAAAAACCTATCGGCAAAGGTTATTCCCCATGTAATAAACTCGTAAAAGAAAAGAGGAAACGCAAAAACAACTAATTGCCGAGCAATTCCAAAATCGTATCGAACACCCGAGCGAATTAGTATGAACAGGAGAATAGCGAGGGCGATTGCGCCACCCCCAAGGGCTGCTCCGTGAACATACCCCACAAACGACATGCTAAAGAAAAACACGCCAATTACCTGAAATAGCGACCGTGCTATACCAGATACTGCACTCACAACAACAAAGGAGCCAACCCGCTTTTCGTTTCTGTAAAGGGCAATAACTGTTGCTACAATGGCTCGGCTAACTCCCGAAACCACTAGGGAATAACCGTAACTACCGAAATCGGAGAGCTGAGAATTGGCATAGAAAGTTTCAATAAGGGGCGAAAGCATATAAACTGCGCCCAGCAGTAACAGCCCCCGAAGTACAATCCCAGTTAAAACGGTTGAAAGCAGCCTATTGTATCCATCCTTTGAGTTTCGAAAATCATAATAGAACCGAGCTACAGCATTGCTCATCCCAAAAATACATACAATGTAAAAAAGGGTAATGATAGCTTCTGTTACTGCTAAATGTCCAAAATCCGTCGGGCCAAGCCTCCCCTCTCCTTCAATAATTGGGTAAACAATAAGTTGGAGCAACGCAGGGACCGCTGCAAAAAATGTGTAAACCGCAGTTAACTTAAATTGCTCTTTAATATTAATGCCCTGCATGAGTATCAAATTTGTACTATTTCTTTTTAAGTGAATTCCATCCTTGGGCTGCAATTTCAATTTCACCTCCCTCGGGAGTTACCAAAAAAGTTCCCTTATGCTCCTCAACAATATGCCCTATAACTGAAATGCTTTCCATTTTTTCTACTATTGCATGGGCAGCAAGCGGAATAGTAAAAAGTAACTCGTAGTCCTCCCCTCCGCTAAGGGCTGCAATAATTGAATCTATAGACATTTCATCGCAAAGCTTTTGAGTTTCCTGATCAATAGGTAACTTATCGATATACACCCTACAGCCCACGCCCGAGTTTTTACAAATATGAAGCAACTCGCTCGAAAGTCCATCGGAAACATCAATCATTGACGTGGGGATTAATGACTTCTCGGCCAGTTTTTCAACAATTTCCTTTCGGGCTTCGGGTTTCAGAAATCTTTCGAGCAGGTAGCTGTAACCCTCAAATCTGGGTTTTCCTTCGGTTGCACCCTTAAGAACCCTTTTCTCTCTTTCGAGTAATTGAAGACCCAAATATGCTGCCCCTAAATTCCCCGAAACACAAATCAAGTCGGTAACCCGTGCGCCATTCCTGAAGGTGGCTTTACCTTCTTCAACTTCTCCAATAGCTGTAATACTTATGGTTAAACCCGTAACCGAAGCGGTTGTGTCGCCTCCAACCAAATCGACCCCATACCTGTTGCATGCCATATAAATTCCCGAATAAAGCTCCTCCAAATCCTCTAAACATAGTTTAGCCGAAACGCCTATTGACACAGTTATTTGCTTGGGGGTGGCATTCATAGCATACACATCACTGAGATTAACTATAACCGCCTTGTAACCCAAATGTTTTAGAGGGGAATATACTAAGTCGAAGTGAATGCCTTCGAGCAGCAGATCGGTAGTTACAACTGTAGCCTTTCCGCTTTCGTACTTAATAATTGCCGCATCATCGCCAACTCCTTTAAGGCTGCTTGAGTTCGCTATTTTAACATTTTCAGTAAGGAGTTCTATCAATTTAAACTCCCCCATTTCGTATAGTTCAGTTCGCTTTCTGCTTTGCATAGGAATAAAGGATATTATTGGCAAAGATATTTTTTTAAGGACAATGATATGGTATGGAATAGAATTAACTTTCATAAAAGCATCAGAACATTGAGAGTTTTGATTAATTTTGAAAAAAGCAATAAAAGCCATGAGCACCTTTCCCTATCGCTTACATCCCGATCAGGTTAAAGAGTTAATAGCCCCCATGGGCTATTGCTACGCATCGGATATGATTACAATTGATGGTCACCCAGTTGGTTATATGCACCGCGAAGAACGCGAGGATGCCGACGACAGTGGTTGGCGCTTTTATTCTGGACTAGAAACCGACGAGTACGTTGAAAACGAGCATCACTTTATGATGTTCGATGTAAACTATATAGCTAATCTCGACCCAGCCATTATCCCTTTCTTAAAGTCAAAGAAAGGAACTGAATTTGAGCGAATTGCCGGCACTGATGGGTTTGAAATAATCGACTCAAGTTTTTAATATCAAAGGGTACAATCACTCAATTTCATTTTATTGTTGGTAGTAAAAACCATATTTACTACCTTTGTGCCCTATTTTTACAGCACAAATCGTTGTAAATTTTTGTGAATTAATCGATTAATAACAAACATACCCGCACCAATGAACATTGCACACGAAACACTTAACCCACAGAATGCTGTTCTGAAAGTTAATATTGAAGCGTTGGACTACCAAGAAAAGGTTGAAAAGGCATTAAAAGACTACAAAAGAAAGGCTGCCATTAAAGGCTTTCGTCCAGGCATGGCACCTGCGACACTAATTAGCAAAC
Organism: uncultured Rikenellaceae bacterium; assembly: GCA_964479665.1. Taxonomy (GTDB): domain Bacteria; phylum Bacteroidota; class Bacteroidia; order Bacteroidales; family Tenuifilaceae; genus UBA2287. The sequence continues at coordinate 35,699 of CAYZNN010000019.1, read as the reverse complement.
TATACCGTAAGCCCATTATGCTTGAAGAAATAAACAAGTTGGTTTCTGAAAGTATTACCAAATATATATACGACAATAACATAAAAATCCTTGGTGAGCCTCTACCCTCAGAGCAGCAGGCCGAAATTGATTGGGACAACCAATCTAACTTCGAGTTCAAATTCGATTTAGGAATGGCTCCCGAAATTGAGGTAAAACTGACCAAGCGCGACAAAGTTCCTTACTACATAATTAAGGTTGATGAGAAAACTCGCGAAGACTATATAAAGAACATGCTCACCCGTTTCGGTACCTACAGTGAGGTTGATAGCGCAACGGATAAATCGTTGGTTTCTGCCACTCTAACCGAATTGGAACCCGATGGCTCACCCCGTAGCGGTGGAATTACTGTTGAAAAAGGATTGATTTCACTGATGCTAATGGACGATGAGACCGAAAAAAGCAAATTTTTGGGTAGCCGTGTTGGCGATGTGCTTACCATTGATGCCACCAAGGCATTCCCAAATGAAACCGACAGGGCACGCTTACTTCAGGTTGACAAATCGAAACTAAGCGAAATTGGACCTTTATTTCAAACTACAGTAACCGAGGTGAAAGAATACAAAGAAGCTGAAATAGGTCAGGATCTTTTCGATCAGGCATTCGGCACTGGCATGGTTAATAGCGAAGATGAATTCAACCAAAAGATAAATGAAGCCCTCGAAGGAAATTTAAAGAATGAAAGCGACGGCCGTTTGCGCAAAGATATTCGTGAAAAACTGATTGAAAAAACCGACATTACGCTTCCTAAAGAATTTTTAGTTCGTTGGCTAGTGGCTATTAACGAAGGCAAGTTCACTTCCGAGCAGGTTGAAAAGGATTTCCCTCACTTTGAAAACGACCTTAAGTGGCAACTGATTCGCGACCATATTGCCCGTGAACAAGAGATTAAAGTAGATGAAGAAGATCTGAAGCGTTTTGCCAAAATTTACGTTCAGTACCAAATGGCAAGCTACGGAATGGGGCAACTCCCCGACAATTTTATTGAAGGTTATGCAGAGGAAATGCTTAAAAAAGATGAGCAACGCAATAAAATTGCCGAAGCGGTAGTAGAGGATAAAGTATTTGAGCATGTAAAAGAGGCCGTTAAACTCGATGAAAAGAAAGTAACCCGAGAAGAGTTCGAAAAGTTAAAGTAAATGAAGTAATTGAACCTATTTCAAAGCCGGAGCGTTATTTAATACCTCCGGTTTTTTTATTTAACCCTGGTTCATAAAAAATTAAAATTATTACCTTTGGGAATTGTTGATTAAATACTGAGTTCACTTCGACCCTTCGATAAACTCAGGGCGTCGCAGTTCAGTGTAAAATTGGGTTACTGAGTTATTAGGTTAATGGGTTATTAAGTTATTTGATGTTAGATGCTGGGTTGATTGGATGATTGGATAACAGAAGACAGAAGCGGGAAGTCCGAAGAGGAAAGTCCGATGTCCGAAGAGAACAGACAACTCAACAATAGAACATTGGATCCGAGAACCAAAACCCCCTGCCTTACTGCCTGCCCGACTAAATCGTTCAGGCGGGCGTCATGCGGGCAGGGACAACTGACAACCGACCCTTCTGGAGCCTCAGGGCAAGCAACCGATAACAAAAAACCGAAACTAACTACTTACAATATGGCAAATAGAAAAAGCGAATTCGAAAAGTACGCACAGCTGCATAAGGGTATAAGTAGCCTATCGCTACACCGGTTTAAATCGATACATAGCAGCTACATATCGCCAACCATTATCGAGGAGCGTCAGCTTAACATAGCTACAATGGACGTATTTTCGAGGTTGATGATGGATCGTATAATATTTTTGGGCGTTCCCATTAACGACGATGTGGCCAATATAATTCAAGCGCAGCTTCTTTTCCTCGAGTCGAGCGACCCGTCGAAGGACATACAAATTTACTTAAACACTCCGGGGGGTAGCGTTTACGCCGGACTAGGCATATACGACACCATGCAGTACATTAGCTCCGATGTGGCAACCATTTGCACCGGAATTGCAGCTTCGATGGGTGCCGTGCTTCTAACAGCAGGAGCAAGCGGAAAGCGCTCTGCGCTTCCTCACTCAAGGGTTATGATTCACCAGCCTATGGGTGGTGCCGAAGGCCAAGCATCAGACATTGAAATTACGACAAAGCAAATTTTAATGCTCCGCAAAGAGCTGTACGATATTATTGCCCAGCACTCGGGAAATGCTTTCGAGAAAATTGAGAAAGATGCCGACCGCGATTACTGGATGACCGCAGAAGAGGCCAAGGCTTACGGAATGATTGACCAAATACTAAAACGAAACGACAAGTAGATAAAACTAAGGGGCAGAGTAAAATCGGCCCTTTTTTATTTAACGACAAAACAAATCGATTGTAAAGCCTGGCATTATAGGTCGAGGAGAAGCGCTGTCGAGTTTACTTCGGTACTTGGCAACTTGGTTCATGAAAAGTTCGCGGTTAGTTTCTTTTATGGGCTCAACCGAAGGGGCTTCAACCTTTAGCGGGTCTACCGCTTTTCCATTCTTCCAAAAACGTAAATCGAGATGAGGCCCGGTGGCATAGCCAGTTCGGCCAACATATCCAATTATTTGGCCCTGAGCAACCCTTGCGCCTTTTGTAATGCCGTTACCAAACTTCGAGAAATGGTTGTAGCCCGTTGTGTAAACGCTATTGTGCTTAATTTTTACAAAGTTGCCTGCCGCATGGCTGTATCCCTTCTCCGCCACTATGCCATCGCCAAGAGCCATTACGGGTGTTCCTTCGGGAGCGGCATAATCTACTCCGGTGTGTGGCCTATAGGTACGTAAAATGGGGTGTAAACGGCTATTGGAGAAGCGCGAAGTTATTCTAGAAAATCGCAGGGGCGATTTTAAAAAGGCCTTTCGCAGGCTATTCCCCTGCTCGTCCCAGTAGCTCCAAATAGAGTCTTGCTGAAACCGAAAAGCGTAGTAGGTATGTCCTCGGTGCTGAAACCAAGCAGCGTGAATGGTTCCTATGCCAACCGAACTATTGTCGACGTACAGCTCGTCGTATAAAACCTTAAATTTATCGCCCTGGTAAAGGCCAAAGAAGTCGATTGCCCATGCAAAAACCTCTGACAGGTCGAGGGCTAAAACGGGATTTAAATTGTAGTCGCGCATGGCCTCCCAAAGCGACGACGAAATTTCAGCTTCGCTGAGTTTGGTAACTGGAATTACATTCTTTTTATCGGCCCAAATGACGAGCGAATCGGTAAAGTGAAAAACAACATAGTCGGTCGACGAGTGTTCGTAAACCAAATACTCAGCAATGTTAGCCGTATCGCGCTTGCTAAAGACTTTATATGTATTTCCGGCCCGAACCTTTCGAATATCGAATACGCCATTCGATTTGGCAGCCAGCTGCCTAATGTAATCGCCCCTAACGCCTAACGACTCAAAAATGCTTCCTAGTGTTTGGTTGCGCTTAACAACGTCGGAGTATACCTCGTACAAATCGGTCGGAATACCGTATTCGAGCAATGGTTCTACAGAGTCATCGGTGCTTAAATATTCGCAAGGTGTGTTTGTGGTTTCACCTACCAACTGGTTAAAGTAAAAAGCAGCAAAAATTGAAAGTACGCTAATTAAAAGCGTGAGCAAAAACTTCTTCATCAAACGGATTATTTTCGAAAAACATGGCAAATAAAGCCATTTTAGGGGATAACTCCTAAAAGTTTCGATTAAATAAAAGCATTGGCACTAACCTCGTATTCGCTCGAATCCCTGACCGTAAACGCCCATTACGTTAGCAACCGACATGAACGCCTGATTGTCAATTTCTTTTACAATTTTATATATATCGCTCACCTCGTGCTTACGAACCATTGTAATTACAACCTTTTGGCTTTCCTTGGTATACCACCCTTGCCCATCAATTACTGTAACCCCTCGGTTCAGCTGCGTTGTTATACGGTCGGCAATTTCGTGATACTTTTTGGAGAATATGAGCATTTGTACCGATTGCCTACTGCCCGAGAGCACCGCATCGATTGCATAAGCGGTAATGGCCATGGCCACATAGCCGTACACAATGGTTTCAATTCGTTTAACTGGCAGCAGTTCGGTAAGCACAAGGAACGATGAGCCAATAATGAAAACATCGCAATACAGTATAACGCGACCGGGACTGATATTTCGGTACTTATTAATGATCATTGCAATAATATCGGTTCCTCCGGTGCTTCCACCCTGAGTGAAAACAATTCCCAATCCAACCCCCGAAAGAATTCCACCTATTATTGCAGAAAGAAACTTATCCTCAACAACTGGTTCGTGTATAAGCGTTTGAAGCAACGACAGAAGAATGGCGCCCGTTGTTACCCCGAAAATGGTTTTAACACCAAAATTGGCTCCAAGCACTTTAATTGCCAGCAGAATAAGGCCAATATTTATAATAAAATAAGTGTAACCAACGGGGAAGCCTGTAGCATAGAAAACAAGAGCACCTATGCCAGAAACGCCACCTCCAGTAATTTTATGGGGCAGCAGAAAGGCAGTCCACGATAGTGCATATAAAAATATCCCGAATACAATAATCGAATACATTCGGGTGGCTCTGAAGGCTGTTTTAAATTCCATAATATTTTTAGGTTTTGTACAAAAATAAATGAAAAAGCGGTTCGAAAACCGCTTATATTTTTGGCATTTTGAATAATCTACAAAAATCCCAGCTCGAGCATGGCCTCTTCGCTCATCATGCTTTTGTCCCAAGGGGGGTCGAAGGTTAGGTTTAGCACCAAATCGGTAACGCCATTTACGCTACGAACGGCATCGTTTACATCTTGTAAAAGCTGGTCGGCCATGGGACAGTTGGGAGCCGTAAGAGTCATTTTTAAATGGGTTTTGCCATCCTCCTCCACATCAATTTCATAAATTAACCCCAGATCGTAAACATTTACAGGGATTTCGGGATCGTAAACGGTTTTAAGGGCGATAACAATATCGGCTTCAATTGCTAGTATGTCGCGTTCGGTGCTCACTTTTCAATTTTTAATTGTAGAACAAATTTAATTGCATCATGTTCAACCTTTCATTTTTGTCTGGTAGGCGAGGGCGTACAGCTTCATTTGCTTAATCATGGCAACCAGTCCGTTCGATCGGGTTGGCGAAAGGTTCTCCCTTAATCCAATTTTATCGATAAAGTAAAGGTCGGCGTCGATTATCTCCTGTGGGGTTCGGTTGTTAAGCACCAGTATTAAAAGGGCCACAATTCCCTTGGTAATAATGGCATCGCTATCGGCCGAGAAGTTGATGGTGCCGTTATTTAACTCTGCATCGACCCACACCTTGCTTTGGCATCCCTTTATTAAATGCTGGTCGGTTCTCTTTTTTTCATCGATTGGTTTGAGATCCTTGCCCAATTCAATTAGTTGCTGGTATCGATCCATCCAATCGTCGAAAACGCTAAAGTCGTCTACTATTTGGTCTTGTACTTGATTAATGGTCATTACTTAATTTTTTGGCAAAAATAATGCTTTAAGGTTTATGATGTCCTTTGAAAAATGAAAATAGGGACGCTCTGGCATCCCTATAATTCATTTTATCTGGTTATTAAAACTTAATAATTCTTTTGCTCCACTGCATTTCTGACGCAAAAATTCTAACCAAGTAAACCCCCGCAGGTAAATGAGAAAGATCGATATGGAATGACTTGCTACCCGTACTGGAGCTATGAACCTCAACAGTTTCGCCTGTAATACTATAAATTGAAATAGTTGGGCTAGAAGGTTCAAATGGAAACTCAATACTTAATACGTTTGATACAGGGTTTGGAAAAAGTTCAATTTGTTTATACTTATCTGAAGGGGTGCTGGTAACTTCACTAAAGTAGGCAACCGCGTTGATATCGGAGGTAAGGGTTACTACTATTTCGCTATTTAAATCATTTTCATTGTCAACCGACCAATAATCGAATTTCCAACCATCCTCAGGCGATGCAGTAAGCGTAACATTCTCGCCCATAGCGTAGCTATGCTGTCCAGATTCAGGAACTGTATTCCCTTGCCCACTGGCAGATACGGACAGTGTATAGTAGGTTGGTTGAATTTCCGAAATGGTAACAATACCCTGCTTTTCAAGAAAAGCCGTGCCATTAATGGTTAGCGTAACATTTTTGCCTCCAGGGGTTGAATAGGTAACGGCATGCGGTCCTTGCCCACTTGCTGTTTGAGGTATAGCCCCTTCGCCAAAATTCCAAAAATACGAATTGGCTACAATTCCCTGATTAATGTAACTGAAAGTAATTTCATCGTTCACCTCTGCGCTAGTAGCACTCGAAGTAAAGTCGAAACCTATTCCTTGCGGTGCAACTGTAAATGAATAGTACCCAGCAGGAGAAACCAACGGCTTGCTGATTTCTTTTCCGTTCCCATTCTGAGCACGAATAAAGTAATTCACCTGCGCGTTGAATTGCTGAGGAGGAATGGCAGCCCAAAAGGTGTCGCGTTCGAGGGTCATAGGTACTTCGTTGAATTCCAATTCTCCTGCAAGTTTCCACAGGAGTGTTGCTGAAGATATACCCGATGTTGAATTAATGTAAGCCCATATTGGGAACCCACTTGCCGAATAGTTGGCTTCGCGAATGGCAGGGTGGGCAATGAAAATTGGGTCGTTTGCTGCAATTTCGCGGGTTATGCAGTGAATTGAGCCGCTTGCACTAATGGTTGAACTAGAATTAATTCCAACAATGTTATAACCAGGCATGGCGGCTGCGTATATATTAAGCGCCTCCTGATCTTGCGATAAGCCATACTGGGGCACCAACACTGTTCCGTTCAAAATTACAGAATTAGTGTACGTATAATAATATGAACTTGGTGGGTAATAACCCGAAGGGCTTGCTGGCATGGGAATACGTACTACCTTGTAGGGGCGGCCATAGGGTGTTTGGAAATTGGCTAGCACATAGGCTAAGTTAGCCTCGATCTGAGGACCATCAGCAACCCCTTGTGGATACTGCCCCACCATTAAAGTTTCCTCATCGAGCAGCTTCATGTGCATATCAATATGGTGTATACCGTCGTAGGGAAGGGTATTCATTTTCACGTATGTTCTTGTACCCCAGTATTTTTTAGCCAACGTATCTACTTGAGCATTGGTCAAAGAACTATTCTCATCCAATATTAGTTTCGATGAGAAACCCTTCTCAAATCCATCGAACATTAAATTGCCCCCGGTGGCAACGAGTCGGTTAGGGTTTAAAGTCATTTGATATATAGGTAGCCCCAGCGTATCTGCAATAACGGAAGGTATTTCATCATCTAGGGGCCGAGGTCGATTGTAAACCCAGTCGACAATGGCAAGCTGATTGGTGCCTTTCAAATATATACTTTGGGGACCGTAGTCGCGAACCCATACTGAATTGTATTCGGCTTGAATAAAAACAATATTAGCCAAACTAACGCCACCTGCTGTCAAAAAATTTTGAACATTCGTGATGTTTGAACAAATAATATAAACTGTAACAGACTCTCTTGCATATCTCACAATTTCGCGCAATACTGAAGTGTAATTAGCCCATGTAATAACAACCCCTTGTGCCTCCTCCCACTCGCCGGGGGTGCGGGGGATTTCGGCTGGGGGGGCCGTACCCTTATCGGTTGGGTAATTATTTAGGTACTCTTTCCAAATAAGTTTTTCAGCTTCGGTCATGCCCTTTGGAAGAAACTCCTGAGCATTCGAATAATAGCAAAGAACTATAAGAGTTAAAATAGTAGAAAGGCGCTTCATACGTTTGTTTTTGTTTAAAAAAAGTACGACTTTAAAATTGAATTAAGGTTTGATTGGAGCAAAACCAAAGAGCCAATTGAGGCTCCGATAAAACTCAGTTCCCCAATATTCTTCGTTATGTTTCCCTTCGGGGTTTATACTTAAGAAAAGTTCGTTTTCGGCAAACCCAGCTAAATTAAGAGCATCGAATGCTTTGTGGGCATTGGGTAGCATGGTCTCGCTTTCGTTGCCACCAGCGTATAAGTAAAGTTTCTGAAACCGCCGTTTTTTAAATTTCCCCATTTGATCAAACGCCTTGCTACTCCACCATAACGATGGAGAAAGCACTACGGCCTTACCAAAAACCTCGGGGTACTCCATGGCCATATATAACGACATGAGCCCGCCCAGCGAACTCCCCGCAATAATGGTGTTCTCCCTATCGGGCAAAGTACGGTAATGCTTGTCCATGTATGGTTTAAGGGTTTTCACAATAAACTGAGCCATTTTCTGGCCATCGCCTCCCTGCTTCTGTGCATTGGGCCATGGAGTTTGCTCATTAATCCTTTCGCCATCGCCATGGTAAATACCCACAACTATGGCTGAAAAACCTTTGCTGTAATGAAGGCTATCGAGAATCTCATCAACTCCCCATTCTCCTGAAAACGAGGTGGAATTATCGAATAGATTTTGGCCATCGAACATATAAATAACTGGAAATCCCTGACGCGTAGCGTAGCTGGGAGGGAAGTATACCCTTACGGTTCTTTTCCTTCCCAGTTGTGGAATTTCGATACTTGTAGGAAGAAAATTAACGTTTTTGGATGCGGTTGATACTCTCTGCCTTTCGGAGAATCGATCGCGCCAACCCTTAACATTAACAACCACATGCGCTCCATTATTCGAATCATACTTTCTATTAGCAACATCGCGCCCCAACGAATCGACCTCAAAAGAATACCAACCTCCTCGGCAAATTTTATACTCGAATTCCAACGGAACAGAGTTGAGGGTTAAAACCATTTGTCCATTTTCATTTTCAGAAAATTTAAAGCCCGGATCATTGGGTTGCCATCCATTAAGCGAACCAGCTAAAAAAAGATCTGAGCTTCTTGGTGTCGACTCAGGTAGATTGGGTATTATAAAAGTAACCTGCCCATAAAGCCCATGCAAAATAGACAACCAAAAAAATGCAGTAAAAATGAACTTAAGCAGATGGGGCATGAAAACTTTCGCAATGATTCAAAAAGCAAATTAAGTGAAATAAAATAGAATGCCACAGAAAAACAAAATGAAATTGACAAAAGCCATTTCACAAAAATGCCTAACTTTGAGGTTGAAAGCGAACAACATGAGAAACCTTTGTACTCTTCTACTTTTTTTATCGGTTCAATCCGGAGTGGCCAACGGTGGGTGGATTGTAAAAACACGTTACTACAACCTTTACGAAAATCCTTTAAATGCAAGGGTTGAAACCACCTACTTTTCTAAAGGCTTTATGCGAACCGACAATGGTGATTTAGTGACCATTTTCAATATCGAAAAGGGAGACATAACATATTACAATACTTCGAATAGAACCTATTGGCAAGGAAGCCCCGAGCAATTCAATTCTGAAATTAGAGCCGATTTTGAGAGAATGATTGAGGAAAACCTGCTCCGCGCAGAAGAAGACAAAAGGGATGCAATGCGAAGAATGTACGATGAAATGTTAAACTCTTACTTCCCAAACCCCAATGATTTTGAGCCCATTCCAAGGAACTTCTCTATCTCAAAAGTTGGGGAAGGGGAAAAGGTTTTGGGTCACTATACCCAAACCTACAAGGTTTTTGAGGACGGTCAGTTGCTCGAAACAATTTGGATTTCGCCTACCCTGACCATTGCAAATGAATTCGATTTTGTTGCCCTAAGTAAGTTTCTGAACAATCTCACAAAAGGGGCATATGCCAATAGTTTTGAGTCGACAGCACAATACTTTGATCTTATTGGGAAGGGCTATCCGGTTAAAGTTGAAATGGTTCGCGCCGATGGTTACACTTACATTTCCGATATTATTGAAGCGAAAAAAACCACACTATCAACCGATTTCTTTGCAATACCCATCGGGTTCACATCAGCATCACTCGTTCAGGTTGGAGTTTGGAATGGCTTATAGCTTTTTCCTTGCTATATTGCCCATTTCTAAAATTACACTAATTTTGTAGCCCAAACTTGGCCTCGTACTTATGGCCATCGGGCAGGGAACCACAAATTCCGGTTCTGAAAGTCGGTGCAAGTGGAGTGAAGGCAAATTGCGAAGTACATTGACATACTGGCCCCGTAGTTCAGCTGAATAGAACGTCAGATTCCGGTTCTGAAAGTCACAGGTTTGAATCCTGTCGGGGTCACAACAAAAGCCAATCCTTACCGATAGGCTTTTTCTTTTTGGAGCAAGCTGGCCCCCAAAGAGCAGAAAGACAGGATCACGAGTACCCCATGCGCTCGCCCGAGCGCAGCGAACTAATCCTGCCGGCTTGCCTGCCGTAGGCAGGGGTCACCACAAAGGCCAAACCTAACCGATTGACCTTAACTATTTGATACAAGTTGAGTTCTATGGTTTTACTTGTTTAAGATATCGTGCCAACCAATTGGCCACTTCGCGATACCAAAAAACGGAGTTCTGAGGCTTAAGCACCCAATGATTCTCATCGGGGAAATAAACAAGCCGCGCATCGAGGCCCATTCCTTTATAAATGCCATAAACAGTAAGAGCGTGCCCAACGGGGACTCTATAATCAAGCTCGCCATGAACTATGAGCATTGGGGTCTTAAAATGCTTAGCAAACATGGCTGGATTATGCTTCTGCATCTTTTCAAAATTATCCCAGGGGGTACCTCCGTATGCAATCTCTCGGTTTGAGGTAAAGTCTGACCCAAATTGGGTGTATAAGTCGAATACCCCTGCATGGTTTATCAAAGCAGCATACCTGTCGGTGTGGCCAGCAATCCAGCTAACCATGTAACCTCCATAGCTGCCACCTGCGGCAGCTATTCGTTTCTCGTCAACATTACCCCTTGCAATCATGTAATCTGTTGCTTTCATTATATCTTCAAAAGGCTTATCGGAATGGTTCCCATGAATAGAAATAGCAAAGTCCTGTCCAAATCCTGTGCTTCCATGAAAATTTGGCATAATGGTTATGTAACCGGGAGCGGCAAACAGGTGGGAATTCCATCGGTAATGCCACTGATCGCCAAAAGCACCATGAGGCCCTCCGTGAATAAGCACAACCAATGGATACTTTTGTGAAGAATCGAAATTGGGAGGGTAAATGGCAAACATCTGTACATCAGCATTACCGGCTCCTTTATACATTATATTCTCTACCCTACCCAACTTTAAACCTGAAAGCAACTGATCGTTGAACGAAGTCATCTTCATTGGTTTACCTGTCTTGAGGTCAAGCTTATACAGTTCTGCAGGGGCATTCAGATTATTATGAGAAAAAATGAGCTGGTTACCCAGTGTGGGCGAAGGGCCATTGTTATTACCTGTGCTAAATAATTCTTTTGGCTTACCCCCTGAAACAGGTATTGAAAAAATAGGCTGCATGGCCTTGCTCTCAGCAGTGAAAAATATCGTTTTGCTATCGGAACTCCAACTCCAATCCTGACAAGAAATATCTAAAGTTTCTGTTATATTTTTCTTTGACCTCGAAGCGAGGTCGTAAATTAGCATCTGAACATTATCGGCGTAAAAGTCAGGCCGATTCTGCTTCCCATAGAGTAAAAATTTACCATCGGGGCTGAATTTTGGGTCAGTATCGTCGGCTAAATTTTCGGGGGTTATGTTTTCTAGTTTTCCTGAATCATCGGTATTAAGCAAGAAAATGTCGGAATTGGTTTGAGTATAGGGTGGCTTTGTGCTATTGGCTGCAAACGCTATGGTTTTGCCATCGGGCGAAATGCTGTATGAAGCGCCACCCATGAGGCCAAATAGCATTTTGCTACTGGGCATTAAATCCCTTACCTTTTGAGTAGTAATGTCGACCGAGAATATATGTGGATATAGCTCATCGGTCAACCAACGGTCCCAGTACCTATACATTCGATCTTCCGTTACTTTTGCCGAAACCTTGGTGCTTTTTCTTTTTTCTAACTTTATTTTAAGTGAATCAATGCTACCATACTGAGGCAAAACATTTGCTACAAAAGCAACGCTTTTACCATCGGGAAACCATGCTAATGCATAAACACCAACCGGCATATCGGTTATTTGATGCGCTTCTCCCCCATCGATAGGAATAACGAACACCTGGGAAGGACCTTCCCCCCTACGTGAGGCAAAGGCAATGCTCCTTGAGCTTGGGTGCCATGCTGGTGAAGCTGCCTTGCCACAGCGGGTCAGTTGCCTAATAGTTGCATCCTCATTGTCCATTAAAAAAAGATTTACATCCGAAGTATTATCAGTCATTCTGGTTTCCGATACTGTAAAAACCGAGAGTCGACCATTGGGCGAAACAACCGGATTTCCCACTCTCTTTAACTGCCACATAAGTTCGGGAGTAAACACTTCACTTTGCGCTACCAGAACAATGGAGAAAAGGAGTAGTAACAGCGAAAGTTGGACATGCAAAAGTCTTTTCATAATAGAATTATTAGGTTAAAACTATTTTGATTTAAATTGACATTTTCAGTTTAACAATGCATTTTATTAATTTCAAATGAAAAAACACCAACTTTGCACAAAATCCTAATACTGTAATATTAGTGAAAAAAATAATCCTTCTAACTGTTCTTTCACTTTCCCTTCAGCCCTCTTTTAATCAGGAGCAAACTGAAAAAAAGGTACAAGGGAAAATTTATGGTTATGCCATGTGGAATGGCTTCTTCGATACTCGCAAATCGCGGGAAGCTCGGGATGGGGAACTTTACTTTTACCCTCTAAAACAAGAACTCGACATTAATGGCCACGACCTGAATGCTGTGAACAAAATCAATATGCTTGCTCTAAACACAAGAATCGGCTTTAAAGTTGAAGGGTTCGAAGCGCTTGGAGCACAAGGAGTATCACAGATTGAAGCTGATTTCTTTGGCACCAATCAGGATAATATAAACCTGATGCGTATCCGCCATGCTAACATTCAGCTAAACTGGGAACGGTCGGCACTACTCACTGGTATGTATTGGCACCCAGTGATTGTTGACGAAATGATTCCTGGCAACGTTTCATTCGGTGCTGGAGCGCCTTTTCACTCGCTGAATAGAGCGGCACAGGTTCGATATACCTATAAGTTAACCCAAAACGTAAAAATAACAGGTGCAGCAATAGTAAATACTTACCACCGTTCGGCGGGACCATATGAAGCTCAGCGAAATTCAGCAAAACCGGAACTTTTTGCCCAAATAAGCGGAAGTACTGGATCCGATTTCCTTTTCGGTTTTTCGGGCAGTTACAAATGGCTAAGGCCCCGAACCGAGATAGCACTTCCGGGACCAGGGAACTATCGACTTAAAACCGAAAAGGAATTGGGGTCGTTTTACTCACATGCCTTTGGCATGCTCAAACTAAACAACTTTACGATAAAAGTTGAAGGGGTTTATGGTCAGGAACTCTCGTTTCTGAATATGATTGGAGGCTATGGAAAAATAACCGGAACCGATGGTGACAATGGCGATTACGAATATACAAATCTAAATACCTTAAGCCTATGGCTGGATGCTAGTTACAAATTGGGCAAATGGGGATTCGGATTTTTTGCCGGAAGGCAATCGCTCCAGGGAGCGAACGACAATTATACCAGTATAAACAGCGCAACTAACGACGATATAAGTCAAATTTATAGGCTATCGCCTCGAATTGTTTATTCAGTAGATAAACTCGCATTCGCTTTTGAATACATGCTTACTGGTGCTATTTATGGCAACACATGGGACGAAAAGCATGTTGTTATTGAAAAAAACGATCCGGTGGTGAATAATAGAACGCTTTTACTGGTTAAATACTCGTTTTAGCAATACAGTTATCCAAAAAGCAAGGAAACTAACTAGTTGCTCCTTGCTTTTTTATTTATTGCGCTATTTTAATTCCTATATTTTATCAAACTACTTATATTTGTAGTTAATTTAGATTAATTCTAATTGCCTGTTAAAATACTAACACGCCCCCCTAAACAATTGAGGTGTTAAAGCGTTAAACTAGCAAAAGCAACTATTTTTAAACAATTGTAAATGGCTAACGAACAGGATAAAATACTCGACGAGGTAACCAGCAACGAATACAAATATGGTTTTGCTACCGATATTGAAACCGAAACAATTCCCAAAGGGCTTAGCGAGGATGTGGTTCGAATTATTTCGCAAAAGAAAGGCGAACCCGAATGGATGCTTGACTTCAGGCTGAAAGCATTCCAATACTGGGAAAAAATGGAAATGCCCCAGTGGGCGCATCTGTTCATTCCCGAAATCGACTACCAGGATATTATTTACTACGCAGCACCCAAGCAAAAAGCCAAACTCGAAAGTTTGGACGAGGTCGACCCTGAGCTACTCGATACATTTAATCGCCTTGGGATTCCACTTGAGGAGCAAAAAATTCTTTCGGGCGTTGCTGTCGATGCGGTTATGGATAGCGTTTCGGTTAAAACTACCTTTCGCGAAACCCTTGCCGAACAGGGAATTATCTTCTGCTCAATGAGCGAAGCTATAAAGGAGCATCCCGACTTGGTTCGCAAATACTTGGCTTCGGTTGTGCCTGTTACCGATAACTACTTTGCTGCGCTTAACTCAGCAGTTTTCAGCGATGGCTCGTTCTGCTACATTCCAAAGGGTGTTCGCTGCCCCATGGAGCTAAGCACATATTTCCGCATAAACGCAGCCAACACTGGCCAGTTCGAGCGCACGCTCATTATTGCCGACGACGACAGCTACGTTTCGTACCTCGAAGGCTGCACAGCCCCTCAACGCGACGAAAATCAACTACATGCCGCTGTTGTTGAAATTGTTGCCCTCGAAAATGCCGATGTTAAGTACTCTACCGTTCAAAATTGGTATCCGGGCGACAAGGAAGGGAGGGGCGGAATTTACAACTTTGTTACCAAGCGAGGCATTTGCAAAGGGCGAAACAGCAAAATATCGTGGACACAGGTCGAAACTGGCTCGGCAATTACCTGGAAGTACCCCAGCTGCATTCTTATGGGCGAAAACTCCTACGGTGAGTTCTACTCGGTTGCTGTAACCAACAACCATCAGCAGGCCGATACCGGAACCAAAATGATTCATATTGGCAAGAACACCCGTAGCCGAATTGTTTCGAAAGGAATATCGGCAGGAGTTAGCAACAACAGCTACCGTGGGCTTGTAAAAGTGGTGAAGGGCGCCGAAAATGCACGAAACTTTTCGCAGTGCGACTCGCTTCTGCTGGGCGACAAGTGCGGAGCGCACACCTTTCCGTACATCGAAGTCGATAATCCTACGGCCATTGTTGAGCACGAGGCAACAACCTCGAAAATTGGTGAAGATCAAATTTTCTACTGCAACCAGCGCGGAATATC
Organism: uncultured Rikenellaceae bacterium; assembly: GCA_964479665.1. Taxonomy (GTDB): domain Bacteria; phylum Bacteroidota; class Bacteroidia; order Bacteroidales; family Tenuifilaceae; genus UBA2287. The sequence continues at coordinate 20,416 of CAYZNN010000019.1, read as the reverse complement.
CACCGAGGATGCCGTTGCACTTATAATTAATGGCTACGCCAAGGAGGTGCTAAACAAGCTCCCCATGGAATTTGCCGTTGAGGCACAAAAACTTCTGCAAATTAGCTTAGAGGGTAGCGTTGGATAAGGCTTAAAAGTATGATGACCCCAAAAGAATATATTGACTATTGGATAGAACAGGCTGAAGACGATTGGTCTGCAGTTCAAACGCTTTTTATAGGCAAAAACTATTTACAGTCGCTTTTTTTCACCCATTTGGTTGTAGAGAATCTTGCAAAAGCCCTTTGGGTGAAGCATAACAATGGGAATGTTCCTCCTAAAACACACAATATTCTTTATATAATTTCTTTAACAAATATCGAAATTTCTGAAGAACAAAGTATTTTTCTTCTTAATCTTAATCGCTTTCAATTAGAGGGAAGGTATCCCGACTATCGTCAAAAAATGCATTTAATTTGCACAAAGGATTTTACGCGTTCAATAATTGATGAAGCTAATAGTATACGACTATGGTTACTAAAGAAACTGCCATAAATATTGCGCAGTCTTTTGTAAACGACTGCAAGTCGAATGGTATTTCATTCGACAAGGTTATTCTTTTGGGTTCATATGCAACGGGGAATGCTCACGAAGGATCGGATATCGATTTGGTTTTAGTTTCCGATATGTTTATCGATAATATTTTCCGAGATATTAACCTTTACGCTAAAGTTAATATTAAGTATCCTTCAATCGAAACCCATCCAATTTCAACTAAGGCATTTTCCGCATCGAATCCTTTTATCGATGAAATAAAGAAAAATAGTATCACAATTTGTTAATAAAAGCAAACTTATAATATGCTTAAAATAAAAGACTTAAACGCCAGCATTAATGGCAAGCAAATTCTTAAAGGAATTAACCTCGAAGTAAAAGCGGGCGAAATTCACGCCATTATGGGTCCCAACGGATCGGGTAAAAGTACCCTAAGCGCCGTATTGGCTGGAAAAGAAATATTTGAGGTTACCCACGGCGAGGTGGAATTTAACGGTAAAAATTTGCTCGAAATGGCTCCCGAAGAGCGCTCGCGCGAAGGTATATTTTTAAGTTTCCAATATCCTGTTGAAATACCCGGGGTTAGCATGGTTAACTTTATGAAAACCGCTATGAATGAGCACCGAAAGCACAAGGGGCTGGAACCCCTTTCGGCATCGGACTTTCTGAAACTTATGCGCGAACGCAAGGAGCTGGTCGAAATCGACTCGGCCCTAACAAATCGTGCTGTAAACGAAGGTTTTTCGGGTGGCGAGAAGAAAAAGAACGAAATTTTTCAAATGGCCATGCTCGAGCCTAAGCTAGCCATACTCGACGAAACCGACTCGGGTCTCGATATCGATGCGCTTCGCATTGTGGCTAACGGCGTTAACAAACTCAAGCGCCCCGAAAACGCCACAATTGTTATTACGCACTACCAAAGGTTACTCGACTACATTGTGCCCGATTACGTTCACATTCTGTATAACGGGCAAATTGTAAAAACCGGAGGTAAAGAGCTTGCTTTCGAACTCGAGGAGAAGGGCTACGATTGGATTAAAAATGGCGAGAAAGAATAAACGCTACTGCGCTGCGATGTTAATTTTCGCATTTGCGCCAATGCGTTAAAAATTATTCATTAGTATGAATCAGAAAACTGTAAACATATCTCAAAAGGAAGAGTTCATAAGCCTTTACCTCGATAATCTCGACTTAATAAAGGAAAACTCTGCTGAGGTGCTAAACAATGCGCGCCAGTCGGCCATTGAGAATTTTAAGCTTCTTGGTTTTCCCAGCCAAAAGAACGAGAAGTATAAGTACATGAAGGTTGAAACCCTTTTCCGAAACGATTTCGAAAAGTATTTCACCCCACGCTGCATTTCGTTTAAGGTCGCCGATATTTTCCGCTGCGACATCCCTTCGCTCGATACGCACCTTGTGCTTACCCTCAATGGCTTCTTTTTGCCAAACAGCCAGCTACTTGTTGAAATTGAAAAAGGAGTAATACTGGGAAGTTTAGCCGAAGCAGCCAAGGTTTACCCCAATGTGGTTTCGAAGTACTACAACTCGCTTGCTGCAAACGACGAGGATGGATTGATTGCTTTAAATACCGCATTTGCACAGGATGGAGTATTCATTTACATTCCCAAGGGAGTGGTTCTCGAAAAGCCCATTCAAATTATAAACCTTTTAATGAGCGACGAGAACCAAATGGTTCAGTATCGCAATTTGATTATAGCCGACGAGAACGCTCAGGCAAACATTGCCATTTGCGACCATACACTTTCGCCATCGGAATTTTTAACTAACGTGGTTACTGAGGTTTATGCCAATAGAAACGCAAATATCGATATAGTTTCAATGCAGAACCAGCACAACCAGTCCACTCAATTTTCGCATGTTTTCGGGAAGCAGGAGCGCGACTCGGTGCTATCGACCAATACTGTTTCGCTACATGGCGGGGTAATTCGAAATAACGTGCATGTATTACTTAACGACGAGAACTGCGAGAACCACACCTACGGTTTAGCGCTAGTCGACCGGAATCAGCATATCAACATGCACTCGTTTATCGACCATGCCATGCCTAACTGCGTAAGCAACGAGCTTTACAAGGCTATTCTCGACGATCGGGCAACCGGTGCCTTCAACGGACGAATTCTGGTGCGCCGCGATGCGCAAAAAACGCAAGCCTATCAAAGCAACAATAACCTGCTCCTTACGGCCGATGCGCGCATGTACACCAAACCACAGCTCGAAATTTATGCCGACGATGTAAAGTGCAGCCACGGAGCAACCGTTGGTCAGCTCGATATGGATGCGAAGTTCTACATGCAGGCGCGCGGTATTGGCGAGCGTGAAGCCAAATTGCTGTTAATGTTTGGATTTGCTCACGATGTAGTGAAAACCATTAAAATTGAGCCCCTTCGCGACAGAATTGACGATTTGGTAAATAAGCGGCTACGTGGCGAACTATCGCGTTGTCATAACTGTCCGATGCATTGCTGCTGATAGAGTTGATTGTTGGTAGTTGATTGTTGATCGTTGGTAGTATTTTAAACCCAAATGCCTATGGATTACAAGGAACCTGAAGTCTGGAAAGAGTCGAAGGAATTAGTAAAATTGGTTTATTCTTACACAGTTTCATTACCTTCTGTTGAGCAATTTGGCTTAACAACTCAAATAAGAAGGGCCGCAGTTTCAATCCCTTCTAATATTGCCGGAGGCGTAGGTCGAAACTATTCAAAAGATACTATACAGTTTCTTTATATTGCTCTAGGTTCAACATACGAGTTAGAAACTCAATTAATTATCTCTAATGAAATGTTTGAATTGAATAAAGAAGAATATATGCTCACCTTCAATAAACTCCAAAACATAAAAATGCTAATAAATGGATTTATTAATCACTATAAAAGGAAGATGTAGCATTGTTGAACAATAAACTCTGATATTTTATGACTGACAACAATCAACAATCAGCATACAACTTAAATATATCCAGAATACGTTCCCACTTTCCCATTCTAAGCAGCGAAGTTCATGGAAAGCCGCTGGTATACTTCGACAATGGAGCAACCACCCAGAAACCGCTGTGCGTTCTCGAAACCATTTCGCGATTTTACAACCAAATAAACTCCAATATCCATAGGGCAGTACATACACTAAGCCAGGAGTCGACCAAGGAGTACGAGGTAGCCCGCGAAACCGTTAAAGAGTTTATTAACGCCAAAAATTCCAAGGATATAATTTTTACATCGGGAACAACAGCCTCGATTAACCTTGTTGCCTTTTCGTTTGGCGAAGCGTTTGTAACCATGGGCGATGAAGTAATTGTTACCGAAATGGAGCATCACTCCAACATTGTGCCCTGGCAACTACTTTGCGAAAGAAAGGGAGCAACACTAAAAGTGCTTCCGTTCGACGACAACGGCGAACTCGAAATTCACAAACTCGACGAGATAATATCCCCAAAAACAAAAATACTTGCAGTTACCCACGTGTCGAACTCTTTGGGTACTGTAAATCCTATTAAAGAAATTATAAGAAAAGCGCACGCCAAGGGCGTTAAGGTGCTTGTTGATGGTGCGCAAGGGGTTAAGCACGGGGCTATTGATGTTCAGGATTTGGATGCCGATTTTTACGCATTCTCGGGACATAAACTCTACGGCCCAACCGGCATAGGTGTGCTTTACGGGAAAGAGGAGCTTCTAACCGCAATGCCCCCATGGCAAGGAGGTGGCGACATGATTTCTCGTGTTACATTTAGCAAAACTACCTACAACGAGCTTCCCTTTAAGTTCGAAGCGGGCACTGCAAACTATATTGGCGCAGCAGCATTGGCAACCGCAATTCGCTACTACCAATCGATTGGCATAGAGCCCGCCATGCGGCACGAGGACGAACTGCTTGCTTACGCCACTCAGCAGCTTAAGGCCATCGATGGGGTTCGAATTATTGGCAACGCCAGAAACAAGGCCGCCATAATATCGTTTATAGTGGACGATATTCACCCCTACGATACAGGTATGATTCTCGACAAAATGGGAATAGCTGTTCGAACTGGCACCCACTGCACCGAGCCTGTAATGGATCACTTTAAAATCGATGGCACCGTTCGCGCCTCTATGGCCTTTTACAATACTTTCAACGAGGTTGACAGGCTGGTTGAAGGGGTAAAAAAAGTAAAGTTGATGTTTGGGTAAAGAAAAGGGTCAACAAACATTTTGCTGACCCTTGGAGCGGAAAACGAGGCTCGAACTCGCGACCCTCAGCTTGGGAAGCTGATGCTCTACCAACTGAGCTATTTCCGCTTACAAAAGAACTTGAATTTAACTTTCCTATAAAGTATTGCAAAACTATAAAAAAATTAAACGGCAAAAACACATTAACTTAAAAAAATAGCACCGTTCAAACACAGGAGAAGGCCAATTGAACCGCAATATGAAAAATGCAGAATTTCCAGTGTAAAAGGGATGTGTTTCAACATAAAAGATACCTCCACAAAAGCATGCTCCCCCAACCTCTCCATTTACATTTAGCGTTTTACATTTTTCATTTACCTAATGGGACACAACCCCAAATCGCAGTGTTAGTGGAGAAAGCCTATAGAGCCGCTCCCCGCTCCGTTAGGACGAAGCTGTCAGATTGAAACAACGTTCGACTCAGGCTTTAATGCCCGAGTCGTTCTATTTTTAGGTGGCTGTGCCTGCGGTATGCAGAAACAAGGGAAGTTTCTGGCTATTGTTAGTTTGTCAATTGCAGGCGCAACCTGCAAAGATATATTCGGCTGAGGCTTCAGCCCCAGCCGAACGGGGCAACGCCCCTGTTGCCATTGGGTACTTCGAGAGCCTCAGTGCCCGTAGGGCCTATAGGGCTAGTTTTGGGTGGGTTTTTCATAGGCTCTTAAATTTTTATATGCGCTCGACATTGGAAGAATGTGATTCTGCGATACTATGTGCAAATTGGTTGTAAAACACAAAAGCGATTGAACCAGAGAAACCCTGAAACAATCGCTTTTATTTTGTGGAGGTAAGGGGAGTCGAACCCCTGACCTCTTGCATGCCATGCAAGCGCTCTAGCCAACTGAGCTATACCCCCGTAAAAAAGAACTTGAATTTTACTTTCCTGTAAAGTCCTGCAAAACTATAAAAAAATTAAACTGCAAAAACACTTTAACTAAAAAAAAACAACTTTATAAGTTTTCTTCCGTAAATTGTTTGACGAAAGTATTTTTTTTTGTTGCTTTGCATATTCTAAAAAAACCACTAACCACCAATTAGGTCAAAATATGGAAGTTAAAAAATCCCCCAAGGCCGACCTTGAAAAGATGAAACTCCTTTTCATACAAATCGGTATGGTTGTTTCCCTTGGCGTAATTCTGCTCGCATTTGAGTGGACCAGTTCAGGAGAAATAAACACCGAACTTGCCAACCTACAAGATGTGAAGATTGAGGAGGAAATTATGGACATTACCCGTCAGGAAGAGGTTAAGCCTCCTCCCCCACCTCCTGCTCCTATTCAGGTTTCTGATGTAATAAATATTGTTGAAGACAACGTTGATATTCAGGATAATTCGAACATTTTCGACTCTGAATTCAAAGAAACCGCTGCCGTTCAAATTGTTCAGTACCAAGAGTCGGAAAAGGATGTAGAAGAGGAGGAAGTGTTTGTTGTGGTTGAAGAGATGCCCGGATTTGCAGGAGGCGACAGCAATAAATTCCGCGAATACATTCAGAAAAACCTGAATTACCCAACAGTTGCAGCCGAGAACGGCATTCAGGGTCGTGTTTTTGTTGCTTTTGTGGTTGAACCCGATGGCAGAGTAACCAATGTAAAGGTTGTTCGTAGCGTTGACCCAGCCCTCGATAAAGAAGCCGTGAGGGTTGTTGAGTCCAGCCCTAAATGGAAACCTGGAAAGCAAAGAGGAAAATCGGTACGCGTTTCATTTACTTTCCCCATTATTTTTGTATTACAGTAGAAGCAAATAAAAATACCCTGAAAACCCTGATTCAGTCAGGGTTTTTTTGCTTCAATAAGCATCAGTTGAATGATTGACAATATTAAAACCATTACTCAGCAAGAGAAAGCCATTTTAGTTGGGGTTCAGACTAAAGGACAAGCATTTGAAGAGATAGACGACTTTCTAAATGAACTCGACTTTCTTGCCGAAACTGCTGGGGCACTAACCCTAAATCGTTTTATTCAGAAGCTCGACAATCCCAACCCAAGAACATTTATTGGTAAAGGGAAGGTGGAGGAGATAAAGTTGTTTGTGGAAAGCAACAATGTTGACATTGCCATTTTCGACGATGAACTTTCGCCAACTCAACTTCGAAACATTGAGAAAGAACTTGGTATTAGGGTAATTGACCGTACCAACCTCATTCTCGATATTTTTGCTCAACGTGCCAAAACAGCTTACGCCAAAACGCAGGTTGAACTTGCCCAATACCAGTACCTGCTTCCGCGGCTTGCTGGTATGTGGACCCACCTAGAGCGTCAGCGGGGAGGAATTGGACTTAGGGGGCCAGGTGAAAGGGAAATTGAAACCGACCGTAGGATTATTCGCAATAGAATTTCGAAATTACAGAATGAACTGAAACAAATTGACAGGCAAATGGCCACCCAGCGAAAAGGGCGTGGGAGTATGATTAGGCTGGCGCTGGTTGGTTACACCAACGTTGGGAAAAGCACCATAATGAATATGCTGAGCAAATCCGATGTTTTTGCAGAAAACAAGTTGTTTGCAACTCTCGACACCACGGTTCGAAAAGTAGTAATCGACAATCTCCCCTTCTTGCTGTCTGACACTGTTGGGTTTATTCGCAAACTTCCCCACCAGCTGGTTGAATCGTTCAAATCGACCCTCGACGAAGTTAGGGAAGCCGATATTCTTATACACATTGTCGACATTTCTCATCCCACGTTTGAGGAACAGCTAGCAATAGTTAACCAAACCCTACGCGAAATTGGCACTAACGAAAAGCCTACCTTATTAGTTTTCAATAAAATAGACTCGTTTAAATGGAACGAGAAGGATGAGTTCGATGCCTCTCCTGAAGATAAAACCAACTTTAGCCTTGAGCATATGAAACGAACATGGATGGCGAAAAGTAATTCGCCCTGTGTATTCATATCGGCAAAGTTTAAAACAAATCTGGATGAATTTAAGGAGAGAATATACTCAATGGCCAAAGAGTTACACGTTAAGCGCTACCCTTACGACCATTTGCTTTATTAGCAAATCATTCCCTTCCTAAACAGGAGTTCTGCTATTTGAACTGCATTTGTTGCAGCACCCTTCCGCAAGTTGTCCGACACAATCCAGAGGTTCAAACTATTGGGTTGTGAAATATCCCTACGAATTCGCCCCACAAAAACTTCGTCTTTCCCCTGCGAATTTCGGGGCATTGGATAAATATTCTTTAAAGGATCGTCCTGAACAACTATGCCCGGTGCGTTTCTTAGGATACTGAAAACAGTATCAATGGCAAAATCGGTTTTAAATTCCAAATTCACCGACTCGGAGTGCCCGCCAACAACAGGAATACGAACCACGGTTGGACACACCATTATGGAATTATCGCCAATAATCTTGCGGGTTTCATCAATTAGTTTTTGCTCTTCGGTTGTATAACCGTTTTCAAGAAATGAACCCCCATGAGGGAAGCAGTTCAAATCGATGGGATGCGGATATACCATTTCTGCTGGCTCCCCGTTACGCTCAGCAAACATTTGCTCCACGGCTTTAACACCAGTACCTGTAACCGACTGATAAGTGGAAATCACTAACCTCTTAATTTTATATTTAGCATGAAGTGGGGCTATAGCAACTACCAATTGAATGGTAGAGCAATTGGGATTAGAAATTATTTTACTCTCTGCATTAATTGCATCAGGATTAACCTCTGGCACAACCAAGGGCACATGAGGAAACATGCGCCATGCGCTTGAATTATCGATTACAAAAGTTCCCATCTCTGCAAAACGGGGAGCCCACTCCTTCGAAACACTGGCCCCAGCCGAAAAGAGGGCAACACTGGGTTTGGCGTTAACCCCTTCATTTAAATTTACAACTTTATACTTTGCACCCCTGAATTCAACTTCCTTTCCAACCGATTTTTCAGAAGCAACGGGTATTATGTCACTTACACTTAAGCTCGATGCCTCAAGCATTTTAATCATTTCGGTGCCAACCAAACCGGTACAACCAACAATAGCAATACGCATAGTAACTTTTTTTTTATTTCTTTGTAAAAGTAATGGATTGAAATCACAATAAGACCATGAGAACTTCCTTTAACTTATTTTTTATTCTGTTTTTTTACTTTTCTTCCACCGCACAGACCGTACAATTCGATTTTGAAGATGGGAATCTATCGAGTTGGACGCAGTCAACCCTGGGTCGATGGGAAGTGAGCACATTAAGCCCTCTTGGAGGAACCCGTTCGCTGAAGCATGCTCCCACCTCGGGAACAGATGTCGATCGGATTTCGTTCCCGCTGCCAGCTTGGGATGGAGCTCAGGGAACAATTACTTGGCGATTCAGATTGCGACACAGGTTTGCCCCATCGAGCACAAACCATTGGGCTGTTTTTTTAAGTTCCGACCTTGATGCCTCTGGCATGGTAACGGCGCCCACTTCAATACCGAATGGCTATGCAATTGGGGTTAACCTAACCGGTAGCGACGATTTGCTCAAACTTTATGTGGTAACCAATGGCGTTTTTACTCCCATTCTTTCTACAACTCTTAACTGGGAAACACAGGTGGGCACAGCACTTGCATCAATTAGTGCCGTTGAGGTTGTGCGCAAGAACGATGGTACCTTTACGGTAAATGCCTCTACAGTTGGCTCATTTTCAAACTTAGTTAATCTTGGATCTGTTAACAGTACAACCCATAGTTTTGGGGGCCATTTTGGCTTTTATTACCGCTACACTACTTCCGCTGCCGGCTTGTTAATGGCCGACGATATTTCGATTTTCTTCAAGCCTGTTAATACGAATAACTTCGATGCCACGGTTGGAAATCCTGCATTACAATTCCCATCGGGCAGCATCAGTTCACTTGCAACCAGTTCGGCGCAAGCAGTAAATATGTTCCGTTTCCGGATAACTGATGGTGGCGCCAACGACGGCCTTCCAACCTACCCTCGCAAGTTGGTTTTCTGGAAATCCTCAGGGGCAAGTGCAGCCCCATGGCCAGAGGTAATCGGAGGAGTAGTTCTGAAAAACCAGTTAAATCAATCCATTCCAACTACTAACACCACGGTTCAACCTAATTTTATTGAAATTGAAATTGAGAAAGAAGCCATGCCAGTAGCCGATGGTGAAAACGAGGAATTTACTTTAGCCCTATTCATAAAGGGAGGCAGTATTACCCATGGTCAAACCATTCAAATAAATGTTCCAACCGAGAACCATGGCTGGGAAGGCGACCTTTCGGGAACCGAATTTGCTGAGCAGTTTTCGGAAAGTACCACTTCGAATATTTTTTCAATTGAAGTTATTCCAACCCATGTTTTTTTTCAAACATACCCCCAGCAGGTTGTGGTTAACTCGCCCTTCGCAATAAGCGCTTACGCAGCCGATAGCCAAGGAAACAGGGCCACATCGTACGATGGTTTAATGGAATTGCAATTAGCGCAAGGGCAAGGATTACTCTCTTTTGATAATGGAAGCATTTCGGGCTGTACTGATGGATTGGCCACATGGGAAGGAGTTCGCTACTCGGGAAGAGATGCCTTTGCAATAAGGGCGATAGGGCAAGGCTTAACTGGCGCAACTGGAACTGTTATTACAGTTGCCAACGACAATACTACGGCAGCTATTGCACCCTCCACACAACCCACAGGAAGCGGTATATCATCGCTTATTACAGCACCGGGACAAGCCCTTGAAGTTCTCCGCTTTATAATTTCCGACCCCGGCACAAACGATGGGGAAGCAACTCACGTTAGCCAGATAACTATTAAGCGTTCAACAGGAACTGATTTGGCTTCGTTCAGCAGAAATATTGCCGGAGTGGCAATCCGCCGCAATGGCTCTTTAATTCCAATTGGGAATCCATCGATTGGAACATCATCCATAACCATTCCTTTGCAAATGGGCGCATTAAGCATTGCTGATGCTACTCAGGCCGAACTTTCGTTGGGGGTATATTTAAGAACTACAGGCCTTGAAGATGGAAAGAATTTGGCATTCACAATCGACCAAAACGAACATGGCTTCTTAGCTTTTCCCAGTGGATCTCAATTTGCTGGCAGTTTCCCTGCACAAATAGCCTCTTCCATTTTTCCTGTTGATGTTGTTGCCACACGATTAGCATTTACCACGGTACCCGCATCTGTTGGTTTGGACGAACCATTTAGCATTAGTGTAACTGCAGTTGACGAGTCAGGCAACACAGACATTCATGCTACCAACAGCGTTACCATTTCAAAAAATACAGGATTAGGCTGGCTAACTGTTCCAAATCCTACTACCAGCCTACAAAATGGAACTGCTACATGGTGGGAGCTTCGCTATTTTCAAGCGGAGCCCTTTACGTTACTAGCCTCAACGCCTGCGCTGAACAATACCGTATCGACCTTAATATATTGCTCCGACCGGACCACCACTGCACTTACCCCGTCAATTCCGCTTGAAGATGCAACTGTAAGCAGCTTGGCTGTGGAATCCTCCTCGGCTTTTGGAGTGCTTGGTTTTCGAATTTCCGATCCCGCATCGACCGATGGGCTACCAACATATATTACCCAATTGGCCTTTAAAACTTTCGGACTACCTACCTCAACGCTTTTAAACAGAAGCATAGCGGGCGCTATACTAAAGCGAAACGAACAACCCATCGTTACAGAATCGGCCACTATTACAGGCGACCAGATTACACTTACTTTTGCTTTTGGTTCACTTACAGTTGAGGATGGCGAAACAGCTGATTTTTCGTTGGAAGTTATTTTAAATAGAGGTGGACTAGTAAACGGTAGCACATTATGCTTGTATATTCCGTCAACAGATAATGGATGGGCTGCTGCTCCTAATGGATCGGGTTTCGCTTCGACATTTGCATCAAATGTGTATGGCCCTGTTGTTGTAATTGAAGTAGTACCCACACACATCTCTTTCAGCAACCAACCCATAGGGGTTATGCCATCGCCCTACAACTTTTCGCTCACCGCCATTGCAACCGATGCCCTTGGCAATGTTGCCACAGATGCTAGCGCCACAACCTCTCTCGCTCTGGATTATGGGGCTGGAACCTTTGAAACAGCCTTAAACCCCGTTGGTCTTGTAAATGGGAAAGCAACATGGACAAACATTATGGTTGAAAACATAGGTAAATATCGATTCAAGGCAATTGCTGAGTTTAACCAAAATGTAATTGGTTATAGCGAAGAGATATGGAATGGTTATGCAACCAGCTGCCCCATTGATGACAACTTCGATTTGGGTTATCCTCTGGGCTTCCCTACAATAAGCGCATGGGGCGTCTCCACAGTTTCCCCCATCGATGGAGCCATGTCGCTAAAGCATATGCTGAGCAATGTTGCTGGTGAGAGCAGCCTCGAAATACCCTTTAACCAGTCCGACGTATCTATTGGGACAATGGAATGGTCGCTGGTTATGCGCAACGGGAAGTGGGACCCCTCGGCCGACAATGCTTTTGGGTTTGTTCTAATGAGCGATACCATTTCGATACGAAATGGCGATTATAACGGCTATGCCGTTGGGGTAAATTTGAGTGGTACAAGCGACATGCTAACCCTTTGGAAAATGAATCGGGGGAAATCGCCTCAAGTGCTAATTCAATCCAACTTCGATTGGGACGAAAGCGAGACGGTTCAGATTAAAGTAACCCGAACACCCACTGGCCTATGGAGCCTCTGGATGCAGACCCGTTTTGGACAAAATGAAAATCGATTAGCCGGAATACAAACCGACAACCAGTACTTAGTAGCGAAACGCTGCGGACCTGTTTTCAAGTTTACCTCCTCGCGAGCCGGTGAGTTTTGGGTTGACAACCTAAAAATATGCCAAACCTCAACACCACCTTCGTTGCAGACGGTAAGAGCAAAAAGCCTAACTTCTGTAGAAGTTCTATTTTCAAAACCTGTAAATCAATCCGATGCAGGCATCCCACAGAACTATACAATAAAAAAATCGGATGGTGACCCCATTACAATTTTGGAGGCGCTTCCAAGCATTGAAAACCCCAGGTTGGTTAACTTAAGAACCTCAACGCTGCCTATTGAGGCCCTTCGGTTGTTGGTAAGAAACATTAGAGATTCCCAGGGCTTTTCTGTTCCCGACAGTTTACAATTTGGGATAGAAACCTTTGGAGCCTTTGGCAATGTAGTGTTCAACGAAGTAATGGCAAAACCCGACCCTGCAATAGAACTGCCTGCGGTTGAGTACATTGAATTGTATAACCGAACTCCCAACCCAATAAACCTGAAAAATTGGAAGTTGAAGGGGAACACATCAACCGTTACAATTCCAGAACGCACCATTGAGCCCAACGGATTTATACTGCTTTGCAGCACAGGAAGTGTGGGCGCACTTAGCGCATATGGCACTGCGGTTGGTTTAACCTCTTTTCCCTCATTGCTTAATGATGGAATGTTTTTAGGGCTATACGATGCTGACTCGAGGCTCATGTCGTGGGTTGAATACAGCGAAACTTGGTACGGAAGCGATATTAAAGAAACTGGTGGCTACTCTCTCGAAAAGATTGATCCAAACAATCTGGTAGAAGGGAAGCGGAACTGGATTGGATCCAACGACCTATCGGGGGGAACACCCGGAAGGACGAATTCTACTTTTGCAGTTAATCCCGATCAATTGGCACCCATTGTTGCCGAAGTGAAGTTGATTTCACCCACACTTGTTGAAGTGCTATACTCCGAAACAATGGATAGCCTTCAAATTAAACTGCCTGCCAACTACACACTAAGCAATGGTATTGGCAACCCTGTATCGGTTGTAACGCAGGGTCATCATTACAATATGGCCACGCTAACTCTTCCGTCAGCCTTGGTGCAAGGCCAGGCTTACACCCTCTGCTTTAGCGGCCAAATTATCGACTTTTCGGGAAATACGCTCGCACCCTACTGCCATACCATAGCGCTTCATCAGCAGCCATATGCACAGGATGTAATAATAAACGAGGTATTATTCAATCCATATGCTGGAGGGGTCGATTTTGTTGAACTTTTCAATCAGTCGGACAAAATTGTTGACCTAAATAAGCTACGAATTGCCAATAGGAATCAGACTGCTCTGGCATTGAACGAAAACTATGTGGCTTCGGATACTTCGAGGCTTCTCTTCCCGGGCGATTACGTTGCTCTTAGTACAGATCCGGAAGCAATTAAACGATTTTACTCTGTAGAAAGCGACAGAACGCTTATTTGGCTAAGCAAGCTTCCTTCGTACCCTAACGACAATGGTTATGCTGTTTTACTGAATGAAAGTGGTTCAATTCTAGATGAGTTCTCATACTCAGAAAAAATGCACTTGAGTTTATTGGCCGATCGAAAAGGTGTTTCGCTGGAAAGAATAAACCCTTCGCTCCCCACCAACGATGCCTCCAACTGGCAATCGGCTGCACAAACGGCTGGCTTTGCCACACCCGGGTTTAAAAATTCGCAGTACAAAGAAATTGCGGCCCCCGACGAGGCTTTTGAACTGGTTGAAACGGTTTTCTCTCCCGATGGCGATAGCTTTAACGATTTCCTCATTATTAATTACCACTTGCCCGAATCGGGTTACCTGGCTAATATTATTGTATTCGACTCGCAGGGCCGAAAGGTTCGAAGGTTAGTTTCGAACCTTTCGCTTGGCACAAGCGGTACTATAAAATGGGATGGAGCTACCGATTCAAACCAAAAGGCGAAATTGGGAGCCTACGTGGTTTTCATCGAGGTTTTCGACCTGAAGGGCCAAGTGAAACACTACAAAAACACCTGCGTTGTTGCTGCACGGTTTAACCGCTAGCACAAAGCAGGTGTTAGCATAATGCTTCGAATGAAAAGCCTATAACCTTCGGAGCATTTCTTCCATTATTTGGGTCATTTTTCTTTCGGCTCGCTGACCAATTATTTGGACCTCCTCGTGGGTTACTTCAACAATCTTACCCGGAACACCCAAATCGGTAATAATTGATATAGCAAAAACCGGAATAGTCATTTGCCGCGCCACTATTACTTCGGGAACGGTAGACATGCCCACAGTGTCGCCGCCAATTATTCGAAAATACTGATACTCCTTAGGCGTTTCGAAAGTTGGGCCCGTGGTACCAACGTAACAACCCTCTTGCAGCTTGTAGCCCAATTCGGCTCCTATTTGCTTTGCCAAGGCAATTAATTCATGGTTGTAGGGTTGACTCATATCGGGGAAACGAACCCCAAACTCCTTGTTGTTGGGGCCTATTAGCGGATTGGGCATGAGGTTGATATGGTCGTTTATAATCATTAAATCGCCAATTTCGAAATTGGGATTCACGCCTCCGCTTGCGTTCGAAACAAAAAGATTTTTTACCCCTAGGTATTTCATAACTCTTACGGGGAAGGTTACCTGCTTCATATCGTAGCCCTCGTAAAAATGAAATCTCCCCTGCATGGCTACTACCCTTTTGCCGCCTAACATTCCAAATATTAAACGGCCAGAATGCCCCTCAACTGTGGACACAGGAAAGTTTGGGATTGATGCGTATTCGAGCACCTCTTGCTCAGTAATATCCTTAACCAACCCGCCTAAGCCTGTCCCAAGTATTATCCCAACCTCGGGGGTAATACTAACCCGAGACCTAATGTACTCGGTAGTTTGCTTTACCTGTTCTAACATATTCTTCAACTATATTATTAAATTCAACTTCGTTGTTGTTTAAAAAACCAACCTGAATTGGGATATAAAAGAAGCGCAATGCCATATTACAATTCCCAATATCGATTCCTTTAATTCTGGATGCATCCTTTTCAGTTGTTAAAATGCAAAACTCTTCGTTGCTTTTTTTAGAAAACTTTTCAAATATAGCCCAAATTTCTTTTTTTGAAAAGGCATGATGATCGGGGAAGGTATGAAACTCGGCTAATTTGAAGTTGTCAATTAAGTGTTTTTTGAAAGGAAGGGGGTTTGCAATACCTGCCAATCCAATAACTTTTTTAGTTTGAAGCTCGTTTTTCCCATTCTCTTGAAATACAGGGATAGGCTCTCCATAATCATACGTTGAGAAGAACACTCTCGCATTCGAACTAACCTCCAGTCGATTAGAAAATGCCAAAATCTCTGAATCCTTTATGTCCTTAGGACACTTTGTAACTATAACTACATTAGCCCTGCGTATTTCCCTTGAGATATCGCGCAAATTGCCTGCTGGCAATAGAAAATCGCTCCAAACCGGGCGAGAATAATCAATTAGCAATATGGACAAACCGGGTTTAATATACCTATGCTGGAAAGCATCGTCGAGAATGATTGCTTCAACTTCGGGATGGTTTGCTATTATCTTCTGTGCCCCTCGCACTCTTTTCTCGTCAACTGCGACAATTGTTTTAGGATAACGATTCTTAATTTGCAATGGCTCATCGCCCACATCAGCAGAATTTGAATATTGAGTTACAAATTGAAACCCCTTTGTTTGCCTTCGATAGCCACGGCTCAGCATAGCCAAACGATATCTATCTCCTAATAATTTCAGTAAATACTCAACATGAGGTGTTTTGCCTGTTCCTCCAACTGTTAGGTTGCCAACACAAATGGTTTTGGCGCCTACATCGTTCGATTTTATTATTCCCCAATCGAAAAGAAGATGACGAATCCGAATCGCTATCCAAAAGATTAAGGAAAAGGGCAACAACAATATACGAATCTGGCTAACCATTTACTGAATTGGTTTATTTAGCAAAGAAATGAATTTTTTTCGAATCACTAAGTAAACAGGGGGAAGCCAAAGCCTCCCCCTCGTCATGGAAAACATAAATACGATTTAGTAGAACTCAATATCGTAAGGGATACGAGCCTGAACGCCAGGGTTTGCAACCATTCGCTTCATGTTTTCGTAGGCATTGTAAAACTCATTGGCTTCGGATCCCAGCAGCCAAGCTTTAGCTGAACCGGTTAAATCTTTAATCAATGCCTCGAAGGGGTCGGGCATTTTGGGCAACTCGGTAACCCTGTACTTATCAACTCCCGCTTTTTCGGCAGCAATCTCTATGGCCCTCTCGAGACCAGCAAACTGGTCGACAAGGCCAATGCCAATCGCGTTGGTGCCACTCCAAACCCTACCCTGACCAATATTATCAACCGAATCGAAGGACATGCTTCTGCCCTCTGCCACATGGTTAACAAAAGTCTGATAAATTTCCTCAACAAAACCTTGTGCAACAGCCTTTTCCTCTGCAGTCATGGAGCGATAAGGGGTTCCAAAATCGGAGTTTTTATTGGTTTTAACGGTTTCAACCGTTAACCCAAGCTTTTTGTTCATTCCCTCCTTTACATTAAAATACATTCCAAAAACACCAATTGAACCGGTTATGGTTGTTGGGCTTGCCAAAATAGTGTCGGCAGGGGCAGCAATGTAGTAACCTCCCGAAGCAGCCACGTCGCCCATTGAAACAATAACTGGCTTAACTTGCTTTGCAAGGGCTACTTCGCGCCAAATTACTTCCGATGCCAGTGCACTTCCCCCCGGTGAATTAATGCGTAAAACAATTGCCTTTATGGTGCTATCGCGGCGTGCTTCCCTAATGGCCCGGGCAAAATTATCCCCCCCAACTTCACCAGCACCTCCATTACCATCGACAATTTGTCCCGATGCATAAACTACTGCTATTTTATTCTTAGCTAAGCCCTTGTGTTTCTTTTGTGCAGGTACTTTAGCGTACTTGGCAACCTCAACAGCATTTAGATCGTCTTTAAGCGGGGTTTCAGTGAGCGACTTCAAATAATCAATAACCTGATCCTTATAAACAATACTATCGATTAACCCATTATCGAGCGAGGATTTGGCATTTCTAATAACCATCCCATCGGCAAAGGCATTCAGTTGTTCAACTGAAATGCTTCTTCCCTCCGAAATTCCTTTCACCCAATGGTTCCAAATGGAACCCATATAGGTCGATATTTGTTCACGGTTCTCGGGGCTCATTTTATCGAGCATAAAGGGCTCAACAGCCGATTTAAATTTTCCGTGACGAATTATTTGAGGCTCAATTCCCAGTTTTTCGAAAGCATTTTTGTAAAACATAACCTCGCTGCTAAGCCCAGTCCATTCTACCATACCTTCTGGATTGAGCATTATTTTATCGGAAATAGAGGTTAGATAATAGGATTTCTGAGTATAACCATCGCAATATGACACAATGAATTTGCCCGATTCCCTAAATTTTATAAGTGCGTTGCGAATTTCTTCAATGGTTGCAGCGCCAGCAGGAATAGTTCGGTTTTCGATGTAAATCCCTTTTATCTTGGGATCATCGGTGGCGTTTTGAATGGCCTTAAGAATATCGTTCAGCCCAATATTGCGCGAGGCGCTCATGCTAAACGGGTCGAAACCTTC
The DNA here is from genome assembly GCA_964479665.1 of uncultured Rikenellaceae bacterium. Lineage (GTDB taxonomy): Bacteria > Bacteroidota > Bacteroidia > Bacteroidales > Tenuifilaceae > UBA2287. Next base: position 2,341 of record CAYZNN010000019.1, on the reverse strand, counting down.
GAAAGGGTTGTTCGATGCCCTGTCGACAATGGGTTTATCGAGTTTCAAGAGCAGTACAGAATTCTCTTTTACCTCCACAACCTTTTCGGATTTAGACATAATGGCTCCAATAATTCCGAAGAATATGAGCATAGTAATGAAGCCTGTAATAAAAAGACCAACAATAGTGGCCAGCAGGTATTTGAAAAAGTCTTTCATTGAAATAGGTATTTAAGGGGTTTATAACAAATGTATTGATTGTAAAAGTATTAAAAAGAACCTTTGAGATAGTTGTGAAGTTGTTAATAAAAGCTGAATTTTACCAAATATTTTAATTTTGATGCATCTGACTTACATACAACTGGGCAGCAACCTCGGCGAAAGGTTTGGCTATTTAACACAAGCAAAAGAACTTATAGCAACACGGATAGGCCCAATTGTGAGCCAATCGGGCATATTCGAATCGGAGCCATGGGGTTTTTTTACTGCAAACTGGTTTCTTAATCAGGTAATTGCAGTAACCACCTCAATGAGTCCAAACGAAATACTTATAACAACTCAAAACATTGAACTAGTGTTGGGACGCAAAAGGGAAGGTAAAGGTTACAGTTCCCGGACTATCGATATTGACTTGCTGCTAATTGACAATTTGATAATTAATTCTGAAGCACTTACTATACCTCACCCTCACTTGCATGAAAGGCTTTTTGTGCTGAAACCACTGGCCCAAATAGCCCCCAACACATTGCATCCGACACTAAGCAAAAGCATTACTTCGCTACTTGAGGAATGTAAAGACGAAGTGGAGGTGTCACCATGGCCTAACAAGAGTAGGAAGAAGGGAACGGGATCGTGCCGGTTATAATGTTATTACTCCTTATCGCCGAAGGCGAGATCTCCAGCATCGCCAATTCCGGGAACAATGTAGGATTTTACTGTTAACTCATCATCAATAGCTCCAACCCACAGGCTGACATCCTTTTGCGGTAGGTTTTTCTTTACATAATCAACCCCCTCTTTTGAAGCAATAACAGAAACAATGTGGGTATGTTTGGGCTTCCCCTTTTCTACCAGAGCGTTGTATGCCAAGGCCATGGAGGCACCGGTAGCTAGCATGGGATCGACAATAATGAGAACTTTATCGCTAATACTTGGGCACGAAAGATGTTCAAACTGTATGCGGAACGTGCCATCCTTGCTATACTTCCGAAAGGCTGAAATAAACGCATTCTCGGCACCATCGAAGTAGTTAAGCATACCTTGGTGCATAGGAAGGCCTGCCCGTAGAATGGAAGCAATAACTATGGTGTCGGAAGGAATTTGCAAATCGGCAATGCCAAGCGGTGTTTGCACTGATACTACTTTATACCCAATAGCCTTGCTTATTTCGTACGAGAAGATTTCACCAAGGCGCTCCAAATTTCGCCTAAATCGCATGCTATCGGTCTGAATATCGACACTTCGTAATTCATAAACGAACCTATTCAGCAAGGAGTTCTTTTCACCTAAGTTTATTAGCATGGGGTAGGGTTTTAAAAAATAATTACTGTGCAATTTAGCAAATGCATTTGGTATAGCATTCTGCTTGAACATGTTTTTATGGCTATAAGATGCTTGCGTCGGCAAATGAATAGAAACCGTGATCGGTAACAATTACATGATCGAGCAACGAGATATCGAATGAGGCACAAGTTTGTTTTAGCTTTTGGGTTATTTTTATATCGTCGTCACTGGGCTTCGAATTACCTGAAGGATGATTATGGCAAATAATTATCCCGGATGCCAGAGCAATGACCGCAGCTTTCATTATAATTCGAACATCGACAACCGTTCCGGTAACTCCGCCTTGGCTAACTCTTACCTGGTCAATTATTCGGTTGGCGCGATTTAAAAGCAAAACCCAAAACTCTTCGTGGGGTAAATCGCCCAAAATGGGTTGAAAAAGTTCAACTATATCATTGCTTGAGGTAATTTGTTTCCGATTAAGTGCTTCGGCACCCTTTCTTCGCCTACCAAGTTCTAATGCGGCCATAATGGCAACTCCCTTAGCCTCCCCTATCCCCTTAATTTTTGTAAAGTCGGCCAATCCAAACCGGCCTAGCTCATTTAAGTTATTGTTTGCGGCATTGAGAATTCTTTGCGAAATATCGACTGCTGTTTCATTTCGTGTGCCCGACCCAAGAAGTATGGCGAGGAGTTCAGCATTGGAAAGTACGCTAACCCCTTTTGAGAGCATCTTCTCTCGGGGCCTATCGTCGATTGCCCACTCTTTTATGGTCAGAGGCTTACCGGTTTCTTTCATTTTTTACAGCTAATATAGCCAATGGGGTGAAAACAAAAAAGGCTTACCTTTAAGGGTAAG
>CAYZNN010000018.1:0-73254 GCA_964479665.1 uncultured Rikenellaceae bacterium | reverse complement strand
GTTCTTTTCTGAAAAACCCAACAAGAACGCTACGGGGCCGTTGTTTTCGTTCTTTTTTTGAGCGACTATAAACGTTTAGGACAGTATTGTTTCCAAATAACAAATTTGTACATTTAACATTTCAAAAGCATACACAATTTATAACATCCATTTAGAATGCAGTTTACTAATAAGAAAAAAATTGTAAACGATCCGGTTCATGGTTTTATAAGTATTTCTTATCCCATTGTATTCGATCTGATTGAACATCCCTATTTTCAAAGACTCCGACAGATTAGGCAGCTCGGTTTAACCTATTTGGTTTACCCAGGAGCCAACCACACCCGCTTTCAGCACGCACTCGGTGCCATGCACCTTATGGAAACAGCAATTGCTGTGCTGCGCACAAAGGGTTTTACAATTACCAAAAACGAAGCCGAGGCTGCTTCGGTGGCCATTTTACTTCACGATATTGGGCATGGTCCTTTTTCCCATTCGCTCGAATTTAGCCTGGCTCAAAATGTTAGCCACGAGGCTATTGGTAGGTGTTTTATGCATGAACTGAACCGAGAGTTCGGAAATAGGTTGGAAATGGCAATTGCCATTATCGACGATACTTACCCAAAGCATTTCCTTCACCAGTTAGTTTCGGGCCAGCTAGATATGGACCGCATGGATTATTTACGGCGCGACAGCTTTTATTCTGGTGTTACCGAGGGTACGGTTGGTTCAGAGCGAATTATTAAAATGCTCAATCTAGTCGACGACCAACTGGTAGTTGAATCTAAAGGCATATATTCTATCGAGAAGTTTCTCATTGCCCGCCGGCTTATGTACTGGCAGGTTTATTTGCACAAAACGGTTATTGCAGCCGAACAGGTACTTTCGAGTTTACTCTCTCGAGCAAGGGAAATAAATAGGAATGGATCCCAAATTTGGTCAACCCCTGCGCTTGAGTTCTTTTTGACGAACGAGGTTTCAATCAACGATTTTCAATTACAGGGCTCAAACAATATACCCAATAGCGCCTTATCTTGTTTTGCCCTTCTCGACGACAACGATATTATGAGCGCTGCTAAGCAGTGGATTCATTATAACGACGAGGTACTTTCAACCCTTGCAAAAATGCTGGTACACAGAAAACTCCCTAAAGTGGAAATGCGAAACAGTCCTTATGCTGCTTCCGAAGTTGAGGAAAGAGTTGCTCAGTTTTACCAAACCCTTCCCGCTTTAAAAGGTTATGGCAGGTTTTTTGTTTCAACCGGTTCGGTTAGCAACAATGCATATAAACCAACCGACGAAACCATTAATGTTTTGCTAAACGATGGCTCTCTGGTCGATGTTGCTGAAGCCTCCGATGTGCTTAATGCACAGTCGCTTTTACAGGAAGTGCGAAAATTTTTTATGTGCTACCCAAAGGCTGAAAGGAATATTTAATTTATTTATATAGTTTTGTGCCAATTTAACAAAATCATAACATGGAGTTAACAGCAAAAGCCATTGCTGATTTTTTGAAAGGAGAGATAGAAGGCAATCCCGAAGTAAAAGTCAGCAATGTGACCAAAATAGAAGAGGGGAAGCCCGGAACGCTGGCATTTCTCTCGAATCCTAAATATGAAAAGTACCTCTACTCCACAAGTGCTTCCATAGTTCTTATCAATAAAGATTTTATTCTCGAAAGGCCTGTAAATGCTACTCTTATAAGAGTGGCTAATGCTTACGAATCGTTTGCTAAATTACTCGAATTGGCCAGTTCCATGCAAAAGGGGAAGATTGGCATTCACCCTCAGGCTATAGTGGAATCCACAGCAAAAATTGGAAAAAACGTTTACATTGGAGCCTTTTCGTATATTGGAGAAGCTGCCATAATTGGCGACAACGTTAAAATATACCCTCAATGTTACGTGGGCGACCGCACCTCCATTGGCAATAATTGTACTTTATATGCTGGGGTAAAATTATACGACAGTTGTATTATTGGTAGTAATTGTATAATACATGCTGGCACCGTAGTAGGCTCCGATGGATTTGGTTTTGCACCGCAAGCCGATGGAAGCTACCAAAAAATTCAACAAATTGGAAATGTTGTAATTGAGGATAATGTTGAAATTGGAGCCAATGCAACAATCGATAGGGCTACTATGGGTTCAACTGTAATTAAAGAGGGTGTAAAACTCGATAACCTAATCCAAATAGCGCACAACGTTGAAATTGGGGAAAATACGGTAATGGCTGCCCAGTCTGGAATAGCAGGTTCGACCAAAGTGGGAAAGGGATGCCTTTTTGGAGGGCAAGTTGGCGTGGCTGGTCACATAACCATTGCCGATGGGGTAAAACTATCTGCCAAAGCTGGAGTTACAAACAATTTGAAAACACCCGGCGAAGTTCTGATTGGAGCTCCGGCTATAAATGCTAAAATGTTCAGTAAATCATTTATTTACTTTAAAAATCTTCCCGAAATTAGGCTCGAAATAGATGAGATGAAACGGAAAATTAATCAACTGTCCGAAAATCTCAATCAAAAGTTTTAATTTCGCAAACTAAATTTTAAGTTTATTTTATGTCGGAGAAGCAAAGAACAATCCAACAGGAAGTTACCATTAAAGGCAGGGGCCTTCATACTGGAGTAGAGGCCGTATTAACTATATGTCCCGCCGAAGAAAATACAGGCTATGTTTTTCAACGAATCGACTTGCCTAACCAACCAACCATTGAGGCAATAGCCGACAATGTTGTTGATACTTCTAGAGGTACCACACTTGAGCAAAATGGTGCTAGGGTAAGTACCATTGAGCATGTTCTGGCTGCACTCTCGGGAATGGGAATCGATAATGCTCTGCTTAAAATTTCGGGACCCGAAATGCCCATCGTCGATGGTAGCTCGCGCTACTTTGTTGAAGAAATTAAAAAGGTGGGCGTTGTTAAGCAGGAAGCCGAAAGGGTTTTTTACGTTATTAAGGAGAAATTAGTATACTCAGAACCCGATAAAGGGATTGAAATAGCTGCATACCCCGACGAATCGTTTAGCCTCGATGTGCTAATTGACTACAATTCGAGAGTTCTTGGCCACCAGTTTGCGCAGCTACCCAACATTGCCGATTTTGAGCAGCAAATTGCCCCTTGCAGAACCTTTGTGTTCTTTCATGAGCTTGAGCCGCTGCTCAGAAACAACCTAATTAAAGGGGGCGACCTACAGAATGCCATTGTTATAATGGAAAAGGAAGTGCCACAGGAGGAGTTGGATCGTATTGCCGATATATTCAATAAACCCAGAGTGCACGTTAAGCCAGAGGGGATTCTGAATAACCTCGATTTGCATTTCTCCAACGAACCTGCTCGTCATAAGTTACTCGACCTGGTTGGAGACCTAGCTTTAGTAGGACGAAGAATAAAGGGGAAGATTATTGCACGTCGTCCCGGTCACCATGCCAATACCGAATTAGCTAAGATTATTCGGAAAATGGCACGCAAAGAAGCATTAAAGCCCAATGTGCCCGAGTACGATGTGAACCAGCCCCCATTAATGAATATTCTCCAAATTCAAGAGATTTTACCCCATCGTCCTCCATTCCTATTAATCGATAAGATTCTTCACCTCGATGAAAATTCTGTTGTAGGACTGAAGAACGTAACCATGAACGAAGGTTTCTTCGTTGGCCATTTCCCCGACGAACCTGTAATGCCTGGTGTGCTTCAGGTTGAGGCAATGGCTCAGGTTGGAGGAATTTTGGTTCTTAGTACAGTTCCCGACCCCAAGAATTACTTAACTTACTTCCTGAAAATTGAAAGGGTTAAGTTTAAAAGAAAGGTAGTACCTGGCGATACTATTATTTTCCGCCTCGACCTGCTTGAACCTATTCGCAGAGGTATAGCTACCATGCTAGGCCAAGCGTTTGTTGGTGACCAGTTGGTTATGGAAGGAGAACTTATGGCGCAAATAACAAAAATTAAATAGTACATGAATCAACCCCTTTCGTATATCCATCCCAATGCGAAAATAGGCAATGGTGTAACCATTGAACCTTTCGCCTACGTTTCGGGCGATGTGATTATTGGCGATAACACATGGATTGGTCCCAATGTTACCATTATGGACGGTGCCCGAATTGGCAGCAACTGCAGAATATTTCCGGGGGCTGTGATTTCAGCCATTCCTCAGGACCTAAAGTTTAGAGGCGAAGTAACTACTGCTGAAGTGGGGAACAACGTTACCATAAGGGAGTGCGTAACTATTAATAGAGGCACTGCATCTAGGAGATTTACCAAGGTTGGTAACAACAGCCTTTTAATGGCATATGTGCATATTGCACACGACTGTGTTGTTGGTAATAATGTTATTTTAGGGAATGCTACCCAGTTGGCTGGAGAAGTAGAAGTTGAAGATTTCGCCATCCTTTCGGGTGGTTGCCTAGTTCACCAGTTCGAACGCATTGGAAGCCACACCATGATCCAGGGCGGATCGAGAGTAAACAAGGATATTCCACCCTTTGTAAAAGTTGCTCGCGAGCCCATTTCGTATGTTGGACTAAACTTCATTGGTTTGCGCAGGCGCAACTTTTCACCCGACAAAATAGCTGAAATTCAAGAACTTTATCGCATTCTGTATAATAAAGGGCTGAATGTTTCGCAAGCCATTGCAGAAATTGAAAGGTCGGTTCCTCAGAGCGAGGAACGCGAAATGATTCTGAATTTCATTCGAAATTCTAAACGGGGTATTGTACGAGTTAGTACCGGCACTTATGACGAGGCCGACGATTAAAGTTTTTTCTGATAAAAATAAAGAGGGGATTTTGATGTGCACCCCAAAAGTTGGACACAAAACTTTTGGGGTGTTTTTTTATTCTTTTACCGAAAGAGTGTAAAGCAATGCCTCAACCTGGCGAAGGTAGTTCCTCTTTTTAAATCGGGGGGCGTATACATAAGCTTCGGCAGTGATGACCAAATTTCGATTCTGGTCTAGTGTAGTAAGGCTAATAAATGGACCCCCCATGGGGTGCGCATGAACATCCCACAAGCCTCTGAGCTGACCATAATACCTGTTTTTATAGTTGAACTGGTTAAAAATTGGCTGAATTTCATCGAATGTTGTCATGTAGCTCCCAGCAGTTGGCCCTGGAACTAATACATTCAGAAAACTATTGCGCTTTTCAACCAGAAATTGTGTTGTAAAGGTGTTTTTATCCTCGTAAGGGTATGAATAAATAAAAATGCCCTGACTAGTATTAGGGGTTTCGTACGATATCCAAACAAAGTCGGTAGTGTCTTTATTTAACTTGTAGCCTTTTGGGAAAGTCATGGTAGCCCCAAACTTATTCTCAATTAGTTGTCCTAATCCTTTCTCCTCAAACTTGGTTGCGTTAGCAATTACTCTTTCGCGCTCGGCTAATTCGAAAATTTGAATCAATTTGTCCTTATCCTCGTTCAGCATTCTTTCAATGGCCGGATAGGTTGGCCCTACTACATTTACAACCATTTGAGGAGTTGCCCAAATATCGCGCTGAGCAGTAATTTCAGCTTTGGTATATTCAGTACCTGCCATAACAACAACTATGTTTCGATGGGTTTTGAAAATATCGCTGAAACTAAGCGTTGGAACCCACACCAAATCGAACATGGGTTCTTTTTGTGGAACCATTGGGTAATCGGACTTAATAATCTCAGAAAAGGTTTTACCTATGGACTCTTCCCACAACGATTTATCCAATATAATAAGTAGTTCGCCTGCTGTTCCTGTAACATTCGGAAGCGATGTATTTCTTCCCCTACTATTGCGTTTGCAGGCTGTAAAGGCTGTTCCAATAAGAAACAGGAGTAACAATATTTTCAGGGATTTGCTAAGCATGGTATGTTTATTTTAATTTGTTTTTGTTGCTTACTGTGGATGCTAACTTGTTATACTTTCCATAAAAATTTTGTAACTTTTTCAAATATAGAGAAAAAACGCTGAAAAAATTAAACTACACTTTAGGGCTGAATACCCAACTGCTTGAGCTTGCCAACCATTTTCGGATCGGCCCATATTTCAATTTGTTGCCCTGCCGATAGTTCGTGAGTTAAGGTTGGGTTCCAAACCTGCAAGTCGTCGATAGTGCAACCATACATTATGGCTATTTTATGAAGGTACTCACCCTTTTTTACAGTGTGTGTAAATCTGCTTTTCTTGTGAGTACTTCCTGTCGAATTAATTTGGCTGTCGTTAGTCATTTTTCTGGGTGTGCCCTCGTAAATGGCCAATTCGTTTTTAATAAAAGCACTCACCTTTACCGAGGGTATACGAATAGGAGCTGGAAGCTTGGGTTTAGGCACAAATCCTTGCCGGTACATGGGGTTTAAAAAATGGAGCTGTTCCACAGGAACACCAATAAATTGGGACAGAACGCTTATGTGAATAGGTTGCTTTATTGAAATTGTGTCGGTTTGTGAGAAATGTATTACGGGTTCGGATTTAGAAATACCATGCGCAGATGCGTTTTGAAATACATAAGCTGCTGCAATAAAAGCTGGTACATAGTTTTGAGCGGCCTCAGGCAGCGAAGGGTACAGTTTCCAGAAGTTGGTTTCACCGTCAGCTCGTTGAATGGCGGCCTTTACAGCTCCCGGCCCAACATTATAAGCAGCCAACGCCAAATGCCAGTTATTAAAAATTCTATACAAATATTGAAGGTATACGCATGCGGCCTCGGTGGACTTTATGGGGTCCATTCGCTCGTCAACGTAGCTGTTCACTTCCAGGTCGAACATGCGACTGGTATTTATTTTAAACTGCCACAAACCTACCGCCCCGGTAGGCGAAATGGCAAGGGGATTGAGGGCCGATTCAACAACCGCTAGGTACTTCAGTTCGAGGGGAAGGCTATACTTGTCGAGCATCTCTTCGAACATAGGAAAGTACAAATTGGCCAAACCCAACATTTGAGCAACCTGCTCGCGGCGTTCAACGGTGTAAATATCGATGTATCGTTTTACCAAAGGGTTGAAATCGAAGTCGATAGGCGACAGGTTGTCAATCTCAGCAATGCGGTACTCGTAAACCAAATCGGGGAAAACCGGATAGGTTTCGTTAACTTTTCGGGCCGAACTGCTGTCGGGGAAGATTTTCAGTTTATGAAGTCCATCGAGCGAATTGCCCACGGGGCAACCCATTTTTTTATTCGAGGTTTTGCCATATTCGAATGCCAAAGCAGGTGTAGTTATCCAAAAAATGGATACAACAAGAGCAGCAAAAATCCGCCTTGCACTGTGAAGTTGCATTCTAACGGTATTACTTGGTGGTTTTCTCTTCGTCGGTTTCCTTATCGCCCTCGCGAACACCTTTTTTGAATTCGCTAACGCCTTTTCCTAAACCACGCATGAGTTCGGGAATTTTACGACCGCCAAAAAGCAGAATAACAATAGCAACAATGGCAAGGAGTTCCCAACCCCCGATCATTCCAGCAATTACAAGTTCCAACATAGTTGTTAATATTTTGGTTTATTTAAAAAAGGTACTTTACTATATCGTTAATATTTGCAAATAGAACCAATCCGAGTATGAAAATCATTCCAGCAACCTGTGCATACTCCAAAAACTTGTCGCTGGGTTTTCGTCCGCTAATTATTTCGTAAAGGAGGAAAAGTACATGCCCTCCATCGAGCGCAGGTATTGGAAGTATGTTCATTAGCGCCAGGATAATGGATAGGAAAGCGGTTATTCCCCAGAAGGCTTGCCAATCCCAGGTGCTCGAGAAAATGCTGGCAATGGTCCCGAATCCGCCAACCGACTCGTAAGCTTTGGTTGAAGGCGAAAAAATCAGTTTGAGCTGCTTAGCATAATCAGAAAGGGTTTGGAAACCCTTTTTAATTCCGGCAGGAATGGCTTCAAAGAATGAATAGGAAAATGTACTGATAGCAATGAAATTATCGAGCGAAACATTATAAACTCCTGCTAATCCACTTTCGGGAACCTCAATAGTACTGGTAATTTCGCTGCCATTGCGAAGTACAGTAATCTCAACAGTGTCATTCTTGTTTGCTTGCATGGCTGCACGGAATTGATCGAAAAAATGGGCGCTATTTCCATTTAGAGCCACAAGGCTGTCGCCGGGTTGAAGGCCAGCTTTAGCAGCAGCCGATTCGGGAACAACTTCAGCAACCACAAAGGGAAATCTGGGAGTCAGAAGGGGGCCCTTTACCTTCAGTAACCTAGGCAGGAATTCTTTATCAATAGGAACTTCTAAAGTGTCGTTATTTCTAACCAGTGTTACCCACGCAACCTTATCGAGTACAATTTTCGGAACAATTTGATGGTATCCATCAACCTTTTTTCCATCGAGTAGAAGGATTTGGTCGCCATTTTGAAAGCCCATTTCCTGGGCTAAAGGTTCAGCAACTACACCGTACTTGAGGTTTTCTGTTTTTATATATTTTTCGCCCCAGGTGTAAAGCACCATGGAGTATATAACAAGGGCCAAAAGAAAATTTACAAGTACTCCACCAACCATAATGAGAAGCCGCTGCCATGCGGGTTTCGATCGGAATTCGAAGGGCTGGGGGGGCTGTTTCATCTGCTCCTTATCCATCGACTCGTCAATCATTCCCGAAATTTTAACATAACCTCCCAGCGGGAGCCAGCCTAAACCGTATTCGGTTTCGCCCTTTTTAAATTTAAAAATGGAGAACCACGGGTTGAAGAACAGGTAAAACTTCTCGACTCTTGTTTTGAAAAGACGGGCAAACATATAGTGCCCCATTTCGTGAAGAATTACAAGAATTGAAAGACTTAAAAGAAACTGAAGTGCTTTGATAAGAATATCCATAGATTATTGAATTAGCTGATATTAAACTTTGTATTTATTTAAAAAACTGGTTGCTATGTTTCGAACCTCCGCATCGGTTTGCTGATAATCGTCAAGCGAGGGGTTAGCAATGTAACTGACTCTCGAAATACTTTCTCTCAATATTTCGGGGATGGCTAAAAAGTTAATTTGGCTATTTAAAAACGCAGCTACGGCAATCTCGTTGGCAGCGTTGAGTGCACAGGGAATATTTCCGGTCCTAATCATGGCTTCGTAGGCAATGGAAAGAGCAGGGAAGCTGTTTAAGTTGGGTTCCTCGAAGGTTAGGCTGGCGCACTGAGAGAAAGAAAATCGTGGAAAATCGGATTGTATTCGTTTAGGGAATGCCAGGGCATACTGAATGGGCAATCGCATATCGGGTAGTCCCATTTGAGCCTTTATTGAACCATCGGTGAATTGCACCAGCGAATGGATAATGGACTGGGGGTGAACCACTACTTCAATTTGGTTGGGCGTGAGCCCAAAAAGCCATTTGGCTTCAATTACCTCAAAGCCCTTATTCATCATAGTGGCCGAATCGATAGTAATTTTATTTCCCATGCACCAATTGGGGTGGTTCAAGGCATCGGCAAGGGAAACACCCTTAAGTTGGTCGTACGTTTTTCCACGGAAGGGTCCACCCGAAGCGGTAAGTATAATTTTTTCAATTGGGTTGGTTTCGCCAACTAGGCATTGGAATACGGCGGAATGCTCCGAATCGACTGGAATAATGGGAACTTTAAATCTGTGGGCTAAATCCATTACCAATTCACCAGCAACCACCAGGGTTTCCTTGTTGGCAAGAGCAATTGGTTTCCCTTTCTTTATGGCATTAATGGTGGGAATTAGCCCAGAGTAGCCCACCAAGGCCGAGAGGACCATGTCAATACCATCCATCTCAACTGCTTGTGCAATGGATTCCTCACCAGCAAATACTTTGATACCAAACGGTTCCAATTCGTTCTTAACTTGCACATACTTACTTTTATTGCCAATTACAACCGTATTGGGTTTATGCTCTCGGGCTTGGCAAATGAGCGATTCGGCGCTATTGTTGGCAGTTAGCAGTTCAACCTCGAAAAGTTCGGGATTTCTGCTAATCACATCGAGTGCTTGGGTTCCAATGGAACCAGTCGATCCGAGTATGGCAATGCGTCGCTTCACAATGAGATTTGAAATATTTCTGAATACTGTTAGAAGGTTATATACTTCTCGGGGTTGATGGGGTTCCCATTATGCCAAAGTTCGAAGTGTAAATGGGGTCCTGTAGTGAGTTCGCCTGAGTTGCCAATTATTGCAATTGCCTCGCCGGCCTTTACTTTTGTACCTGCGCGTTTTAGCAGCTTGCTATTGTGGCGATAAACCGAAACCAAGTCACTTTCGTGTTGAATTTGAATTACATAGCCAGTTTCTAGTGTCCAGTTGGAAAGAATTACGGTGCCATCGGCAATGGCAACAACTACCTCATTGGGCGAAGCAACCACATCAACTCCAAAATGGTTCTGTTGAACATTAAAACTATTGGTAATAACTCCCTTAACAGGAGGAAAAAAGTGGAGACTCGAGAATCCCTGTTTTCCCCTTCGGGCATCGGTAACCGAAAGGTTGTATAGTTCTTCTTCTTCAATTTGCAATCGCAAAAGCGAATCTTCAACCGAGCGAGTGAAGTTGATTTCTTTATACCGTATTGCCGAATCGGGCATGCTTTCGAAACTGTTTGGAGCTTCGCCTCGAAGTATGGCATTCAAGTTACCCAAATAGTTTTTCCATTGAACTACCTCGCGCTCTAAACTGTCAACTTTCAGTGCATTATGAACAATGTTACGACGGGTGTTGCCATCGGGATAGCCAGGAATGAACTCCCTAAGCGGGGTAAAGGCTATGAGAACTGTTACTATTATAACCAGAAGTATAGCTAAACTTCCAACTACGGTTATAACATTTAGCCTCGAAAGCCTAAGAACCAGCACCTCTTCATAGGTTTGATCGTTGTATATGCTGAGCCTATACTTGTCCTTCAACTTATTAATGTACTTCTTTTTGGACTTGGATGTCGACATATTTTTTCGTTCGAATTGCCACAAAGATAGAACTTTTTGGTTTTATTATTCTTTTTCATCGATTGCTTTATGTAACCGCTAACGTTTATAAATGTTGAACCCGTTTGTCGGTTTATTTAAAAATGAATTACATTAAATCGGCAACTAAACAATATTTTTTACATTTACCAAAAATTTTTGGCTTTTGACACTGCCTTCGGAACATATGACACACCAGGAACTCAGTTGGTTCCGCCGAATATATGACTTGTATTACGAAAGCATTCGGAATTACGCCTATTTCAAAACGGGCGATGCATCCTTTTCCGACGATGTAGTGCAAGATACTTTTGTGAAATTTTGGGAGTACAGAGGTAAAGTTCGTTCAGAAACCATTAAAGCTCTGCTTTATACCATTGCATCGAATATAATAAAAAACGAGTTTAAACACAATCAGGTTGTTTACCGTTTCGAACGGAACCAATCGCAAAGTGGCGAGCTTGAGGCTGCCGATCATGCAATACTATCGGAAGAGTTTAGCTCTATGCTGCAAAATGCGATTGCTAGTATTCCCGAAAGCGCTCGTATTGTGTTTTTAATGAGCCGAATTGAAGGTCTTACTTACAACGAAATCGCCACTAGGCTTGGACTAAGCGTAAAGGCAATTGAAAAACGCATGTCTGAAGCTTTGGCTGTGCTTCGTACAAAAATCGATTACAAGCTATGAGCAGCGAGGAATTAAATAGGGGCATAGGGTCGTTCCGAGGTTCCGACAAGGAACTACTTTCGCTGTTCAATGGTTTGACGGTGCCAAAATCGGCTATATGCAAGGATGAACTTTGGAATGAAATAACTGCACAGATTGAAACAAAAGAGCAGGCTGAGCGCTTCAAAAGCCGACGTGCCATGTGGCTGGCTGCCGCAACAATTGCTCTAATTGCCGCGTTGGGTATATTGCTACATCGCGAGTATGCAATGGTTGCATTCGATGTTCCCAATGGCAAAATGTTGAGCATTGTTTTACCCGATTCGTCGCAGGTTACAATTAATTCGGGTTCAATGCTTAAGTTTAGGCGTTACGGTTTTATTGAGAAAAGAGAAGTTTCGCTAAGTGGAGAAGCTCTTTTTAGCGTTCATAAAGGTCAAAGCCTCTTTACAGTTAAGTCGGGTACTAATAGGGTAATTGTTAGGGGCACTATTTTCAATGTGAAAAGCAGAGAGGGCCTTTTTGTCGCTGAATGCATTGAGGGAGAAGTGGATGTTATTAATAGGGATGGTACGTTGGTTCAGAAACTGAAGGGAGGTAATGGCATGCTAATGAGTAAAGCCGACGATACCCCTCAGGTTTTCGATGTAAATGAACAGATTGTTGCAGCATGGACTCGAGGAGAGTTCTATTTCAGTAATACCGAACTTAATATAGTTTTTGCTGAGGTAGAAAGGCAGTTCAATGTTCGAATTAATTATAGGGGGATTAGCTCCCTTGAAAGAAAGTATTCGGGTTACTTTTCCAACGAAAACCTGACGGAAGCCCTTCAATACATTTGTATTCCAATGGGTTTAGATTTTTCTATATCCCAAAAGGGCAAAGTTGTTGAAATATTTCCTGCTAAACAGTAGGGGATTATGGCCGCAAATTGTAAATACTACAAACAAAGCTAACCCATGCAAGCAAACAGAGGACCGATTGCTAACGCAATATTGTTTGTTATTCTGTTTTTGTTTCCTTTTGCGTGGTTACCTGCCCAAACCGTAAGCATAAACGCCAAGCAACGACCGCTTGCGGAAGTTTTACAAACCATTTCGGCCAATTACCAGGTTAAAATTGCCTACGATAGCGATTTGGCAAAGGAAGTAATTGTGTCGGTAACAGTGTCGCAACGCACACCCCTCGAGGCGGTTGAGCAGGCATTAATATCTACCAATCTTGAAGCAATTCAAATGGGCGATGTGATAGTTGTACGGCCAAAGACCGATAAGTCGCAGCCTATACCTGTTGCTTCACCTTTGCCCAAAATATTCAAGATACTGGGCGTTGTAAAAGCGCTTGGGAGTAAAGAGCAGCTTCCCTATGCTGTAATTTCGATACTGGGTACCGATATTGGCATTACCTGCAATAGCGACGGGTACTTTTCCATAACTACCCAACGTACTGACACCCTTCGGTTAAGAGCTTTTTATTTAGGGTTCAATCCCACAGAAACCGTTGTGTTTCCTCCTTCCCAGTCGAGCATGGTGGTGGTTGAAATGGAGCGGCAGGAGCTTGTGATTGAGGATGTGTTGGTTCGCGTTAAACAGCCCGATTTGGTGCTTACCGAGAACAATCCGGGTATGGTTGCTTGGAACTCCAATAGAAATACCGATATTCCGTCGCTGAATGGGCTCGACATTTCCGCACCTTTGCAACTTCTGCCCGGTGTGGATGGAACTACCGAGAGTTCAGCAGGTTTGCTGGTTCGCAAATCGGCAACCGATAAGAACCTCATTACCTACGATGGTTTCACCATATACCAAATCGATCATTTCTTTGGAGCCTTTTCGAGTTTGAATGCCAAGGCCATTAAGGATATTAGAGTGCATAAGGGCGGTTTCGATGCCCGCTGGGGCGGACGTGCTTCGAGTGTGGTAGAGATTACCGGAAAGACAGGCAATGCCAATGTAACAAGGGTAGATGCGGGAGTTGATATGCTGAATTTCGATGCAACTGTTGAGGGCCCATTAGGACCCAAATTCACTTACGTTATAGCGGCTCGGCGCTCGTTCAGCGATATATACCGATCTTCGCTTTACTATAGCCTCATGGAGAGTGCACGTTCAGATATTTTTACATTCAATAGCAGCACACCCTCATTCTTTAAGGTCGATATCGATGAACCCTCCTATACTTTTGGCGATATTAGTCTGAAGATAGCCTACCGGCCCACCGAGAAAGATAACATATCGGTTTCGGCACATCGAGGTATCGATGCCACTAACCTGGAGCGTATACAAAGTTATTCAACCCTAACGGAAAAGGCCAATTGGGGTAATGGTGGGGTGGGGTTACGTTGGGCTCGACAATGGTCGCCCATTTTATATCAGAGCATTAACGTAGGTCTATCGAAGTATTCGCTTCAATTCAACCACGCCGATAGCACTTTGCGACGAAGGCAAAACAGCACCTTGCGCGATACTATTATTAGGGCATTGATTACCGGCAATAGTATTACCGATTTTAATGCCAACTGGCATAGTGGAGTAAAACTAGGAAAATGGGCTGAAGCCCAGATGGGTATTCAAACCAATGGGGTTCGAATTCATTTATACGATTCAATGGCGCACTATACAAATAATTTTGAGGTTATTGACACGGCCCGAGTAAGCAACCAAGGCATGCTTCAATCAACCCTTTGGGGCCAATACGTATGGGCGCACGGTAAATTATCGTCGTTCAAATTGGGTTTAAGGGCAAACCATTACTCAGTTACACAAAAAATGTATTGGGAGCCCCGCATTCAGGCTGCTCTTGCATTCAATAGAAGTTTTACCCTGCGGGCCTCGGCAGGCAGGTACTACCAGTTTGTGAACCGTACCCTCGATGTTTCGCAATCGGGTTTTCGCAATGTTTGGAATATAGCCGATGGGTACCAATTTCCCGTTGTACACTCCGACCAAATAATGGGAGGGTTTCTAATTCGGTTTTGGGGCTTAACCTTAGATGCGGAGGCATACTATAAAACAACCAGTAACCTCACCTTTAACCAAACTGTTCTGAAACGGGTGGGAGGAAGAATTAAGCAGGAAAAACGGATAATTACCTACGGTAATAAGGCTACTGGGCTCGATGTGCTTGTTCGCAAGGAATTTCAAACCACCCATATTTGGGCTTCGTACTCGCTTACCCGAAGCATGAATCGGTCCGATTTCTTCAACTGGGGAGAACCATACCCTGCAGCAGACGACCAGCTGCACGAGTTAAAAATAGCCTGTGTAGGTAAATGGAGGCAGTGGGGCTACAATGCCGTGTGGATTTATGGCTCGGGAAAGCCTTGGGATGAGCCGCTGTTTACAACCAATATGAATTTATCGCCCAACTATGCAAAAAACTCTAATCGGCTACCGCCATACCACCGTCTCGATTTAGGCTTTAATTATACCCTGTTAACCAAAGGAACCGAAACAAAATTGGGCATTAACTTTTTTAATGTTTACAGCCATAACAACGCATTGGCTACCCTTTACTATCTATCCGACACGCCGCTACAAACATACCTGCAAACCGGAACGCCATTGGAGTACACTAACTTTTTCGGATTGGGATTCAACTGGTCGCTATACCTGAACGTTAAGTTTTAGTAGTTGCTAGGGTTAGGTATTTTTTTGGGGAAATAGTTTGCTTATGCCAAATTTGTATTATATTTGCACCGCAATAAGAAACGACACATATAGTTTTAAAGCATATTGCGGGGTGGAGCAGTTGGTAGCTCGTTGGGCTCATAACCCAAAGGCCGTAGGTTCGAGTCCTACCCCCGCTACTAGAGTAACCTGTTATTCGGCTGAGTAACAGGTTGCTTTTTTTCAGTGGACAATTTGGGGACGTTTTCTGTTAAGCACCTGCTCATCTTGTTTGCTTTTGCGAGCTTCCGCTCTTGCATAATATGTTCACTTTCGAGTACTCATTGAAGTTGGAGCTTCTATGCCCTTTCAATTTGGTTGATTTTTTTTGAACTGCACATTTACCTATGCCATATTCAAAATTTCTTAGGTAATGATGCCAAAAATAGTTGGTGCATTTTAAAGAAATAAACCTTAAATTCCTGCCGTAAGGCCGAAGAGGAAGCAGGCTTTGCTGAAGAGCAACCTGCCAGCAATAGGTCTTATGGATATACAGTAAACTGAAAGAAGAAGGAGGGGCATACCGCTCCTCTTTCTGTTTACTGGCATCCTGACATCGCTAAGAAAACTTTTTCTCGTTGCTTTTGAAGTAGAGATACCACTTTACGTAGTTCTTAAAGTGCTCCCTAGAGAGCCCCCTGTGTATGGGTACGTTCTGCTTGAGGTGTCTTAAAAAGGATTCTAAGCCGTTGGTTGTCCCGGGTATCCGGGGGTTGTCCAGGTAGTGGAACATGTCAGGCAGGGCGCGCTTGATGAGGATAAATGCCTTGCGTACGCTCTTGTGGGTGAACCAGTGCCTCTTGTTATCCTGCTTGTAGGGTTTAGCGTTCACAAAGTCTTTGTGCCTTTCGTACCAACGCACCATGTCGAGCACCCAGTAACCCCATTTATCCTTGCTGTCGATGGTATGGAGGCATTTGACGATGTTTCATAGCTCTATCCCCGCCTGGCTTTGAGGGCGCTTCGTGAGCCACAGCAGGGTCTCCCTCTGGATATGAGCCAGGCAACGCTGAATGGTGGTATCGGGGCTGGTGGCTCTCACTGCACGCAGCATGTTGCGAAGCCCATCGCACGTGACGCTTTCGATGGCAATGCCCAGGTTCAACAAGTTCTCCAGATCCTCATGCAATTCCTCCGTCCACTCCCCGTCGCTCAAACGGTAAAGCAGGGTGGCCTTTACGTTATTGTCCCGGTAGAGGATCAGGCATACCTTGTTGGCAAAGAAGGTTCCGTCAAGCAGGAGGTTGACATGCTCTGTTGATCGTATGCTCCAAACCGGGTAATGTTCCAGGTAGTCGTAAAAGTAGCACTTCAGCGTCCTTTCGCTGTATCCGCTCCTTGCGGCGATTTGCTTGAAACTCTGCTTGCCTTCGATCCACTCCCTGAACCAAACCTCTGGGTTCTTCTTTCCCACACCAACATTGGAGGAAGTAAAGTAAATGCCACAACTCTTGCACCTAAAGCGACGCTTGCCATGCTGATGACCCCATTTGATAACATCCAAACTTCCGCAGGACCAACAGCGTTTTTTCTTCGTTTTTATCGTAACAAAAAAGTTTATTGAAACGAATTTCAATAAACTTCTTTGTATCCCATGTATGATAAAGGTTACATGTTCATTTTACCAACTATTTTTGGCATATATACCAATTAAAGTGCATATGCGCCTAAAAAAGACGGATTGGCTATAGGTGCCTACCGATGCTGGTTGCAACTATATTGCATGTACGCCAAGTTGTCAAACTACCCTTTTGAATTAAAGAAGTTTGGTTTTATTGTCAACATAATCCATCCCCAATATGTGTGTTTGCTATTACCGGCTCCCACACCTTTAAGTATTTCGAGCGATTCGGACGGTAATAAAAATGAGAAACCTGTTCTTAGCGTCGCACCCTTAAACAATTCATGAGAGTATATTATATCAAATTCGCTACCTAAATTCTTGTTCAAAGCCTTAAAACCGCTTGTAAAAGTGGGATCGGCATAATTGGATGTTAACCTAAAAAAATGATAGTCTAAAAGGAACGTTCCTTTGGTGCCAATGGAATATTTAAATTTCAGATACAAATCATTTAAACCACCGTCATCCATTGGTTCGCCTGAAAACACGAACTGGTTCATATTTCCATAAAATTTGTAACGGGCACCGTACATTATATCAAAAGTATGATCTTTTGCTAAGTAAGACGGATCGTTGTTAGATGCATCGTGCCCCGAGAAGTAATCAACACCAGCGGCAATCGTTAACTTATCGCTCGGTGAAACGGACGCATTAACACCGGTATGGTATGCTGAAATTTCCTGCCCTATTTTGTTTTTTCCATTTTGATAATAGAATCTTGGAGAAATTGAAACTTTACCAAAATCGTAATGTAGGTGCGTTCCGTAGGTACCCGTCATATATATTGTAGAAGTAGTTCCTTCCTTCTGATAGCCAGTACCTAAGGCTATTAGGGATATTTTAAGTTTTTCATTTACCTTTTTGTCAAAATAGGCAAAATTCAATGTTTTTATCCTGTTTCTGTCAGTATGGAAATCATTTCCAAAAGTATTCTCCGACCGGTTATTTAATGATAGTCCAAGATCAAAACGCCACGAACTCTGTTGTTTTTTAAAAACAAGGGCATCATAGGTTAATCCGCTTTGTACCCAGTCGCGGGTGCTTAATAACCTTTGATCATCGTAAGAAAGCTCTTGCCTGCCGATTTTTAGGGATGAGGATTGCGATGTTTTCATTTCAAGCCACGATTCATAAACATCAACCCCTTTAGTGCTTCCAAAGGACCCAGTACTATTGTAAATGTTATCATCACCCCAAACATTTATATTTTGAAGTGTTAATTTGGATTTAATCAGATCATTGGTGAAGCCGAAAGATATTCGGCTGCGCTGGCTTATAAAAAATGCAGCCTCCGAATCGGCAACAGGTAATTTACTAAAACCATGCCGAACTTCGCCCCTGGACCGGAATTCCCCATTTATTGTAAACTGGCCAAATACAAAATGCGTGGACATTTGTAATAAAAATCCGGTAAACATTATTCTTGTGAGTTTCATACATTCAAAGTTTTATAAAATTAAATGGTTGATTTGCTTGAATAACAGGTGATTCTATTATTCAAAGTTGGATTTGAAAAGTTTTTTTGCCGCAGGTAAAAGGGTTTGCCAAGAGAAATACAGACAATTTCGTTTAGAGCTAAAGATGTTATGCCTGGCGCAACTTGGCGAGAGGGGAGGCACAGATAAACTTAGGATTATTTCACTACTAATTGGCGATAAACACATAAGCCCTAAGTTGATAACATTTTTCTGATGTAAAATTCAGAACAAACGTACGGGGAGCCCGATAAATTCTTAAGGACTAATTAGCCCAACTAAAGTTACAACACAATTAGCATTGCCTTGGGTAATCAAAACCCGGATTATTCATAAGGCATTTCAAACCTAATGTCCAACCCGGGTTGAATTTTTAAATGGCCAAAATCGCTTCTATTTCTGGCAACTATTTCAGCAATTTTTTGATAAACACTTCTGTTTCGCCAGCTGCTTTCTGCATGACCTCATCAATTAAACCGCCAAAGGGTTTTGCCATTAGCACTGAATTCATACGGGTAATGTAAGTTTTACCGTTCGATTTCTCGTAAATAGCTACCCTGCAAGGCATTAGAGGGGACACTATGCGTTCATCATCCTTTTCTAAAATAACTGCCGAGTACTTTGATGAACACAATTCGTAAATTTTTACTGCCCTCACGTTATGACCAAAGCCTTCCAAAACCTTTTGCATATCGTGAATTCCGGCTATTTTCCAATTTGCGGCTTTAACTTCTGCCTCAAATTCCTCTACGGTTCTATCAAAAGAATACTTGCTTTCATCTTCCATCATCATTAGCGATGGGGCGCTTTTATAAATAATTAGACCCGTTAATAAAAGCCCTGCAATGAAACTTCCAATTCCGATTAAAACATTTTTTCTCATAGTCATTAATTTTAATTATTTATATTTGTCGTTAACATTATTTGCTAGTCGCAAATAATTACGTGTGCAAATATACACATATATACATATCTACAAAAATAAATACATGTTTTTTTCAAATTAATTTTATATCATCCTGTAAACCCGTGCGTTATGAATGAAAATATTTTTTATTTACTGGACTATTTAAGAGAGAAAGGCGAGGCTTATAACCAAACAATCAGGAAAAAGTATAACCTTAACGAATCTGAATACTTCTTTTTTATAGCTTTTAAGAAATGTGACTGTATTAATAGCTGTATAATGGCAAAGAGCATGGGTATCTCTTTGTCGAGAATAAGCAGGATTATCGATAACCTCGTAAAAAAAGAGTTGTTGGTTAGAACGACCGATGAAAATGATCGGCGCTCCATAATAATTAAACTCACACCCGCAGGAACTCAGTTATTGAAAAATATTAATGCTGAACGGAGTAACAATGAATCTAAATTGCTTCAACATACTAACCTTGCAGACTTTACAGCTTTAAAACAATCCATTCAAAACCTAATTGACCTGTTATAGGGGTTTATGGTAAGAATCTTATCTGCTTCCGGAACCTCAATTGTATTTACAAAAAGCATTTGCGATTGGTGCATCCAGTCTTGTGGTTGTTGCGTTTCAACAGGGCAACCTCGTGCGAAATAGTTAGTTTTAGCGTAATACCGCAAAAATCAGAATTCCGGCAGCAACCGAAACGTTGAGCGACCCAACCTTGCCGCGTATGGGTATAGCTACCAGCTCATCGGCAAGGCGCAGCACCTCGTCCGAAATGCCAACATCCTCGGAGCCCAATACAATGGCAATGGGTGGTTTTAAGTCAACTTCGGAGTATAGTTTCGATGCCTTTTCGCTGGCTGCAACTACCCTTATTCCCGAATTGCGAAGGTAATTTATGGTAGATTTGAGGCTTCCAACCCGGCAAAGCGGCAGATGGTGGATGGCCCCGGCCGAAGTTTTTACAGCATCGGAACCAATACGAGCCGAGCCTTTAGCAGGAAAAATAACGGCATGCGCTCCAGCGCATTCGGCAGTTCGTACAATGGCACCCAGGTTCCGAACATCGGTAACTCCGTCGAGAATCACTAGGAATGGGTCCTTTCCTTGCTCCCAAAGCTGTGCAATCAGCTCTTCGAACGGAAAAAACGCAACAGGCGTAACGTAGGCTACTACGCCCTGATGATTTCTATTTCCAAACTCGTTGAACTTTTCTGCCGGAACCTGATGTACGTTTACCCCATGCTCTCGGAGCATTTGGAGCAACTCGCCAACCAGCTCGCCTGCAACACCTCTCTTAATTAGAACTTTATCTATCTCTTTGCCTGAATTTAGGGCCTCCATTACAGCTCTAATTCCGTAAATTGTATCGTTATTTCGTGTAGGTTTCATATGAGAGGAAACTGTGGTGCTAATGTACTTAGATTATTGATTATTGGGTTATTGAGTAATTCAGTTTTTGAGTTATTAGGTTATTGAGCTATTGAAGACCGAAGTGCAAAACTGGAAGACGGTTGAGGTTTGTTTTCAACAATCAACAATCAATGAACAACTTAACCGACAACCAACCCGCTATCCTTCCATCTCCTTGCGTTTCTCTTTCAGTTCTTCTGCCTCCATCGAAAGTTGTTCCCATTGATCCATAAGTGTTACCAGCTGTTTTTTTATTTCATTATAGCGAATGTAAAAATCGGCATCGGCTTCCTTCGAACCCTCGGGCGAAGCCAACAGGGCATCCATAGTTTCAATGCGCTTTTCAAGCGCATGTATTTCCGCCTCGGTCCTTTCTGTATTTGCCTCAACCTTACGTACTTGCTTGTCGAACTCTTTGCGATCGAGCCATTGCTGCTTGCTTTCGGCTTTGCTTTTTTCCACCGAATGGGAGCGGCTATTTTCTTTCCGAAACTCAAGTGCTTTCAAGTTTTCGAGCCTACGACGCATTAAAAATTCGTTTATACTACCCAAGTGTTCCTTTACTTTGCCATCGCGGAATTCGTAAACTTTCGAAACCAGCCCATCGAGGAATTCTCGGTCGTGCGATACCACAATAACAGTTCCTTCGAATTTGCGGATGGCATTCTTAAGAATGTCCTTTGAGCGCATATCGAGGTGGTTCGTGGGCTCGTCGAGAACGAGCAGGTTGTAGGGTTGCAGCATGAGCTTAACCATAGCTAGCCGGTTTCGTTCACCCCCCGAAAGTACCGATACCTTTTTGTCCACATCGTCGCCACGGAAAAGAAAAGCCCCAAGTATATCGCGCATTTTAGTGCGTATATCGCCAACTGCAACCCTGTCGATGGTTTCCAGAACCGTATGGTTTGGGTTCATTAGTTCGTCCTGATTCTGGGCAAAGTACCCAATGCTCACGTTGTGCCCAATGGTTATTTTTCCGGTATGGTCGAGTTCGCCAATAATTATTCGGCTCAGAGTAGTTTTTCCTTCTCCGTTTCGACCTACAAAAGCTACCTTTTCGCCCCGTTCAATAACCATGTTGGCTCTGCTAAAAACCGTGAGATTGCCGTAACTTTTCGCTACCTCATCGATTTTTACCGCCACCTCGCCCGAGCGGGGAGCAGGCGGAAACGTGATGTTAAGAGCCGATAGGTCCTCGTCGTCAACCTCAATAATTTCCATTTTATCGAGCTGTTTCAATCTCGATTGCACCTGGTTGGCCTTGGTGGCCTTGTAGCGGAAACGCTCTACAAACTCCATGGTGTCGTCAATTTGCTTCTGCTGATTCCGGTAGGCAGCCAGCTGCTGCTCGCGGCGCTCGCTTCGGAGCACAACGTACTTGGAATAGGCAACTCGGTAGTCGAAAGCTTTTCCTAGCGATAGTTCAACTGTACGTTCGGTTATATTGTCGAGAAAGGCTCTGTCGTGCGAAATGAGTACAACAGAACCCGGAAAAGTTTTTAGGTATTCCTCGAGCCATTGAATCGATTCAATGTCGAGGTGGTTGGTGGGCTCGTCGAGAAGGAGCACATCGGGCTTGCGCAGCAAAATTTTGGCCAGTTCAATGCGCATGCGCCAACCTCCACTGAACTCGTGGGTTGGGCGAGAAAAGTCGGTTCGTTTAAAGCCCAATCCCTGCAACGCAACCTCGGCTTGCGCCTCAAGGTTTTTACCGCCAAACAGGTTGAATCGGTCGGTTTTCTCGGCCAATTTTTCAATGAGGGATATATAGCTTTCGGAATGGTAATCGGTACGGTGCGCCATTTCAGTCGAAAGCTGCTCCATTTCACGGGCAAGATCGAGCGTTTCGCTAAAGGCCTGCATTGTTTCATCCAATACGTTTCGGCTGTTGGCAACATCCATTTGCTGGGGCAGGTAGCCTATCTTTGTATCCTTTGGGATGCCCACAAAGCCCGAAGTTGGGGCGACCTGACCCACAATTATACGAAGAAGAGTAGTTTTACCAGCACCATTCTTGCCAACCAATCCAATTCTTTCGCGGGGAGAAATATTGAAACTCACGTTGCGAAACAAATCGAAACCGCCAAAGGTTACCGTAACCTGATTGAGAGAAACCATTTCAAATTTTTTTGCCCTCCAAAGGTACTAAATGTACTCAAATTGCTATGGGTTTTGGAAGCAACCGTTTTCGGTTTTTTCGGTCGATGCTTGAGGGCATATTTAGTTTAAATTCGGTTTAAATAGCTACCTTTGAAGTGGATTTTCAGTTTAAAACAAACAGTTTTCAAATCTAAAATAAATAACTATGGCAAAGATTAAGGTTGCAATCAATGGCTTTGGACGAATTGGCCGCAACGTATTCAAAATTGCGTTGGAGCGTCCCGAAATGGAGGTTGTTGGAATTAATGACCTCACCGATACCAAAACCCTTGCTCACCTGCTGAAGTACGATTCGACCCAGGGCAAGTTCAACGGAAACGTTTCTTACGATGCACAGAACATAATTGTTAATGGTACCAAGTACCCTGTTCATGCTGAGCGGAGCCCGTTAAATATTAAATGGGTAGTTACACCCGATGTGGTAGTTGAGTCGACCGGAATTTTCACCAAACGCGAAAGCGAAAAGGGTGGTTATGGAGATCATATTAAGAATGGTGCCAAAAAGGTTATCCTTTGCGTACCCTCCAAGGATGAAATTGACCGCATGATTGTGTTGGGCGTTAACGATAGCGATTTGAAACCTGAAGACAAGTGCGTTTCGAATGCCAGCTGTACCACTAACTGCCTAGCACCCATTGTAAAAATTCTGCACGATAATTTCGGGTTAGAAAAGGGTTTCATGAATACCATACATGCATACACCAACGACCAACGCATTCTCGATGCACCCCATAGCGACCTTCGCCGAGCCCGTTCAGCTGCTGTATCAATGATTCCTACTACTACCGGTGCTGCCAAGTCGGTAGGTAAAGTAATTCCCGAGCTCAAAGGCAAACTCGATGGTTTAGCAGTTCGCGTTCCAACCCCAACCGGTTCGCTGGTCGACTTTGTAGCGTTCCTGAAAAGGGATGTAACCAAGGAGGAAGTAAATGCTGCTGTGAAAAAAGCGGCCGAAGGCCCCATGAAGGGCATTGTGGAATACACCGAGGACCCTATTGTTTCAATCGACATTGTTCACAATTCGCACAGCTCCATTTTCGATGCCGACAGCACCATGGTAATGGGTAACATGGTTAAAATACTGGCCTGGTACGACAATGAGTGGGGCTACTCCTGCCGCGTGGTTGACCTGGTTCCTATGCTGTTTAAGTAGAAGTTTAAACGTAACAAAAAGCCTCTCGGTAAGAGAGGTTTTTTGTTATAGACCCATTCGTCGAACAAAGTCATCCATTTCGGGCTCGCCTATACGCCCTGCGTTGCGAAGTTGCATTTCAAGTTCGCTGGTTTCGGCCTTTAGAAGGTCGTCCTCGTTGTTGGCTTTGCCCTTTTTGTAAACTATTTGTCTTAGCGCTTTCCCTTCGGGCGAGAAGAGTGCCCAGGCTCCATCCTTGAATCCATTCAAATAGTTCCCTTCAAGTCGCTTCTTGCCCCCTTCGTAGTAAGTAACTACAGGGCCATTTTCGATACCATTGCCATAAGTAACAGTCGATTTGTAAAGCCCATTGGGAAAATAAGTAATAGCAAGCCCTACTTTTGCTCCATTTTCCCATTTTATAACCTCGTAAACCTCGCCGGTTGGGTAGTAGGTAACAAACAAACCATGCTTTTGACCCTTGCTATAGGTTTCGGTGAAAGCCACCTGACCGTTTTGTTGTAAGTATTCCCATTTCCCTTCCTTTAGGGTTCCAAAGAATTTGCCACGGGCCGCTTCCTTTCCATTGTTATAGAAGAAAATTGCTGATACCGAGTCGCTATTGATTTGAAATTGAAGTTTTGCTCTCATTTTTCCGGTATCGTAGTAGCGGATCATGCTGCCCTGTGGCTTATCGTCCTTAAAAAATCCTTTGTAAGCAAGGCTACCATTTTTGTAATACTTTCTCCAATGCCCCTGTTTGCGGTTCAAGTTATCGGTTTGGTTCCAGAGCGTATCGGTGGGTTGCGCCATGGTTTGCAGGCATATGCAAAGCAATAGGCATGTAAATGATAGTTTAACCATTGAATGTTATTTGGTTGTTTTCTGTTTATACAAACATTATGCAAACCTAGAAAATTGTTTTGGCCCTACAAAAAATAAAGCCCCCTTTCGGGGGCTAGGTGAAGTATATGATGGTTTTGATAGGAGCTTACTTTACTTCTTCAAAATCCACATCGGTTACTTCCTTTTCGGGCTTACCCGATTGGGAATTGCCGCTAGGCTCTCCCTGAGGTTGTTGCTGCCCTTGCTGGCCCTGCTGCGCCTTATAAAGCTCTTCAGAAGCTGCTTGCCAGGCGGTGTTCAATTCGGCCATGGCAGCATCAATAGCAGGTATGTCTTGCTTTTGGTGAGCATCCTTCAGCTTAGCGAGAGCTCCTTCAATGGCACTTTTCTTATCGGCCGGAATCTTGTCGCCAAACTCTTTCAGCTGCTTTTCAGTATTGAAAACCATGCTGTCGGCAGCATTCAACTTATCAACCTTTTCGCGTGCAGCTTTGTCGGCCTCCTCG
The DNA here is from genome assembly GCA_964479665.1 of uncultured Rikenellaceae bacterium. Taxonomy (GTDB): domain Bacteria; phylum Bacteroidota; class Bacteroidia; order Bacteroidales; family Tenuifilaceae; genus UBA2287. The sequence continues at coordinate 47,977 of CAYZNN010000018.1, read as the reverse complement.
TTGGCTTTGGCCTCATCGCGCATTCGCTTAATTTCATCGTCGGTAAGCCCGGTGGTAGCTTCAATCCGAATTCGCTGCTCCTTGCCAGTACCCTTATCCTTAGCCGAAACGTGGAGGATTCCGTTGGCATCGATATCGAAAGTTACTTCAATTTGAGGAACTCCTCGGGGGGCAGGTGGAATACCGTCGAGGTGGAAACGCCCGATGGTCTTATTGTCCTTGGCCATTTGGCGCTCGCCCTGAAGAATATGAATTTCAACCGAGGGTTGACTATCTGATGCAGTAGTAAATGTTTCACTTTTACGTGTAGGAATGGTTGTGTTGGCATCGATTAATTTTGTGAAAACACCGCCCATCGTTTCAATCCCCAACGAGAGCGGAGTTACGTCGAGCAGCAATATGTCCTTCACTTCGCCGGTGAGAACGCCTCCCTGAATGGCAGCACCTACGGCCACAACCTCATCGGGGTTTACACCCTTGCTGGGAGTACGGCCAAAAAATTTCTCAACTACCTGTTGAATTGCAGGTATACGGGTTGATCCGCCTACAAGTATTACCTCGTCGACATCCGATGCCTGAAGGCCTGCATCCTTAAGTGCTTTCCTGCAAGGTTCTATGGTAGCTTGAATGAGCGAATCGGAAAGTTTTTCGAATTGGGCCCTTGTAAGAGTACGAACCAGGTGCTTAGGAATTCCATCCACAGGCATTATGTAAGGTAGGTTAATTTCGGTTTGGGTTGAACTCGAAAGTTCAATTTTGGCCTTTTCGGCAGCCTCCTTCAGGCGTTGGAGCGCCATGGGGTCTTTGCGTAGGTCGATTCCCTCGTCCTTTTTGAATTCCTCGGCCAACCAGTTAATAATTATCTGATCGAAATCGTCGCCGCCCAAGTGGGTATCACCATTGGTCGATTTAACTTCGAAAACGCCATCGCCCAGTTCGAGAATAGAAATATCGAATGTTCCACCTCCCAGGTCGAATACTGCTACCTTTATATCCTTCGATTTTTTATCGAGGCCGTATGCCAAAGCGGCAGCCGTAGGTTCGTTAATAATACGGCGAACCTTTAAACCAGCAATTTCACCTGCTTCCTTGGTGGCTTGGCGCTGAGAGTCGCTAAAGTAGGCCGGAACGGTAATTACCGCCTCGGTAACCTCCTGGCCAAGAAAATCTTCGGCGGTTTTCTTCATTTTCTGAAGAACCATTGCCGATATTTCTTGGGGTGTAAATTTACGATCGTCAATAACAACGCGGGGTGTATTGTTATCGCCCTTAATAACTTTGTAGGGAACGCGCTCAACCTCCTTTGTCACCTTGTCGAAGGTTTCGCCCATGAATCGCTTAATGGAGTAAACGGTTTTAGTAGGGTTGGTAATGGACTGACGTTTTGCAGGGTCGCCAACCTTACGTTCACCATTTTCAACAAATGCTACAATTGAGGGGGTTGTGCGTTTCCCCTCGCTGTTGGGTATTACCACTGGTTCGTTTCCTTCCATAACCGAAACGCACGAATTGGTAGTTCCCAAGTCTATTCCAATAATTTTAGCCATTGTAATGTATAGTTTATTTTGGTTCTTTACTTTATGTGTCGGGCTTCCTTTTTCAATCTTTATGCCATTGAGTTTTTTGAGCGTTTTTTATGATAATATGGCACTCTAAGGGAAAGTGAAAATAAAAATTAAAAAAGTTAATTATTGCCTGTTTCGCGTATATATCATGTTTTCAGTATTTTATTTAATAATTTTCGGACTGACAAATCGTCTGTAGGAAGTGCTTTCAGTATGACAAAGGAGATGAAGTGTAAAAGTAAAACGAAAGATAGGCATGCTTTCCGTTTGCATTCAGTTAATATTTTGTAGCTTTGGCCCATAAAACCTAATCGATATGTCAACAGAAAGCAAGGCAAAAGTAGTAACCACGCATGTGTTGCATGAAATGAAACTTCGGGGCGAGAAAATAGCCATGCTTACCGGTTACGATTACTCCATGGCTCGTATTCTCGATGCAGCGGGAGTAGACATTATTTTGGTTGGCGATTCGGCATCCAATGTGATGGCTGGTCATGAGTCGACACTACCCATAACTTTAGATCAGATGATTTACCATGCACAATCGGTAGTTCGCGGTGTGAAGAGGGCCCTTGTGGTTGTAGATATGCCATTTGGTACCTACCAAGGGAACTCCAAATTAGCCCTCAATTCTGCTATACGGATTATGAAGGAGACTGGTGCCGATGCATTGAAACTGGAGGGTGGGAGAGAAATAGTCGATTCCATAGTACGCATTCTTTCTGCAGGAATTCCTGTTATGGGGCATCTGGGTCTTACTCCACAATCTATTCATAAGTTTGGAACTTATGTTGTTCGTGCACGCGACGAGGAGGAGGCCCTTAAACTGGTTGAGGATGCACATATTCTACAAAATACCGGTTGTTTTTCAATTGTTCTCGAAAAAATTCCAGCCAAATTGGGGTCGCAGGTTGCAAGCGAACTAAAAATACCTGTAATTGGTATTGGTGCTGGCCCCGGAGTCGATGGGCAAGTGCTTGTAACCCACGATATGCTTGGAATTACTCAAGAATTTTCTCCTCGCTTCCTGCGTCGCTACCATAATCTCTATGCCGAGATGCTTGGAGCTTTCCAAACTTACATTGGAGATGTAAAAAAACTCGACTTCCCCAATGAAAGGGAGCAGTACTAAATAAAATAAAAAAATGGACGATCTTGCACTTCGGGTGCTTTACGAAGATAATCACCTTATTGCCATAAATAAATTGGCCAGCGATATTGTTCAAAGCGACGAAACAGGCGATGAACCCCTGATTGATAAGGTGAAGCAGTACATAAAAGTTCGCGACAATAAACCCGGAAACGTATTTGTTGAGGTTATTCATAGAATCGACCGGCCAGTAAGCGGAGTTGTTCTAATGGCAAAAACCAGCAAGGGTTTGAGCAGAATGAACGAGCTGTTTCGCAATGGGAAGGTAAAAAAGTTATATTGGGCCATAGTTGGAAATATGCCTCCTAAAGAAACAGATACTCTTAAACACCATATTCTTCGAAATCCGCATAAAAACCGTTCGTACGCCTACAACGAGCACAAGCCGGGCACCAAGGAAGCTTCACTTACGTATAGGTTGGTTGGCAAAAGCGAAAGGTACTACTTTCTCGAAATCGACTTGCACACGGGTAGGCATCACCAAATCAGAGCACAGCTGGCGGTTATAGGTTTACCCATTAAAGGCGATTTGAAGTACGGAGCCCCACGATCAAATACGGGAGGAGGAATTTCGCTCCATTCGCGTATGCTCGAATTCATTCACCCTGTTACAGACGAAGCTATTCGAATAGTTGCTCCAACGCCCAACGACACCCTTTGGCACGAGTTTGCTAAATTGTAAAAATATAAATAGCAAACCTTCGAAATAGTTTCCCTCTATATTGCTTTGCCATTTCAATGTGGCAGTTTGTTTTTATATATTAGTGGTGTTTTATTAGCAAAATGGAGCCAGTCATATTACTTCTTTCAGAATCAGCCGAAATTAAGCAGCACATCGAATCTGTGCTAGCCTCATCGCCGGTTGGCTTTCATTTGATTGGCGCACAGAAAACGGGGCAACTGGAAGAATTGCTTTCAAGCCACCGGCCCAGCCTTGTACTTATCGACCAGGAATTTGAAGGTGAAAATTTGGTTGCTTTGCTCAACACACTGAAAACAAATCCAAAAACAGCTGGGGTTTCATTAATTCTTCTGGTTTCAAATTTTGAAAAGTCCCAATTAGTTTCACTGCTGAATTTTGGCATCGAAGATTTTATAATGTTACCGCTCAATTCTGAGCAGTTTTTACTCCGAATTGAGCTGGGGGTAGAAAGAACCAAGTGGGTTTCGAAGCTTCTCCAGCAATCGGAGCAATTTGGTTACATAACCCAAGCTGCTAGCATGGCAGGCAATTCGCTTGTAATAATCGATAGAGATGGCGAAATGATTTGGGCCAACGATGGTTTTGAAAAACTATACGGTTGCAATTTGGATGAGTTTAAGGTGTCGTTTGGCAACAACCTGTTCGAATCGAACATGAAGCAGGTTACCCGAAATGCCATGCAGCGATGCCGCGACAATGGAGAGTATGTGGTTTACGATTCCCTTTGGATTACACCCAATAATGAGCGAAAGTTTATACAAACATCGCTTACTCCCATTTACGACCCCAATGGTAATTTCAATAAAATAATCGCCATTGAAACCGACATAACCGAATTGAAACGCACCGAAGAGGAACTAATTGAAAAGAACGACCATTTACTTTCCATAGCGGAGCATTTAGAAAAGGCCAACGAACTGCTCGACGACCAAAGAAACCAGATTGAAAGCCAGAAAGCCTCGCTGGAAGAGGAGATGCAAAAGTCGGAGAATCTTCTGCATGCCATTCTGCCAGCTACAACGGCCCACCAACTTAAAAAGAAGGGTTTTGTAAAACCCAAAAAGTTTAAGGAAGCATCGGTTATGTTTGCCGACTTTGTTGGTTTTTCCCGAATTTCGAGCATGTACGAGGAGATTGAGGATTTGCTCGATGTGCTTGGTTTCTACTTCGAAAAGTTCGATGAAATTACAACCCAGCACTACCTCGAAAAAATTAAAACCATTGGCGATTGCTACATGTGCGTTGGGGGTGTGCCCCAAACCAATAAGAGCCATCCGTTCGATGCTGTAATTGCAGCCCTTAAAATGCAAAAGTTTGTTGAGGAACAGGCAATTAAATGCCAGGACGATGGAAGACCCGTTTGGCGTATTCGAATTGGTATACATACCGGCCCACTAGCCGGAGGGGTAATTGGCAAAAAGCGTTTTGCATACGACATTTGGGGCGATACGGTAAATTTGGCAAGCCGAATGGAAACTGCAAGCGATCCGGGTATGGTGAACGTGTCGCAGGCTACTCACGAATACATTAAAAATTATATCGATTGCAACTACAGGGGGAAGTTTCCGGCAAAAAACATTGGAGAAATCGACATGTTCTATGTGCAACGCATTAAGCCCGAGTACTCTGAGGATGATGAGGGATACATACCGAACGCAGAGTTACGGAAAATAATTGCGGCTTTCTAGCCCTTAATGGCCTCATCAACCTTAGAGAAGCTGAAGGGTAACAGGTGCAAGCAATCGTCGATTAGGTAAACCCGCTTTTGGCCAATCATAATTATTGCCATTGGTTTTTGTCCGTTGTTACGGGTTTCGAGCATCACCTGCCGGCATGCTCCACAGGGCGAAATGGGCTCAGAGGTGTTATTCCCTTTGAAGTTGGCCGAAACAGCCATTGCAACAACCCTTACACCCGGGAATCGGGTTCCGGCATAAAAAAGGGCTACCCTTTCGGCGCAAAGCCCCGATGGGAAGGCACCATTTTCCTGGTTGCTACCACAAATAACTTCACCATTTTCGAGGAGTAATGCGGCACCTACCGAAAAGTGCGAGTACGGTGAGTAGCTCGATTTCTGGGCTTCAATGGCTTTTTGAGCCAATTCATGATACTCTTTTGGAAGAGAATCTACCGATTGAAATTCCGTATAACGGAATGAAACATTCTTGTATTCGGCCATACGATTGGTTTAATGCCTTATGAACACAAACCTAACTTTTTTTTACAATATTTCATTCAAATAATCCCAAAAATCGGTATCTCGAATCCATTTTTACATTTTTTAAAGGCAATTCCAACCACAGGTTGCAATTTTTTTTGAAAATTGGTGTAGGTTTGCAACCAAAATCGTTGAAATGGCTCGAAAGCATATTTTACTCATTGCACTTCTGTTGTTTGGTCAATCGCTATTAGCACAGCGAAAAATTACTCGCGATGAGTACATAAATTTATATAGCACAATGGCCGTAAGGCAAATGAAACAGCACGGAGTACCTGCAAGTATTATACTAGCTCAGGGGATGCTCGAGAGCGACAATGGAAATAGCACTTTGGCCGTGAAGGCCAATAACCATTTCGGAATAAAGTGCCATAAAACCTGGAATGGCCCCAAAATATACCACGACGACGATGCAAAGGGAGAGTGCTTTAGAAAGTATTCTTCGGTGGAACATTCGTTTCGCGACCATTCAGAATTTCTTCGGGGAGCCCGAAGGTATGCCTTCCTTTTCGATTTACAACCAACTGATTACAAGGGTTGGGCGCATGGGTTGAAAAAGGCAGGCTATGCCACAAATCCTCGTTACGGCGAAATGCTCATTAAAATTATTGAGGATAATAGGTTGAATAGATTCGATTCGGGTGTAGTGGTTGAAGTGGAGTCGCCCACCAAAGGAATGGGTCAACGAATCGATGCCGACAACTTCACCATAGATTTATTTAAGGAGCGTGGCGTTTTTATGCGAAACAGAATTAAATATATAAAGGTTAAGGAAGGTGATACATACCAATCGCTAACCAAAGAGCTGCAACTTTTACCATGGCAACTGGCTAAATATAACGATATTGATCGCAACGTTAAGTTGGAGCCGGGTCAGGAACTTTATATTCAGCCCAAGCGAAGAAAAGCCGAGGTAAACCACGCTTTCCATGTTGTGGAGGAAGGTGAAACCATGTGGAGCATTTCGCAAACCTATGGCATTAGGCTGAAGAAGCTTTACCAAAAGAATAGAATGGTTGAGGGAACTGAGGCCGAAGTAGGACAGAAATTATACCTTAGAAAACGTATCCCTGCCAACGAATAGAATTAACTAAAGGTTAGTGTACCATTGCCACGAAGACCACGCAGGAAATCGGCTGCTGGCATGGTTTTCTTTCCGGCAAGTTGAATTTGTTTAATGCACACAGCGCCAATACCACAAGGCACCAATAATGGGCAATTTTCTGGGTTTAGGCTATTGCCTTCGGCAAGTTGGCTCATTAGAATTTTAGCTGTGGTTTGGCTGCCATCAGGTAAAGCTACGCGGCTCCAAGCACCCGGGTAAGGGCTTAGACCCCGAATGTGGTTATGAACCTCCTGGGCTGGTTTGGTCCAAACGATTTGGCAAGTTTCTTTAAATATTTTTGGGGCCATTTTTACATATTGGCCCATTCCCAATAATTGGCTTTGGGGCAGAGCTTCAAAACCCCCTTTATAAAGCGCATCGATGGTTTTAATAACCAATGAGCCTCCCATCTCCATCAACCGGTCGTGCAGTTCTCCGGCAGTTTCGTTTGGCTTTATATCTGTGGTCTCCTGAAAAAGAACGCTTCCGGTATCAATCTGGTTATCGATTAAAAATGTTGTAATCCCCGTTTGGCGATCGCCATTTATAATAGCCCAGTTAATGGGAGCAGCACCCCTATATTGGGGCAATAGCGATGCGTGTAAGTTGAAAGTCCCCAATTTGGCAATGCTCCAAACCGACTCTGGTAGCATACGGAAAGCAATAACTACAATAATATCGGGAGCAATGCGTGCAAGTTCGTTGATGAAATCTTCGCTTCGAAGTTTTTCGGGTTGAAGCAACCTCAGCCCATTTTCCTGAGCAAAAACCTTAACTGGCGATTGGGATAGGCTCAAACCTCTGCCAGCGGGCTTATCGGGCACTGTTACAACGGCACTAACATTGTAACCTCCTTTAATTATGGCCTTGAGGGGTTCAACGGCAAATTGGGGAGTTCCCATGAAAACAATTGAGGGACCTTGGCTCATGCTACTCGTTGATTTTTTGGGGGGGCATTAGAATGAGATGCCCCATTTTATCGCGTTTGGTTTGCAGGTAAAACTCGTTGTAGGGGGTAGGTTGTACCTCGAGAGGGATATTCTCAATTATCTCGAGGCCGTAACCCTCTAGGCCTTTTCTTTTTACGGGATTGTTAGATATGAGTCGCATTTTGCGAACGCCTAGTTCGTGCAGAATGCTTGCGCCAACCCCGTAGTCGCGCTCATCGGGTTCAAAGCCCAGTTCAATGTTGGCTTCAACTGTGTCGAGCCCATCTTCCTGCAGTTTATAAGCATGAATTTTATTAAAGAGGCCAATGCCGCGACCTTCCTGGTTTAAGTATACCAGAACGCCCTTGCCCTCTCTCTCAATCATTTCCATGGCCTTTTTCAGTTGCAAACCGCAGTCGCAACGTTGCGAATTGAAAATATCGCCCGTAACGCACGACGAGTGTACCCGTACCAGAATTGGCTCATCGTCGGCCCAGGTTCCCTTTACCAGTGCAACATGCTCGAGTTTGTTCGATTTCTGACGGAAAGGAATCAGATCGAATATTCCAAAATCGGTGGGCATTTTAACACGGGCACCCTTATCAATTATTTTTTCGAATTGTAAGCGGTATGCTATAAGGTCCTGAATGGATATTATTTTTAATTTGAACTTTTTGGCTATTTCGAGCAGTTCGGGAAGTCGCGCCATGGAGCCATCGTCGTTCATAATTTCAACAAGCACACCGCCGGGCTTGAGACCCGCCATGCGGGTTAAGTCAACTACTGCTTCGGTATGTCCGGCCCTGCGAAGAACGCCTTTTTCGCGAGCCATAAGCGGAAAAATATGACCGGGTCGGGCTAGGTCTTCGGGTTTGGTGGCCGGATCGACCAGCGCCCGAAGCGTTTTTGCCCTGTCGTAGGCCGATATGCCCGTTGTGCAGCCCTGTCCCAATAAGTCCACCGAAACGGTAAATGCAGTTTGGTGAAGCGCAGTGTTGTTGCCCACCATAAGGTTCAATTCCAGTTCGCTGCATCGGCTTTCCGAAAGGGGAGCGCAAATGAGGCCGCGACCATGCTTGGCCATAAAGTTTACCATTTCGGTGGTAACCAGTTCGGCGGCACATACAAAGTCGCCCTCGTTTTCACGGTCCTCATCGTCAACAACAATCAGTATCTTCCCATTTCTGAGGTCGTCTAGGGCTTCTTCTATGGTATTCAGGCTACTGGAGCCTTTGGGTTGGTTGCCAAACATTGCTTTTAACTCCTTTTAAAAATTTGAAAAGCCCAATAAGTAGAGCTAGGTTCATGCTGTAAAAATGGGTTGCAAACCGAAACAGTTTGAAATTCACCCCAAAGGTACGAAAAACGAAATCGAAAAGCGGAACGAAAAGAGCCGCAATATGTGCTGCAAGTAAAATTTGATAAAAAACGCTACCTAAAGCCAATGCTGCATTGAACCAAAGCGCTAAAAGAATGAAAGTAGGACCAAACCAGCGCAACACCTTATGCGATAGAAAAGCGAAACTTCTTCCACTGAAGGGCGGCCAAAGCAACCTGTAAAAAACCGAAAGGTTCTGGAAGTTTCCTATAGAAATGCGAATTTTTCGACGGAACTCCTCCTTCAAATTATTCGAAACATCCTCGGTAACCGTTGCTTCGAGGCTGTTAATGGTTGCTTTGCCTGCCTCAAGCACTTTCATGTTGATGTAAAAATCGTCCATGAAAAAATTGCGGGGCACTTTATGGTACACCGATTTGCGAATGGCAAAGCAGCCTCCAAAGGGTCCCATCATGGCACCCCAAAGTAACCCCTCGCGGTACTTAATAATAACTTCGCGAGATATGTAGCTGCTTTCCTGAAACGAAATGCCCTCGCTTTTAATGCCCGTGTTGGTCATTCGGGTGTCTACCAGGCCAATATTATCGTCCTTAAAATATTTTATAGCGTTGAAAAGCGTATGTTCATTGAGCATAACATTGGCATCGGTGGATACAATAATGTCGCCCTTTGCCTTGTCGAGCAGCTGGTTCATTATGTTGGCCTTCCCTTGCCGCTGGCTAAATTCAAGAAAGGTAATGCGGCCAAAGTGTTCGGCTTTTGCCTTTACAATACCGTTAGTAGCATCGGTTGAACAGTCGGAACCCACAAGCAGTTCCACCTTGTGCGCAGGGTAGGATGTGCTGAATACGCTGTCAATTTTGCTTCCTATAACCAGCGCCTCGTTGTGGGCTGCCATAATTACCGATACGGTGGGGAGTTCGTCGGATAAATGGTAGGTGTTGGTTCGGGGCTTTTTTTTGCATGCGAACAGCCAAAGTATTGTAGGGTACAATACGTATGAGTGAAAAATTAGAGCAACCGATAACCAAAAGACAATTTCCACGCTAATAGGGCTATTTATTTACAGATGGCAAAAATAGAAAAAAGAATTGCCTTTGGGGCATGTAAAAAGTCACTAATATGCAAAAACTTCTATTTGGCGCAAGCCAATTTGTAGAAATGTAGTAATTGCTCGCAAATGGAGTTGTTGTCGAAATGGGCAAGCGCAAAATTGCGGGCATTGGTACCCAAGTTAGCCGCTAAATTGTGGTTTGTTAAGCACTCAATTATTTGCTTGGCTACCTCTTCTGGATCGTTGGCAATTAGCATGTGCTTACCATTTTCCACTTCAATACCTTCGGCCCCTATAGAAGTGCTTACAATGGCTCTCCCCAAAAACATGCCCTCTACAATTTTTATTCGCATGCCGCTGCCCGAAAGCAGGGGAACAACCATAATGCCCTTTGAGCAAATGAACTCCTGCGAGTTGGGGACCTCTCCACAGAACTCTACGTTGGGAAATTTGGTAATTTCATCAATAAAACTGGCGGGTGCATTCCTTCCAGCTACATAAAATTTAGCATTGGCCTGCGAACTGAGCACCCCTTTCCAGCATTTATTAAGGAACCAGAGTAGCCCTTCCTGATTGGGCAACCAGTCGAGCCCACCTAAATGGAATAGGGAATTACGTTGCGACAGTTGCTTGCAGGGAAGGAACTTTTCGGCATCGAGGCCCGTTTGCGAAGTGGTAGAGGGACCATTGAAACCCATGCGATGCAATATCTTCTCGTCGCGTTTAGAAATGGCAACCAGCAAATCGATGCTTCTGAGACATTGAGTTTCCATGCGCTTAACCCTTTTAGCCAAATTGTTTAAATACCACTTTTTTAAAAAATTTGTTTCAATGCGTGCGCTGCGCTCCCATATTTCGTATTCCACATTGTGAGCCCTCAGAGCAATAGGGGCAGAGGAGTACTTTCTAACAGTTGCTATGTAGGGGGCCATATATAGTCCCTCAAGCTGAATCAGGTCGAACGGATTGTTTTTTAAAAGGTTCTCAAGCTGCTCGGTTACCTCCGTGTTTACAAAACGCTGCGCGTTATAGGGCTTTGTAGAAAAAAGCAAGTTGAAAAAAGCCTTAACGGGTTTTATATTGGTATTTACGTGTACAATGTAAAATTTAGCAATATTTGTAAGCCATTGGGGAAGGTCGCTAATGCTTGTGCAATGCTTGGGAGTACTAATTGCCAGTACGGTAACTTGAGCTCCATTGTTTGCCAGTCCAGCAATTATGCTTTGTGTTGCTATGGCACCTCCATCCTTAGGAGGAAAAGGAACTTTGTTGGCTAGTACCAGTATTTTCATGCCTTTTGGGGCTTATTCTTCCTAATAAATGTGAAGAATTTTTTAATGTAAAGTATGTAGAAGTCGGCATTAAGAATTACCGAGTCGGTAGTGGCTTTGTACGAAAGGAACACGCCCAATGGAAGAAGTATGAAGGAAGAAACCCACATTCCGGTATTTACTTCCCATATCATTTCGCGGGCAAACTTTTCGCCAGTGAGTGAAATGATATAATAAACAACAAAGAACAGAACCGATACCACAACGGGCATGCCCAAACCGCCCTTTCGAATTATTGCTCCCAAAGGTGCACCAATGAAGAAGAAAACGAAGCAGGCAAATGAAAGGGTAAATTTCCGATGCCATTCAACTATATGCCTAACGGCATACTTGCCCCTGTGGTACAGATCGTCTTTAACCGAAACAATGTAATTTTTCGATTGTCGGGCGTTGGCAATAGCTCGCTCAATGGTTTTCAGTTGCAAGTCGCTGCTAAGCGAATTAAATAATGAATCGGGGTTAAGGATATAGGTTGGATTTCGCAATGAGCCATGGCTTATGCAATTGGGGTTTTTAAGTAGCGAAATGTTGGTCATATTCCTAACAGCCTGCTTTGTACGATCGTCGATATCGCGAAAAAGCGAATCGCCAGTTCGGGCCAACTGGTTTAGGTTCATAGCGTGGAAGCTGCTTTTAAAGAAATCTTCGTTGGTTCGCTGCAACCCGAATCCTTTAAGTTCTAGTATCATTTCTTGCTGCTCAAAACGGTTGTTTCGAGAGGGGTATTTTTTAATGGTCTGACGTCGGTTTGGCGAGTTTTCGCTAATCTCCTCGTAGGTCGATCCGCTAAAAAGGGTAACAATCATGTATTGGCTATCGTCGGTAATGCGCATGTATCCCGAGTCGGCAACCGTAACCATCAGGTTGCCTTCGTTGGAGCGGTGGTCGTATATCATTATACGGCGCATAAGGTTGGTTTTGGGATCCTTGCTGCCAATTTTAATGCTTAGGCCTTCAATGTCGCTGTTAAACACGCCTATCTTCAGTTGAAGTTCGGGGCGCTGTTGCTTCACATCGTACAGGAGGCTCGAAATTTTCAGGTTGGTGTAGGGTAGTACGTTATTTGAGAAAAAGAAGCCGCCAACCGAAATGAGTATGGTAAGAACAATAAGTGGGCTCATGATTCGAGGCAAGGAAATACCAGCCGATTTCATGGCCAACAGCTCGTTGTGCTCGCCAAAGTTTCCCATGGTCATTAGCGAGGCTAAAAGTGTGGAAAGGGGTAGAGCCATGGGTACAAGCCCAGCCGATGCGTAGAGTAGTAGTTCGAGAATTACATTGAACTCGAGTCCCTTACCCACTAAATCGTCGATGTATTTCCATAGGAACTGCATGAGCAGAATGAACATGACAATGAAGAAGGTCATGATAAGAGGACCTAGGTATGAGCGGAGTACGAATCGGTGTAGGGTTTTCACAGTTACAGCGCTTACTTGAAGGGCAAAAGTACAGTTTTTTTATTCCCTTCGCAATTACTAACGGAAGTAGCCGCGAAAAAGTATGAAGAGGTTATATGCCCAGGTTGCGCTTGAGTTCACCAATTTGGTAGTTCCACAGAGATATAGCATCATCGGTATCGTCGTCGGCAAGGGCTTCGGTAACGTGGAGCGCTAAATCGCCAGTAAGTTCGTGCTGAAGTATTCGGAATTCGAAGTATGCTTCGTCGGTATCGCCCTTGTCGAGCCAGCGGAACCGAACCATTTTGTTCTCTTTCAGGGAAACGAGTTCAGCTTTCTGCTCCATTCGGTTCCAGGTAAAAGTATAAATATTCCCCTGAATTGAAACATCGTCGGCAAACCACTCCGACAGTCCCGATGGGGTACTAAGGCGGCTAAAAAGAAGTGATGGAGAGGTGTTCATGGTGAACTCAATCTCAATTCTCGATCCTACAGTAGTTGTATTCATGTTTGCGTATTTTTCTTTTTTCCTTACACTTTATGCAAGATATACATAAATGCCATATTTGCAATAGTGAGCGACTGTTTATTTATCAACACAAAACTGCGCTGAATGTTAATATCATTAGGTGGGGCAATGAGAGTAGTCACCTAACGTATTTTTTTTAGTAGAAAGGTTTGCGACGTACGAAATATTTTATACTTTTGCCCCGCTAAAGAGCAAAAGCAGGATTGTAATGGCGAGGTAGCTCAGCTGGTTAGAGCGCATGATTCATAATCATGAGGTCGGCGGTTCAAGCCCGCCTCTCGCTACACTAAAACAAGAACCCCAGCGTATGCTGGGGTTTTTTAATTTAGCTAACTGCGAATGGCAGCTTGCTGAAAAAAAGAGCAGGAGGCAAAATTAAAATAGACCTGTTAAAGGTTGCTTGTTTTGATGTTATGCCCTCCCTTGGGGATCGCACATTAATCCCGTTTCTCTACTTAAAGGGATGTATTGCATAGACAAGCAGTTTGGTTTTATATAGAGGCTCCAACAATACCATTCAGTAATCCCAAATTTCAAAAAGATATTAAAAGCCTGACAACATAATTTGTTCAAGCTAGCTATTATATTTCATTTAAAAAATAGTTAAAACAATATATTAGTTTACATTGCACTTCGTTATTTTTGGGAACTAAATGTGAATGAATATGGCTTGGAGTTGGCTTTCGGGCATAAAGAATATTGCCGATATTGTTTCTTCGCTGGGTGAGATGGTGAAGAGCAATAGAGCCACCAGAGATTTGCTTATCCGTGAGCTGAAACTCAACTTAAAAGCATTTGAAACAGCGCAGAAAAGTAAAAAGATTGATTACGACAAGCTACTATCATTGCTTAAGAACGAACGCATTAAGAAAGCCCGCGGAGTTCGGTTTGCCTTTTCAACCATAAAGAGAGGAACTATTGAGGCGAATCATATTCGCGACGAGCGGAATGGTCGATACTTAGGGGAGGACAGCGAATGGCTCTTTAAAAGTATCGACGAAAAGATAGAGGATCTTCGCAATCAGAAGCAGTATCACGGGTCGCTACACCAAATTGAGAGGTCGAGCATGGGCCTGCAATTCTCTAACCTCTTTTTTAAAATGAAACTGCTGGCCGAATTTATTCGGTAATTCGAAACAAACCTAAAACTAAACACTATGAAAAACGGAAGTATTATTTGGTGGGCATTAAGCCTAACTTTTGGGGTACTCTTTTTTGCCATTGGCGGAATAAACACATTCTGGGGCAACGACCCATTTTTTGGGGTATTTATTGTATTGCTTTCAATGGTTTACTTCCCTTGGACTAATACGCTCGCTAAGAAGTGGTTTGGTTTTTCAATCCATTGGGTTTTAAAAGTACTTTTAGGCATATTCATTCTTTGGGCTGCGCTGGGTGTTGGTGAACTTTTCGATAAAATTGACCTAATGCTGAATAGTTTTAAGTAGTTGCAAGCTCAACAGTTCATTCTTCTTGTAGGTTAACACCACCTAGCTCAATTATTACATGTTTTGCTCAAAGAATTGCAATTCATCAATATGAAAACGTTTTAAACCTACTTTTCAATAAGTTGTTTATATTTGCACCTCGAAATACCCTGTAAACATCTAAACATGAGCGAAAATATAAATTGCGCTGGAAAAATTATACTGGTTGTTGAGGACGATAGCATTAGCCGTACCCTCTACCGCGAAATATTTAAAACCACTGGTGCACAGGTCGATTTTGTTAAGAGTGGCTCTGAGGCTTTCGATTATATTGCCCGCAACACCCTGCCCGACCTTATTTTAATGGATATTCGTTTGCCCGATATCAATGGGCTTGAAATAACCCGCCAACTTTTACAGCAGCACCCGGGCCTTAACATTGTTGCTCAAACTGCCTTTGCCAATTCCAATATGGAAGATGAGTGCCTGAATATTGGCATGAAAGGTTTTATAACCAAGCCCATTCAGCGAACCACCATTATGCGCCTTCTGCAGGATATGGGTTGGTAAATTGCTTACAAATCAAACCACGATAAATTTTTATAATAATGATGAGAGATACTGAAATATTCAACCTGATTGAGCAGGAAAAGGAACGGCAAATGCATGGCATTGAACTGATTGCCTCTGAGAATTTTGTTAGTCCCCAGGTACTTGAGGCCATGGGTTCGGTTCTAACCAACAAGTACGCCGAAGGCTACCCTGGCGCTCGCTACTATGGCGGTTGCCAAATTGTGGACCAGACCGAGCAGCTGGCTATTGATAGGCTCAAGAAACTTTTTGGTGCCGAATATGCCAACGTGCAGCCCCATTCGGGAGCTCAAGCTAACATGGCTGTATTTATGGCTGTGCTTAAACCGGGCGATACTTTTTTAGGTCTCGATCTTTCTCATGGAGGTCACCTCTCACATGGTTCGCCCGTGAACATGTCGGGTATGTGGTATAATGCTGTTTCTTATCAGGTTAGCCCCGAAACCGAAACGGTTGATTACGACCATATGGAAAGGCTGGCATTGGAACATAAACCCAAGTTGCTGGTAGGTGGTGCTTCGGCATACTCGCGCGAGTGGGATTACAAGCGTATGCGCGAAATAGCCGATAAGGTTGGCGCCCTTTTCATGTTCGATATGGCTCACCCTGCAGGACTCATTGCTGCTGGCGTTTTAGACAATCCTGTTAAATATGCCCACATTGTAACTTCAACCACACACAAAACCCTCCGTGGGCCACGTGGTGGCATTATTCTCATGGGCAAAGACTTTGAGAACCCATGGGGACTGAAGACTCCCAAAGGTGAAGTTAAAATGATGTCGCAGATTCTGAATAGCAGCGTATTCCCCGGTATACAGGGAGGCCCGCTGGAGCATGTAATAGCATCAAAAGCTGTTGCATTTGGTGAAGCTCTTATGCCCCAATTTAAAACCTACCAGTTGCAGGTACAGAAGAATGCTGCTGCTATGGCTAATGCTTTTGTGGCTAAAGGTTACAAGGTAGTATCGGGTGGTACCGACAACCATTCAATGCTCATTGACCTGCGTACCAAATTCCCCGATATTTCTGGTAAGAAGGTTGAAAATACTTTAGTTTTAGCCGATATAACCATAAACAAAAACATGGTTCCTTTCGATTCGCGTTCGCCTTTCCTAACTTCGGGTATTCGTGTTGGAACGCCAGCAGTTACTACTCGTGGCCTTAAGGAAGAGCATATGCCTTTGATTGTTGACATGATTGATGAGGTTATTTCGAATATTGATAATGAAGCTACCATTTCTGCAGTAAGGAAAAAGGTAAATGACCTTATGCATGGATTTCCCCTATTTGCATGGTAAAAATTCCATTTTTTAATCGAAACCCCTCGTCAGAGGGGTTTTTTGTTTGTACAGTTTCATTACTATCACATTTTTTCTGCTTTAAGATGGATTCAATTCTTAATCTGTTTACCTTTGGTATTGCCAAACAATAAAAAAACATGGAACCATTTTCAATAAATCTTAACGAAGCCGAAGAAAAAGGTGCAAAATTTAAACGTTTTGCCATTCTTTTAACCTTAATTTTTTCCATTACTGGTGTTATCATCTACCTGCTTTCGCATATTGTAGGTCAAACGCTACTTTTCATCTTTTTAGGTTTATTTATGCTGCAGTTGGGGTACTTCCTGTATTTACTTTTTGCAGGCTCGCGCACCAAAATATTTATTAATGCCGACGATTATGCACTTGAGTACCAGTTTAGCATGCTCCGTAAAGTGCCCGAACAAATAATTTGGCAAACCATTAAAAAGGTCCGTTTGGGTCCTACTTACATGGCATTTTTTAAGCGAAGCGGCAAAAAGAAAGTTATTGCTCTTGGGTGGTTACCTTACGCCAAGGTGGTGGATATAAAGGATAAGGTTCAGAAAATTTGTACCGAGAAGGAAATTTCAGTTGAAGTAGCCGAATACCAAGTAGGGTAGGTGCTACCTGAATAACCAATCAAAAATTTTTCTCTTTGGTTTCTGAGCCCGTGAGGTAAACGATGGACATTCGGGCTCTTTTGGCATTCCCTTTTTTTGTTGCTTTTGGTATTCAATATTTCGGTTTGTAACCGATTGGGGATAAAGAAATTCTTTCAATTCGTTTTCGGATAATTGCGCAATAGGCTCTTTAATTTGATGCCGTTGGCGGCACTCATCCATAATGTTTTTGGGCTCTGCTGTAAGTTGAACCATAGTTCGCCGAGAAAGCGGTTGAGGAATAATTCTACGGTAACCTATTAGTATGCCATGGGGTAGCAATGTTGCCCTTTTGGTTATGGTTTCCTTATTCTGTATAATAATGTTTCATTTTATATTATCTGAATTAAGACTACAGTCGAGGGCTATAGCTTGCTCAATTCGGTTTGCCAGTAAAAGATGGTAATTCGTTTTCCAATCGGAATAGATTACTGGCTGTTTAGTGAATACAATAGTTACAGAAGTAGGGTAAACTCCCTGTCGAATTGAACTCCAGTCGTTTGGGTTTTGAATGGAATGCTCGGCATATCCATTAATCAGAAATACCTGAGAAGTGTCGGTTACTGACGATACATCGAATGCTCGAACCTCCTCTGCAATTAAATGGCTATTGAGCCATTGAGCATTATCAATGGGATTGTTTAGCACCTTACGTGGAAATTGCTGTGAAAATGCTATAGCACAGCACCACGAAAGCAAACCGGTTAAAATATAGTATTTAGTATTTGTCAATCTCAATATTAAAGAACAGGTTAAATATAACCAAAAGTTTTTTTATTATTGAACACATAAAACATATATAAACAACAAATAAATGATGTTTATATATGTTTTATGTTTAGTCTATATGCTTAAAAAGTAACCGAAAAGACTTTTCTATATCGTCAAAAAGGTAAAGATGATGATTAAACGATTGTTTTTTTAACTTTGATTACAGAAAAAACAAAGTGGCTTGAACCCGCCCGATAAATTTGAAGAAATAAGAAAACCCTAGCCGATAGGCTTCTGTTGGTTGGTGCAATTGTTTCCATCCCTGCAGCTGTTGCTTCGGGCTATCGAATCACTATGTTTGGTGTAAAAGCGCTGTTTGTACTCGATATTCTCATTGCCATAATTTTAGTTGTTACCTATGCAAGTGTTTTAAAATTTCCTTTTGCCAAATTGCATAGCCATTTTTATTCATATGCAGCATATCTTCCAGAAAAATAGTGGAGTCGGGTATGCCACTACTTTTGAGCATTTTGTCCCACACATTTATGAAGCTCGTATTGGGTTTGGCTTCTAAGAACTGCTGAATAAACCTATTTCCATCAATGAACCTTTTTGATAGGTGCCACCTTGAAGGGCTTGGTTTCATCGAAACGTATGAAATTTTCACATCAGGGTACTTAATAACAATGAGATTGTAAAGATGAGTAAAGCGTTCTGCAACTATTTGCACCGAAATTGTATCGCTTGAGGCAAAGTCGTTCTCACCACAATAGATTACAATTTGTTTAGGTTTGTAGGGGTAAACAATATATTCTACGTATCTTATTAAGTCTTCAAGGGTTGAACCACCAAAGCCCCTATTGATAATGGTGTAATCAGGAAATTGTTCCTGAACATCGTACCACATGGTGAAAGAAGAACTGCCAATAAATAGAATTGCATTGGTAGGGGGCGGATTTAGCTTATCCTGCTCTTTAAAACGATTGATATCGTTAATAAATGGTTGGCCTAATCCATGGAGTGTTGTAATAAATAGGATTACAAATAACGTAAAATTATTTTTCATAGGATACGAATTTTCATTGTTACTTAACAATTATAGGTTTATAATTACTTTGTTTTTTTCATTTTGCAAATGCTCCAAAAATGTTTTTTTTAAAATTTGTGCACCGCCTTGCCTATAAGAGTTTGCTTCAATTTCGAAAGAAATGTAATGCCCATTTATTGAGATTGATTTAGGCCCATACTCCCTATCATTAACTCTGTATTCAAATTCAATGTATTTACCATAGAATTTAAATTGTGCCTTTAAAGTTTTTAATGATTTTGGCATTACCGGATCAAAAATTACGTTTCCAAATTCAACCCTTAAGCCCAGAAGTCTTGAAATTATTATTCCGATATAAATACCAGGACCGCTTGAGTAAACCCTCCAGCCCCCTCTTACAGCAAGTTTGCCTTCTTTCACTTGCTCATAACGCTCGTCTGCATCGTAACGGCTTTTGAATACCACATCGGAGCTGCTGTAGTAGCAGTTTGATTGGCGAATATCGGCAAAAGGAACAATATCATTATAATCAATAGGTATGGCTTGCCTAAGTGCTTTCATAAAACCTTCAGCTTTACCCATTATGGCAAGCGATTCGGCATAGCGAATGTGCTCATGTATGTACATTAGGCCAATTTCTCGACCAAAGAAAGTACTGCTCTCTGCCCTCTGGAAAATTTTTTGAATACCACCTTGATACTTTAGTGGACGATCCATTAACCTTACACCGTCAGGCCCTTTTAGATGCTTTTCAACCAGTTCCTGATGATGTTGTGCCTGCTCCTTAGTAAAAATTCCGCTAATAATACCCCTGTTCATTGGGAGAGCGCTGTAGTGTATTCCGGTTGTTTTGTCGCTCGGATGCAGAAGTACAGAAATGGATTTATCCTTCTCAACTAACCCATAACCTGCAACAACACCGTCCCTAATCAGGTGTTTATTGAAATCGGCTTTAATTCTACTGCAAATTATTTTCAGTTCATTTGCCTTTTCCCAATTACCAGACAACTCGTAAACCTTTTGGTATTGGCTAAAAGCTTGATAGTTCATTTCAACCGTCCAACTTGAAATCATCCTTTGGGCAAGTTCCTCGCTAACAGGTTGAAGAGAATCGTTCCAATCGCCACCACCAAAAGGGACCAAGCAAGTTCCGGGGATAAACGAATCAACAATCATTTTGATAAGCCTATCGATATGCTCACTCAATGGGGTTTTCTCCACCTCGGTTGAAGGGTTCTCCGAGTAGAAGGGCAACTCCTCGTCGAGAATTTTTAGATCGCCTGTTGCTTTTATGTAATTGCTTAGGGCAATAATACACCAGTAAAAAATATCGCCGTGGGCTTCATGGGCTCGTATGTTTCTGTAGCTATCGAACATCCACCATTGAGGCCATCCACCGTTGGGGTTCTGGTTTGAGAAGATGATACGCAAAACTTGCTTTGCTTCATCGAACTTTTCCAAACTCAAGAGCAGGTCTATTGGCCCTTGCGACACGTCGCGAGTACCCCACGCAGCTCCACCAAACTGTTCGAGGCCGTAGGGGGTAAGGTAGTGGGTTAGGGCATTCATCCCGTACCACGGAATAATATTATTTATGGCAGCAACATCTTTCTGATTTCCAAGCAGGGATAAATTCAAACTTAGGTTCTCCCATTCTTTGCGGGCATCATTGCAATCATTGAGCCATTGCTCGTCGGAATTTTCAATTTCAATTGGTTTTGACGGATTTCGCACCTCGCCAAGAAAACTTATACAAAAAGTCGAAGTGTTTATAACATCAAGAGCGAAAAAAGAATTGGATATTTCATTTTCCTTAGAAATTTTAAATTCCGCGGTTGGGTCTTGAACAAAAATTCTGAATTGAGCATCAGGATACTTGGAGGCAATAATACTATTGGCCTTAGGTTTAGCGATAAAATCCCTTTCGGACAATCCGCCTGATACTTGCCAACCATTGGCCTCATCGAAGTGGTTTGTAATTGTTATATTAACACGGGAGCCTTTAATCACCTTAAAATCAAGATTTATTTGGTGTGCAGCTTTAGATGTCCAGGTACGAACCTGAAAAATGTGATCCTTAAACTTATAAATCCAGCGAGTATGGTTAAGCCCAATTTCATATACCGAAGGAACTCCAAGCAAATATGATTTTCCATCAATCTTTACAAAAATTCGTTGACCAGTTTCAACAGCAGTATTGAACTGACTTGAGCAAACCGAAAGAAAAATATTGAAATTGGTATTTCCCTGGGTTAGGTGAGAGTTAAAAACCCCATAGGCAAATGTATTGGTTGACATTATGCTCTCATTGGGCACAAGCCCAGTTTTAGCCTGCATAATATGCCCATGTGGCCTGTCGGCCAAAAGTTCTTTTGCCTTTAACACAATGTGGTATCTATCATCGCTATAGAAAGATAAAATTTCTCCGTTTTGCTTTTCAATATGAGTCCTTCCCTTTCCGAAAAAATTGGAAAGTTCCTCCTCTGAAAGTTCTTCAGCCGGTAAAAGGGGAGAGGTGCTAAATATGTTTTTAGCAGGATATTTTCCCTCATATTGTAATGAGACGGGAGTGCTTTCTTCGAACTCTATCAATAAATCTGGAAGTAAATTCAAGTCATATGGTGATGTGGCAAGTGAATGATCTGATAAATATTTGGCAACAAAGCCAATACTTTGTTTTTCGTTAGGAATCAGATTAATTGGTTCTGATTGCAATGCTATAACCGATGATTCACCTGCGTATTCGCCATTAAGGGAGTGGCTGAGTAGTGCCTCGGGAACTCCCGTTGCACGAAAAGTTTTCCCAAAAAACTGCATTCCATCTGTGCTAGCCGCAAGTGCTCCTTCATTGCAAGCAACTAAAAGCCAAGGGTGACCATTCGACTCCCTCATATTCTGACGGCAACAAACCACTTTTCCGCACTTCTGGTCTTCAAGTATCAGCCTTTCAATGTATTGGCTAACATAGTACTCGTTAACCAAGCCATCGCTTTGGGTTTTGAGGCCAACATCTTGGACATAGAAAATATCGAGTTCTACAATATTGCTTGATTTATTGGCTATGCTAACGCTCCATTGCCAACTTAAACTCTTATTGGAAAGTTGTAAAACACATTGGTATTCAATGTTATTCCACTTCCCTTTTGCAATATATTTATCCTTTTCAAGGTAGAATTGACTATTGCTTTCAGGACCAATAATGGGAATAAAATCATAAGGAACAGCCCTATTTCTTAGGTAGATATTCGTAAGGGATTTTGAAAAAAGACTTGCTTTCTTAAGGCTAATTCTTATTGGGTTAGCCTCAATACTTTTCACCAAACCATTTTCAAGAAAGTAAAAGTTAAGCCCCAGAGAATTACTAATTTTCATCTATTTATGCTTTATGGTTAGAAGCAACTCCTTATTGTGTTTGTGATTGTAATTAAGCACTATGCGTTCTTTTACTGAAATAAGTTTTAAATTGTCGCCATCCACTGAAGCACTAACAAATGTATGAACATTATCGCCTTCAAAAACTAATTCTCCAACCAAATCGCGGTCGCCTTGGAGAGTGAGATTTATTAAATCATCGCGTTTTTCAATCGCAAGAATATCAGAAGTAGTATGAAGTATTTTTAACCCCTCAGATATTTCCAAACAGATTGGGGTGAGTAAAGCATATTGAGAAGGCCATATCGCCTTTTCAATTGAATAGGGAATACTTATGGCTTCTCCACTGTCAGGATGTGAATAGGTAATGTTTCCAACCTGATCCTCGTTGTAGTAGTTCCCAACGAAAAGTAAAGCAGAACCATTATCTGTAAATCTTTGTTTTAAAGAAATATTTTCATTGCTGGAATAGGTTTGTCTTTGCTTAGCCATAGATTTATCAAGAATTTTCTGATAAACAGGTTTATGACCTTCGGTGTCGAAGCCAATCCAGGTCCCAAGATGAATTACCGAGCCATTGCCAATCGATTTGCCAAACCCGCAGGGAGTTCCACTGAGTGTTTTGGCAATAATTTCAGCATCTGAAAGCGATTCTTCAGAATAAACTATCTGCGGATTGGCACACTTTATATCCTTTAGATCATATATATCAGTTAATGGAGAATCAATCATTTCAATACCCATTGGCCTTATGTTAAGTGCATCGCGAATAATTGTGCAGGGTTTTTGCGACATTTCCCGGTCGGGTAGGTTTGGGAAGATTACAATATTACCTCCCAACGCTGTATAGTCAACAATAACTTGTTGGTGAGGGGCATTCATCTCATCGGTACAATACAACCAAACCTGCTTGTACTTGGCCAGTTCTCTTGCCGATGATTTGCTTAAATCGATCATATCGTAATCGATATTCATTACTTGTAAAACTTTTAGTAGCCCATCGAAATATGCAGGTCGGCGAATTGCTGCAGGAATGAATTGCAAACCACTTTCACCCATTTCGGGCCTCTCCAATTCTGTGGCATAGTAGGGAGGATAGAATAGCACACATATTTCGGCCCTTCGCTTGGCGTTGAGGATTATAGCTTCAGTATTAGCAATGAGTTTACTCATTTTCTGTACCAATTGGAAAGCGCTACTCTTTTCTCCCTCTGCCGATAGGGGTGTAAACCAGTAAAAAGTATCGCCAGAGTAACCTTTACGACTCGGGTTTTTACCTTGTGAAAACATGTAATAGTTCCATCCGGTTAACCCATTGGCAATACTCGATTTATAAAAAAGTTCCATTTCACGGGGATTAGGAACCACATGGTATTCGCGTGAGCCGCATTGAAATTCGGCAGCAAATAGTGGTTTTTCCCCTTGCATTGCATAGGTAATATCGTTTATAATCCGATCGTCGTGCATATTTCTGTACGACAGAAACTCGGGAATATGATCGATACCAAAAATTATTTCACTTTTATCTCGATATAAATCCTCATACATTGTGATGTTAAGGGGGAAATCGTATCCGTGGCCGTTAATCCAACCCGGAAGGTTATGATACAATGGAACCGTTACGCCCCTTTCGCGTGCCATTTTTGATAGCATTCTGAGGTAATCGCCGTAGTAGGTTCTCCAGAAGCAATGCCATTCGTAATCGCGACCCCTATCGCCCTTTGATGCGTATGGCAACCTGCCATCGGGCGGGAGCTCAACATCTTCAAATTGGTTGTAGCGAGTTCCCCAAAGCTGGTTTACCTCATTTATTGAACTAAACTTATTTTTTAGGTAGGAAACAAATTTTGCCTTTACATCTTGGCTATAATCAGCCTGATGGGCTAACCAGGAAAAAACGCCAATCTCGTTGCAAATTTGCATTAGAATAACAGGGCCACCTTCAGAAGTTTGATTTTTAGCAATTAGTGGCATAATGTGGTTGTACCAACTAGTAACCTTTTCAATGTAAATGCTATGAAAAAGGTTAACCCCATCGCTCATCACAATTTCTCCTTTGCTGTTGCGCATTTTTACCTCGCTCCCGTACTTTTTAACAAACCAATCGGGAAGTCCAGCCCCACGAAATTCTGCAAGTATAAACGGACCAGGTTTTAGTATGCAGGTTAAGCCAAATGATTGGCACTTTTTCAGCCAACCAACAAGGTCTCGTTCAGGGCACGACTCTCCATTAAAATCGAATACCCCTTCAACCGATTCGTGCCAGGCCCAGGGCACATAAGTGCTAATCGTTTTTAGACCAGCCTCTTTGGCTGCTTGAAGATGAGTGTCCCAAAGTTCACGTTTTATTCTGAAGTAGTGAATCTCCCCAGAGTTTAGAAACACTTTTTTATTGTTTAAAACGAAGTGTTGATTTTTATAGCCAAATGTCATTTTTAAAATTGTTAATTGATGTTTAAACCTAAGTTTCGTTTCTCTTCCTTATCCCTTTCAGCATTTCGTTGCCTAAGCTTCATTTTCACGTCTTGTAAACTTTTTTCGGTAAGCGTGTAGGTTAGGATAAAAATTAAGGAGAAAATGCTAAGTAAAATGGGGATTCCAATTTCTACGGCCCTCATCGTCAGTAGGGTGTATGGTGTTTGCTTTTTTAGAGGCACTACTTTGCTCTCAATCTCTTTTAATTGGGAATCAATAATACTTTTATCTGAGCCAGAATTTATAATATTCAATATTCCATTTACTTCGGTAACGAACTGTATAAGTTCCTCGTAGTGTTCCTTGCTTTTTTGGGTATCAACCAGTCTATTCTCAAGGTGAATAAGCAAATCGAAAGCGTTAAACTTTGCTTTTTCAACTTTGGTCTCAATGGCTAAGGCAACAGATTGGTTAAATAAATGGCCTATTTCTATATTCTCACTGTTACCAGCTTTCTCTATTTCCAT
The DNA here is from genome assembly GCA_964479665.1 of uncultured Rikenellaceae bacterium. Lineage (GTDB taxonomy): Bacteria > Bacteroidota > Bacteroidia > Bacteroidales > Tenuifilaceae > UBA2287. The sequence goes on along the minus strand of CAYZNN010000018.1, from coordinate 22,606 downwards.
TAAGATATACTCAAGTTGACTGTTTGTTGATTCTGTGCTATTTATGGCATTCTGAATGCTTTTTTGTCTTCGGAAAAACTGCTCTGATGAAATTTTTTCTTTCCTATCCGTTTTTCTTTGAAGTTCCTTTTCGAGGATTAAAAGAAAATCCTTTGATTCTTTAAGCGTTGAACTGGATAGCTCTTTTACTTTCCCAATTGCATTAATGCCTGATATTGAGGATAAATTGCTATCCCAAACTTGTAAGCTACTCCTAAGCTCACGTATGTTGCCCTGTATCGTATCGACCCTAGTTACCTGATTTTGATCGAACATGGTTAGAACTATAAGCGCACCAGTTACAAAGCTGGCAAATGCAGTCCCCATTTTAATAAACCACCAGAAAACGGAGTAGAAACTACCTTCGGTTCGGTATCCTCGCTTAAGGTCATCCTCATCGCAAATATCTCCTACCATAGATGAACCAAGGGTGAAGAAGAAAAGCATTCCTGCCGAAAGCAGGATGGTAGGAATAATTATGAGATACGGGTATGATGGATTGTAGCAAACAATTTTTGATAATTGAGCCAATCCCATAAGCGCGATAGCAACTATGAGTGTATTTCTTTTACCAAGTTTAGGGCTTATCCAGTTTAGTGGGAATACGGCTAGCAAACCTGTAACAGCCCAAATGGTACCATTAATTCCAAGAAGATAGGCTCCGGCTACCTTGTCGCCTCCAAAAACGTAAAAAATGGGTATATAAGAGCCTAATAGATTAACGAAGTTGAACCCCATTGCTAGAGTAAAAATGGTAAGTGTTAGTCTAACAAAATTTTTATTGGTTGCGGTGTGTTTCATATCCTCCCAGAAGGGAGTTTTCTTTTGCTGAGACGCGCGCTTGAAACCAGGTTCACGTAATGAAAAAAACCACCAAAATGATAGGGGAATTAAAATTGCAGCAATTAGTAATGAAACATATCGCATGCCATCGGCCTCGTTACCACCGGAGCCCTTGAATAGTTCCATATTAGCCAGGGCAAATAGCCAGGGAGTGCTCATGGCAAATAAATTACCTACAAAACTCTTTGCGCTAAATAATCGGGTGCGAATGTGAGGGTCGCTAGTCATTTCCATACCTAGAGCACCATGTGGAATCTCAAATATGGTGCAGGCGGTGAAGAAAAGTAAAAGTGAAAAGAGAATATACGCAAGTTGGAACCACTGAAAACTCGATTCAGAAGGAAACCAAACCCGAACCATTTCTCCCTTGGGTATCCACCAAATCATTACAAAGAAAACCGCAACTAAAATACCTCCTACAAGTAGGAATGGACGCCTTCTTCCCCAGCGGGTACGTGTATTATCCGATAAGTGACCAATAATGGGATCGGAAATTGCATCCCACAGTCTTGGGATAATTAGGATAACCCCAAGCCAAAAGGCGCTTAGCCCAAGGCTAATATTGCCCATAAGACCAACAAGTATTCCTGCAATGTTAAAAAGAGCAATTGGTATAATTCCACCCGAGCCAAATGCGGCAAGTTGAGAAAATTGAATACGATCGTTAGTGTTAATGTCTTTCTCGGAAGCAACAACCTGTTGGCTCATGTCTTACGGTTTAGGTTATTAGTAGTAAATCACCACATTAGCGGGGAAATTTCTTACAAAAATTTCATTCTCACTATACTCTTTACTTTCAACACCGTTTATTGTTACCCTCGTTGGGCGTTTTGAACCATTAAAGTTTTTAATTCTAATTCCATTTTTAGGTAGTTCAACTTCGCCATAAATTGTAAAGTTGTATTTATTCTCATCGCGCTTAATTGAGTAAGAAACATCGCCATAGTATGTTGGTAAATTTTCAATTGACATACCCTCAGGTGCATCAATCCATTTCTGGTAAAGAGCTGCAGCAAGTACAAGGGATTCATCGTATTCGTTCTCGTAAACAAACATCGAACGTATTGCATTAATAAAATCACTACCTACCCAGGTGTGTGGCATATCGCCAATAAAGCGTGGAGTTCTGTAATCGTTCCATACAACCTCGGCCCAGTGGTTCCAACCCTGAGGACGGCGATCATCCAGAAAGAATTCAATAAGTTCGTGGGCCCTTTCGGGTTGATCGAGAAATATGAATGAGCCAATTAATCGAACCTCGTAAGGGGTGTAGTTTACCCATTCCCGTTTCCCGTCCCTTCTATCCTTAAAAAACTGGTAGTACTGGTCGAATGTGTTGTAAACCTGCGGTTTTGGTAGGTTCTTGTACTCGTTACATGGCGTAAGGGCTATGGTTGTGGAGGTGGCATCGAAGTCGCCAAGTTCAACACATCCGGGTATGTAATTAATGCCCCTGGTTTTCATTGCCAAATCTATAGAAGTGTAAAGGTTAACCTTGAAAGTATCACGAATTTTTGAAATTCTAAGGTAATTTTCTTTTTCTCCAAGTATTCTTTGAATATCAGCAGCATCCTTTAATCCTTTCATAATAAAGAAGTTATCCCAGTATGAGTGCATTGGCTTCTCTGAGTACCCCTCATGGCTAATTGATTCGGGAACAAGTCCGTAGTATGCCCTAATGCTGTCGTTACCATGCTTGAAATGATCTGTTGATCGTTCAGCAATTAGCGACTCAATGTAATTAACGGCTATTAGCACACTCTGATTCTTCGATCGAAGAAATGCCGTGTCTTTTGTGAAGTTAAAGTACTCACGGATGAGGTAAATGAGCTGGCCGTGGCTGTCGTGCTCCGGAACAGGATCGGGGCCTCTGAAATCGACCACGCAGGGAACCTTGCCGTTTTCGTACTGATGCTTTGCATACCACTCAATAAAATCTTTTACCTCTTCAATAATGCCCGATTTTAGTAAGGCTGATGAGGTAAGAGAGCCATCGCGAATCCAGCTACGCTCGTATGAGCGTGACCCGGGTTGAATGCCCGCTTTGTCCCTGTTCACAAGTATGTAAAAGAGGTTCGATTTATAGGTACTTACAATCCTGTTGGCCGATTCTGGCAGATTAAATTTTATATAATCAATTTTGCCTTTCCAAAATTCTTCCGTCTCAGCAAATTCTTTGGCAATGTGCTCGTTATTAGTGATATTGCTGTTATCTATATCCTTATGAAATGGAACAATCACAAAAAACTTGGTTGTTTCCCTAGGGTTTAATATTAGAGAGTATTTAATAATCCCATTGGCTTGACCGTTTGGGTCAGTGGCAGTGCTATTATTGTAGAGTTTTCCTCTGCGCACCATGTCTACAGGATTTCCAGCGTCAAACGCATTTGCGGTGAATGATTCGTAGGGTTTTAAGGAAATGATCACTTTTTCATCTGCTGCTATTTTTCTTCCCGGATCAATTTCACTAATCGAATTAATTTTTCCTGCCCCACCGGCAAGGTTTAAAAACTGGTAGTAAGGATTTACCTGATATGGTCTTATGAGGAGGTAAAACTCAAATTCTATAATCTGATCGGAATTGTTTTCAAAGAAGTAACCAATGTTCAGATGAGAATTTACGTTGGCCTCTCCGCTTGCAGATATTCCAGTAGTAAAAGTTAAATCATTTATTTGCCAAGTAACTGATGGGGTAAACCCCAGCTCTTGCTTTTCTCTTGGGAAGTTCATCGACTGAGTAGCCTTAACATTACTCCAGTTGAAAACCTTTTCGCCCACTTTAATTATTGGTTCAACAGAAAACATAGCTTTATCAACCTCCACCATTCCATCCTCATTAATCATGGCCTCCTTCATGTCGTTATTAACCCCGGTAACTGTCCAGTACGATGCCTGCTGAAGGAAATATCGAGGAAAATTGCCAATTGGGGAGTTCTTGGTGGTGTAAATTAGGAAGTCATTTTGCGACAGAGAGCTGGCAATATCCAATATTTTAATCTCCTTAATTCCAAACCCCTTTGGGTTGTTATTTTCTAGAAGTTCAATTTTTAGGAATCTTGCATCTGCCTCGGCCAATCGAATAAAACTCTCATTACTTTGGTTTGATTTTACAGAGTAAACCCTTTTCCACGTTTTGGCATCGTTCGATAGCAAAATGTTAAACTTATTTGCATAGAAATTCTCAAGCCAGCTAATCTGCAACCCACCAAACTCCCTTCGCAAAGTGAAGTCGAATACAACACTTTGATTTTTAATTCCTTTGCTTAACCAATGGGTTTCGTCTGAGTCATCAATCATTAAGCTGGCTTCCTGTTTTTTTGCTGTTGATGATGTATTTACCTTAGGTTTTGGGTACGACTCGGGTTCGGGATCAAGCGGTTCAAGCCTAAGGTCGTCAATCCATACAGTTCCATTTCCACCTAAAAAAGAAGCAACGGTAAATTCAATTCTATCAACCCGTTTCAAAATTTTATCTTCAGTGGGTCCCCATGCAAAACCAATATGTCGTTTTTTTATGCGAATTTTTGTCCATTCGGTTGGGAAGGTGTAGTTGCGGTTGTTTACCCACCATACATTGTCGCCAGAGCTATCAATAAATTTTATTTCAAAGTTATTTGAAGGCGATTCAGCTTTAACCCAAAAAGTGAACTCATAATTTTCGGGCAAATCGATGGGGAACCACTTTTGAATACCTCCGTAACCAGTTCCTTTTGTAAAATCGTAATCGAAACGGATGGCTTTTCCCTCTAATCCTTTCTCAACGGATAGGTTTAAATCCACACCATCAGACTTTATAAACTCCCACCCGTTGTTGATTTCAAAAGCATCGAGCGAAAAACTTTGTGAATAGATATTTGATAAAGAGATGAAAGTATAACCTATGGTTAAAAGTATTTTGATTTGGAAGGTATTCATTTTAATAGTTTTTACTAATTAATTTTGCTTATCAACATTTTAGTCCCTTATTTTTTAATACCTCGCTCTTTCGGGCAAGGTAATCCTGATAAGGTTTGGAAATCATACCATGAGGCTATGCGTACGATATTAAAATATGGTTTGGTTCCACTACATATAATCGAACCCCAACTTTGTAAGCCCTTTTTGAATTATTGGATCCTGCATTACGTAGTTCCAAACCAGTCCGGATCTAAAGTTTTCAATCATAATGAGCATTGGACCTTGTGCAATGCCCACAAAATCGTCGTTCACCCAGTTGGCGGTATGATTAAAGGCATCGTAAAATCCATACTTTCCCCATATTTTAGTACCATTTCGCTCAATCATCGATTTTATGGTTGGTAGCACAATTTCAGGTGCAAAGGGCAACGATGAAAGAGGCCCGTAGGGTGCAATTGTTCCATCGTCGAAATAGTTGTATTCGGGTCCGCTAGTTCCTCTGCCTGCATAGCCTAAAAAATTTTTACCATTGAAATTGTACTTTTCGGTTGGGCCATCGCTGGCTGTAACGCCCCAGCAAAGCGAGTCGTAGCCTACCCAGCCATATTGGTTATCGATGGCGTATTGGCGCTGAACATAGGTTGCACGACGAGAGTTCTCGAAGTAATCGATGCCCTTCTGCTTCATATAACTATCGGCTAAGCCCCGAAAATCAATAAATGCATGGGAGAATTGGTGGCCAAAAAGGGGAGGGAAGGCAACATGAGAAAGACCTTCATAAGGAGTTTCCCATTTATATGTGCTAAGCCACGAGTTGTAACTCATTTCAACGTTTTCCATTCCACACCCTGCAGCAAGTATGTAAAGGAAAAGAGCTTCGTTATAACCACTCCAACCCATATGGTGCAACCCATTTTCAGGATACCAACCCATTGATAATGTGGAAGCATAATCGCCCTCTGAAGGCATTTTCATAAAATTCCAGTCAACCCTTTCTAAAAGAAAAGTTGCCAGCGACCTGATGTGATTTTCAATAGAATTGTTCTGATTGTAGTAGTTGCGGGCAAATATTACACCCATTAAAAGTAGACCCGTATCTATTGAAGAAAGTTCGCAATTCCACTCCCTTGTACCCGTATCCATTTTGTGAAAATGGTAGTAGAAACCCTTGTATCCTGCTGCATTTGGGCCGGAACTTTGAGTTGAGTTTGCATAGAAAGTTAACATTTTCAGGGTTATCTGTGCCGCCTGTTCGCGAGTCATCCATTTTCTTTCAACCCCAATGGCAAAACTCGGTAATCCGAACCCAGATGCTGCAATGCTTGAGGGGGCCCAGCTGGCAGCGCGATCCTTTACAATTCCCCATTCAGGATGATGCTCATTTACAAAAAAAAGAAAGGTTTTTTGCTGGATAGAGTCCAACATCGCTTCGAATTCGGGTAACAGAGGGTGATCAATTCTGCCAAACGATTTGTAATAAACTTGTTGGGTGTGCTGACAGGCAGTGGATGCAACAAGTAACAGAATAATTAAAGTTTTAACTCTCATATTTGAATTTCAATTTGTTTTCAACCAAACTCTTTTACTTCTTTACAACCTAGAAACTAAAACCTAGTTTTTTTAAACCTAATTTTATTTCTGGGGAAGACATAAAAAGATTCCAACAAAGTCCCGATCTGTAGTTCTCAATCATAATAATTATGGGCCCTTGATCGATTGCTAAGTATTATTTAGGAAACCAATTATGGTGAATACTAAATGCATCGTAAAATCCATATTCCCCCATAAGTCGGTCGCCCAGTTCGAAGTATAAGTAATGAAGCACTTCCATTGATTATTCAGGAGCATAAGGGAATGAACTCAATGCTGCGGTTGGAGAAATAACTCCAACATCTGTGTTGTAACCGGGCGCATGAGCTAAATAACCATTAATTGAATTGCTCGAAGTTAAACCCCAGCAGTTTCTGCCATACCCCTTAAAACCCAGAGGGTTTTGTAAGCACCACTGTCTGTTTATAAGAGTGTGGTTTACAACTACATTCCAATAATTAGCGTATTGGTCTCTTAAATTTCGAGGGTCTAGGCCTAAGAATGAATAGTGCGACCAGAATAATGGCCCCCCATAGGTTTCGTTGTGATTATGTTTAACCAAAAGTGGTATATTGTATGTTTGCGATGAAGATAAAATTTCACCATCCCATGCCCATCCTTTATGGTAAACACTAGGGTCGATTGGGAAAGTGGGCGATGAAGCAGCGAGGATATAAAGAATAAAGCATTCATCCCATCCACGAACTCTATGATTTTTTTCCCATCCAAAATTTGGCGACCAATGCCAGTAGAGAACGTTTTCTCCGTCACTAGTAAACCGGTTCCATTCAACTTCACGCCAAAGTTTATCGATTTCAGAAACCAGAAGTTCTTCCCTAACCGAGTTTTTTCTGAAGTATTGCCTTGCTGTAAGTAGTCCTTGCATTAGGAATGCCGTTTCAACTAAATCGGCACCATCATCGGTATGGCTAAAAGGTTTAGTCTTTCCATTTTCACCAAACATCCAGTGGGGCCAAGCGCCATGATAGCGATCGGCTTTTTTTAAAAAATCGACTATTTGTAACAATCTGTTAAGCCCATCTTCTCTTGTTTTAAAACCTCTTTCAATACCATCTATTATGGCCATCACCCCAATACCTGTACCCCCGATAGTAACAACATTCTTATCGTCAACGGGGTTTTCATCACCAAAATGTATTCGTTCACGCGCCATACCTGAAATTGGTTCGGCACCGTTCCAGAAATAACCAAAAGTTTTAAATTGTAATAGGTTGAGTAGCGAGCCGTTTGAGATTTTCTCTATGTGTTTGCCCATATTATCAATACCCCTAACCTTAGGTTCTCGGCAGGTGCAAGTTAACCCAAGTAAGAACAGAATTATGAAGTAATGCAATTTTTTCATGCTTACTTCCTGAAGGATATTTGAAGGCTGTTAAGTCCCGATTGAACATATTGGTTTTCCATAAATAGTTCCCATAGCAGCCCACTTCTGTAATTCTCAATCATGCAAATAATTGGTCCCTGGTCAATTGCAAGATACGATCGGGCATACCAAAGAGTTGAAAGGTTAAATGAATCGTAAAATCCGTATTCGCCCCATATTTTATCACCTAAAACGTAATAAAAGAATTTAAGGGCACGCATACTTTCTTGCGGGGTGTAAGGTATTGATGAAATGGCTGCTGTTGGCGCTATAACGCCCACATCGTTAGTAGGTGAACTTGCCGTGTAACCATCTTGAATATCGCTTGCTGAAAGTCCCCAGCAATCGGCTGAATAGCCTATTCGGGCTCTGGGGTTGGCAATGCAATGGGCTCTATTAATTTGGGTGTGTGCAACGTTCTGGTTCCAGTAATTGGCGTACTGGTCGGAGAGGTTTCGTGGGTCGAGCCCAAGGAATGAGTAATGAGCAAAAAACAGGGGGCCCCCATAGTCGTATCCTAAAGGTAACTGTATGCCATAGAAACTTCTGTTGTTTACCATTGGGTAGGTTCCATTTCTTGCCCAGCCCTCCTGGTAAACCGTTAAAGGAATTGGGTAGGTTGGTGATCCTGCGGCTAAAACATATACTATAAGCGCTTCGTTCCATCCCCTAATTGTGTGATTCATATCCCATCCATAGTTGGGTGACCAGTGCCAGTATAATACATTCTCATTGTTTTTCCGGTACCAACTCCATTTCACATTTCTATAAAGTGAATCAATAGTTGAGCACATTGACTGCTCTTCAACGGATCCATTTTTGAAATATTCTTTAACTGTTAGCAAACCCTGCATCAGAAACGCTGTTTCAACCAAATCTCCTCCATTATCTTTTAGGCTAAAGGGAATAACTTTCCCAGTACTTCCGTTAAGCCAATGTGGAAATGCACCATGAAACTTATCTGTTTCGGGCCGGTTTAAAAAACTCACAATTTTGTTAAGCCGTTCGAACCCTTGTTGACGGGTAATAAAATTTCGCTCAATGCCAACCAAAATTGCCATTAAGCCAAATCCACTTCCGCCAGAAGTTACCAAATCGTTCGAACCATTTCTCTCTCTTATTAATCCTGACGTAGGGTGCGCATAATCCCAAAAATACTTAAATGTATGATATTGAACATGGGTTAGCAATTCATCGTCGGTTAGCAACGGAAACTTAAATGAACTGTCTATTTGAGTCCTTAAAACGAATGAATAATTTTCATTTATTAAACCCCCAAGCATTGGCCCTTGATTAAAAGTAACCCTGTAGCCCTCTAATGGGACTAAGGGTATGTTGGGTTCAATGAAAAGTTTCTTTTTATCGTTACTGAATTTGTAATTATACGAAGAATCGATACCACCTGAAATGTAAAATGATCTTTTCCAAAATTTTAATGTATCAACCGCATCGTTAAAAATAATTGTGAATTCCTGTTTGCGATAGTCGATTCCATAAATTATTGAATTGTTTGGAGCATAAGTATTGTTCACAAAAATGGAATCGATGGTATAATTTCTAAGCACTTCAGGCTCATCCTTTTTACAAGCAATAAAAAGAAGAAGCATTAGAAGAAAGGCTATTTGACGCATTTGCATGGCGAATTGAACTGAAGAAAAACAAATGGAAGAGAAGCAGCAACTTATCTCTTCCCTTTGTTAGAAACTAACTGAAATTATTGCATTTGGCTAACTTCGGCATAATATAACGCTTGGATTTCACTTGCTGTAAGTGCTTTTTTGTAAACACGAAGTTCATCGAGGTTGCCCATGAACCAACCCATCCAAGCATCAGTAGCAGTTCCTTCCGATTTTGGTCTCCATGCCCCAATATTTATTTTGTCGGCATTAGTAAACGAAAGTGCACCAAGTGCTGTACCATCTGGGCCCTGCTTGCGATCCTCAACTCCTGTGTTAGTAACAACCCTAACACCATCTTTGTATATCATGTATTTAGAGGTTACTTCATCATACTGAAGTACTAGGTGCATCCAAGTGTTAATTGGAAAGATGTTTTTTGAGAAACTGATGTGCTGCCCCGACCACTCAACACCCGTTTTCAAGAAGAAAACTTTTAATTGGAGCGAATCGGCTGTTGCGTTCAATCTGTTCAGGGCAAACTTAAGGTTGCCCCAGTAGGCATCGTCAGACCTACCAATTTCAAAAATGGTGGGCTCTGGGTCGCCTGTAACAAGCGGAGACCTGAACCACATAGCCAAAGTAAATGAGGTTAGGTTCTTAAGTGGGCTGGTGGTAGGCAAGGTGTAAAGCAGGTGAGCTCCGTTTGCACCCTTGTAAGCTTGTCCTCTACGACCTGCAACGTAGGTTACGTTGGGTTGCATTGTTGGGGTAAGGCTTGCTATACGTTCGGTTCCATTCCCATCGAACGGGAAGTGTGCTACCAAATCGGCAGTAGCAATGGTGTTGGGGTCTACTTTTCCGCCATTGTCGTCATCGGCTTCGCCGCACGATGTGAAGGTTAATGCCGTAACAGCCATGGCTCCCAAAAGAACTGCAGTTAAAAATCTGAATTTGTTTTTCATAGTTAAAAAGTGTTAGGTTAAACAATAAAAAAGGTTAGTCATATCCATTATTTTGGGTTAAATTAGGATTCAGTTGAATTTGTGCAGATGGTATTGGGTATACTTCATGCTTTCCAGCAATAAAGCCCTTATCTGCCAGAGCTACTACGGCTCTCCCGGTTCTTATAAGGTCAAAAAATCGATCCTGCTCCATAGCTAGTTCTGCACGGCGTTCATCCCATATTTCATTCAGTGTAACACCCGATAGATCGGTAAGTCCGGCCCTTCTTCGCACTAAATTTACTGCAAGGTCTGCTCCAAGTCCGCTGGATAAAGGAACCGAAGCTCCTTGTACAAGGGCCTCTGCGAACATAAGTAACACATCGGAATAACGAATAATTCTAATGTTGTGGTCAAATCCGTATCCATTGTGTATCCAGTTATTATATGCCGATGGAGTATAGACTTTCCCATTATATACTGGATTGGCACAACGAGTTTTAATACTATCTCCTTCAGGAGTTTTTGTGCCCCTGAATAGTAGAGTGGTTGCTGGGCGAACTATTTCTCCTCGTGTATTAAAAAAATCAATTAAATTTTGACTAGGTGTGCAGAATCCCCAACCTTGCATATTGCTTGGCGAGTTGCCTCTGGGACCCTGAACAAATGCATATTCGAGGTAGGTTGTTGGGCCGCTTGTATTCCCCAATGTAGAACTTTGAATTTCGAAAAGTGATTCGGAACTATTTTCGCCCTCAATGCTAAACACCTTCCTGAAATCGGTCAGAAGGCTATAGCTGCCTGAGGCAATTATTTTATCTGTAAGCCATGCAACCGAGTCCCATTCAGCTTGGTACATATGAACCTTTGCTTTTAGAGCCATAGCAGTATACTTATTTATTCGACCAGCCCATTGCATTGTATAGGATGTAGGAAGAACGGCAATAGCCTCTTTCAAATCTCTTTCAATAAACTCATATAACTGTGCTTTTGATGCTTGCTGAACCGATGCGAGTTGCGTAGCCGATAGAATTGTGTCGATTATTGGAACCCTGCCAAAAAGCCTAGTTAAATTGAAGTATGCGTATGCTCTAATAAACTTTACCTCACCCTGGCATTGCATGGCGTATTGCTTATCGTTGTTATTTAATAAAGCTTGTTGAAAAAGAGGCATTTGATGAATAGCATAGTTGGCTCCGCTCACAATGTCGTAATATCCAATCCATAGGTTATTTATTAAACCATTATTGGATTGATAGGTTAAATCGTCTATTTCCTTCATAGGGGGGTTATCTTCGGGTGTGCTACCTTTGTCGGCATTGTCCGAAGCAATTTCGAAAGCCCCAACGTATGGGAAAACATGTGCATTCCATGAGCGAAGTTTGGCATACGAAGCACTTATAGGTAGGAATACATTTTCAACTTTTGTGTAATCAATACCCGCTGCCGGAATTGTGCCTTCGGGCCTGAGATCGAGAAAGTCTTCACAATTAACTAGTGTGAGGCTAACTATTAGGAAAATGAGTATTTTCAATGATTTCATATTAGTTCGAGTATTAAAAGTTTGCTTTAACTCCAAAACTGAAAATTGCCTGCATAGGATATACAGAATTGTCGACTCCAGAACTAATGGGAGAACCACCAATTTCGGGGGTAAATCCATTATAGCCAAATAGAGTATAGAGGCGTTGTGCTGAAAGGTAAAGCCTAAGTGACTTAACCATTTTAATATTCAACAGGGTGTATCCGACTTGGATATTTTGAATTCTGAGAAACGAACCATCTTCAACAAAAAAATCGTTGGGTTGCTGTGTAAAGGAAAAGTTGTATGCTTCTGCCGAAGGGTATTTATCTGATTTGTTTGATGGAGTCCATCGGTTCAATACAAAATCTTGATCGTAGTTTCCATCGGCAAAAATATCGCGAATCATTCTCTTCGCATTTAAAATTTTATTGCCAATTTGGCTGTAAAGTATTAGTCCAAAATCCCATTGCTTTAGAGTCATCCCTAAGTCAATACCTATTGTTAGCCATGGCAGCGGGCTTCCTAAATAAACTTTATCATCTTCGTTAATTACCTTATCTCCGTTTTGATCTTTATACTTAAAAAAACCGGCCCCTTTTATTACCTGGCTTACGGGATCGGTATATGCTTCGTACTCGCTGGCGTAAACCCCAGTAATTTCGTATCCATAGAATGAACCAATGGGGTACCCTACAGCGGTTCGGGTAGCATAGCTGCCCCTAACATATGCTCCTGGAATGTAATCTCTGCCTTCAAGTTCTAATACCCGGTTGTAGTTAAAAGTTGTGTTAAATCCAACATTGTAATTTATTTTATCAGTAAGCATATCTTTCCAGTTAATGCTCATTTCGGCACCAGCATTAAGTACCTTTCCATTGTTGGCTAGCAAATTAGCAACACCTCCACCGGTAGCAATAGGAGCAAAGAACACAACATTGTGGGTTGTTCTGCTGTACAGGTCGAAATCGCCCGAAAGTTTAGTGTTTCGTGCAACAAAATCGACGCCTAGGTTGTATCCGCTCACAACTTCCCATCGAAGGAAATTCTGAAGAACCGTTTGTGCACCTACTCCATCTACCAGAACATTGCCAAAAATACCTGAACTTTCAGCTCCTGTTACCCCCAAAACCACAGCTGAGTTGGCAGGTACGTTATCGTTACCAAGAAGCCCCCAGCTAGCACGAATTTTCATATAGTTGAACCAGCGATTATCTTTCATAAATTCTTCCTCAGAAATGTTCCAACCGAGCCCAATGGATGGGAAGAATCCCCACTTCTTCTGGTATTTAGAACTTCCGTCGGCACGGAATGTTAGGGTAGCCATGTATTTGCTTTTCAGGCTATAAGTTCCTCGTGTGAAGAATGATAACCCGTGGTAACGCGAACCACCATCGGTTGTATTCCTGTTTTTATACGAACCTGTAACAAGATACATCGATTGTTCATCGACACCTACAACATCAAGGGCAGATCCTGTTAAATATTGGCTGCGTTCAATACGTGTCGATTGCCCCACAAGGATGGAGTAACTATGATTGCCATTTTTTTCAGTGAATGTTAGCAAATTATCTATTATATGTTTTGTAGAGTTGCCGGAGGTTTTAGTAAGGGACGACTTACTTACGCCTTGCGATCCCCCAACGTTGTATGCCGGAGTGAAACTTCTAGGTGTGTAGTTTGATTCATCCTGATTATAGGATATTTTGAATGTTAACTTGTCTTTTATTGGATAAAATTCAGTATAGGCGCTCATTACCATTTTACTACCCTTTATGTAATATTCGGGATAATATGCAGCAGCAACAGGATTTCCGTATTGATTACCAAAACCATAGGTTTGAGGTGATCCGAAATTTATCGGGTATGCGTCGGTGTTGTTGGGGTCGTATACGCCATATACCGGTGGGTTAACGAATGCACCAAAAAAAGCGTTTTCGTTTGGAGAGAACTGGTTGTAGCGAGACACAATGGCATTTACACCAATTTTTACATAGTCGTTAACATTCTGATCAAGTCGCACTCGCATGTTAAACCGCTGGTAACTATTCTTGGCTTCCATAATCCCTTCCTGAAAAAGGTAGTTAAAACCTAAAGAATAGTTGGTTTTATCGGCCAATCCGGAGATATCAAAACTATGGTTTGTCATTGGGGCAGTTCGAACCAATTCTTGGTACCAATCGGTGCTGGTTGGGTAGGCAGATGGGTCTTTTGGAATGTAACCATCAATATTGGCGTTAGCCTCATTTAGGGTTTCGATATATTGATTTTTGGTAGCTAATTTCATAATGTTTACAGGAACCTGAAGGCCTACATAGCTCTCATAATTAACCGTGGATGCACCAGGCCGACCCTTTTTGGAAGTTACTAAAATCACCCCATTTGCAGCACGCACCCCGTATATTGCTGCTGCAGAAGCGTCCTTTAAAATTGTAATATCCTCAATATCAGATGAACTTATAAAGTCGATATTATCTACAAATACACCATCAACTATATAGAGGGGATTGGCATAATCGCCAATAGAACCAATACCCCTTATTTTAACAGAAGCCCCTCTACCCGGCACTCCTGAGTTAATAATATGTACTCCCGCCGCAGCTCCCTGAAGGGCCTGCATGGCGCTAGTAGAGGATTGACGTGAAAGATTTTCGCCGCTAACTTTTACTATAGGCGCCGTAAGGTCTTTGGCGCGCTGAGTACCGTAACCTATTATTACAACTTCATCTAGCGAAGTGGACTCAGTCTTCATGCTTACATTAATAATTGTATTATTGCCAACTAATCTTGATTCAGTTATCATCCCAACCATCGAAAAAACTAAAGTTTCGTTAGGCTCAGCAACAATAGTATATGTTCCATCGATACTAGTTGATGTACCTTTTGAAGTTCCCTTTACGACAACTGTTACACCAGGCAACACTTTGTTTTTATCATCGGTAACAACTCCTGTAATTCTGGCTTGAGAAAGAAGAGTTGTAGGTATTAAAATGATAAAAAACAGCAGGGCTAAAATCTTTTTCATAACAATTAATTTTAATGGCATTCTCTTAGAATTAAATAAAACTTAAAATTTAACATACATAAAGTTATGTTGTAATTAACTCTTATCTCAAGTTTTTACCAGCATATTAGTTTCTCATGAATGTATTAAGGATGTTATTATACTCAAAAAGAGTACATCAGGTGATTATAAGTAATAGAAATACAGATTTATAATAAAAGGAAAATGTACTTTAAGCAGAATCCTTAGAATAATGTTATCGATGACTAGAAACTGCTTACCTTTAGGATTGAGAGAGGCGATTTGTATGTAGAACGAGAACTAAACGTAACTAGGATGGCTTATTAAATGATTCGCTAATAAGATATACGGTGAGGTTCGAATCATGAGCTAAATTTAGTTTTTTTCTGAGCCTATATCGGCTTATTTCAACAGCACGGGGAGCAATATTAAGTAATCGTGCAATTTCTTTGGTAGAAAAATTCATACGAAGGTAAGTGCATAGCCTTAAATCGTTAGAGGTTAAATGCGGAAAGTGTTCAAGCAATTTTTTATTAAAACCGAGTTCAGAGAACTTAAGGTTATTAAGGGCATTCTTCCAATCTTCAGTTTGATTTTTTAATCCCTCATAAATGATATGCTCCATGCTTCGAATATTCTTAATGGGGTACTTAGACGAATGCTCTTTGATCCTCTCAATTTCACTCTTTAATTCGGTTAAAATTTCGTTTTTCTGAATCAAATACCTAACAGTAAGCATCAGTTCGTAGTTTTTATAATCTAGTTCTTTTTCAAGTATGCTTTGCCTCACCTCCATAGCAGAAATTTCTTTTTCGCGGTTAACTATATAACGAACGTATTTTCGAAGAAAAAGAACTATAAGAACTAGCAAAAGTAAATAACCAAGCTTTGTAATTCCCAAAAGGTACCATGGCTTTCTTATATTTACAGATACCTGCAAAACACCTTCATTAGGTCCGGCAATCTCTATGGTGTACAAACCATGTTTTAAACCTAAGTAGGTAAAATGGTTATTATTGGTGGTTTGCCAACTACTGTCGAGTTCCTTAATTCTGTACAAATAATTTTTTGATATCTGATCGAATTGAAAAGGAGCAGCAAATTGAACAGTTATATTATTTTTATTCCAATTGCTGGTTATCGGTTTTTCAAATTCCAAGTAATGAATGGCATCGCCTTTCCCTCCAAAAAATGATACTTTGCTAAGTAAAAGTTTTGAAACATGGCTTTGAGCTTTATGAAGCGACAAGTCATAAGTGTCGAAGTTATCAGATGTAGGTATTATTAGAGTGCTTGTATCGATACTTGTTATTTCAATATTTCTTTGAGGCAATACTAAATTTTTTAACTGTATTTCAGCAATTTTTGTGGTTGAAAAGTCAAGATTAATCTTGAATAACCCCATTTTATCGTTATTTACAAACCAATACAAATTTTTCTTATAATTACTTACAAAGCTAGCCGATCGAAATTCACCAATGCTTGATGATAATTCTTCCAATGGTACCATTTCGTTACGGACATAATCGAATGTATATATGTTATGTGAGGTGGCAAATACAACCCTATTATTGATTGAAAATACTTTAATGTTGCGCTCCTCATTTATCTTGGGGTAATAGTCGACTTTTTTAACGTGTTTAAAATCTTCTGATAGCTCTAACCGATAAATTCCTTTCTGGTGGTGCGAGACCCAAACATAACCAAGGTAATCAACTTCTACAAAGCGAGAAGGTTCATTGAACCCATCGAGTTTTGAGTAAAATGTCCAATTGTTTTGCAAAGATTTTGAAAATACCACAATACCAGTATAAGTACCCTGTAAAATATACTTACCAAATGGAGCGAATGCCCACCCTCCGGTTATGTTTGAAATTGATTTGGCAGCGCCATTATTTACTAAAAAGGTTCCATCGTTGTGCCCACATAATATTTGGTTCTCATATTCTTTTAATGACCACACTTGCCCTTGGGCTCCTTCAATAAACCTAAGGTGTTTAAAATGATAGAATCTACCTTTTTTTTCAATTTGGGTTTCGAAAAGCCCAAGGTTGGTTCCAATATATAGTTTATTGTCTTTTTTTAATAGAGAATAAATTGTTCCAATAGGGGCTTCAATGCTTTTATAGTGTGTGTATGGAGAGGAAATGTTAAAGTAGCTAACTCCTCCGTCGAGCCCAGTCCAGAGGCCATTATCCTGATCGGAATATAGCGAAAGGACGGTGTTGTTTTTAAGCCCATTAAGAGTGTTGAAGTTTAGTAGAATTTCGCCTCGTTGGTTAGATATTACTAATCCGTTTTGAATACTCCCAAAAGCATACGTGGTGTCATTTAGTTTGTTAGCGGCATTACAAACATTCCTTTTTAGAAAATCTGAAACATCGGAATTAAAGGGACTAAATGCTTTTCCATCGAAAAGATAAAGACCATTTTTTTCTGTACAAACAATCCATTTGCTCTCAGTGAATTCGATAATGGAGAGCACTTTTATATTTGAAAAAAATTCGCTTTTCTCAATAAAGCGAAACTGTTTATTTTCAAACCAGTAAAGGCCATTGTCAAGTAATTGTGCAATAAATTTTTCTTTAAAATTATGTAGGAATAGCATTGTAAAAGGGGCCTTTACTTTTTCAATTATTCCGTTGGTATAAATGTATACTGTTGTGAAGGATTGAAAATATACATCGCTATCTTTAATATAAATTTTCCAAATCTCATCGTTTTTTTCTATCGATGTTAAATGTGCCAACGAATTGTATATCAGCACGCCTTTCTGATTAGGTTCCCAGTAACCAAAGTCTTCAAAAGTTCCAGTATATACTTTTCCAAAACTATCGACCACTACCGACCTAAGGGGTATGCTATGTGGTAGAGAGTGATTTTTCCATTTAATACCATCATACTCAATAAGTCCATCGGAATTTGCAAAAAATAAAAGACGATTTTTAGGATTTTGTGATATTGCCCAGGTTTGGGTATAAATTTCGAAATTATTTTTTAAGAAAGGAGTTATAATTGGCTCCGTTTGTTTGCAATAAATAGGATTAATGGGAAAAGGGTTGATTAAAAGTGTAAGTTTTATTAAGTAAAGAATGCTTTTAAAACTCATTTCAACAAGTGGTTTAATAAAACATAAAGGTAAAATATATTTTTTGAATCATACTCAGCAAAAGTTTCGCAATTTATTAGCCGTTTCAATAATAATATCCGAGAATACATTTTTATATCGTCAAAAAGGTAAAGAGGATGATTAAACGATTGTTTTTTTAACTTTGATTACAGAAAAAACAAAGTGGCTTGAACCCGCCCGATAAATTTGAAGAAATAAGAAAACCCTAGCCGATAGGCTTCTGTTGGTTGGTGCAATTGTTTCCATCCCTGCAGCTGTTGCTTCGGGCTATCGAATCTCTATGTTTGGTGTAGAAGCGCTGTTTGTACTCGATATTCTCATTGCCATAATTTTAGTTGTTACCTATGTATTTCGTAGGTACACAAACTACCGTAAGCGTATGGCTCTGCTTTTGGCATATGTTTTCATTTTGGGCTGGGTGTCGCTTAATACATTGGGGCTCCTTGGTTTTGGGTTGTTTATTATGTTTTTTTCCATTCTACTTACCACACTTTTCTTCGGGCTTCGGTATGGACTTTACTTGCTAGGTTCTACCATAGTTATAACGGTTCTTGTGGGCCTTTCAGTTCAAATGAAGTGGCTAGTTTACAGTTGGGATTTCAATGCTCTGTCGCATTCGCCTTACCAATGGTACTCGAGGGTTATTTTTTTGGTGCATTTGCTACCCTTGCAGTGGTTTCTCAGGGATTGGTTAATTCGAATTTGGAACGTATAAATTACGAACTATCTAAAAGTGAGGAACGACATAGTATTGCGCTGGATAGCGTTAACGAAGTGGTGTGGGACATTGACCTTCAGAAAAGGGATGTTTTTATTAGTCAGAGGTTTTTTGAGTTGCTACATTACGGCCCAAACGATTTGGAAGTTAAGATTGAAACCTGGCGAAACTTAATTCATCCCGATGACCTAATCCGGGTTTACAACGATATTGAAAAACACCTGAAAGGGGAAACGCCTAAACTGCAGGTTGAGTATCGGTTAAAAAATAGTACAGGCAACTACCAATGGGTTCTTAGCAAAGGGAAGGTAATTGAATGGCTGCCCAACGGTAAACCACTTCGTTTTGTAGGTACCAATGCCGATATAACTGTTCGTAAGGAAATGGAGCGTACCCTTCGCGAAAGCGAGCGTAGGTACTGTATGCTTTACATGACTGCCAACGACGCCATTCTGCTCATCGAAAATGAAAGGCTCTATTCTAAATACAGAGTGATTTATATATAGTTAAGTTTTGTTATCAAATCATGAGAGAATTGGGTTTTAAACTTTCTTTTAACCGGACATCTGTAAGTTCGTCGCGAAAAGTTCTCAATAAACCTTTTATAAATTCCTTCTCTATTTTTATGAATTTCCCATGCATCTCTTGCTTTCAATATTGAATCATTTAGTTCGTCTTCAGAAATTCCTTTCAGATTGGTTTTGAACCAATTTGCATAGCTTTGTAGATATTTTGTAGAAACTCCTCTTAATGAATGGTTTACTATGCTCTTTAATCTTGAAGCCATATTGTTCACATTTTGAACATGATATTCACCTCCGGCAGTATGATCAGAAGATTTAAAGATGACATGGTTAATCCCTTCTGATTTTGCAAAACAAGAGATACTTCTATGCTTATCTGATACAAGCGTACATTCTTTTGAAAACTTTCCTGTAATGACTCTCTCTATATCAGATTTCTTTATCCTACCTATACGTACTAATGAAATGTCCGTATTAGTTTTCCTGTCCGATGTGATTAACAGCTTGGCTTGAAAATCATTATCCCCCTGCTCCTTTTCTGCCTCCTCTTTTCCTGGAATAATTCAAACCTTTTCTCCCCTTTTGACTATATAGAAACCATATATCATCAATCTCTGTTATGCCTTCAAACTTTACCCGTTTATCATTTATCCCTGATAATATCTTATGTCTCCAATCAAAGGCGGTTTGAACGCTAATTCCTACCCTTGATGCTATCTTCTTAATTGGCATATATCCCTCAAACATCAATGCTTTGTATGCTTCGAATTTATCTAACTTCTTGATCTTGTGATATGGCGTGCCTGTCCTTGATGTGAAAATCTTGCAACATGATTTACACTTATATTTCTGAATATTGCCTCGTTTGCCATTCCTTACAAATAACTTAGAGTCACAATGAAGGCAACTTATAACTGGCGCATCTTTTTCGTTTATTGCATCTTTAGTGCATCTTGACTGGATTTCCTCAAGAAGTGGCAGTCGTTCTGATGTATCTAACTTCTCAAATAAACTTAAAATCTGTTCGCGAATACTCATTATGTTTTTTCTGACAAAAATAATAAAAATTACTAAATCAATTAATATTTAGAATAGAGCCAAATTTTCTAAACATGATTTTGATATGTTATCCATTTTTTACTTACTTTTTAAATGAAAAATTATTTCAGCATAAGCTCTTTTATCTTTTTCTGTTCGGTTTAATACAGGCCGTTTATATTGATTAACTATTTGCATCCCGGCATTTTCGGCAATGGTCGGATACATATTGTATTTGTCGTTTGCTACAAGGAAAATATCATAATCGTCAACGAGATATTTTTTTGCGTTATTCAACACATCACTAAGCCCTTGAATGTAGCTTTGTTTTGCTTCTCGCCCTTGTCCTTTAAAAAGTGGACCGATTTCAAGTTCGTCTTTTCGTTCAAATCCGAACAAATCATAAGCATATGCGTGTTGTTCGTGATAGTCAATTAAACCTACATAGGGTGGTGATGAAAATATTCCTTTGATTTTTTGTTTCTCAACAAGCAATGCAAAATCAGGGTTGAATTTTTTTAGTTCTTCTAAAATATCTATGTTTCGGCTGTCTCCAGTCAAACAAGTGTGAAAAGTCTCTTTCCTCAGCTTATCGTATTGTGCTAATCTTTTTACAGTGTCTTTGGAATATGTTTCCCACCATTTAAGAATTGAAAACAATGGTTTACACATTTTTCCATGTTTTCCACAATAATATGTAGCTGTGATTGGTTCAAGCAAGGTCGCTAAATCCGCATGTGTTGTAGCTCTGCAACTTCTAATTGTGCGACTTAGAATAACACTAACTATTTTCTTAGTGTCAGAATTTTTAATTTTTTTAATTTCATCAAACACAAATTGAATTTCATCACGGATATGTTGGATATACCATTTATCAAGGAATGTATCTTCTTTAACTTGACGTAATTTAATGTTATATTCCTTTACGAGATTATTGAATGTTGGCAAAAACTCCTTTTCTTTTTCTTCCCCATAAGTTTTTTCATCAATTTCCTTGTGTTTTACTTTGTATCTGTATTCAGGAACTGGAAAATACTTGTTATTGAAAACATATAATTCCTTTAAAAGACGGTCTTCAAATTCAAGAGTTTTATGGTCAGCTAAAAATAGTTTTAATGCCTTAGAAATTCTGTTTATTTCAGTTTGAACATCAATTAGGTTATATTTTGTAACCTTACAATTACTAATCAGAGCATTGAATGCAGAAACATCATTTCCAACTGAATGAATCCCTAATTCACATGCCTGAACCATTGTTGTTCCACTACCTGAGAATGGGTCGTAAACAATGTCTCCAGGCTTGAAATAAATTTCCTTCTTGAATTTGTCTGTATGATTGTCTAGGAAATATTCAACTAATTGAGGGATGAATTTGCCTTTGTATGGATGAAGTCTGTGAACGTGTTTTGTCGTCTCAGCCTCTTTGTATTGTTCAAACGACAAAGCCCAATTTAAATCTTCGCCAAGTTGTTCTTTCCATTCTTCTTGTCGCGATTTTTTTTGGTCTTTATAATAGTCGATTAATTCCTCTTTAATAACTTGTGTTGAGCCATTATCTCCAATTTTTTTTATCATCCCATATTGAATTAGATAAGAAATGTTAGATGTAGTAACATTCTTTTCCAAATATTCAGTTGCCCATTGGCTTGCCTCTTTAATAGATAATAGTTCTGCCATTTTATTTGTTTTTTGTTACTCCGTATTTAATTGTTTTTTCAGCAACTTTTAGTGCTTGAATTCCCAAGTCCTCGTATTTAAGTTCATATAGAATTTTCTCACTCAAATATTGAACAATCAAAGATTCCTTGTTGATTTCGAGAATTTCAGCTAACTTATTAATTTGTTCTCTTGTTGCTTTCCTTTCGCCTCGTTCATTTTTACTAAATATAGCTGTATCAATGTCGAACAGAGCAGAAACGTGTTGCAATAGCAATCCTTTCTTTTCTCGTTTTTCTCTTAGTATTTCTCCAGTTGTCTTCAACTTGAAAATATTTACTTGACAGTAATTGTCAAATATAAAACTTTTTATTGAATCAATGAACAATAAAATCTTAAAACTTTTCAACAATTACATTGTGTTATCAATTAGGGTGGTGGGTGGGCATGGGTGTGAGGGCAAAATGAAGGCCCTTTTGGCTTTGCGAAGGGTGCTTTTATGTCGGGCAAAGACAAATGTGCCTGAATGTGCGGTGGGTTACCGATTTCTTTCTTTAATCTAAGCAGCAAAAATTTCATTGTCATTCTGTCGTTGGTTTTATCTTTTTACAATGAACGCTAACTTGCTGAATTCAAGTTATAAATGCAACTTTTTGTTTTGGCAAATTTATTGATAAAAA
>CAYZNN010000017.1:0-75433 GCA_964479665.1 uncultured Rikenellaceae bacterium | reverse complement strand
TAGCAAAAATATTGACAATTTAATGGGGAGAATCGTTTAAAAAGTTATTCCCCAGATATACACACAATAACTATTGTTATGTATGTGTAATTAATTAGTATTAGGGCAAATAGTTTAACCCCAACCAATGGCACTATTTTTGAAAACCCTTTTGCGTCTTACTCATTAATATGGAACCAACTACTAAAACCGATGAGCGTTTTATGGCCGAAGCTATAAAGGAAGCTGAAAAGGCTCTTCGCAAGAACGAAGTGCCAGTAGGAGCCATCGTTGTTTGCGAAGGTCAAATTATTGCACGAGCTCACAACCTTACCGAAACATTGAACGACCCCACAGCACATGCCGAAATGCAGGCAATAACATCGGCAACGTCGTATTTGGGGGGTAAATACCTGAACCAATGTACACTATTCGTAACCCTCGAACCATGCAGCATGTGCGCAGGAGCAATATTTTGGTCGCAAATGGATAGGGTAGTATACGGGGCTTCGGATCCTAAAAGGGGTTACTCTCTTCTAGGCAAAAACATCCTGCATCCGAAAACCAAGGTAGAGAAGGGAGTTCTCGAGGATGAGTCCTCAAGAATGATTACTAATTTTTTTAAAATGCGAAGAATTGGCAACTGAAACTTATTTAAAATTGTTATAAATTAAGTTTTTGTTTGCAAAAGAATAAATGAAGTTTTTAATTTTAAGGCCTTTAAAAATAAAACCTTTAACTAAACATAATATGAAGACTAAAGTATTTGTAACCGCTATTGCAGTATTTCTTTCACTCGCAGTGGCAGCCCAATCAACAAAAAAAGAAGCTGTAGATGCATATAACGAGGGTGCACAAATTATTAAGCAAGACCCAAAAGGCGCATTAGATAAACTTTACCTTTCCCTAAAAATCAGCAATGAGTTGGCTGAAGAGGGTGAAGAAACCAAGGTGCTTGCCGAGAGCTTAATACCTCGCACACACCTTGAGTACGCCATGAAACTCTACCAGGAAAAGAAAATGTACGAAACTCTTGAACAGTTAGAAAAAGCTAAGGAGATGGCCGACAAGTACGGCGATAACACAACCAAGCAGAGAGTGGATAGAACTATTCCCCAACTTTACAACCAAATGGGAGTAACCAATTATCGTTCAAACAAATTTGAAGAAGCTATTCAGTACTTTAGCAAGGCTTTAGCCATAAAGCCAGATTATACCGACCCATATATAAACATGGCCCTCTCGTACGAGAAGATGAACAACTTCGAGAAAATGCTCGAAACCCTTAAAAAAACAATTGAAGTTGCAAATACAACCAACGAACGGTCAAAAGCCGATGATGCTACAACCAAGGCAAAAGCATACCTGTTACGCAAAGGTGACGAAGCGCTAAAGGCCAATAAAAATCGCGAAGCCATTGAGTGGCTTAACCGCTCATTGGAGTTCGATGCCAACGATGCTTCGGTGTTTTTTGCACTTTCCATTAACTATATTGCCCTGAAGGATTGGGATAATGCTATAACCAACGCTAATACGGCACTAGAAAAAAACACCAATGGATCGATTGATGCAAATGGTGTGTATTTTCAAATCGGCCTTGCTTATCAAGGCAAAGGCAATACGGCTGAGGCATGCAAAGCCTTTAGCAACGTTAACGGTGCGTTTAAAGCCCGCGCTGAATACGAAATGAAAGAGGTTTTAAAATGCAACTAGAATAATAAAAAGCTCCAATTTCAAAAGAGGTGCACTTGAGAGTGCACCTCTTTTTTATGGGCATTATGCTCTAAATTTGTCTGAAAATAAATAGAAATTGAAGTCCACCGATTCTATTGAACTACTTGCCCCTGCAAAAAATATTGAATTTGGCAAGGCTGCCATTAACCATGGAGCCGATGCCGTTTATATTGGCTATAGCAGGTTTGGAGCTCGCGAAGCGGCAGGTAATTCGCTTTCAGACATTGAAGCGTTAATAAATTATGCTCATTTTTTCCATGCGAGGGTTTATGTAACAATAAACACAATTCTTTACAATAGCGAACTTGAAGAGGTACAAGAGCTCATTAACCAGCTTTACAATATTGGAACCGATGCCATAATTATTCAGGACATGGGTATCCTCGAAATGAACCCTCCACCCATACCTCTTCACGCCAGTACCCAAACTCACAATTTCCAATTAGAGCGCATTTCATTCCTCGAGAAGGTAGGTTTCAGCAGGGTAATTTTAGCTCGCGAACTTTCAATAAACGAAATTGACAAAATTAAAAGACATACAAATATTGAACTCGAAGCCTTTGTCCATGGTGCCTTATGTGTTTCATTCAGTGGGCAGTGCTACCTAAGCCAAGCCTTAGCAAACCGAAGTGCCAATAGAGGTGTATGCGCCCAACCCTGCCGTTCATCGTTCGATTTGGTTGATGAAAATGGAAATATTCTTCAAAAGGACAAACACCTGCTTTCGCTACGCGACCTAAATCAGAGCAGGAACATTGAATCGCTCATTGACGCTGGAGTTACAACGTTTAAAATTGAAGGAAGGCTAAAGGATATTGAATATGTAAAGAACATTACAGCCTACTACAGGAAGGAAATAGACAAAATTATAGGAATTAGGCCCCATGCAAAGAGAGCCTCTTCGGGCAGTGTTGAGATTGCATTTGAGCCTAACCCGCTTCGCAGTTTCAACAGGGGATTTACATCCCATTTTGCCCATGGAAGGCAAAATAACATGGCAACTCATCTTACCCAAAAAGCAATAGGCCAACCTTTGGGAAAGGTAATTCGAGTGGAAAATAATTGGTTTTCAATTGAATCGGATTTCGAAATAGCCAACGACGATGGGTTTTGTTTTTTCAGTGAAAAAAAGCGGTTGGTTGGTATTAAGGTGAACCGGGTTGAAAGCAATAGAATATATCCGCTCGATATGAATGGACTTTATGAGGGTGCTCAAATTTTTCGAAACTCCGACAAGGCATTTACCAACCTGCTTAAGCGAAACGTTTCGAGTCGTTTTATTGCTTGCGAAATTTCGATTGAACCCAACAAAAATGGGCTAACCATAACACTAATTGATGAAGATAACCTTTGCACAAGCCTTACCCAAATATTAACCCTTGAGCCAGCTAACGAACCGCAAAAGGCAAAGCAAACCATTGAGACACAGCTAAGCAAAACAGGCGAATTCCCATTTCGAGTAACCAAGGTGCAAGTAAAGGTTGCCGACAGACCAATTCCCTTTGTAACCCTTTCGCAGCTCAATTTGCTCCGTCGAAAACTTTTTGAAACGCATTCCCAAAATCGGATACAAAAACATCCCAGGGAAACAAAAACCCTAATTCCCAATAGCCATCCTTACCCGCAGAGCCATATCGACTTCCGTGCGAACGTTTCGAATCGGTTAGCCGAAAAATTCTACCAACGGCATGGGGTTAATACCATTGAGCCCGCTTTCGAATTGCAATCGCAAATTGCAGGCGAAGAGGTAATGACCATGCGGTACTGTATTCTTCACGAATTGGGTTACTGCAATGGCAAAGAGAAGCAACCCAAAGCACCAAAAAAACTATTTCTTAAGGATAATAATAAAACCTACCCTTTGCATTTCGACTGTAAAAACTGCGAAATGAGCATAATATTTCCACATTAGCGCATTTATGTAAATCGATTACCTTTGCAAAAAACAGTTTTATGCTTCAACTATCACCCAATTGGCCCGAATACGAACTAATTGATTCCGGAAATTTCGAAAAACTCGAACGCTTCGGCAACCAAATTGTGGCTCGTCCTGAGCCCCAGGCCCTATGGGATAAAGCCCTCCCCGAGAGGGAATGGAAGCGCTTAGCCCATTCTACCTTTATATATAAACAGGGCAGTTACGTTTCGGAAGCCGAAAGGGGCGACTGGGAGAGCAAACCCAATGCACTTAAGCAGTGGTGGGTTGAGTATTCCTATAAGGAAATGAAACTAAAATTCCGTTTGGGCCTTACAACTTTCAAGCATGTGGGTATTTTCCCTGAGCAAGCATCGAATTGGAATTTTATTTACGACAAGGTAAAAAGCTTTCAAATAGAAAAACCAAAGGTTCTGAACCTCTTTGCCTATACTGGTGGAGCTTCGTTGGCCGCTTGTGCCGCTGGGGCTGAGGTAACCCACGTGGATTCTGTAAAACCTACTGTTACATGGGCTAATGAAAATATGATACTGTCGGGCCTATCCAACATTCGCTGGGTTATTGAGGATGCAATAAAATTTGCTGCTAGGGAGGCCAAGCGTGGAAACCGCTATAACGGTATAATTCTCGACCCTCCTGCCTACGGAAGGGGTCCTAGTGGTGAAAAGTGGATTCTTGAAAAATCGGTGAACGAGCTGCTTAAAATATGCCACGAAATAGGCGACCCCGAGAATCTGTTCATTGTGCTCAACCTATACTCTATGGGATTCTCTTCGAACGTTGCCAAAAGTTTGCTCACTACCGTTTTCAACAGGAAAAATATTGAATCGGGAGAACTTGTGGTACCCGACAATTACGGTAGGATACTACCGCATGGAGTGTTCGCCAGATTATAATCCTTCTGCACTTCAAGAATTTCTTTATAAAGTTGGCAAATCGAGGCGGCTATGGTTCCAATTTCAAAATCAATCGTCACCATTGAGGCCAGTTTCAAACTTTCAAATCGATGCTTCTCGCGATGTTTAAAAAAACTAATTATTGATGAGCTTAACCCTTCGGGTGTTGGTGGCAATCCAGTCACGTCAACAAAATTGTTTTGCTTGTAAAAATCATAGTTTAATTCGCTTACCAACTCCCCAAGCCTTGCGCTGTTTACCAAAATTACACTACAGCCATGCGCCGCAGCCTCAATGGCTACTCTACCAACACCCAACATTAGTTCGGGTTTGGGTTGCAAATTGCAAAAATTACTTACAAACCCTCGTAGAATAACTGCTTCGTATCCCAACGAGTTATTGATCTGCTCCTGAATTACTTTCAACTTCCCCATAGCTTTGCCATCGCCCATTACCTCTAAGCTTATGCCCTTAAAATCGTTTGCCAACTGGGGAAGTATCTGGAAAAGTTGACTTAGCACAAGCGTGTGCTTTCGGTCGAAACGACATTGATATCCTATTTGGCAGGGTATATGAGTATTAATTTCGTTTTTAATAAAAACTCCATTAGGTATAACAACCGACCTACTGGCAATTTGATTATAATACCTTGAAACATTGAGGACCCGTCTGCTGACAAATATAAAGCGAAAAGGAATGGTTCGTGAAATAGCTGAACGTAAATCGTGCCTTACCCTGCCATGTACGGTAACTACAACAGGTATGCGAGTTAAAAACCCAACAATACACGATGAAATAATGGCCAAACGCTGATGGGCATGTATTATTTGAATATGATGTCGTTTTACAAGATATAGCAACCGCATAACCTGTAGAACAATGATTTGAAACCGAAGAATGGCCCTAAAGTGTTTTACTCGTCCATTTAACTGACCAACCTGCCGACCAGACTGGGAGTAAACGAAAACCTCGTTGCCTTGTTCTACAAGTTCGTTTGATAATTCGCGAACATAGTTCTCGGCACCACCGTAGTCGAAACGTTTTATAACCTGAAGAATAGTCAAGCTGATGAGATAAAAGTGAGCGCAGTTAGTCTTTACAATTCTTACTGAATTTAAACCATGCAAAAATACTCAGAGCAAAAAATGCCAGTACCGCAAAAACAATCCACCTTGGGAATGGAGCGGCTTCGCCACCTGCATAGCTGTGTAACCCCGAGAGGTAATAATTAACCCCAAAGTAAGTCATTAGCACCGACGAAATACCTAATGCCGATGCAAAGTTGAAAACATATAGCGAGTTGAAGTCTGGAATCTGACGCATATGCGTTATAAAGGTGTATACAATGATGGTTATTAGCGCCCAGGTTTCCTTTGGATCCCAGCCCCAGTAACGACCCCACGACTCGTTTGCCCAAATAGCTCCCAAAAATGATCCTATGGTCAACAAATACAGTCCTACTATTAGCACAGCTTCAATAATTCGGCTCGATTCTTTTACCTGATGCAACACCGTTAAAGCAGCAACTTTTTTCGAAAGGGCAATTAGAACAAGATTGAAAAGTGCTAATATGGCTCCCATTCCTAAAAACCCGTAACTAGCTGTTACCACTGCAACATGAATGGTTAACCAGTACGACTTAAGAACCGGAACGAGATTGGTAATTTCGGGGTCCATCCACGATAAATGGGCTACAAATAGGGTAATTGTTGAAAGCAATGCTGTTGCTGGCAGAATAATCGAATTTCGTTTATTAAAAATAAGCCCTGCAAGCATGGTGGTCCATGCAATATAAATCATGGTTTCGAAACCATTGCTCAATGGTGCACGACCTGCAACATACCACCGCAAACCAATTCCCACTGTATGCACAATAAAGCCCAAAACCAATAGGTAGTTAATAGATAACGATACAAATAGAACTGTTTTAACCTTCGAACCCAATATTTGCATCATGGCAAATACCAATAATACAAAACCCAGAGTTCCGTAAAAGGGAATTAGCCGTTCATTAATAAGGTACCTGTTGAGCAGGCTTTCTGCTTTTAACTTAGTATTGTTTGGTAAAACAGCCCCACCATTCGTTTGCTGATAGTTTTTGAGCGCTTTCAGAAGTAAATTGGCCTCTGAATAGTTACCGCTTCGCGAAGCAACTCTCACCTGTGTTAAGTATTGAGCATATATGGCTGCCGTTTGCTGGTAAGCTAATGAATCGGCATGGGTTGCTACTTGGGCCATACTTTGCCATTGGTTTTGCTCACATCCGGTTAGAGGAAAGATACGGGCTATCTGGCCCGAAAAAATTTGATAGAGTATGTTAAGCCTTTCGTCGGCTTTAATAACTTCTTTCTGGTAGGCAGTTCGGTTAGCTGGTGATTCGGAAAAAGCCCATTGAACCAAATTCTTAAGTTTGTACTCACCCCCTCTTTCGTAATCGAAAAAATTTATGAATGCAGCCCTGTTTCCAGCTATTCCAAGTTCTTTTCTGAGTTCTTCGTTTTTCACTAGTATTATCGGTTCTTCCTGCCACTTATCGGGGAAAGCCGACATGCTCAAAAAAACTTGCTCTGGGTTTAAACCATGAAAACTATTGCTACGGTTGAGTTTTCTGAGAACTTCTCCTGCTAGGGTACTCAGTGGCTTCATTCGTCCACCCTTATCCTGCACAACCAAGCGCCCAAATTCAATGGCATGTTGCCTTTGCGGAGCAATGGGTTTGCTGGTGTTATGAGTATTAGCGCTTTGAGCTGATGCAGTGATGGTTATGAGTAAAATAATCAATGTTATTTTATTCGAAACAAGCATCCTGAACCTGCTGCCTCTAAGTATTAGGGCCAACAACATACCCAGTATCATTAAAAAGTAACCAAAATAGGTGACCGAAGTACCCAAGGCATCGCTATTCACCGATAGGTATGTTCCCTGTTCATCGGGATCGTACGAACTCTGGTAAAAACGATAGCCCCTGTAATTCAAAATATTATTCATAAAAATGCTGAAAGGCTTCTCAGCCTTTTGTTCCCTGTCAGTAACAGTAACATGCGATGTAAATGAGGAGGGGCTTTCGGAACCAGGGTACCTCTCGAGCACAAATTTGTTCAGTTTAATCTCGAACGGAATGCTAACTACAGGATTTCCATAAGCAAAAGAGAATTCAACTCCGTTGATATAGTCTAAAAGTGCACTTTCGTTGCTATTTAGTTTAGGAACAAATACCTCTTCGATTCCACCCTCGTGCTCAATATGGAAATATAGAACCTGTCGTCCCAGCGAATTTGGGTCGGGGTTGTATGCCCATATTTTACGAGCCGAAGGCGAGAAACCACTGAATGCCAACCTTGTTTGGCCAACCCGGTAGATGGTTTGCCTCTTTAACAAGAAGGCCTGAGATGGCTCGTATCTTTCACCTGTCGCTTGTCCCATTACGGTAGCTTCTACCCTATTAGTTGAAACGGCAACCACTCCCGAGTCGGTAACGTGCATTTGGAGGTGTGCCGAATCGGCACTTTCGAATCCAAAAAGGGTTTGGCCTACTCTAAAGGTTCTCCCCTTTTTAAGTATAAGGTTTCTACTTCCTGTGGAATCGATAATCATTAGGCTTACCAACGGCGTACCGCTTCTATCCTCAATCAATTTTTCGGTTGCATTGGGAATAAAACCCTTAAACCTAATTCTAAAAACTTTCCCATTCGATTCCACTCTTTTAACCAACGAACTCGAGGAGAGTACAGTGTAATTGGCTTTTTTGCTATATTTAGGAGTATTGTTCACTCCAATGTTAAGCCAAGTGTCGGTAGAGGTAAAATAATTTATTGATTCTCCTTCCCTAATATGCATTGTGCCCTCAACCGATGTGTAGCGTGTTATGGCTGCGCCAATAATAATTACAACAAAGGAAATATGAAACAGAAAAACAGGCAACTTGCCCCTTGCATACAACTTATTGCGAAATATGGATAGAACCAGATTGAAACTTAATAGCATAAAAAGCAGCTCGAACCACCATGAATTGTAGACCAAGCTACGTGATGCTGGCGAACCATAGTGGTTCTCAACAAAAGTGGCAAAGCCGGCAGCAAATGCAATTAAAAAAAGCAGAAGGGCCATCAGTTTGGGTGAGGCCAATACACCAATAAATTTTTTCATGAAAGGGAAGTTTGCAGTAAATCCTATACAATTACCTGTATTACTTTTCGCACATCCACCATTATGGATTCCTCCTCCTCCATATATTCGGGCTTAACGGCAACAATCAGGTTGTGCTCGTCTACATTGGCTAAAAATACTAACTCCAATTCGGGAAATGCTGCCACAATGTTTTCAAAAAGATCGAAATCATCGAGATATTCGAAACCACCCAGAGAATTGTATCGCAAAACGGTAACCAAATCCTCAAGTTCCGATTTGGCTATGTTTCTGGCTAACCTATCGGCCAAATAATCGCGAACTCGATTCTTTGAAATTTGCAATGTTTTCATGGTAAAGTATTTAGGGTAAGGGTATGCTTTCAACCGTTTGACCAAATATAGTTTTATTTCAAGTAAAAACCAATTAAAAGTGTCGATTATATGTTCCACATAGCCTGCTAACCAATTTATAAAATGTACATTTCTTTAACCCGTTAAATATTTATACTTTTGCATTTCCATTGAAATACTCTGTTTATATGTTCGAAAATTTATCCGAAAAACTCGAAAGATCCTTTAAGCTGCTCAAAGGCGAAGGGCGCATCTCCGAAATAAACGTGGCCGAAACCCTCAAGGAGGTTCGCAAGGCCCTTCTCGATGCCGACGTTAACTACAAAGTAGCCAAAACGTTTACCGATGAGGTTAAGCGTAAAGCAATGGGCATGGATGTGCTAAATACCCTAAAACCAGGCCAACTGCTGGTTAAGGTTGTACACGATGAGCTGGCCGAACTTATGGGGGGCAAGGCTCAGGATATAAACCTATCGGGCAATCCGTCAGTAATTCTAATTGCTGGCCTTCAGGGTTCTGGTAAAACCACCTTCTCGGGCAAACTAGCCAACTTGCTCAAAACCAAAAAGGGCAAAAGCCCAATGCTGGTAGCAGGCGACGTATACCGCCCTGCTGCAATTGAGCAGCTGAAAGTTTTGGGAGGACAAATTGGAGTTCCTGTGTTTTCGGTTGAAGGGAGTAACGATCCCGTTTCAATAGCCCGCGATGCGGTTAAGCATGCTAAAAATCATGGCCACAATGTTGTTATTGTCGATACGGCGGGTCGTTTGGCCATCGATGAACAAATGATGCAGGAGGTGGCTGCCATTAAAAAAGCTATCGACCCCCAAGAAATTCTTTTTGTGGTCGACTCCATGACCGGACAGGATGCGGTAAATACTGCCAAGGAGTTTAACGACAGGCTCAACTTCAATGGGGTTGTACTAACCAAACTCGATGGCGATACGCGAGGGGGTGCGGCCCTTTCCATTCGCTCCGTTGTCGATAAGCCCATAAAGTTTGTGAGCATGGGCGAAAAAATGGAAGCGCTCGATGTTTTCCATCCTGAACGTATGGCCGACCGCATACTGGGAATGGGCGACATTGTTACCCTAGTGGAGCGAGCTCAGGAACAGTTCAACGAGGAGGAAGCGCGCAAACTTCAGAAAAAGATTATAAAGGATCAATTCAATTTCAACGACTTTCTGGAGCAAATTGGGCAGGTTAAGAAAATGGGAAACCTCAAGGAGCTGGCCTCAATGATCCCGGGTATGGGAAAGGCCATTAAGGATGTGGATATTGACGATAATTCGTTTAAGGGTGTTGAGGCCATAATTCGCTCAATGACCCCACGCGAAAGGGAAAACCCACAATTGCTCAACGGTAGTAGGCGTAAACGGATTGCCGAAGGCAGCGGAACCTCCATTCAGGAAGTAAATAGGCTCATCAAGCAGTTCGACGATATGCGTAAAATGATGAAAATGGTATCATCGGGGGGGGCCAAACAGCTGGGAAGAATGATGCAGAACGCTCCCCGAAGGTAGCCAACATTTTTCAAATTATCTTGTTTCCAATACAAACATAATGCACCAAACTATGGAAATTCTCGATGGAAAAAAAATTGCCGATTTGGTCAAACAAGAAATTGCCACTGAGGTGGCGCAAATGGTAGCTAACGGCAAGCGAGCTCCTCACCTAGTAGCCATTTTGGTTGGCAACGACGGCGCAAGCGAAACCTATGTGGGTCACAAAGAAAAATCGTGTGCTCAGGTTGGCTTTCAAAGTACCGTTCTCCGATTTCCCGATACCATTTCAGAAGCCGAATTACTTGGCAAAGTTGACGAACTCAACCAAAACCCGAATGTAGATGGCTTCATTATTCAGCTTCCGCTTCCCAAGCACATTTCCGACCAAAAAGTGATTGAGGCTATCGATCCCAAAAAGGATGTTGATGGTTTTCACCCTGTGAACGTGGGACGCATGACTATTGGCCTTCCCGCCTACGTTTCGGCTACGCCCAACGGTATTATGGAATTGCTTCGCCGTTATAAAATTGAAACATCGGGAAAGCACTGCGTGGTTCTAGGCAGAAGCAACATTGTTGGCCGTCCCATGGCCAATTTGCTTTCGCAAAAGGGTTACCCCGGCGATTGCACCGTAACACTTTGCCATAGCCGAACACAGAACCTTGCAGAAGTTCTCAGTTCTGCTGACATTCTTATAGCAGCACTTGGCCAGCCCGAATTTGTTACGGAGAACATGGTTAAGGAAGGTGCAGTTGTTATCGATGTTGGTATTACACGGATTGAAAGCAACAACACAAAATCGGGCTGGAAACTTGTAGGCGACGTAAAGTACGACGAGGTTGCCCCTAAGTGTAGCTACATTACTCCAGTACCAGGAGGAGTTGGACCGCTTACCATAGTGTCCCTCTTAAAAAATACTCTGAAAGCCTTTAAAAAAGAGATATACAGATAATAATCTGCTTAAATTAAAAAAGCCTATTGAAATTTTTTCAATAGGCTTTTTTAATTTCTTTTATGTGCTTAAGGCATAAAGGGGCTCCAGCCATAACGACCATATGGGGTTCCCCATGCTGGGCCATTGGTAATTCCAAACGAGGCCCCTATGGAAACCTTTTCGCTTATCTTGTAGTCCATGCCAAAAGAAATATGCTGGTAATTCGATGAGCCAAAAGTTCGGCTGTAGGGAGAATAGTAAACCTGATTCTGCCCAAATGCTCCAGAACCATACACGCTTAAGCGGTTGTTTACAATATAATGAGCACGAACATAGGCTTCGGTTGGATTTCCGGAACTAGCAGGTTCAATTTGCCCGTTACTACTTTGCATTAACATTGGAGCGCCGCTGAAATTATTGTAAGAGAAGCGTCCTCCCGCTTCAATCATCAAATTTTGAGTGGGTGAAAAAACTACAGAAGGGCTAATATATGAAGAAGACATTCCCATGCCACTACCAAACGAAGAGTAGCTGGTTCCTACCTCGAATGAATAGTTGGTTTTACCGGGTGTATACCTTTTCCATGGCTTAAACTCCGATGTATCCCTGTTACTATTCTGTTCGAAATAGCCGGGTGTATATACCTTATGCAAGTCTCTAACAAGTTGCGCATTTACATAAGCAGTACTTGCTAACAAAAAAAACAGTAATGCAACCCTTTTTTTCATGGCAAACATTTTTTGAATCTCCACAAATATAACCGAAAAAATGAAAAAAAGTTATAGTTACATGGTGAAAAAGTGTTACAGGCTTAACCACGATGATTGTTTCTCATTTTTTTTCTATATTTAGGACTTAATTCCAACTGGAAGCAAAATGGCTCATATAATTTCTGTAATTAATAATAAAGGGGGAACTGGAAAAACCACCACCGTTCTTAACCTTGGAGCGGCATTAACCCGTAAAAAGCAGAAAGTTCTGCTAATCGATCTCGACAGCCAATGCAATTTATCTATATCGCTGGCTGCCGATACGAGTAGCAAAGGGATAGGCGACCTGCTGCTTGGCCAAGCAAGCATAAGCGAGGTTATTATTTCGGTTGGCAAGCTCGACCTAATTCCTGCAACCGAAAAACTACCCGATGTTGAATACCAACTGAATACTGAACCAGGGCGTGAGTACATGCTTCGGGAGAGGTTGGAACAAATTGCTGATAAGTACCACTACATTTTAATCGATTGTCCGCCAAGTTTGAGTACACTTAGCATTAATTCGCTGGTTGCTGCCCAAACCTTTATTGTGCCCATGCAGGCCGAAAACTTTGCATTTATTGGCCTCGACCGAATAATGCAAATTTCCGAAAAGGTTAAAAAACGCATGAACCCTTCCTTAGAACTCGAAGGAATTCTGTTTGTTAAACTTGTACCTCACACTAAATTTAGTCGTGCTGTAATTTCCAACCTATCGGAAAACGAGAATTTTAAGGGCAAACTATTTAATGCTTACATAAGGCAAGATATTTCGCTTATGGAATCGGCTGCCTTTAAACAGTCGGTTTTCGAATACTCACCACGAAGCAGGGGATCGCACGACTATAACGATTTTGCAAACGAACTACTGAAGCGCCATGGCAAAAAATAGGCATAGCATAGGCGACATACAAAAGGCTCTCATGTCGCACACACGTTTCATAAAGGAACCCGAAAAACCCCTCGAAATAATAGAGCAACCAATTGCTGCAGAACCTGCTGCTCAAGCGCAGGCTACTGAGAAAGCCGAAAACGATGTTACAATCGATTTAAGAACCCTAAAGCAGTTTAAAATTCTGGCCCGATACCAAAATGAGCCCGTTGAAATATTAGTAAATAAAGCCCTCGAGCATTTTCTGCGGCTCAAGTCGCTGCAACTGGAGCAAGCAATTCAGAAACTTACTGAGGAAGAATGATTAAAGGGTTATCGGTTATCAGCTTCAATTCCCTCTAAGTCTTACGGCTTTAACTATTCCCTTAACTTTTCCAAGCCGATAGAGGAGCATCTCGAGGTGCTTAGTATCGAACACATATAGCTGGATGGTTCCCTCAAACATTCCGTTTGCCGACCCCATTGAAAAGGAACGGATATTCACTTTCAAGTCCTTACTTATCACTTCCGAAATCCGATTAACCATTCCCAGCTCGTCGTAACCTGTAACCTTTATGGTTGTTTGAAACGAACCGGCAGCAGTTGCAGTTTGCTTCCATTTGGCTTTAACAATACGATAGCCGAATCGTGAATGCAGCGATGCTGCATTGGGACAACTTGTACGATGAATTTTTATACCCTCGTTTACCGTTACAAATCCAAATATATTATCGCCCAGAATGGGTTTACAGCATTTGGCAAGCTTGTAGTCGACATTAACCAGTTTCTCATCAATTATAAGGTAATCGGTCGAAACGGGTTCGGTTTGTTCATCGGAGGTAATAGTATTGGTGTCGAGTTTTAGTGCTTGCTCTGCAGGCAAATCGGCAGGTTTTTCGGGTTTGGCAAGCAACTCCTTCAGCTGGCTAAGGTTAATCTCTTCGGCAGCAATGAGCTCGAATAGTTTTGCCGAATTTTTCAATTTAAGGTGCTTACAAAAAATCCTAATTGCAGCATCAGAATCCTCCACTTTCCAGTTCTTTAGCCTTCGGTAAAGAGCCTCCTTTCCTACTGAAAGCTGCTTGTTCTTTTCTTCCCTTAAACTCTGTTTAATTTTACTTTTAGCCTTACTAGTAACAACAAATTGCAACCAATCGATCTTGGGCTTCTGGTTTTTAGATGATATAACCTCTACTACATCGCCATTTTGGAGCACATGCTTAATTGTAACATTTTTGCCATTCACCTTTCCCCCAACGCATTGCGAACCCAAATTTGAATGCACTTCAAAAGCAAAGTCGAGCAGGGTGGCTCCCATTGGTAACTTTTTCAGATCGCCATTGGGCGTAAAAGCATATATTTCTTTGCTGTAAAGGTTCGACTGAAATGAGTCAACTATGTCCTCGGGTAGTGCCGACGGGGAATCGAGCGATTCTCGGATTCGGGTCAACCAACTATCGAGTCCCTGATCCTGACGTATGCCCTTGT
This sequence comes from uncultured Rikenellaceae bacterium, assembly GCA_964479665.1. Taxonomy (GTDB): domain Bacteria; phylum Bacteroidota; class Bacteroidia; order Bacteroidales; family Tenuifilaceae; genus UBA2287. The sequence goes on along the minus strand of CAYZNN010000017.1, from coordinate 60,863 downwards.
ATTTCCAGTGGGCTGCCAAACCCTTCTCAGCAACCTCGTCCATTCGTTGTGTTCGGATTTGCACTTCTACAAATTTACCTTCGGGACCAACAACTGTTGTATGCAACGATTCGTAGCCATTGCTTTTGGGCACCGAAATCCAGTCGCGAAGCCGCTCTGGGTTAGGTGTCCACCAATCGGTTATTAAGGAATATACCTGCCAGCAGTCAGATTTCTCACGTTCCGCAGGGCTGTTGAGAATTATTCGTATGGCAAACACATCGTACACCTCCTCGAAAGGAACGCCTTGTTTCTGAATCTTCTTCCAAATAGAATAAATGGATTTGGGCCTGCCCTTTATTTCAAAATTAAACCGACGCTTTTTAAGCTCCCTTTCTATAGGTGAAATAAATTCTTTAATAAATCGGTTCCGACGAGTGGCACTATTACGAAGTTTTCTAACTATACTAATGTATTCATCGGTATTGGTGAACTTCATTGCCAAATCTTCCATTTCAGACTTCACCTTGTAAAGCCCCAACCGATGGGCCAAGGGTGCATATAGGTAGAATGCCTCCCACGACTTTTTGAGTTGAACATCTACCTCTTCATAACCAAGGGTTCGCATGGTTTCGAGTCTGTCGGCTAGCATTATCAGTATTACGCGAGCATCATTGGCAAGCGTAACAATGAGTTCGCGAAAAGAGTCAGCTTGGGTTTTAGGATCTTTAGGGTCGATGGCCGAAACCCGTGTAACGCCTTCAACTATTTGAGTAACCACAGCCCCATATCGCTTGTACAATTCAATGGAAGTTACCAACTTTTCGCTTAAGGTTTCGTGAAGAAGGGCTGCAACTACAGAGTTAACTCCAAGGCCAAGTTCTTCGGCACAAATTCGGGCCACGTCAATTAAATGGTAAACATAGGGTAAACCAGCTGAGGTTTTCTTATTAAGAAAAAGAATTGAGGCATGCTTTATTGCGGAACGAATCTGCTTAATTTCGGAAGGCGAAACCTTTTGGCCAATTGCCTTCAGCAATCGCCTATACCGGTATGCCAACTGCTGCTGGGAGCCCTTAACTTCTAACTTCATGCCTAGGTATTTGGATGGTTTAAATATAAACTTTTGGCGGGTTCAAAACAAGCGTTGATACTACTTGTCTATCAGGTCGCGAATAACTACAGAAGCAATAGTGCAACCAAATATGGGTGGCATGTACGAAATGGTTCCAATGATTGTTTTCTTATTGGGCTCTCCCTCGCATGGACGCATGGCCTCGTTAGGGACCTCCTCGGTAGAGAAAACCACCTTAAAGCCGCTTCTAATACCAAGCCTATGAAGGCGCTTGCGAAGCATTCTGCCCAATGGGCAGCCAAACGACTCCTCAATGTCGGCAATCTGAATTTTCGAAGGATCGATTTTGCCCCCGCTTCCCAGCGAACTTACCAGCTTGAGTCCAAAATTCATACTATGATAAATAAGAAACACTTTGGGCGAAAGTGTATCGATTGCGTCGACCACATAATCGTAGGGTTGCGAAAGGATCTCAACCATACGTTCGTCTCGAATATACTCCTGAACTACCTGAAGTTTGAGGTCGGGATTGATATCAGTCAACCGCTTGCCCATCACTTCAGCCTTGGGGAGCCCCATGGTGGACATGAGCGCAGGCAACTGCCGGTTTAAATTGGTTGGGTGAAGGTTATCGCCATCAACAATCGTCATGCTACCTACCCCAGCCCTACATATTTGCTCGGCGGCATAGGCTCCAACTCCACCTAACCCAACAACCAGCACATGGCTCCTGTTAAGTTTAGCAATGGCTTTTGCTCCTAGCAACAATTTGGTTCGCTCCAACCAGCTCATGCATTTCTATTCTTGGCCAAAAATATATAAAGATCCATTTATCAATGGGTGAAAACTGCGGTAATTCAAAGTATTTCAGTATTTTTTTAGGCCCAATCGATTAAAATTAAACATCATAAATTGCATGTACAGGCATTTGTAAAAAATTAATTTTCAACACTTAATGAGATTCTTGAGGTGCTAAAACATGATAAAAAATAGTGCCTTTTTATGTTGAAAAACAATTGAAAATGAGCTGTAAAACCAGTTAACTAACAGCAAAACATAAAAATATCGGTTCTATTTTTGTGCCATTAAATAAAATACTACCACCATGAAAATAACACACATTGAGCACATTGGAATAGCAGTAAAAGATATTAACGAAGCCATTCCTTTTTATGAAAACGTTCTTGGGCTTAAATGCTATAACATTGAGGAAGTTAAGGACCAAAAGGTTAAAACTGCCTTCTTTATGGTTGGGCAAACCAAAATTGAACTGCTCGAATCGACCGACCCCGAAGGCCCCATTGGAAAGTTCATTGAAAAAAAGGGCGAGGGTGTACACCATATTGCATATGCCGTTGAGGGTATTGAAAGCCAACTTAGCGAAGCAGAATCGAAGGGCATTAACCTAATCGACAAAGCTCCTCGGAGGGGTGCCGAAGGACTCGACATTGCATTTCTACATCCCAAATCCACGTTTGGTGTGTTAACAGAGTTTTGCGAGAATAAGAAGAAATAATCGTACCTCCAAATATAAATCCCATGACCAGCATTAATAAGGAAAAAATAAAAGAACTCATTGAACTGAGGGAAAAGGCCAAGCTAGGCGGAGGCGAAAAGCGTATTGAGGCCCAACATAAAAAAGGTAAGCTAACCGCCCGCGAGCGAATCGACCTAATGCTCGATGAGGGCAGCTTCGAAGAATTCGACATGTTTGTCTCGCACCGTTGTATCGATTTTGGTTTAGAAAAGGAAACCTATCTGTCCGACGGAGTTGTTACCGGCTACGGCACTATCGATGGCCGTTTGGTTTACATATTCTCGCAAGACTTTACAGTATTTGGCGGTTCCCTTTCAGAAATGTTCGCTGCAAAAATCTGTAAAATAATGGACATGGCTATGAAGGTTGGGGCTCCCGTTATTGGCATAAACGATAGCGGTGGTGCACGCATTCAGGAAGGGGTGAAAAGCCTTGGCGGCTATGCCGATATTTTCCAACGCAATATTCTAGCCTCTGGGGTTATCCCCCAAATCTCGGCTATTTTCGGTCCTTGTGCAGGCGGTGCTGTATACTCGCCAGCTCTAACCGACTTTATTGTAATGAGCCGAAACACTAGCTATATGTTTGTAACCGGACCCAAAGTGGTAAAAACCGTAACTGGTGAAACCGTAACAGCAGAGCAATTGGGAGGTGCTGAAGTTCACGCATCGAAATCGGGCGTAGCCCATTTTGTTGCCGAAAATGAAGAAGAGGGTATTTTACTCATTCGAAAACTGATGAGCTTCCTGCCCCAAAATAATTTAGAAGAGCCACCCGTAGCACCCTGCGACGACCCCATCGACCGGCTTGAGGACTCCCTAAACGATATAATACCCGATACTGCAAATAAACCCTACGATGTAAAAGAGGTAATTGAAGCTATTGTCGACTACGGCGAATATTTGGAAGTTCAGCGCGATTTTGCAGCCAATATAATTACCTGTTTTGCTCGTTTCAACGGAATTTCGGTAGGGTTAATAGCAAACCAGCCAAAGTACCTAGCGGGTGTTCTCGACATTAACGCCTCGCGTAAAGCTGCCCGTTTTGTTCGCTTCTGCGATGCATTCAACATCCCACTGGTTACTCTTGTCGACGTACCAGGCTTCCTTCCGGGCACCGGACAGGAATACAACGGTATTATTCTACATGGTGCCAAACTGCTATTTGCCTATGGCGAAGCAACCGTTCCCAAAGTAACGGTAATTCTGCGAAAGGCCTACGGAGGTGCCTACGATGTAATGAGTTCAAAACACCTGCGTGGCGACATTAACTACGCATGGCCAGGTGCCGAAATTGCCGTAATGGGCCCCAAGGGAGCCATTGAAGTTCTGCTAAGCCGCGAACTCGAGTCGATTGAGGACGAAAAAGCCAAGGTTGAAATGCTTATTCGCAAAGAGCAGGAATACAAAGACAAGTTTGCCAATCCCTACGTTGCCGCTAAATTTGGTTATATCGACGATGTTATTGAACCGCGCAATACCCGATTCCGCATCATCAGGGCTCTGCAGTCGCTACAAACCAAAAAATTGGTGAATCCACCTCGCAAGCATTCCAATTTACCATTATAAACTCGGGCCAATGAATAGTTTAATAGTTTTAGCACAAGCAGGCGCCCACTCAACAGCCGACGAATTTGTTCGCCTCGATCCTTTTGGGTTTGGAATGACCCTTATAGCAATGTTCGTAGTAATTGTAGTACTTGCTATTACAGCGACCATTTTTCAGAATATTGACAACTTAATACTCTTTGCGCTAAAAATTTCTTCTAAACGTAAAAAGAAAACTGCAGAACCCGAGATTAAACCAAGCACTAGTGGAGAGGAAGCAGCAGCTATAGCCCTTGCCCTTCATATGTTCATAAGCGACCAACACGACTCCGAAAGTTTAAGGCTTACACTTAATCGCATCTCGCGAACCTATTCGCCTTGGAGCAGCAAAATTTATGGAATTATGAATAACCTTACCAAAAGTAGCAATGTAAATTTGAAATAGCAGAATAATGAAAAAATATAAATTCACAATACACGGCAACCAGTACGAAGTTAACATCATGTCGGTTGAAGACAACATTGCCGAACTTGAGGTAAACGGTACCGTTTATAAAGTAGAAGTTGACAAAGCACTTCAGCAAACTAAAACACCCCGGTTGGTTAGACCAACAACCATACCCTCAACCGACAGTCATCCGGCAATTACGAAAACTACTGCCCCTACTGACGTTAAGGGTGTTGGTGGACAGATAAAATCGCCACTACCCGGAGTCATTCTCGATGTTTTTGTGAAAGAGGGCGACAATATTAAGAAAGGGCAAAAACTTCTATGCCTCGAGGCCATGAAAATGGAAAACAATATCGACTCTGACAAGGATGGCAGGGTTGTAAAAATTAGCGTTCGAAAAGGTGACTCCGTAATGGAGGGCGACATTTTGCTAACCATAGGCTAAGGGAGGAACTGCAATGGAACAAACTGGTTTCTTATCATTCCTACTTGAGCACCTTTTCTCATTTTTTAAATTTACAGGCATATACAGTTTCACTTGGCAACATGGGCTAATGATTGCCATTGGACTTTTTTTCATAACTCTGGCCATTGTGAAAGAGTGGGAACCCATGCTGCTTACACCTATTGGTTTTGGCATTATCGTGGGCAACATTCCCTTTACTCCAGGTTACCAAATTGGTATTTATGAAGATGGCTCAGTGCTCAATTACCTTTATTTTGGTGTTAGGTATGGCATTTATCCTCCTCTTATCTTTTTAGGAATCGGAGCAATGACCGATTTCTCAACGCTCATTTCCAATCCGAAACTTATACTTATTGGGGCCGCAGCTCAGTTTGGTATTTTTGGTGCCTATGCCATTGCTTTAGCCATGGGCTTTACTGGTGCCGAAGCGGGAGCAATTGGTATTATTGGTGGCGCCGATGGTCCAACGGCAATTTTCTTAAGTTCAAAACTTGCCCCACATTTTATGGGAGCAATTGCCATATCGGCATACTCATACATGGCCCTGGTTCCTGTAATTCAACCTCCCATTATGAGGCTGTTTACTACCAAAAAGGAGCGCCTTATTCGTATGAAACCCCCACGTGTGGCATCGAAACTCGAGAAAATACTGTTTCCTATCATTGGCTTACTTCTAACAACCTTTATAGTTCCCAGCGGCCTACCGCTATTGGGAATGCTATTCTTTGGAAACCTATTGAAAGAAAGCGGTGTAACAAAAAGATTGGCCGACACAGCTAAAGGTCCACTTATCGACATTGTTACCATACTTCTTGGGTTAACCGTTGGTGCCTCAACGCAAGCCGATGTATTTTTAAAGCCCGATTCCATTTTAATTTTTGGACTTGGAGCAGCTTCATTTATAATAGCTACCTCGGCTGGTGTTCTGTTTGTTAAATTCATGAACATTTTCCTAAAACCAGAAAACAGAATCAACCCACTTATTGGAAACGCAGGTGTTTCAGCTGTTCCCGATAGTGCCCGGGTTTCGCAGCACATTGGCTTGCACTACGATAAAACCAACCACTTGCTCATGCACGCAATGGCACCTAACGTAGCAGGTGTAATTGGCAGTGCAGTTGCTGCGGGTATCTTGCTTAGTTTCCTTTTTTAAAACATAATATTACATCTTCTCCAGGGCCCCCAAAGGGGCCTTTTTTTTAAATTTTCGAAAAGCATGATAACTTTTACTAAATTTGGGTAAATTTGAAAGAATTGTTGTAATTTCATTATCTACATAACTAAGCGCTATGAAAGCAATTGCCAAGTACTTTTTAGTAATCATCGTGCTAACCATAGCCACGTTTGGGTTATTGCGCGCACTTTGGTCGACAACCAATAAAAAAATGCTCAATGTTTTCATTGTCGATAAATCGGTTAAGACAATGGACCGTAACGAGCATAAATCGTTCGTTTGGATTTTAAACAACCAAAGGTTCGTCCTACCCAACATGGTAGCATACAATTTTAAAGAGGACTACTTTGGGTTTTTCCCCGTTGATTTAAAAAATGAACTTTTCGACTTTAAGAGCTACAGAATAAATGAAATAGATACCTATGCCTCTACCTACGATATGGCATACTTTACCGACTGTTACGGTGTATACTCATTCGAGTGGTACAAGGGTAAAATAAAGTCGGTAAGGTCGCAAAAAGTTTTTGGTGGGCTTAACCAAAACGATTACCTACTTATGCTCAAAATGCTTGAAAACAAAAAGTTGGTAATTGCTGAATACAATATATTAGGAACTCCTACCAATTCGCTTATTCGAAGTAAAACCGAGTTGCTGCTGGGGATAACATGGAGCGGCTGGGCAGCAAGGTATTACAAAAGCCTCAACACAAATGCCCCCAATGGCCCCGAGGAGTGGATGAAGAATCTATTCGAATCGCAGCATATGGGCGTCTGGCCAAACGAAGGAGCCGGAATTATTATGCTAAGTAACGATGGAGTAATTGAACTATTGCTGGAAGGCGTTCATTTAGAGAAGGGTATTCCTAGCATTGTAACCGAACAAGAGGTGGCTCAAAAATATGGAGTATCACAAAATGTTCCTTTCAGTAACTGGTTTGAAATAGCAAATGCTTCAAGCAACACTGTGCTTTCGCAGTTTTACCTTCAAACCACCAGCGAAGGAAACAGTATTCTTGCCAGGCATGGACTTTCCAACTCCTTCCCCGCAGTTATTAAAGGGAATGGGGAAAAGAATTTTTACTATTTCTGTGGCGATTTTGCCGACAATCCAACTCGAATGTTCACGGCAAAAATCTCAGGGGGAAGAATGCTCAATAATCTGATTACTCGCTTTTCCGCGCCCAATGAGTCTGCATTCTTTAATAATTACTATTTGCCACTTACAAGTTCCATTTTAAAAAATTACTACAGTACCCTAGTGCGATAATTTTTTAATATCGTCATGGAAAACCCAGTTGAGCAGAGCGAAAGATTTTTCGTGAAGGATGGTTTGTTGATGGTGCGTGAATCTTTTCAACCACAATGGCTACAAGGAAAACAAACAATTTACGAGGTCGTTAGGGTAAACTCTGGAATTCCCCTTTTTATTGAGGACCATATTTCTCGCCTCGAAAAATCGTGTAATCTAATGGGATACCAAATTAATACCGGTAAAGTTTTAAAGGATATTGAATTGTGCATTACCAATTCTCAAACTACAGAAAAGAACCTAAAATTCTCGGCTGTTTTTGATGAATTGGGAAGTGTACCACCCATATTTCTCTCATATTTCATACCTACCAAATATCCGTCTCAATCAGATTATGAGAAGGGTGTTACAATTGAACTGATTTATGCCAGTCGACCAAGCCCAAATGCAAAGGTTGAAAACAGATCGCTCAGGCAGCAAGCCAACGAAATTATTGAGTCCAAAGGTGTATACGAAGTTCTGCTGGTGAATGAAAAGGGAGAGATATCCGAAGGAAGCCGATCAAACTTCTTTGCGGTTAAGAATAACCAAGTTTTTACCGCTCCTTCTTCCGATGTGCTAAATGGGATTACTCGAAAAAAGGTAGTTGAAATTTGCCAAACCCAAGCAATTCAATGCTCAGAAATACCTATACATATTGAACAACTGACCTCTTTCGAGGCTGCCTTTTTAACGGGCACTTCTCCTAAGGTACTTCCAATACACCAAATTGGACCTCTTTTTCTAAAATCCAATCACCCTTTGGTGTTATCAATAGGAGCATTATACGATTCGAAAATTAATGAATACATTTATTTAACAAAAAAATAAATTGAAATGGTTTTTTGATTAAGTACTACTATTTTACTATAAAAAAAAGTTAAAACACCTACTCGCTTGTTTTTTTTCATATTTTTATCTTTGCTTAGATAACTAACACTTATTCCATATGGAAGTGCTATCAATTAGAGGGACAAGTCAATACCCCGAGGTATTGCTCGACCATCGCAAGGGGAAAATTGAAATTTCTGGCAACTCGCTTCCCGAAAATGCCAAAGGCTTTTTCGACCCTATTCTTGAATGGATTGATGCTTACGTCGAATCTCCGAATCTTGAAACCATTGTAAGTTTCAAAATGACCTACTACAACACTCCAAGTTCGAAGATAATATTTCAACTGTTTAAAAAACTAGAAGTAATCAGCAAGAATGGCCAAAAAATTAAGGTCATTTGGCACTACCCCGACGATGATACAGACATGAAGGATGATGGAGTTGATTACTCAGAAAACGTTTCAATTCCCTTTGAATTTAGGGCATATAAAGAGTAAAAAAAGCGGGGCAATGCCCCGCTTTTTTTTACCAATTGGTGGTGTAGTTTTGATTGTAAATGCGATACGTTTTTTTCTCTCCCGTTTTATCAGATTGGTAATGAATGTAGCCTGAAAGCATTGAAATGGTTTTTCCGGCTGTTGTAGTGCCTGCAATTTGCATTGGTTGGTTAACCATTAGTTTTAGGCTATGATTTCCCTTTCCCGAAAAACTTTGGCCAATCCCTTCAATAATTACAGGGGCCTGGCCCTTGAATTCTAAAACCACCTTATCGATTGTAAAGGGTGCTTGATATTTAGAAACAATAGTTATATCGAGCGATGCCACATTAACGGAAATCTCATCTTTGTCGGTTGCAACGAAATGGAAAGGCTCGTTTACAAATATGGCAGCTTTATCGGCAGTTATGTCAAAGTAGAACTTTTTCTGAACATTTGCATTGCCAAGCCTATAGGTTACTAAAATATGGTTCTCGGGATCTTCGTAACAATTGTCGTAATCGAAATTAACAATAACGTGGTCCTTATTGTTAACTGTGCTGGTAACCCTAGCGCACTCCGATTTTACGGTTGGCTTTTTAACTGTACCAATATACCTATCGCCTAGGCGAAGCGCATACTTAAGCATACCTAAACCACTCTCGAGTTCAACTAATTCGATACTTGCAAGCAAGGAGCGGTATCGGGTTATCCCCAGTGCGCATTGGTCCTTACGGCCATCCATAAAGTAGTCGGACAGTACATTCAGTTCGTCGATATTCTTATCAATCTCTTCAACACTAGCAACATTATCGACAGCAGCTAGCAAGTTTTCTAACTGTTCAGTTAATTGGCGATCGCGCATTTTAAAATCGCTAACTAACTTTTTAAGTTCAAATTCAGGGAATGGGTACTTAATATGATAGTTGAACCGTACAACACCCCTTTTTTTGTCCTCGGTTTTTTCCCAGTAGAACTCCTCCACCTTGGAGAGTGAAATGCCCTGTAAGAATGGCACTTTCCCCGATTCTGTAGTAGTTGATGATGCAAACTTTTCGAGGAAAACTGAAATGTTATTGTTGTAGTTAGCCTCCTCGGTTCGCATCTCGGAACGGGTTTTAACATTTTCGGCAACTGAACTCACAATACGCTCCTTCACCATATTCAGGGCATTCTGTTGTGCTTCCTGTACCGATGCACCCGACCCTGCTACTATAATGAAATCCTTTTGAATTCCGTTTACCCATCCGGGTTGCTTGCCACTTTTATCAACCACCTTGAGCTGGGCCATGCAAGCGGTTACCGGAAGTAATAATGCTATTATGAGTAGTTTCTTCATTTCTATTAGGTATTGAAAAACAAATTGTAAATGGATTTAGCCTTCCAAAAACAACTCAGCAACCCCTAAGGGTTGCTGAAATCGTTTTGAAATAGCTAATTAGGGGCGCTCGTTGGCCATTTTTTCCATTTCTTGGTTGAAAATTTGCTCATACTTCATCTTGTCGTAGTCAAGTTGCAGTTTTTGATCCTTGCTTATACGATCCTTAATGTTGTTAAGAAGTTCATCTTTTGCAACCTCAACTGCAGTGTAAACATGGTATTTGCCATCCTTTTGGAAAGTTTTGGTGCAAGGGACAGCAACATTGTTAAGTTCCTGATTTACCACATCGCGGGTAAGCATTTCAAATTTTTCTTCAAACTCTCTAGCATCGTTAAATTGACGCTCGTTGGTGTAACGGTCGGTTACCGACTTAATAGTACGGTTAATACCAGCAGCCAGCATTGCGTTGGCATCGAGGTTGGCCTTACGTTTTGCAGTGCTCAAATCAGTGCTAATTCCAATACCTGTTCCACGGAAAAAGTTTTTATCGGAACGGTACTCCTGATCGCTACAAGGGGTTTCAACTTCTTGCCCCAATGCGCTGCTGGTTGCTTTCTTTTTGCCACCGCAGCTGCTCAACGAAACAGCGCCTACTAGAACAACAGCTAGGAAAAGAATTTTTGTAAGTTCAAGCTTTCTCATGTTAGAAAAATTTAGGTTAATAATTAGGTGAATTTAAAAAATAATTAGAGTTATGTTATTTGTTTTTGTAGAGCCAATCCCACTTAAAGTAGGGAGCAGCACCCCAGTGTGCCCAACTCATAGCAACTTCCTTGCCAGCTTGTATCATCATTTTCTCTTTTTCAACGCTATCGTCGTATTTTTTCATTTTAAAACTCCACGACGAAGCGCCTTCTGCCTCTACTTTAGCTGTAATATCGGCAATAAGCCTTTCGGCTTCAGGAAAACAGGCCATATCGGGGGTGATTTTTCCTAAATTCTCCTCAACTTTGCTCAACTCCTTACTAGCCCAAGCGGCCTTAGCAGCCTGCAGATACTCATTGCACTTCTGGTCGGCATACTGCTTGTAAATATCTACCGAAAGATCCATGCACTTATCGAAACACTCGCGGCTCACATCGGGGACAGAGAGCAGAAAGAAAAGTGCTTCCTCAAACTTTTTCTGACCAGCTAAGGCTTGTGCCCCTTTAATATAAGTATCGCACTGTGAATTGTAAAACTCTATGATTTTCTCTTTGCCCTTCTCAATGAATCCACGGAACTGACCGTGCTTAGGGTTAATGTTTTTTATTCCCTGAATATATGCCTTCTCCTCCGTACGGTCAACCCCCTTGAGCGAAATGGAGGTTTGGCTAAAAATATTCTGACTTACAGCATCGGCAATAAAAAAGGTTATCTCCATATTTAATGCGTGCATTGGTGGAGCAGTAGGGGTAATCTCTTTACTTATAATTGAAACCACAGGAATAATGGCAAAACGAGCATTGTATTCTGAAGCACCCAGGCCATTTTGAGCTGCAATCTGTTGTAGTTTACTTTTAAGCATATTACTGGCACCATCGGGAATATTGGCTGCATCGGGAACAACTGCAGCAACTGCAATACGGCCTAAGTCATCGGCTTTACCCACAGAGTTTTGGGCAAAAGTTAATGCGGCCAGAAGAGCAATGGCAATTATTAAAACGATTCTTTTCATTTTAGTAGCGTTTATAAGTGAAAACTATTTTTCTCCGAGAATTAGCCATGCTTCGCCTAAGCCTCTGAGGTACACTTTCGATTCAATGTTGTACTTTTTACGAAGTTCGTTTCGCAATTCGGAAACGAAACTTCGAGTATCAACAGCCCTTTCACGGCCCCGTTCATCAACTTTTGACATAGGAATGCGAACCTGTTCAAAACGCATAAAGTTTTGAGTAGCATCCGAGAGGTTGAAACGACCCTGAACGGTATTGTCGAACATCCAATCTTCAACAATTTGGGAGAGTTCTTTTTCATCGTATTCAGTTTCTAGGTTTTCACCCCAATTGCTCCAAACACGAACCATAACCTTTACTTCGCGTCCTTTTTCAAACATGTCGGTGAAATGGGTCATTAAACCAGCATTAAAACCATCCATGTGGCTCAGAACAGCTTCTTCAAGGAGCAACTCAGCTGGTGCAGAAGAAGAGGGTTTGCCCGTACCGGCAGCACCAGATATCTGTTTGGCGGTATAAGCATCGAGACCTCTGAGATTGAAAGTAATGAAACGATTAGGTCCCTGACGTTTAATTTCAAAACTCAGGTCGAGAATAATATCGGCCTTGGCGGTCCTTTTTAAAATATCGATTGGGCTCTCAGACATGTCGGAACCCGAACTTGAAGAGGTAAGCATTGAGGCCTCTGCGGCCTCTTTTTCAAGGTTCTTCATTTCAGCTTCGAGGTCCTTGAGGGGAAAGCCTCTGTCGGCCATAATCTGACCCATTTTTGTAATAACCATTCGGAGTTCGGAATCGGTTTGCATGGCCTTTTTATAGTCGGGGAGCGTTTGAGTAGCTCCCTGATTGGTGAAGGTCATTGAGTAGCCCTTGCTAATGCAGTATTGGTCGCTAGGTACAACCATAATAATTGGCTTCTTTGCTTGCCCAAAAAGGGTTATGCTTGCCAAAAGAATTGTTACTGTAAAAAGTATGCGTTTCATAATATGAGAAAAATTGATTTTGAATTAAAAGCCTGAGTCGAGTCTTCGGGCAACTCCGTCAACCTCGAGTTGTTTCCGGAGATTATCGTACATAATTTGCACATAAATGGCAACCTTAAATCCATTTTTTATTTTCAGCCTATCTTGCCCACTTGGTGAACCATCGGTTGTTAGAGCTATGAATTGGAGGTACTTACCACCGGAGGAGAAAAAGTTATCGAAGTAGCCGGAATGCTTCTGATCGGCATTAGGGTCGGATAGTATTGCAGGTGTTGCAGCAGCACCATTACCCCCTGGAATACCCTTGAATATGGCTGCTGCCACAGCATTCATTTTAGCCTCTATTATGGCATCCTCAACCTTTTTTCCGTAGCCCCAAACTTTTATAACTTTGGTTCCGTCTTGGCCAACGCCCTGTACTTCAACCTCGTAATTGTACTGGCTGTTGTAGTGAGCTTTTCTCTCCTTCTTTTTGTACTTTGCCTGTGCATCAGCAGTTGGCATGAGTGCAACCACAGCAATTAATGCTACAAGAATATTACGCATTGTATTCATGGTTATTGATTTTGGGTTAAACTCTTATGGTTAATTTACTTGTTAAAACATTATTTTAATCCCAACAAAAGTTGAGGGTCCTTCTCTGCCTTCAAAATAGTAGGTCCAATCCTCATATTCGTTACTGTCGGCATCGGTTGTTTTACTTATGGAAGCATAAAAACCAACACCACCAACAAGTTGGAAGTTGTGTGTCAAATTCAATGCCAAATTTGCGCCACCTTTCAAGTAAAGCACCTCGAGGTAATCAACGTTAGCTACCGGAAGGGTTTCGCCGGTAGCCCTTTCGATGCCCGCACCAGCATAGGGTCGGAGTTCGACATTTCTAGTCAGTTGGAGCCCCTTGGCTAATCCTCCCCCATATCTAAGGAATGCAAACTCTTCGTTTAAGTAATCACCAGCATCGGCCCCACCCTCAACGTATACAAATGTAGCGCGCATGCCAATGATCCTACCAAGACGTAAGTCGGCACGGGCGTATAAGCCTCCAATGCCCCCTACTTCAACTCCGGGGGTTATTTCGATTCCAAAGTCGTTCTGCTGTTGTAAGGTATATCCCGGTTCGAGCTTTCTGCCCGCTACTTGGTAAAATGTAGAAACTTCTGTATCGCCTGTTGCTTCTTTTCGGTTATCAACAATTTTTGAAGTAGCCCTAATGACTCCCCTTCGCTTTGGAACCGCTTGGTTCAGCTTTTCATTCCAAACGAACTCGTATACAAAGAATCGGGTATCGGTTTTTAATCCTTCTTTAAGGCCAATTTTCGATCGTATGGGTCTTACTTGATGGATGGGTGTTTTAACCTTAAATTCCTCAACTTTCATTTCAATTTGGTAAATTAAGTCGTCGAGGGATTTTTGGGCCAATTCGAGCATAAGTTCATCCTCTGACTTGGGTTTAACCAAAAGACCTAATCCGGTTGTGCTTTCGGGTTGTGTAGCAGCTACCCTAACGCTTTGCTGAGTAACCAATTCGAGAGGCACTGTAAGTTTCTCGAAGAGTTTACGTTTCTCTTCTTTTACTTTAGGAGTATCATCGCTATAGATCCAAGTGTCGTAAAAGGCATTTTGAATATCTTCAGAAAAGTTTATTCGATACAAGTAGCCAGTTACATTAGCTTGCCAACCTCTCATTTTTGCAAGTGCCAATTCTTTGGCACTTTTAATGTCGTTAACGTCTATTACAAGAATGTAACTAAGATTCACCAAGCGATTACCATAGTCTTCGAGGGCGGCGCTGCCCCGTTTCGATGTTTGGGCGCGAAGAAAATCTTCGTCGGTTGCTGAGAATCGTCCGCGCTGGTGAATAACATCCATATTCATAGTACCGTCGGGCTGGCGGTTGTACCATAATGCGAGCGTTAAAAGACCTACCTTTTGGTCCTCTAACAATTTTTTTATGTCGTTAGGAATCGTTGCGGACGAACGAGAAAAGTTTGGATTTATTAGAACCGAAGGGAAATTATTGTTATTATACTTGTCGGGAAACGTAATGCTACCAACTTTTTCAATAAATCTGCTGGAGTTTCGATTATCATCGTTTTTAAAGAAAAAAACACTCACAGAACTTCTGTCGTAGGTAGTAGGAACCTTCTTTATCTTTGAGTCATCTTGTGAAAAAGATTGAAAGTAAAGAAACACAAGGCAAATAAGAAAAACATATCGTTTCATAGGCTAAATAAAATTAAAAGGTTGAACAAGTAAATTTATGAAAATTGTTGAACTAGGGGTCAACGTAAAGTTTAAATTTTGTACTAGTTCACTTTTTTTGTGAAAGGGTATTTATGTTTGGTAAAAGAAAAAAAAGCGAACATTGAGTTCGCTTTTTCGGAAGTTTTTGCGGGTGTTTGTTAGAATGCAAATCCCATTAATTTGGCAATTAAAGGAGCCAGTTGGGTGTTGTCCAACTGCCCAACAAAAAGCTCCTGCCCGGCTCCTATTGCGTACAAGGGAACCTGGCTGCCCGTATGGGAGTATGAAGTCCACCCTATGCCAGCCTTGTTGTTGAGAATAGCGATAGCCTGCATGGTAACTGTAAGTTCGGAGTTGTAATCTTCGTTAATTGCTTTGGGTTTCGTATTGCCATAAAATTGATTATAGAACGACTTTTTCAAAAGTTGAACCTCCTGCTTGGTTAAGTCGAGTCCGGGAGCTCCTAGACCAAAACCCTGCTGGATCAACTCCATAACATCTTTAAACTTGGGTTTATCCCCGTGTTGCTTAGCAAGCTCCTTAAGTTTAGTATCGAATTTCTCCTTGGAAACATTCTGCTTTGCCAAAAGTGCAATATTACTTTCGTAACCATGTTCCCTTACCCCTAACGACATGCCACCCGTTTCGTGGTCGGAAGTAACCACAATCAATGTTTCGGTAGGATGCTTTTTGTAAAATTCGTAGGCCACCGATATGGCATCGGAAAAAGCGAGGGTTTCGTGAATAACTGTGGCTGCATCGTTATCGTGGCAGGCCCAATCGATTTTTCCACCTTCAACCATCATAAAAAATCCTTTAGGGTTAAAAACCACATCTATTCCCATTTGGGTTAATTGGGCTAATGTAACTTCGGATGGTTTTGCATCGATCTTGTACTGCAATGTACTTGAACCTGCTGCATTAGGTGCTGTATAAACTATAGTTTGGTGGTTTGCAAGGTCATCTTCACTCAGGCTAAGGGAAGATGTAAACAAAACGCCATTATTTGCGCCCATCTCTATAAAGTTACCTCGCGGGTTTTCAGATTTTTTTCCCATTGGGTCGCGAAAGCCCCCTGAAGCAAAAAAGCGAAAACCTGAATTAATAAGATCGTGACCAATTTCATGGTACATATCGCGATTGGGTTGATGCGCATAGAATGCTGCAGGTGTGGCATGGTCGATACTTACACTGGTTACCACCCCAACCTTATAACCGACCCGATTGGCATGATGAGCGATTGAGAATAGCGAATCGGTGTGGTCAGCATTCAACCCAATGGTTCCAATGGATGTTTTTTTACCGCTAGCAATAGCCGTTCCGGCTGCTGCAGAGCAGGTTATATACCTTGTTCCCGCAAAAGTTGTAACAAAGCCAGTTGCAGGAAAGCTAGTAAAACTCAAATGAGTATTACCTGTAGTTGAATCGAGAGCAGCCAAGTAGGCTTGCGTAGCATTAACCTGTTGAAATCCCATGCCATCGCCAATAAACAAGAACACGTACTTTGGAACTGGAACGGTATTTTTTTCTTGCGACGAGCATCCAACAAATGCAATAGAAAAAACAACAATAAGGGTTTTAATTAACTGTTTCATTTATATGAATTATTTAAAGAAGAAACAAGAGTGTAATTATAAGGTTTTGCAATTAGCAGGTAAAAAAAGGGGCAAGTGCCCCTTTTTCATTATTTTGGATCAAAACATTACTCAAGTTTTTCGGTACGTTTAGCGGCGTAGTTAATTTTAAGCGCGCTTGCCTTGCGTAATTCCTGCTTCACATCGGTAACAATGCCCATGCGGGTTTCCTCATCTACCTTAAGCGAAATGGTTAAGAAGGGCCTATCGTTTTCACCTAACGCATCGCGTTCGGATGAGATGAAATCGCGAATAGCATCGAGCGATTTAAAACTATCGTTCAGTTGAATGCGGGGTTCAGTACCATAAAGCCTCTGGTAACTGGTTGTTGGAGGTCCAATGTATATGTACGATACTAGCGATTTCTTTTCGAGTTTAACAACCTCGGTTGCTGAAGGAATCCTGTTTTTTACAAACAGTTCCGTTTCACGCAGCGTGGTGCTTACCATAAAAAAGAAGAGCAGCATGAATACAATATCGGGGAGCGATGCGGTTGATATAGCCGGCATCTTATTTTTCCCTTTACGTTCGAATTTTGCCATTACTTTTTCCCTCCTACATTGGGTTCGGCCTCAGAAATACGCTGAGGAAATACTTTCTGAACTGCATCCTTTTGTTCCTCGGTAAGATCCTTAAATGTCTTGCCAAATTTATTACGAGCAAGGTCCTCGCGAAGGTCGTTATAAGCGGCTACCAGTTCGTTCTGCACCTTCATGTACATGTTGTAAGATGTATTCCGGTCGTTCTGAAGCGAAATAACACCCTTACTTACCAATACTGTCCCAAAAAGGTCAACAACCACCTCAGTTCTTTCTGGCAAATTAGGATCGTCATTAGAATTTAGAATAAATTCCTTAGTTTTTTCCCTTAACATAGAAATATCCATAGGTTGGCCCTCGACCAATAGCCTATCGCTCTTGTTAACAAGAACAGTGAAAATATTTCTCTGTTTAATATCTACTTGTTCTTGTATGACATTCGGGTCGGGCATGGGTGGCAGCATCCTGGCCAAGCCGGTATCGACATTCATGGTTGTTGTAACCAGAAAGAAGATTAGTAGCAAGAATGCTATATCGGCCATGGAACTCGCATTTATTTCTCCAAGTGGTCTAGCCATGATGAAATGTTATTAGATGAACTCCTGCCAGGCAGGAGTTCGTGTTATATTAACGTGAGAAAATACTTCTAACTCCTGTAAAGAGCAACAGTAATACAGCAACACCAGCTAGCATGTAACTAGCAATAAGTCCCATATCGGAATACACCAAAACACCAATATTTGCAAAATTGGGGTTTGGGTTTGCGCTGCTAATATCCTTAATAGGGGTAGCATCGGCAAGCACGTAACCTATAAGGAATATCAAACCAATAATAGCAATTCCACCTAAGGCCTTCAGAACCTTCTTAGGATATAAAAACATGAAGATTATGGGAAATAGCACCGCCAAGAATGCTGCAACCAGGGTTAAGAGGTAAGCCCAAACAATGAATGGAGCCTCGTTAATGTAACCTAAGAAGAACAGCACGGCCAATGCAACCGAAACAATCATAATACTCCATGTGAATACCTTAACCAATATTTTCACAATGTTTTCGGACATGGCGTATTACTTTTTAAGGTTATATTTCATTAGGATATCGATAAGCGAGATGGAAGCATCCTCCATGTTATTAACCAGCTTGTCGATCTTAGAAACCAAATAGTTATAGAAGATTTGGAGAATAATAGCAACAATAAGACCGAATACGGTAGTAATAAGCGCAACTTTAATACCACCGGCAACAAGTGATGGAGATATATCGCCAGCCGCTTGAATTGCGTCAAATGCATCGATCATACCGATTACAGTACCCATGAACCCAAGCATAGGAGCCAAGGCAATGAACAGTGCAATCCAGGTAAGACCGCTCTCGAGTTGGCCCATTTGAACCGAACCGTAGGTAACTACCGATTTTTCAACCACATCGATACCCTCGTTAGTGCGATCGAGACCTTGGTAGAAAATGCTGGCAACAGGTCCACGTGTGTTGCGGCAAACCTCTTTTGCAGCCTCAATGCCACCTTGTTCCAAAGCAGCCTCAATTTTTTTCAGAAGTTTTTCGGTGTTGGTTGTGGCAAGGTTCAAATAAATAATTCTTTCAATTGCCAAGGCCAAACCAAGAATAAGGGCCAAAAGAACGATACCCATGAATTCGGGACCACCCTCAATAAATTTGGTTTTAATTTGCTTGTGCATCGAAACTTCTTCGGCCTGTTTAACTGGAACTTCGGCAACGGGAGCTTCAGTAACAACGGTGTCGGCCTCAGTAACTGCTGCGTCCTGAGCATTAACGTAGGTAGTTGTACTAAGTACAAGCATACCGGCAACCGCAAAAAAAGTTAGTAGTTTTCTCATTGTGTGATTACGTTTAATTATTACTATTGGTTTTTAGTTCAACAAAAATAGCAAATTAATGATTTCAAAAATCGCGGAGAGAATGGGATTCGAACCCATGAAGCCCTTTTGGAGCTTACACACTTTCCAGGCGTGCGCCTTCGACCACTCGGCCATCTCTCCAATTTCGCACCCGAAATTCAGGGGCGAAAAATACAAAAAAATCTTTACTAATAGCTAATTTGTGTTGTAATTTCTCCACTAATCGATTTTTTTACTTCTTCTTTTAACTGCTCAAAAGATAAATTTTTACCTAATAGAAACATGAGCTTCGCAACGGCTGCTTCAAAGGTAATATCGTTTCCGCCAATAACACCTGCCTTTTTTAGCTGCAACCCGTTGTCGTACTTGTCCATATCTACGCTACCGGCATGGCACTGGGTTACATTGTAAACCAGAATACCATTTTCAACCGCCTGTTTCACCCTTTTTAAAAACCAATTTTGTTTGGGTGCATTGCCCGAACCGTAGGTTTCAACTATTAGTGCTTTAAGATTTGGGGTGCTTATTATAGAATCGACCATACTGGCCGAGATGCCGGGAAAAAGTTTCAGAACCGCAACATTAGTGTCGAGTTGCTTATGAACTTTGAATTCGCGTTTTGATGTGCTATAATGAATGAATGCATAATTATATTTTATTGAAATGCCTGCTTCGGCAAGGGGCGGATAGTTGTCGGACCGGAAAGCGTTAAAATGCTCGGCATTATGCTTAGTGGTTCGGTTACCCCTGAAAAGCCGGTTTTCGAAGAAAATGGTAACTTCGGGCACCATGGGCTGACTATTGCTTTGTGCAGCAGCAATTTCAATTGCACTTATAAGGTTCTCCTTTCCATCGGTTCTAAGCATACCTATAGGTAGTTGAGAACCTGTAATAACTACGGGCTTTTCGAGATTTTCGAGCATAAAACTGAGCGCCGATGCGGTAAACGACATGGTATCGGTTCCATGCAGGATTACAAAACCATTATACAGGTTATAGTTCGACTCAATAATTGTGGCAAGTTCAACCCAGAATCCGGGATTGTTATCGGATGAATCGATTGGAGGATTGAAAGAATGCGTATGGAGATTAAACCCAAATTTACGTAGCTCGGGCACCTCGGTCAATATTTGATCGAAATTGAATGGGGCCAGCGCACCCGTTTCTGGATTCTGCTTCATACCTATGGTTCCGCCTGTGTAAATTATAAGTATGGAGGTTGAATGTGTTTGCATACGTTAAATACTTACATTGTACAATTGGGCAGCATTCTGCGTGGTAATTCGTGCAATTTCCTGAACTGTATGCCCATGAATTTGGGCTATTTTTGAAGCTACAAAAGGTAAAAATGAACTTTCGTTACGCTTCCCCCTATGGGGTACTGGCGTTAAGTAGGGAGAGTCGGTTTCGAGAACAATATGTTTTAAATCCATTGCTTTTACTAGCTCAGCAAGGCTACTATTTTTATAGGTAACAACCCCACCAATACCAACCAAAAACCCACCATAGCTGGCAATGTGCTTGTAATGGTCGATAGTGCCCGAAAAACTGTGAAAAACGCCTCTAAGGTTGGCATTATTTTCCGAGTCGATAATATTTAATACCTCTGTGAATGCCTCTCTAGTGTGAATAATTACAGGCAGGTTGAGTTGTTTGGCCAGTTGCACCTGCCTACGGAAAACCAATTCTTGCTGCTCAATAAAGGTGCTATCCCAGTATAAATCGATGCCCACCTCGCCTATACCATAAAACCTATGGTTTTTTAAATACGTTTCAACTTGTTTCAGCTCACTTTCCCAGCTGTTTTTCACCGATGTGGGATGAAGCCCCATGAGTGGAAGAAACAGGTCGGGGGCTTGCTGTGCAACCGAAACAACTTTACCATGCGAGGTACTGTCGATGGCAGGTAAAACAATTTTTGCTATCCCTGCTGAACGAGCACGCAGTATTACATCGGATCTGTCGGAATCGAAGTCGGGTAAGTAGAGGTGCGAATGAGTATCGAAGAGTTGCACTATAAGGTGTGAATTGGGCTCTTGTACGGTGCAAACATAAGAAATGTTATGAAAAGTAAAGGCATAAGTTTACTGAACCAATGCGAAAAGTTTTCCGGGTCTACACTTAACAACGCCAGCAAACTCAAGGTTTAGTAGCAACGACGATACTTTAGCAACGGGCATTCTTGTTTTAAAACATATTACATCTATTACCTCTTGCCCATTCTCCGAAAGCACATCGACAATCTGTTGCTCTTCGGGTGTAAACTGATGAAAAAGCGATTTTTGGACTGGTTTTTTTGCTGCCCCAATGATATCCCAGTTTAATTGTTCTTCAATGTCCTCAATATTCTCGACAAGCGCAGCACGGTTTCTTTTAATTAGCGAGTTGCAACCCGAAGAGTACTTATGTCCTACCCTTCCGGGAATTGCCATTACCTCACGATTGTACGAAATGGCCAAGTCGGCGGTGATTAACGAGCCACCCTCCATGCCACTCTCTATTATAAGAGTTGCATCGGAAAGGCCCGCTACAATTCTGTTTCGTTTTATAAAATTTTGTGGTTCAATGCTGGTTCCTGAAGGGAAATCGGTTACCAAAGCGCCACTTGCTACAATTTCCTTTGCAATGCTACGGTGGCCCGAAGGGTAAATGGTATCGAGCCCATGACCCAGAACGCCAACTGTTGGGAGTCCGTTTTTTAGGGCTGCTTTATGAGCGCACAAATCGACTCCATAAGCTAAACCGCTAAAAACAATGGGGTTGTGGCCACGAGAAGCCATTTCGGCAACAAGGCGTTCGCAAACCTCTTTGCCATAATCGGTTATACTTCGGGTACCAACTATACTTATAGTTTTTGACTGATTAAAGTTCAGTGGCTGATTCCCTTTAACAAAAAGAACAATGGGGCAATCTTCGCACTGGCGAAGCCTTTCGGGATACTGGGGGTCGAGGTAAAACCAGGCTACTATGCTGTGTTTGTGAACAAATTCAGCTTCGTGCTTGGCCCTGTCGAGCACTGAATTGTTGGTAATTTCGTTTGCAAGCACTTCACCAATGCCCGGAATGCTCATCAGCGCCTTTTTCGACTGCTTAAATACGGCCTCAACGCCTCCGCAGTAAGCTATTAACTTTTTTGCATTGATAGACCCAATTTTGGGAATCATATCAATGCCAATTTGGTATGCAAGCAAATCGGTTGACATCTATGCGAACTATCTACTTCTGGGTATAAAAATCGAGAGCCGCAAACAGTTTTTTCTTAAGAGGCTTTGGCAAGGCCGAAATACTGAATGGGGGGTACTGGGCATGTCCATTGCCCAATTTTCGAATTACCGATACACTCTCACGGAGCCCAAAAAGTGATTTATTCACAGTATAACCAACAAATTGTTCTTTTGGGATCTCATAAGCGTTCTTCTTATTATCGAACGGGTTGAGTTTATAGTACCTAATAATTATAACCTTGCCGTCGTCGCTGAAAAGCAGGAAGGAAGAGTGAACAATGATGTGATAAAGATAAAAAACCATGTAAATGGCTAAAAGAAATGTAGCATGAAACCACCTGGAGGTACCCGTAAATTCTTCAACGTTTTGCCAAAGGTCCGACGAAAACATGAATGCAATTATGGCTCCTATAAGAATGAAATAGAGCTGCTTCTGTATTTGAATTTTATTTGCACTAATTTCGTTGTCGAATTTCATTGCAAGGCCCCCATTTTTAATATAAAATTGAAGTAATACAAGAACTATAGCATAAAAAATGCTCGAATCAAGTTGTTAAGGCACCCAAAGTTGACAAAAAAGGGAGTAAAAAGCAAATGGTACAAAAATTTGGCAAAAGTTAGCCTTGTAATTCGGTCACCTCAAACCCAACGTTCTTTAAGTCGCGCCAGAAACAAGGGTACGACTTGTGAACCGCATTTGGAAAATTAATTTGAATGCTTCCGTGGACTAGCGCCAGAGGTACCATCGACATAAGGACCCTATGGTCGTCGAAAGTATTAATTTCGTTAACTTTTTTTGATACCCTTGCACGGGTTCCATCGAACGAAATGGTATCGCCAATGGTGCTTGCTTCAATAACTAACGTTGCACCCAGTATAGCCATTTGCGATTGAAGCACTTCGAGCCTGTCGAAATCCTTAGACCGTAAACTTTCAACACCCGTAAACTTGAAGGGTATTTTCAATCCAACGCAGGTAGCTATAATTGTGGGAACTAAATTGGGATTGTTAGAAAAGTCGTGTTCAAACTGTTTGAGCGAAGGTTTTACTTTCGAAAGTAAAATGCCCCCATCAATGTTAGTGGTTTTAACACCAAGCGACTCAAATATTTCTTTCACAATGGCATCGCTCTGAATACTTTCTGGGTTTAGCCCATTGATTTTAAAGTTAACCTTTTTAGAGAGAGCAGCCATTTCGTACCAGTAGCTGGCTGCTGTCCAATCGGCTTCAACCGAAAGTTCACTCCCATCGTAATACTCATGGTCAATCAGCATTTCTTCGGTTTCCCAGCCCGAGTTAATGCCCAGCATATTGAGCATTTTGAAAGTTTGAGTTACATAGGGAGAGTTCTTTATCTTCCCCCGAAGGCCCAAGAAGTCTTCGGTTGAGAGTGAAGGAGCAACTGAAAGCGATACTGAAACAAATTGGCTACAAACTGTTGCCTCGAGTCGTATGATTCCTCCCCTAAAACCTTTGGCAATTACTTTAAGCGGTGGAAAACCGCTGCGTTCAAAATACTTAATATTGAACCCTTGGCGCTGGAGAATTTTAATGACATCGCCAACTGGTCTTCGCCCCATTTCGCGGGAGCCGGTAACTATCCATTCGCCCCCGAAGTAGAAAAGCACAGCCCTGAGCAACCGAATGGCCACGCCGGTTTGACCCTCTTCGAGGTTTCTTCTACCCTTACGTATGGTACGGTCGAAAACCTTATCGGCCTCTTTGCTTTCAAGGTTTTTTGAAGCCGTAGCAGCATTCTTTACTACGCGAATAACAATTTTCCTGTTGCTTATACTTTTGGAAGGGGCTAATGATACTTCACCCGAAAGAACCCGATCCTTTTTTGTAACTATACAATTAACCATTTTTCATTTTTTTCCACCAACTCAAAAGTATTTACAAAAGATATAGGTTGTTCAATTTTGATAGTTTTTTTAACTCAACAACCATATATCTTTGTTTATCTGCTAATTATATTCATATAACGGAAAATAGATGAAATGGATATTTCAGAACTACTTTGCCCATCATTCCTAAGGCAATCGGATCCTTTTTGTTATCTTCGCAAGTTGAAAAAAAGATAAAATACAGGCATATGGATTATATTTTCAAGGAAATTGAGCAAAAGTGGCAGGAGTACTGGAAAAAAAACAGCACTTACAAGGTTTCAGAAGATAAAGGCAAACCCAAGTTCTATGTTCTCGACATGTTTCCATACCCATCAGGGGCTGGACTTCATGTTGGTCATCCGCTTGGCTATATAGCATCCGACATATACAGCCGTTTCAAAAGGCTTAAAGGCTTCAATGTGCTTCACCCAATGGGTTACGATGCCTTTGGTTTGCCCGCAGAGCAGTATGCCATACAAACCGGACAGCACCCAGCGATTACAACCGACATTAATATTAAAAGGTACAGGGAGCAACTCGATAAAATTGGTTTCAGTTACGATTGGAGCCGTGAAGTTCGTACTTGCGACCCTAGTTACTACAAATGGACACAGTGGGCCTTCATAAATATGTTCAATAGCTGGTTCAATGTATTCAGCCAGAAAGCCGAACCTATTGAATCGCTCATTGCTCATTTCGAAAAGAATGGTAATGCAAATACAAATGCTGCCCACGGCGATGTAGCAGAATTTACTTCCAGCCAATGGAACTCCTTTAGCGAAAATGAAAAACAGGAAATTCTTTTAGGTTATAGGCTTGCCTATTTGGCCGATGTAATGGTAAACTGGTGCCCCGCACTGGGTACAGTGCTCGCCAACGACGAAGTAAAAGAGGGCCTCTCGGTTCGCGGAGGGCACCCCGTTGAACAACGAAAAATGAAGCAGTGGTGCTTACGCATATCGGCCTATGCACAAAGGTTGCTCGACGATTTGGAAAGCCTTGAATGGAGCGAATCGCTTAAGGAGATTCAACGAAACTGGATTGGCCGCTCGGAGGGTGCTGAGATACTCTTTCCTATAAAGGGAAGGGAAAAACAGATACTCATTTTCACTACCCGCCCCGACACCATATACGGTGCGACATTTATGGTTCTTGCTCCCGAAAGCGAACTTGTTGAGGAATTAACTACTCCCAAATTTAAGGAAGCAGTTGAAAAATACATTACCGAAGCAAAAAAACGAACTGAACGTGAACGTATGGCCGAGGCCAAAAGGGTTACTGGACAGTTTACAGGCAGTTACGCAATCAATCCATTTACAAAGCAACCAATTCCTATTTGGATTAGCGAATACGTACTGGCTGGTTACGGCACTGGCGCTATTATGGCAGTTCCTGCCCACGATAGCCGCGACTTTGTTTTTGCCAAAACCTTTAATTTACCAATTGTTCAGACAGTAATACGAAAGGGCGAAACGCCTTCGGACCCGTTAACCTGGGAGGAATCGTACGATTCGAAAGAAGGAATTGTAATTAACAGTGAATTGATCAATGGCCTCGATGTAAAGGAAGCGATTGCCAGAATAAACAGCCACATTGAAACTGAGGGAATAGGAAAACGAAAGGTGAATTTTCGCCTTCGCGATGCCATTTTCAGCCGTCAGCGTTACTGGGGCGAGCCTTTCCCAATATACTATAAGGATGGTATTGCCTACCCCCTAACCGAAAACCAGCTGCCGCTGGAACTTCCCGAGGTGGATGCTTACCTGCCAACAGAAAAAGGAGAGCCTCCTTTGGGAAGAGCCAAGGCTTGGCATACCCCTGAAGGATTTCCTTACGAGCTGAGTACCATGCCGGGCTTTGCTGGTTCTTCGGCTTACTACCTGCGCTATATGGATCCGACCAATACAAATGCATTGGTTTCCAGGGAGGCCAACGAGTACTGGGAAAATGTTGACCTATACATAGGGGGTACCGAGCATGCAACGGGGCATCTCATTTATTCACGCTTTTGGAACAAGTTCCTATTCGACTTGGGCTACATATGCAAGGACGAACCATTTAAGAAGCTCATCAATCAGGGTATGATTCAGGGTCGTTCAAACTTTGTATACCGAATAAAGGGTACTAATCGGTTCGTTTCGTATAATTTGCGAAACGAATACGATGTAACCGAAATTCATATTGACGTTAATATTGTAACCAACGATATTCTCGATACCGATAAGTTCAAAGCCTGGCGACCCGAATTTGCTAATGCCGAATTTGTTTTGGAAGATGGCAAATACATTTGCGGCTGGGCTGTTGAAAAAATGAGCAAGAGCATGTGGAATGTGGTAAACCCCGATGAAATTGTAGAGCGCTATGGAGCCGATACGCTTCGTATATACGAAATGTTTCTAGGACCATTAGAGCAATCGAAACCCTGGGACACCAATGGCATCGATGGAGTTTACAAGTTCCTACGCAGATTCTGGCGCTTGTTCCACGATAATAATGGCCAATTCGCAATTTCGACCAGTGAGCCCAACCCCCAAGAGCTGAAATCGCTTCATAAAACCATAAAAAAGGTAACTGAGGATATTGAAAAGTTCAGTTTCAATACGGGTGTTTCCACATTTATGATTTGCGTAAATGAGTTAACCGAACAGAAATGCAATAAGCGTGCCATATTGGAGCCTTTAACCATTCTTGTTGCTCCCTACGCACCACATATTGCCGAAGAACTTTGGAGCCTACTGGGTAATGCCAGCAGCGTTTGCGATGCCAATTGGCCTAAATGGAACGAGCAGTACATTATCGATAGCACTTTCAACTGTCCGGTTTCGTTCAACGGAAAAACCCGTTTTACCATTGAAATTCCGTTAAACCTTGCAAAGGAAGAGGTTGAAAAATTGGTAATTGAAAACGAGAATTCGGCCAAATACCTTGAGGGGAAAGCACCCAAGAAAATTATTGTGGTGCCCAATAAAATTGTTAACGTGGTGATATAGTGCAGAATAAACGGTTGAAACGATTAACGCCTCCTGTATTTTTCAGCTTCCTCCATCTTTTTCTGTGCAAGTTTCTGCTTCCTTTTGGCTTCTTTTAGTTTGGCCCCTACTTTTTTAAGGTTAGCCTTACCTTTTATCACTTGGTTTTCGCCCTTGGTAAGCAACCTGCTATTTTCCTTTAGTTTGTTGGTTAGATTCTTAAGCTCCTGCTTGTGCTCAAGAGTTTCAGCTTTGAATTCGGCTTTAGCTTCTGCTTTCTCATCCTTATCGAGATACGGTAAACTTTTCACATGTGCTGCCTGCTCTTTCTCATGATTTTTAGTGAGCATCTTTATCTCGCGCGAAACTAACTTCATTTCCCTTTTGGCTGTTTTGGCCATGTTGCGAGCTTCAGATATTTGTTCCTCAATGGCTGTTTCCTCCTCTTCAAGTTTTTGTACTATCTCGGTAGCCTTCTCGTAAGCAGCCTGAAATTTTGTTGTTTTTTCTTCTTTTTCGTCATCCTGAGCAAGAGTTACAAACGGAACGAGAAGAAGCAAGAAGAGTGAAATGAAAATAGGTTTCATTCGGCAACGGTTTGGTTAAAGTTCCATACTCTAGCAAAAAATTGTGGGCAAATAATAACTACCCATGGGTGCATTAGTCACATCTTACGTAAATTGCTCGCCCTTTGGTTGCATGAATATTCAGTTTATATGCACAAATGTAATAAATTACCGAAATATAGTTTTCTTTACTGACAATTAGATTATTTTGCTGTGAAAAATTAAAGGATCTTGTCGGCAGAACCTATTATAATAACAAGAAATGAACTGGAAGAAATGGCCAGCCGTGCGGGTATTAATGCTTGCGGGGCAAGTGCTGTTGAAGAACTTAAAGCTGAAGCCCAACAGCTGAAGGAGTGGTTGGGCAAAGGAATGCATGGCGAGATGGGTTATATGGAGAACAATTTCGAGAAGCGTACAAATCCGGCCCTGCTGGTTGAGGGAGCCAAATCGGTTATTTCAGTTATTGAACCCTACTCTCCAGAAAACGAAGTGCTATGGACCGTACCTCCAAAAATCTCGAGGTATGCACTTGTGCCCGATTATCACACCGAACTGAAAAAGAAGCTTATTAAATTCTTAAATTTTCTAAAGGAAAAAAACATTAAAATTGAAGGGAGAGCCTTTGTCGATTCTGCACCTGTGCTCGAAAAAGCATGGGCCACCAGAGCAGGCTTAGGCTGGATAGGGAAAAATGGTTTGCTCATTAACCAGCGGTATGGTTCTTACATTTTCATTGGGCAGCTTATAGTAAATGCAACCGTTGATGGCACATGGATCCCTGCAGCTAACAGGTGCGGAAACTGCTCTCGCTGCTTTAAGGCATGCCCAACAAATGCCATAGTTTCATCAGGATTAATCGATGCTCGTCTCTGCATTTCGTACCTTACAATAGAAAAGAAGGGGTTACTCAACCCTAACGAGCAGAAGATGCTGCTTGGTTGGTGCTTTGGGTGCGATACATGCCAAGAAGTTTGCCCCTGGAATAACAAAAAAGAGCGTAAACAAACATCTCTACCCCTTCAATTAGATTTAAAGTACCTTTTTAAAGCAGCAAAAGAGGGAACCATAAGCCCAACCCAATGGAAAAAGGCAGTAAAAGGCACCACTTTTGAGCGAATAACATTAGAAAAAATGCGAATGAATCTGGTTATGGACTAAAAATTGGTGAGAACAACAGCTCAAAAAAGAAAATGTTTTTACATTTACTTCGAATATTAAGCCATTAGGAGATGAAACCCAATATTATAAAGTGGAATAACGAGTACAACGAGAGTATTTGGGGTTGGTACATTCGCCCCAATTCACAACCCCATTCGGTTATTTGTTTGGTTCATGGTTATGGCGAGCACTCTATGCGATACCACAGCTGGGCTCAGAAGTTTGTAGCCGAAGGCTTCGCATTTTTCGCTTGGGATCATGCCGGGCATGGCCAATCGGATGGAAAAAAGGGGCACATTAGGAGCATGCAGCAATTCATTAACGAAATTGAAGTTGCAATTGACAAATGCAATGAAATTATCCCTGGATCGCCCATTACCCTCTACGGACATAGCATGGGTGGTAATATTGCGCTAAACTACGCAATAAAAAAACAGGAGAAAATAAAATTGCTTATTGCCACTTCGCCCTGGCTCGAGCTGGCCAAACCTGTTTCTCCAATACTCAGGTTTGCAGTTAAAGTATTAAGCGCAACCCTACCCAGCATAACATTAAAGGCACCCCTCGATCCGAAGGCTATAACGCATGTAGAGGAGGAGGCTTACAAGTATGCTAACGATGCCCTTAATCATACAAGAATAACACCTCGCCTTTTGCATACCATTACCCAAAAGGGGCAGTTTGCCATGCATAGGGCATGTAAAATTAGGTTGCCAGCACTAATGCTTCATGGCAATGCCGATTCCATAACTTCGTTCAGATCAACCAGTCAAACTGCACTAACCATGGAAAAGTGCAGTTTCATCCCTTGGAATGGCATGTACCATGAACTCCACCACGAAACGGTTCGAAACGAGGTATTCTCAATTATGGTAGAATGGCTCAACGGGAACCTCGACTCATTTGATATTCATGAGTAGCAGCTTTCGAACGGTTATTGATGTTCCAACCTCAGCTTTTCAGTTGGGGTACGACAGCAATTGCCTCATGCTGGGTTCGTGCTTTGCTCAGAATATGGGAGAAATGCTTCTGAGAAGAAAGTTTCGGGTGCTAGTAAACCCCTTTGGGGTAATTTACAACCCCATTTCGGTTAAACTAGTGCTGAAACGGATTATGAGCGGCCAACCATTTGAAGAAACTGAGCTCAATTTCTACAACGATAAGTGGTTTAGCTTTTTACATTACACTGCTTTTTCAAATCCCCGTAAGGAGCTGTGCTTAGCCTCAATAAACTCGAATCTGCAGGAAGCAAATGAGGCATGGAAGCATACCGAGCATCTTGTTATAACCTTTGGCACCGCAAGAGCTTATTTTCATAAGCGGCTAAACCGACCGGTAGCCAACTGTCATAAAATTCCATCGGGGGAGTTCGATAATCGAATTATGAGCGTTAAAGAAATAGCTGAAGTTTGGGGAAGCACCCTACGCGAAATGATTTCGCTAAAACCCAATATTAAAGTGGTTTTTACTATAAGCCCCATAAGGCATTGGAAGGATGGCGCCTCGGGCAATCTCGTTAGCAAGTCGACCCTGGTGCTTGCAACCCACGACCTAGTAAGGGCATTCCCAAAAAATTGTATGTACTTCCCTTCGTACGAAATAATGATGGACGACCTGCGCGACTATCGATTTTATGCTCCCGACATGTTGCACCCTACGCAAATAGCAATCGATTACATTTGGGAAAAATTTGCGAATGCCTGCATCGATACTGATGCTAGGGTTACCATGCTCGAAGTTGAGAAGATTCTGAAGGCTCTGGACCACAGAATACAGCAGCCAGGAACTCCAGAACACAAACGCTTTTTGAACCAAACACTCGAAACTATAAAGCTGTTAGGAAAGAATAATAGAAACATTAATTTTTCACAGGAAATTGAATTTCTTACTGCACAACTAGAATAACCATGCCAACTTACGATACTCATAGCATTCTGATTGCATTCGGTCTTACCCTATTTGCAGGCCTATCTACGGGCATTGGGAGCGCCATTGCTTTTTTCACTCATAAAACTAACACTAAATTCCTGTCCGTTTCATTAGGGTTCTCTGCAGGAGTAATGATATACGTTTCGTTTGTTGAAATACTTCTGAAGGCTCGCTTATCGCTGGTTGAAGCTTCGGGGTTGCATGCGGGTTCGTGGATCACCGTCTTCTCTTTTTTTGGAGGAATTTTGCTCATTGGCCTCATTGATAAGCTTATCCCTTCGGTTGAAAATCCACACGAGATTAGGCTTGTTGAGGAAATGGATAAGCCCCAAGGGAAGAACAGAAAGCTGATTCGTATGGGAATGTTTACTGCCTTAGCCATTGCCATCCATAATTTTCCGGAGGGTTTGGCCACCTTTACAGCGGCTCTCAACGACCCTAGCTTAGGCGTTCTCATTGCAGTAGCTATTGCCATACACAATATCCCAGAGGGAATAGCAGTATCGGTTCCCATTTACTATGCCACGGGTAGTAAGCGCAAGGCATTTATGCTTTCATTTCTTTCGGGTTTGGCCGAACCGGTGGGTGCATTGGTTGGCTACCTGATACTAATGCCTTTTATGACTCCCCTGTTCTTTGGAATTCTGTTTGCGGGTGTGGCCGGCATCATGGTTTTCATTTCGCTCGACGAACTTTTACCTGCTGCCAGAGAATACGGTGAGCATCACCTATCGATTTATGGCCTTATTGCAGGCATGGGGGTAATGGCAGTAAGTTTGCTACTCTTCATTTAGCTGTTTAGCCAAAAAAAAGCCCCATTTCAACCTTAAAAAATTGAAATGGGGCGTTAAATTTTGTACCAATTATGCGTGAATAATTTCCTTGTACTGTTCTGGGGTAAGAAGATCGTTCAGCTCAGCAGCATTGTCAACTTTAATACGTATCATCCAGCCATCGCCGTAGGGATCCTTATTAACCACCTCGGGGGTTGAAGTAATCTTTTCGTTTACCTCAACAACTTCACCCGAAACAGGCATAAACATGTCCGATACGGTTTTAACAGCCTCAATGGTTCCAAAAACCTCTTCCTTCTGGAGGGTTTCGCCTTGGGTTTCAATTTCAATGAAAACTATATCGCCCAGTTGGCTTTGTGCAAAATCGGTAACACCCACAACGGCTTCGCCGCCTTCGATGCGAATCCATTCGTGATCTTTGGTGTACTTCAGGTTCGATGGTATGTTCATAGGGATAATTTTAAAGTGCTAATATAAGTTTCGAATGATTATTTGTGCCAAAAGTATAAAAAAATGGATTAGCTCGGATTGATAAATCGCATGAATTTTGAAAAAACTACTGAACCATGGTAAACCTTAAACTAAAGCCAAAATTGGTGTTGGTCATGCGGTATGAAGTCTGTACTATGGGAGTATTCACTACCCTATCGAAGAAAACCCTAATGGTAACCTGCTCGCTAACCACATACTCTGCCGACGTTTTGATAGTTAGAATAATCTGTCCGGCAGTTGGTGTGTTCTGGTCTTCAACCAATTTTCGTAGTATCGTTTGGTTATTTCTTATACTAAGGTCGGCATTTAAGCGCAGATCGCTTTTAAGGGTTTTTTGCTCCCCCGATGCCCTGCCAAAGGTTAGTGGCAAGTTCTCGAAACGATATCCCGAGCCTAATATAAACTCCCAGTTCACCATTTCAGTAAGCTGATTGTTGGCAAAGCTCATGGCCAACGAACGGCTGTTACGCACTTCGAACTTATTGGTCAGGCTATTAAGCCATACCATATCGACCCCAACTAGCGGGCTAAACTGCTCGCTTATGGATACGTTTGTTATTTCATTTTGGGGCACAAAATCGTTATTTAAATTCCTAACGTAACTGAACCCATCGTCGCCTAACTGATAGTCGAGGTTTGATGCAAAAGCACCAACGTTATAAGTCGACCGATACCCATGCCGCAAGGAGAATGATCGCAAATGCTTTTTAAAATACCTGAGCTTCGACAACCCATCGTATGTTATTTGCCAGTTGGGCATTGGAAATGTTGGAAATGGGTTTAGGTTAACGTTGTCGGGCGATTTTCCAGTGTAAGCAGCCAGAAAAGAGTAAATTAGCACCTCCTGCGATAATGGGCCATATCCAACAGGGAAGAACGTTTCAGGATCAATCTCTGCAGGATCGTAGTTTTCGGTTGCATTTGGAATCCTTTCGGCAGCTAAACGCCTTGCCACGTCGATTCGAATTTTCTTGAACCGATCGAAAGTTTTACTACTGTAGTTATTCTTGCTGCTCGAACCTTCAAAAGCGGAGCCCAATGTTATTACGCTAATGGAAAAGTTACCGTTATAAATGGGGTTGTAGGCATTGAAGTTGCCCTGCGCATCGGCTAGGTAGTACTCGTTCTTATTCTTTGAGAACGAACGGGTGCCTGAAAGTTCAATTCTAAAATCAGGTAAAGGCTCAACGGTGCTTCGCAGCTGTATTGTTTGATTGTGCGATAAAACAAAGGGAGAATTCAGGCTGGTGTCGTTACTTAGCCATCCATTTCGAACAGCAGTCCATGCAAAATCGGAATCCTGCCACCCAGCTACAAAGGCCATACCCGGGGCATAGGTTTGACCCCAATCGGTCATGCCTAAATACTCGGTTTTGGGTTTATATGCGGGTAACAAAGTACCATTGGTTTCCGAGTAAGTGGCAGAAAAATTCTTTACTCCCATGAGCATTCGAAGGGTTCCTTCGGTTAAGAATTTGGCCATACTCTCCCGCTCAGGTACCTTGCCCTCTATTACAACCCTGGCCTTTGAAACAGACCTTGTGGACTTTATGGCAATTCGCGAATCGGAGCGTACTGTAAGCTCCACCATCACATCTTTGCCTTCCTCATCGAACACTTTTACTGTAACATTCTCGGTTTTTAAGTTATGACTCAGGTTACGAGCCATGTTTTCGCGCAGCGATACATTTTCGATTTCCTGCATAACGTTTTGCATTTTCTGCTGACGCTGAACTCCTCTGGCCCTCTGGTCGAACTTTTGGTTAATATTCTTTAGGTAGTTGCTCTTATTATATAGAGTTGTGAAATTCAACTGACCATTGAGTTGAATAGTATTTGAGTTCTGAATGGTGTTGCCCGGGTCGAAGTTGCTTGTTTCAGAAAGAATAGGTGCTGCGGTCCAGCTGTAGCTGCCAGTATACCGTGCGGAGGAGGTTACCCAATTGAATAATGGAATTTTATTTATGGGCAAGTTATAGGTTAGGTTAAACTGATGATTATAATTGGTATTTCGTCCAAAATTCTTAAGGTTTGTCCATACTGAGTCGCGCCATTGCTCGTATGCATCGGGGTCCTTTTTTCTGTCAACAATACCGGGAGGTTCGTCAATACGTGCAATGTTGTTTGCAGCAAAATCGAACTTGAGCGATTGGGCAAGATCCCATGTTAAATTGTAGTTTCTATTCCAAGTAAAGTCTTTCGAGTAGGTAGGAAGCAGTTTTACGTTGGGGCTATTGATATTGCGCAGCTGCTGCTCGAAATAATTCCTGTTGAGTTCTGTTCGGAAAGCTAGCTGGCTGGGGAGATACGAAAAGTTGAAGTCCTTAATAATTCTTAAATAGGGTTTAGATAAAAACCTCGATTTTTTGAAAGGCTCCACTTTGGGCGGTTGCATATTGTAGCTGTAGGTAAAACCCCCTCGGGTGTTTCGCTGGATTCTGCTTTCGGTTCGTATGTTGCGCTGCAACATTTCGGAGAACGAGTAACTAACAGCAAAGTTCGACACATCCCAAGGCATGGGTTTGCCTTCGGTGCTATTAATTTTAACGTTGGTAAGGTTTATACTTTTCCTTCGCGTGTAATCCTGCGAGATCTTTCGAATGGAATCACGCTCGGCACGGGAGTTAGCCCTCTCAAGTGCAACTTTAAGTGGAATGTCGGGGTCTACAGGATTAAACTCGGGATTGGCAAACGATTCGGAGAAGCCAACAAAAAGGGGAATATTTACTTTCGACTGAGCTGAAAAGAAACGGCCCAATTGTACGGTGGAACTCAAATCGTACTGGTAAAAATCGTCGAGATTCCGTTCGTTCACCTTCTTCTCAATGGACCCAAACCCTGGCTTAATGGTAGTTCCCGAGGCGTTTACCATTGCCAAATCGGCCAGTTTGGCTGACATACGAGCATTGGCAGCCCATCCACCCCTGTCGTTGAATTTTGTTAATCGCAACTCATTAGCCCAAATAATGCCCGACTTAGCCATGCCATCGTCGGTGGGGCTCCCCGAACGGCTGGGATTTCGCACCCCAATCATAAGCACCCTAATGTTGCTCAAACTGGGATTTCCGGTAACCTTAATCTTTCTATCCCCAATGGTTTGGGTAAATACAGTAAGGTAGTTAACCAGCGACCCCGGCTTCTGCATCTCATCGTTTCGGGTAAGTTTAATGTCCTGAAAAAGGCTCAGGTCGATATCCTTAAAGTTCTCTTCGGGCCACACCAGCAACCTGTCGCTAGTTCGGTTATTCGAATAACCGCCCTGTGGCTTTGGGGGAGTAAGCACCAATGGTACTTCGTACTCGTAGTAGTTATTGGTATAATCGGTTCCCAAACGAATGAAAACGGTTAACTCGTGATTCTGAAGGGTTAATCCGGGAATCTCCTCAGCATGCACAAACATTTGTAATCGCTTGTATTGCCTAATATCGTAATTAACATTTTTGTAAACTGCACGGGCATCGCCATCGGCCAAATCGATAATCTTAATCTCCATGGCCTGCTCGTTGAGTTCAGTATGCTGGGGTTGGCTTGGGTCAATTACCCTTTCAACTCCCGGAGGCAGTACATAATTAACTGGGCTACGAGTATCGTTCTCCTCAATGTTCACTACAGAAACATCGAAGCTTCCCACGGGTAAATCGGATATTGGCATACCTTCCTGCCCCTGAATAAGTGCTCGGGTGTACTTGCGCCATTCACCGCGAACCAATTCGAGCGATGCAAACCGAAGGAGAAGGGTATCTGAAAAGCCATTCAGAATAATTCGCATGTGCCGAATGGATTTGAAGTCCTCAATGCTTCCAATAATACGCTGATAATCGTTTATAGGTACCTTAAACTGGTACCAGCTGACTCTAGAACGTTCGCCATTGGCCATTCGGGCGTTATAGGTTACCTTATCGGTTATAAAATTGCTACCAACC
The DNA here is from genome assembly GCA_964479665.1 of uncultured Rikenellaceae bacterium. Lineage (GTDB taxonomy): Bacteria > Bacteroidota > Bacteroidia > Bacteroidales > Tenuifilaceae > UBA2287. Next base: position 24,776 of record CAYZNN010000017.1, on the reverse strand, counting down.
TCTAAATCTTCTGGCCGAAGCGAAACGCGATATTGGTAGTAGTTTTCTATGTCATCGAGATTGTTATCGTTACCCATCGACTCGGCATCGGGTATGGTTGTAGATGATGCGCCAGGTGAAACCGAGTTCCCCTCGTGGTTGTTATACATTTTGTAACGATCGAGGATTCCGGTTTGGTTGGCATCGTAGAGATCGGACAGGTAGTAACGGAAATTATCCTTCGAAGGATCGCCAAACGAATTGAGAAATGCCTCTGAATCTTCGCCATAGTTGGCTCCCAATGTTGCAAGGTAGGCAGCAAAAAAATTTCGTTCATCTTCGGAATTAAGTCCGTCGAGACCAACATCCTGAAATTGGCGCTCTGCCTCGCCGGGAGCAAAGGCATTAACCAGCGATTGTAATATCGAAACCCTTCCCCATTCAGTTGTATCTACATTCACAATCTGCGATGAGGTTGGTAAACCATTCTCGAATGCCTTTTTACCATCGCGCAGAATATCCTCCGATATGGTTCCCAAGTGTATATACATATCCCCACCATTGCTAAGGGAGTCGTAAACAAATGGGTCCATAAGCCAGAATTCAATGTGCTCAATGTTTGCGGTTTCAAAATCGGTGGTGCTGGGTAGGGCACGCATAATACCTGCCCACGATTGCTGTGGATTCTGCATAAAACCATCCGAAGTTAAACCACTTGTTCGATAATTATATGGTCCTTTTTCTTTAGGATAGTATGAAATGTTTAGCACTGGGATATTGGTTGGTAAGCCCTGTGGGGTGTTCCGATTTGGGAACAGCTCGTTCTGGAAGATTTCCCGAACGAAGTGGCTGCTCTGCGTATTGGGATCGCGACGAATATGCCCTGGTGTAAGCGAGTTGTTTCTGAGGAATAGTGGATCGATGGTAAACCATGCCATCTTGGCCCTTCGGTACCCATAGGCCAAATTGTTATTGAGATTCCCTTCGGGGAATAGGTCGTTCTGACCCTGAGGAGTGCTTGCAACAATCCATGCCGACCACATTTTCAAGTCGATAGCTGTTTTGCTTCCCTCAAAATCGTCGATATGAACTGTACCCGCCTTACCAATTACGCTCGAGTGGCCAGGCAGGAACTGTGCAAATTCTGCCTCGAGTGTAAGGTTCGATTTTTCCTTGGTTTCTATGAATGGAAGAAAATCGACTGCTTTCGTTAGAAAGGGCGACTCGGTTCGGTACGAAACGTTCATTCCCCAAATGGTATTACTTATAGCTTCGTTTCCAAACGAAACCTTTTGGGTAAAGGGTCGTTCGGTTAGGTTCATTACGGTTGCTCCAATGTTGAAGTTGTCGGATATCTTGTAATCGAAGTGGGTTCCAATGAGGGTTTTGGTTTGGAAGTTGAAAAGTGCTTGGCTCTCCACCGAAATTTTGATGGGCGTACCCGACTGCAAAATCCCTGGGTCGATAATTTTTACCGTTCCCATTACATAGTCAACAGTATAGTGTTGCCCTTCAATAAGTTTTGCTCCGCCAGCGGTTACCACCACCGAACCCCTAGGCACATTGGGCGCATTGAGCGATATTTCGGAACTAACCGATGACTGGTAGGTACCCTCAAGCCTAAATTTATTTTTTTCAGCTACCTGTCGTGCTTTCGATAGGGTAGAATCGTACAATTCCTTATAAACATATTTCTGAGCTACGACTGGGTCACCTATCTGAGCAGCTAAATCGCTGCCGAATGGCTCGAGTACTGGAAAAATAATTCGTCCGTTACTGGGCCTAACGGTAACCCCCTCAACAAAGTCAAAAACCCCATCGGCACCATAATCGTTATTGGAATTTAAGTTATCGAGGTTCAGAACTGAAAGCAGCGGTTTGTTGGCAATATTCCCTTCGGGTATGTAGTTTACTGTAGCCCCTGTAAGGTCGTTCTGGTACATTATATTCAATGTAAAATCCTGCCTATCGAACTGGTAGGCCCCTATGGAGTATATATTTTTCATCATAAGAGGCCAAGTGGGCATTTTGGGCGACAGATTCGTTCCCTTGAGCAGTTTGGCAATAAGTGCACTTGGTGCTGCAACTCCATCGGTGGAAAGCTCCCCAACTCGGAATGTACGGCCTGCAAAGGTATACTCGTAGGCAACTGCCAGCACCTCATCGGAATTGAGTGCTGAATTTAATGAAATATATCCCAGCTGTGGATGGAAAGTATACTCAGATGTATTTAGCCTACGAGCATTCTCCACCTTCTCAAAATCTCTACCTCCCGAAAAGTTGCCTCCACCTGTTAATGGTTCGAGAACCGAATTTACCGTGGAAATATCGCGAATGCCCGAATAGGTTCCGGTCATTAACTCGTACAAATTGTTTCGGGTATTATCGGGGTTGCTTCCAGAATTTACCTGAAAAAACAATGGGGATGAAATATTCTGAGCGTTTTCGCCCAAATCGACGAATGAAACAATGTTTCGGGCATTTTCGAAATTGCCTTGCTTATTGGTTACCCAAACCTCAATACGGGTAATGGTAATGCCGTTGGTTATCATGGGTAGGTTGCGCAGCGATTGGTTGTAGGTGTCGCGAAAATACTTGGATAGGAAAAAGTGTCGGTTGGCTTCGTACTCGTCGGCCTGTACCCCAAAATCCTTTATTTGGGCACCACCCCTTACCTCAATTACTTGCGATTGGCCGTTTTGCCGCGAAAAGATGCTGGTAGCCGTAAGGTTTCCAAACTTCAACTGGGTTTTTATACCAAACAAGCTGTGGCTTCCGGTAATAAGGGTTCCTGGCAATGGGAGCGAAACGTTACCCGCTTCAATTTTCTGTATAATTTCATCCTCAAAGCCAGTATATTCAACCTTCACATTGTTTTCAAAATCGAAGGTAGCTTCCGTATTATAGTTAATGTCTACCTTCAGCTTTTCACCAATATTACCTGTAACGTTCATCTGAATTTTCGACTGGAAGTCGAAAGTGGTTATGCTTCTAACATCCTCAGCCAGCAAGGGGTTTTCGGTATAGTTGTGAGCAATACCGAAAATCAGTTCGGCGTTTCCTTGCGGAATTATTTCAATTACGTTGCTACCAAAAATGCGGTCGAAGGTTTCGCCACCCACCTGCAATCGGGGCAGAATGCCCGAACCTCGCATTATGGTTTCACCTATCTGCCTCTCGCGCCAGTACTGGCGCATGGTTTGCTGAAACTGGAACGAACGGTACTCATCCTCGCTCATAACCCTTGGTGGCCCAATGTTTATGCCTCCAACTTTTTGGTAAACCGTGTAGGTTTTGGTTTGGGGGTTATAATCCACTTCGAATGTAACATTGGAGGGTTGCCCTAAATAAAGGGGAGATGTGGGCTGCTGACCCGTATGCGCTGGTTTGGGAATGGGGAATTGGAGTTTCGAAGTATCCTGCTGATAAATCTCGTTTGGATTAAAAACCGGCTGTGAACCGAAAACAAATAGGGTTGAGAATTGCAGCAAAGCAAATAAAAAAGAACCAATGGATATATGGCGGTAAAAACGAGTCAACTTTGCAAATAATTTTTGATTATATACCTTTTAATGCGCTCTTCACAAGGCTTTCGGCGGTATGCTCGCCACCTTTGCGAAGCAGCTCATCGAGCAATTTCTCAGCAGAACCCTTGGGGTATCCCAGCATGACCAATGCAGATAACGCTTCGGAGCGGATGGTATTGTTTGAATCGGAAAAAATTTGAGCAGAGGCATTGCCTTTAACCATTTTACCCTTCAGGTCTACTACAATACGTTGGGCCGTTTTCAGCCCAATTCCCTTTATTTGTTTTAGTAAATCAACATTCGCTGTTGCAATTGCCTGTTCCAAATCGGTGGCATTAACCGACGAAAGTATTATGCGTGCTGTATTGGCACCAACGCCAGAAACCCCAATAAGCAGGCGGAAAAGTTCTCGCTCTGCTCGGATAGCAAAACCAAAAAGCAAGTGGGCATCTTCTCTAACCACCTGATGGATATACACCTGAGCCTCCTTTTGCTCGCTCAGAGAAGTATAAGTTTGCAGCGAAATGTGAATAAAATAGCCAACTCCCCCAACGTCGATAACCACATACGATGGGGTTAATTCGGCAATTCGTCCTGATATATACTCGTACATGCTATAGTTGTAAGGGGTTTACAATTTCTCGGGATCAATCGATTTAAGTGGATTGCTTGTAATTTCGGTATGCATTTGTCGGTTCCGGAAAAGATCGATGGCCAAATAAACGGATTGCAGGAATGGTTCATGCGATGCGACCCCGAGACCAGCAATCTCGAATGCTGTTCCATGAGCGGGCGATGTGCGCACATAAGGTAACCCCGCTGTAAAGTTAACTCCCGTTTCGAACGAGAGAGCTTTAAAAGGTGCCAAACCCTGATCGTGATACATAGCCAGAATGGCATCGAACTTGGCAAACGAAGAGGAACCGAAAAAGCCATCGGCTGGATATGGACCCAGGGCAACCATTCCGTCCTTGTTTAACTGATTTATGGCTGGTACAATCACCTCCTGATCTTCGGTTCCGATTACCCCAGCATCGCCCGAGTGGGGATTTAAGCCCAGTATGGCAATTCGAGGCTTTCGAATGGCAAAATCCTGTATGAGTATTTTATTAAGCAATTTGGCCTTTCGCAGAATCAGATCGATAGTAATTGTTTCTGGTACCTGTTTTAAAGGAATGTGCCCCGTAACAACTCCTACCTTCATAACTGGTGAAACCATGAGCATTAGGGTTTCTTTCACACCAAATCGATTGGCCAAGTACTCTGTATGGCCGGCGAACTTAAAATTAGCCGATTGCATATTATGCTTATTAATGGGAGCTGTAACTAAAACATCGATTTGCCCTGACTTAAGATTTGCTACCGCAGCTTCGAGGGCATTGTGGGAGCCCTCTCCTCCCAATTCGGTTGACTTACCCAACTCCACCCGAACGTTCTCATCCATGCAGTTTATAATGTTGGGCTTTTTTGCATGTATATCGGTAATGTCCTTGGCCTGATTGAAACTGAAATTTTCCATATTCAGTGCCTTTCGATGGTACGCAGCTACTTTGGGCGAACCATAAACTACGGGTATGCAAACCTCATTCAATCGGGGGTCGGATAAGGCTTTAATTATTACTTCGTAACCTATTCCATTTATGTCGCCCTGTGTAATGCCAACCACAACCTTATTGTCAACCATAGCTATTTTTTATTAGTATTAAAGAATCCCGTGCCATTAGGAAAACTTTTTTAAAATGGTTAAAGACCTCAAGCAACAAATGCTTATTAAACAATCGGGTAAAGATAGCAATTTCGCAACTACTGAAAAGGGGCATATGCAACTTTTTCGGATAGCCCTTTTTATGGTTTTGCAAGCTGAAAAAAATGAATACTGAACCTTGCTTGCAATTAATGGTTTACTTTTGTATTGAACAATGTGAGCTTTTATTTTTACTTTTAATGAACGATATAGCTGACGACCTGCTAAGAAGGTCACTGAATATGGAGTTTCTTTCGGCAGAAGAGGGCTTAATTCTTTTCGAAAATGCTCCGCTTGCTCAACTCATGCTAGTTGGCCACGAACTACGAAAAAAACACGTATCGGGAAATAAAGTTACCTGGCAAATCGACAGGAACGTAAATATTACCAATGTTTGCATCTCGGGTTGCAAGTTCTGTAATTTTCATTGTGGTTTACGAAGTGATAATGCCTACATAACATCGGTAGCCGAATATATAATTAAAATTGATGAAATGCTTCGCTACGGCGGGGAACAACTTTTAATGCAGGGGGGACTTCACCCTAAACTGGGGCTAAGTTTTTATGTAACCCTTTTCAGTGAAATTAAGAATCGTTACCCCAATATTAAACTTCATGCATTAGGTCCGCCCGAAATAGCTCATATTTCCAAATTGGAAGGATTGGGTTACAAGCAAGTTCTGGAGCAGCTTGTTGCAGCAGGCCTCGATAGTTTACCCGGTGCAGGTGCTGAAATACTGAACGATAGGGTTCGAAAACTCATTTCACCCGGAAAACCCAACACTCAGGCATGGATTGATGTTATGCTCGAAGCTCACGAATTGGGTTTGCTTACCACTGCTACCATGATGTTTGGGCATGTTGAAACCCCTTTGGAGCGTATGGAGCATTTGGTTACCATTCGAAACATTCAATACCAAAAAGACCCTAAAGCAATTGGGTTTTCGGCATTTATTGCATGGCCCTTTCAGGATAGGGGAACCCTTCTCGAGCGAATGGGAGTTCAAAACAGGATTGGCCGTGAAGAGTATATACGTATGGTAGCTTTAAGCCGAATTATGCTGCCCAATGTAAAGCACATACAGGCATCGTGGCTTACAGTAGGCCGGGAGACAGCCCAAATTTGCCTCCATGCCGGAGCCGACGATTTTGGTTCAATTATGATTGAAGAAAACGTGGTTTCTTCGGCGGGTGCACAAAACAGAATGGATGCATATGGAGTTCAGATGGCCATAAGCGATGCGGGTTTTGAACCACAACTGCGAAATCAGGCATACGATTATATTGCCCTTCCCGATAGCGAATTCTCAAAAATTATTTTCCCCCCTGACGAAACAACTGAAAGCAACATGGAAGGTTGCCCCTGCAAATAAACAAAGAGCGCCAATAAGGCGCTCTTCCATTTTATTTCTAAAATACTATTGCATGTTACCTCTCAGGTTAATGGTGTAGGCTTCACCGTTTACGGTTAGGGTAGCAATCCTGTCGCAAGTACCATCGCCATAATCCAATACTGCTGTTTGGTTGTTAGCTACAAACTCAATGATTCCCTGAACAATCCAACGGCAGTTCATTTTCAAAATTAAGGGTGAAGTTATGGTGTGTACGTATGAATTGCCACGCCTATTGATACCGGAAGCAGAACCTGTTAAGGAGTACTCATCGTCGGCTATAACCGCTGGGGTATTGTAACCTGCCGTCCATGTTCTAACCCGTTCAAATTCGCGAGTATAGAACGTGCCATCGGTAAATTCAACCCTTCCTCCCGTTAAAGTAACTGAATACATATAATCGCCGGTTTTCTCAACAACTTTTGTTCCCTCAATATTATTTCCATTTATTGAGAAGTCGATTAGTTCTATTCGACGCCAAAATGTACTTTGCATATACCTTCCAACAATTTTAACTACAATTACACCATTTTTAACTCTGTCTGGGCGACGAGGATGAGAAAAGTTAACATAGGTAATGGTATGGATTACCGTATCGCCACTGTATGAAACCACATGCGTTCTGGTTCCAGCGGCAATTTCAAACTCGGCCAAGCCACTTTTTGCAGGGCCATCGCTGAACGAGAAATCATCAGCTTCAGAAAGAATATCGTTGAAATAATCGGCCACTTCATCGTCCTGAAGCATAACTTCGGCTAGGGGGCTGGTTTCTTCCTTTTCGCACGATGCGAAGGTAAATGCTACGATTGTCATAGCGGCAATTGCAAAAAATCTCATTGTTTTCATAGTTGTAAAGATTAATTGTTAGTAATTTAATTAAAATGGCTAGTTTTTGCGTTTAATAAAAAGTGATGTGCTAATTACCTTAGGTTAATACTGTAAACTTTCCCATTTACAGTCAAAGTTGCTAATCGGTCGCAAGTACCATCTCCGTAATCGAGTACTACATTTTGACTATTTACAGTAAATTCAATAATACCTTGTACAATCCAGCGGCAATTTAACTTTACAATTAGGGGGGAAGTTATTTCGTGGGCATACACATTACCATTGCGATTTACACCACTAGAAGTACCCGTTATGGAGTACTCATCGTCACCTATAACAGCAGGGGTATTATAACCAGCATTCCAAGTACGAACCCGACTTGCATTTCTTGTGTAGAAAGTTCCATCGGCAAAGTCGATACGACCACCTGTTAAATTAATTGTATACTGATATGTTCCCGTTTTGTTGTATATTTTTGTACCTTGAATTGGTAAGTTGTTAATAGAAAAACCTATTAGTTTAACTTGCCTCCAAAACTTACTCTGTGCGTAGTGGCCAACCATTTTTATTTCAATAATGCCATTTTTAACTCGGTCGGGACGGCGCGTGTTTGCAAATTCTACAAAAGTAATGGTGCGAATTACGGTATCGGCCGAGAAGGTAGTAACAACCGTTCGTGTTCCGGTACCTTCGACAAATTGCTCATATTCGCTTTTTAGAATTTGGTCTGAATAGCCAAGGGTCGACTCGTCCGTTTCGGCTATAATTTCGTCGTAGTAATTATCAACTTCATCATCCTGCTGAAGAACTTCGGCTAGGGGTGTTGTTTCATCTTCCTTGTCACAAGAAGTGAAACTGAATGCGGCTATTACTAAAGTTGCTGCTGCGAAATAATTCAGTGTTTTCATTTTTTTAAAACTTAAAGGTTAGCCATTAATTTATTGATTAACTATAGTTATTCCTTCTTTTCGGTTACTTGTATTACTCCGTTTATTTCAACCCAACTTAGGTTCATCGGTAGGCAAACCAAATCGAGCGCTTTGCTTATGCTGTTTTTGTTAAAATATCCACTATAATTTCTCCCTTTCAGGTCGATAGTCTTGATTTTTACGTTGTACTGTCGAGATATTTCATCTATGACATTCTTAAGGGGTTCGTTAGTATAGTAGAATTCGCCATTTGTCCACGAACTTATTGCTTCCCTATTTTCAGCAACTGGTGCTGTAAGTTGCTTAGCCTTAGCTACCGTTTTTAATCCCGGATTCAGAATAACACTTTGCTGGGTTATATTGTTCTTAACTTTAACTTTCCCCTCTAAGCAAACAACCCTTACTTCGCTACCCCTGAAATAAATATTAAAAACTGTTCCTAATACCTGTGTTGTCGACTCCCCGGAAACTACACTGAATGTTTCCCCTTTTTTTACTGTAAACAGGGCTTCTCCAGTCATTTTAACTTTTCGATTATATTTCCAAGTTACCGAATTGAAGGATACTTTGGTTTCAGCATTTAAAAGCACTCTGCTACTGTCGGGAAGAATTACCGAAAGCTGATTGCCTGCCTGTGCATAATACTCATTTTGTCCGGTAAAGTATAAGGTTGCTGAAAATATTAATAAGGCAAATGGGATAGCTACAGCTGCAACCCTAAGCGATCTTTTCCATAATGGAACTATAGCTACTTCTTTTTTCTGACTAATACTATTTGAAATACTATTCCAAATTTCTTCTTTGTCGCTTTTAACAGGCACACTAAAACTTCCCATAAGCATATCGATTGACCTCTCTAGTCTTTCGTTGCCTATTTCGGAATTTATGTTTTTGGAAGGTGCCATTTTAATTCTGTTTTCACTAATGATACAATAGCACAAAAAAACACCCTACCAAAAAACAAAAAAAAATGAATTTAAAACAATAACGCCATGACATTGTGATATTTACGATTATTGTTTTTTCACTAGGAGCAAATCATTTTATCCAATACTTATTAACAAGGCCAATAAAGTGGTGCTCATATGCCTATCTTTGGAGAGGAAAAAAGAAAATTCCATTATAACATATAACACACTATAAATGAGCAATTTTGTTCATCTGCACGTTCACACTCAGTACTCCATTCTGGATGGAGCATCCAGCATAAAAGAACTGGTTGCCAAGGCAAAATCCCAGGGCATGAAGGCGCTCGCCATAACAGACCATGGCAACATGTTTGGCGTTAAGGAGTTTGTCGATACGATTGAAAAAACAAACGCTCCCATTTCTTCAGAAATAAAAAGAATAGGTAATGAAATAGCCAGCTTGAAAGAAGCCAACGTAGACGGTCCTAAAATTAAGGAGTTAGAAGAGCAGCAGGCAAAATTACGAGGCGATCTATTCAAGCCCATTATCGGTTGCGAAGCCTATATCTCCAAAAAGAGCCGTTTCGACAGAACTGAAAAGGAGGACCGCAGCGGCTACCATCTTATACTTTTAGCCAAAAACCTGAAAGGTTACAATAATCTGGTTAAGTTAGTTTCTTACTCCTGGATTGAAGGTTTTTACTACAAGCCCCGTATCGACAAGGAGTTGCTGCGCAAGTATAATGAGGGTATAATTGCCACATCGGCGTGCTTGGGTGGTGAAATACCCCAAGCCATTATGGCTGGCGACATGGAATTAGCTGAGCAATTGGTTTACGAGTACCGCGATATTTTTGGCAACGACTTCTATCTTGAAATCATGCTGCATCCCAATCCGGCACACGAAACCTACCACGAGCAAAAAAAAGCCAATATGGCTATAATGGAACTTTCGCGCAAAACGGGTGTAAAATGCGTGGCCACCAACGATGTACATTTCGTTAACGCTGAGGACGCCGAAGCACACGATAGACTTATATGCATAAATACAGCAACCGACGTTGAAGACGCTAGCCGTTTGGTTTACACCAAGCAGGAGTACCTAAAAAGCCCACAGGAAATGCTCGCCCTTTTCCCCGATTGGCCCGAAACAATTGCCAATACCTGTGAAGTAGCCGACAAGGTTGAGCCATACTCGCTTAGGCACGAAGCCATTATGCCCGATTTTCCCTTACCCGAAGGCTTCGCCGATTTTAATGAGTACCTAAAGCATATTACATTTGAGGGAGCCCGGAAGCGCTGGGGCGAAAATCTTTCCAATACTGTAACCGAGAGGCTCAATTTCGAGCTGGAGGTTATTGCCCGCATGGGCTACCCCAGCTACTTTCTCATTGTTTGGGATTTTCTGAAAGCAGCCCGCAACATGGGTGTTTCGGTTGGCCCCGGCAGGGGATCAGCAGCGGGGTCGGCAGTAGCTTACTCCCTGAGAATTACCGATATCGATCCTATTAAGTACGATCTCCTTTTTGAGCGCTTTTTGAACCCCGAACGCATATCGATGCCCGATATTGATATCGACTTCGATGAGGATGGGCGCGAAGAGGTGTTGCGTTATGTGGTGAATAAGTACGGCAAAAAGCGCGTGGCCCACATTATAACATTTGGCACCATGGCTGCCAAAATGGCCATTCGCGATGTAGGTAGGGTTCAGAAACTCGACCTGCCCACCTGCGACCGACTGGCCAAATTGGTTCCCGAACGGCCGGGCGTTACGTTAAAGGAGGCATTTAAAGAGGTAACCGAATTGGCCGAATATAAGAAATCTGAAAACCTAAAAATTCGTGAAACTCTTCAGTATGCAGAGGTTCTCGAGGGGTCGGTTCGGCAAACCGGAGTTCATGCCTGCGGAATTATTATTGGCCGCGACGATCTGGAAGAGCACATCCCATTAAGCACCGCTAAAGATACAGAACTTTACGTTACTCAATTTGAGGGTAGCCATGTGGAAGACGTGGGACTACTGAAAATGGACTTTCTGGGCCTCAAAACGCTTTCAATTATTAAGGATGCGCTGGTTCTTATTAAAGAGGGAAAGGGAGTGGACATTGATATGGACTCCATTCCTCTCGACGATACCAAAACATTCCAGCTCTTCTCAAACGGCGATACAACGGCCATATTCCAATTCGAATCGCCGGGAATGAAAAAGCATCTGCGGGCTCTCAAGCCCAACCGCATTGAGGACCTTATTGCCATGAATGCGCTTTATCGTCCGGGTCCTTTGGAGTATATCCCCAGTTTCATTAATCGCAAGCATGGCCGCGAAAAAATTGAGTACGATATACCCGAAATGGAGGAATACCTCAAGGATACCTATGGTATTACTGTTTATCAGGAGCAGGTGATGCTCCTTTCGCAAAAGTTGGCCGGATTCACCAAGGGCCAAGCCGACACTCTGCGAAAAGCCATGGGAAAAAAGCAGAAGGATGTCATGGACAAAATGAAGGAGAAGTTCGTGGCAGGCTGCAGCGAAAAAGGGTACGATAAGAAACGGGTCGAAAAAATATGGACCGATTGGGAAGCTTTTGCTCAGTATGCTTTCAACAAATCGCACTCAACCTGCTACGCATACATAGCATACCAAACTGCTTACATTAAAGCCAACTACCCCAGCGAGTTCATGGCGGCTGTTTTAAGCAGAAACCTCTCCGATATAAAGAAAATTACAAACTTTATGGACGAGTGCCGCCGTATGGGGCTTCAGGTACTTGGCCCCGATGTAAACGAGAGTAATTACAAGTTTTCGGTAATGGCCAACGGCGATATTCGCTTTGGGCTCGGCGCCATAAAGGGGATTGGCGAAGGTGCTGTAGTCAACATCATTGAGGTTCGAAAAAGTGGTGGAAAATTCAAGGATGTATACGAATTCGCTGAACGGGTTAACCTGCAATCGGTAAATAAAAAGAACATTGAAGCCCTGGTTATAGCAGGGGCATTCGATAATATCAGCCGTTACAACCGAGCGCAGTACTTTGCAACCGATATGAAAGGGGTATCCTTTGCAGAGTCGCTCATCCGTTACGGTTCTAAACAGCAGTCGGAAAAGAATAACATTCAGCAAACCCTATTTGGCGACGGAACAGCCAATGGATTTGAGATTCAAAGGCCTGAACCACCCAATGTTGACGATTGGATGAAACTGGAGAAACTCAATCGCGAAAAGGAACTCATTGGCATTTATTTATCGGCTCACCCCCTCGACGATTACAAAATCGAAATCGATAGTTTCTGCAACACCCCTCTATCGAGCATGCACGAGGTTCATGCCTTATTAGGTCGCGACATTACCATAGCAGGTATTGTCACCTCGGCCAAAGTGCTTCTCACGAAAAAGGGAACGTACTACTGCCGCTTAACCCTCGAAGACTATACTGACTCCTACGAGTTTTCCCTTTTCGGAAAGGATTTTGAGGATTACCGAAAGTATTTCTACATGGGCTATTCCATAATGGTGAAAGGAAAGGTGGAACCAAACAAGTTCCGTAACAACGAACCCGAATTCAGGGTCAAAAGTATGCATATGCTTTCGGAGGTTAGGGAGGATATGGTAAAAAGCCTTACAATTAATATCAACCTTTCCGACCTCAACGACATTATGATGGAGGAACTCAACTCCATGTGCGAGGCCAACCAGGGTAAAACGCAGCTTCGCTTTCGGGTTTTCGACCCCGAAACGAACCTGTTTGTCGACCTATTTTCGCGTAATACCCGTGTTTCAATACAACCCGAACTCATTGAACAATTGGAAAGACTCGAATTAAAGTTTAAAGTAAACTAGTGAAAAAGCGCACGATTATTTATTTGGCAAGCCAAACTTTTTTCGTAGGAAACTGTTAATTTTACAATTATAAAAACACTAACCCAATAAACTGATTGAATATGGCACTAGCAGTAACCGACAGCAACTTCGAGGAAGTTGTAATGAAATCGGACAAAACAGTAATGCTCGACTTTTGGGCCGAATGGTGTGGCCCCTGCCGAATGATTGCTCCATATGTAGAGCAAATGGCTGAAGAATTCAAAGACAAAGCCGTAGTTGGAAAGGTAGATGTGGATAGCAACCCCGGTGTGGCCAGCCGATTTGGCATCCGAAACATACCAACCATTATCTTCATAAAGAATGGCGAAGTAATTGATAAGCAGGTTGGTGCCGTTCCAAAAAACGTGCTAGTGTCAAAGCTCGAATCGCACCTATAACCTCAAATTAATTAACTTAAAGCATGGCCGGGGACTACCCTTCCGGCCATCGTTTTTTAAATAGTAAGACATGCGTATATGCGTTTTTTGCGCTTCTAGCGCCAAAATTTCTCCCGAATACTTTGGGGTAACCCGAAGGGTTGCTCAACACTTGGTTAACCACAATTGCACCGTTGTGTATGGGGGTGGTTCAGTTGGCCTCATGGGCTGCCTTGCCGACACGGCTCTTGAATTGGGTGGCAAAGTAGTAGGCGTTTTACCCCGCTTTATGGATAAGGTTGAATGGGGGCATAAGGGCTTGTCGCAAATGATCTTGGTAAAAGATATGCGTGAGCGCAAAAAGATTCTTATTAAAGATGTTGACGCAGTGGTTGCCCTGCCTGGAGGTTGCGGTACTCTTGAAGAACTCATGGAGGTATATACCCTGAAACGTCTTGGAAAGTTCACAAAGCCCATTGTTGTATTAAATACCAACAATTTTTATAATCATTTGGAATTGCTCATTGAAAAAATGATTGCCGAAAATTTCATGCGCTCCGAACATAGAGCCATATGGCAAGTTGTTGCTCAGCCTGAGCAAATTATCCCCGCTATTCAATCGGCTCCGGCTTGGGACAAGGGAGCTATAAAATTTGCAGCTGTTTAGGTATTTCTGAAAGTGTAAAGGCGGCTATCGCCAATTTCATCGAAAGTTATAGGTTCGCCCTTGAAGAATGGCGCTTTTACACCATTACCAAAGAATTTGTTGCCCACAAATATACGTGCCTCATCCCAAAATCCCCGGGCAAAAAAACTGTTTAAAATCATTGTACCACCTTCAATTATAAGCGACTGCACTCCTCGTCGATGCAGCTCCTTAAGCATTTGAACCTCTGCGCCCCGCGCAAAATCGATAATTACCATTTCAGTATTGGGTACCTGAGCCACTAGTGGCCTTCGGGCTAATGCTGTTGCATTGTTTCCAATGAAAATGAGGGTTGGTACCGTACCATCGTAAACATGCGATTCGAGAGGAATGCGAAGCAGCCTGTCGAGAACCACCCGCATGGGCGATTGCCCCTGCCAATGGCGTACATTGAGCTGAGGATTATCCATTAAAACAGTATTGGTGCCAATGAGAATAGCTTGCTCCTCGCTGCGCCATTTATGCACCAGAACGCGCGACTCTTCATTGGTAATCCAAACGGGCTTCACTGGGTCATCGGGTTTTCGAACCACATCGATGAACCCATCGAGGGTTTGTGCCCATTTAAGTATAACGTAGGGTCTGTTTCTTGTATGAAAAGTGATGAACCTTCTGTTTAACTCAATTGCACCAGCCTCTTTAACCCCGATTTTTACCTCAACCCCTTGGCTACGTAAGAACTCAATACCCTTTCCCTTTACAAGGGGGTTAGGGTCCTCAACAGCCACTACAACCTTTCGAATACCCGAATCAACAATCAGGTTGGTACAGGGGGGTGTTTTCCCAAAATGGGAACATGGTTCAAGCGAAACATACAGAATCGAATCCTTTAAAACGCTCTTATCGGCAACACTTTCAATGGCATTTTTCTCGGCATGGGCGCCGCCATAGATGCTATGGTAACCTTCGCCAACTATTCGGTTGTTGTGAACCACAACCGAGCCAACCATGGGGTTGGGTTTGGTATTACACATACCATTCATGGCTAAACTAAGACAACGCTCCATAAAAAGGTTGTCGAGAGCATCGTGTTCCATAAATTCCGTACTTTTGTTTTCGGTAAATAGCGATGTAAAGATAATGAATGCTGCAATAACATCATACAGGAAGTTGGTTAATGACCTCTCCCCAATTTGGGGCGAAAATGAGGCTAGAGCCATTGCAAGTATTGTGCTGGAGAAGTTGACTGGCTTAACGTACCATCGTTTAATTACTCGCCCACAATTTGAAATAACGGCGCAACAGCAAGATGAACTGCAAAACTACCGATACCAACTCCTACAACATAAACCTATTCAATATGTATTGGGCCATGCAGAGTTTTACGGCAACCGCATTGAAGTAAACGAAAGCGTACTTATTCCAAGGCCCGAAACGGAAGAACTGGTGCAATGGATTGTTGAAACCTATCCCAATGCTCAGCGAATTTTAGATATTGGAACTGGTAGCGGTTGCATTGCCATTTCTCTAGCAAAATGTTTGAGCCAGGCCAAGGTATGGGCAACCGATATCTCGGAAAGTGCACTGGATATAGCTACTAAAAATGCAAGTAGCAATAAAGTTCAAATTCAGTTCCTTAAGCACGATGCACTAAAAAACGCTTACCACTTTGGAGCTGAACTTTGCGATGTTATTGTAAGCAATCCGCCTTATGTTAGAGAAAGTGAGAGAAAAACCATGCTTCCCCATGTGCTAAACTTCGAACCATCAACAGCCCTATTTGTTCCCGACTCCGATGCTCTTAAGTTCTACAATTCCATAGCAAAAGGTTCGTTCAGCATTCTGTCGGCTCAAGGCGCCCTATTCTTCGAAATAAACGAAAGTTTAGCCGCAGAAACCCAAAGGTTGTTAAGTACCCTGGGTTATACAAATATTAAAATTCGGAAGGACCTGAATGGCAAGGATAGAATGATAATGGCGCAACCTAACAAATCGTTTTATGGCAAATAAAAAGGAACCCAACGAACGATTACTGATTAAGGCTCAGGCCCTTTGCAGCCGGCAGGAGAAGTGTCTCAGCGACATTCGAAAAAAACTGGTTCAATGGGGGGCAACTCCAAAAGACATTCGGTTCATTGAAAAAAGCCTGCTGGCCGACAAATTTATCGATGAACTGAGGTATGCACAAAACTTTACGCACGAAAAGGTCCGATTCAACAAATGGGGACCCCGCAAAGTTGAAATGGCACTTAGAGCCAAGCAAATAGCTTCCGAGAATATAAATATTGCCCTGTTGGAAATTGACAAAAATGCTAACAAAAAGACCCTTGTTGACCTTTTAAAGCAAAAGTTGAAAACTTTACAGCATTCCAACCCTATGGAAATGCGCAGCAAGCTGATTCGTTTTGCCATTTCTCGGGGTTTTAGCTATAACGACATTGAAACAAGCCTTTCGGTTGTTCTTTCGAATAATTGTTAAGGGCATTTTTACTATTTTTACAGCCCAAAACAAATAGCATGGTAACCATTGAGCAATTAAAAGAGCTGGTTAAGCGCGAGCAAGCGCTGAGGAGGCATCTTTGACATCGATAGCAAACTTATTAGGATAGAAGAGGAAGAGCAAAAAACTCACGCTCCCAACTTTTGGGACAATCCCTCAGAGGCAGAAAAACAGCTAAAGAAAATATCGGAAATTAAAAGGTGGGTCACAGGTTACAATAAGGCTAAAGCCCTCACCGACGATCTTCAGGTGCTTTTCGACTTTAATAAGGAGGGAGCAGCCAGCGAAAGCGAACTGGAGGAGCAATACAGAATGGCCTTACAGGCCATAGAGGACTTGGAATTGGCCAATATGCTCCGCCGCGAAGAGGATAAACTTGGCGCTATTCTAAAAATTAACTCGGGGGCTGGCGGCACCGAGAGCATGGACTGGGCCGAAATGATAATGCGCATGTACCTCAGGTGGGGCGAACGCAATGGCTACCAATCAAAAATAATCGACATTCAAGAGGGTGAAGGGGCTGGAATAAAATCGGTTACCATTGAGTTTGAGGGCGAAATGGCATATGGCTACCTGAAAAGCGAAAATGGGGTTCACCGCTTGGTCCGAATTTCTCCCTTCGATTCAAATGCCCGAAGGCATACCTCCTTTGCATCGGTATTTGTTGCTCCAGCCATCGATGATACCATTGAAATTGTTGTTAACCCTTCGGATATTAAGTGGGATACTTACCGCTCGTCGGGTGCTGGGGGACAAAATGTTAATAAGGTCGAAACGGGGGTTCGTCTTTACCATATTCCTACCGGAATTGTAGTAGAAAACACCGAAACCCGTTCGCAGCATAACAACCGCGAAAATGCTATGCGCATTTTAAAATCGCACCTATACGAACTTGAACTTCGAAAAAAACAGGAAATTCAAGCTGAAATTGAAGGAAAAAAGAAAAAAATTGAATGGGGTTCACAAATTCGAAACTACGTTTTGCACCCCTACAAGTTGGTTAAAGATTTACGAACCGAACATGAAACATCAGACTCGCAAGACGTGCTCGATGGAAACCTAAATGAGTTTATTAAGGCTTACCTTATGCAGTTCGGTTCTGAATAAAAATATTTTTTAAACTTTTAAACCTATTTGTTTAAGGATTGTTTATCAAAACATTATAATATGTTAGTCATTATTTCATACTTTCTAAATTAATTAATTGGCTCATTTGCATAAAATTATTTGGCCAAAGCTTGTTTTAAAAAATGAATGCGTTTATTTTCGAAACTCAAACAAATAATGTTAAACCCTTAAAAAACAAAAAAACCATGATTGGAAATCCCTTGTTTTGGTTAGTACCTTTTGCTTCGGTAATGGCTCTGTTCTTTGCCTGGAGGTTCTTTGCCCAAATGATGAAGGCAGACGAAGGAACTGATACAATGAAAAAAATTGCTGAGCACGTTCGCAAAGGCGCAGGTGCATACCTAAGGCAGCAGTATAAAATTGTTATTATAGTGTTTGTTGTAATCACTATAATTTTTTCAATCCTTGCCTATGGTCTGGGTGTTCAAAACCCTTGGGTGCCATTTGCATTTATTACTGGTGGTGCATTCTCGGGTCTCGCAGGTTTCTTTGGGATGAAGGCTGCTACTTTTGCATCGGCGCGCGTTGCAAATGCTTGTAGAAACTCGCTCGATGCTGGCCTTCGCCTAGCCTTCCGAAGCGGAGCCGTTATGGGCCTTGTAGTTGTTGGGCTTGTTCTTCTCGATATTTCGCTTTGGTTTATTGTTCTTAACTATTTCATCCCCGAAATGGATGGTGGATATAAGTTAATGACAATAAGCGCTGTTATGTTAACCTTCGGTATGGGTGCATCAACCCAAGCACTTTTTGCTCGCGTTGGTGGTGGTATATACACCAAGGCTGCCGATGTTGGCGCCGACCTTGTTGGAAAAGTTGAAGCCAATATCCCCGAAGACGATCCCCGTAATCCTGCTACCATTGCCGATAACGTAGGCGATAACGTAGGCGATGTTGCCGGAATGGGCGCCGACCTATTCGAGTCGTTTGCTGCTTCAATTCTTGCCTCGGCGCTATTGGGTGCTGCTGCCTTTATTAAGCACGATCCAATAATTCAGAACAATGCTGTAATTGCTCCAATGCTTATTGCCGCAGTTGGTACTTTGCTTTCGATTATTGGTGTGTTTATGGTACGCACAAAGGAAGGTGCTACTCAAAAACAGCTTCTTAAATCGTTGGGCTTTGGCGTTAACGTTAGCGCATTCCTAATTATAATTGCATCGTTTTTAATTTTATACTACCTACAACTTCCAAACTACATTGGTATTTGGGGCTCTATTATTGTTGGACTTATTGCTGGTATTGGCATTGGACAGTCAACCGAGTACTTTACAGCATCGGCTTTCCGCCCAACGAAAAAAATTGCCGAGTCGAGCAGTACAGGGCCAGCAACAGTTATTATTAGTGGCGTTGGTACTGGTTTAATTTCGGCAGCAATACCTCTTGGAATCATTGTTGTTGCCATTGCATTAGCTTATGGCTTTGCCACAAGTTTCAATTTTTCAGTCGATACGCTTAACTTTGGTTTATACGGAATTGGAATTGCTGCAGTTGGTATGCTTTCGACCCTTGGAATTACCCTGGCAACCGATGCTTATGGTCCGATTGCCGATAATGCCGGTGGAAATGCCGAAATGAGCCACCTTGGCCCAGAAGTTCGCAAGCGCACCGATGCTCTCGACGCTCTTGGTAACACAACCGCTGCAACTGGTAAAGGTTTTGCTATTGGAAGCGCTGCCCTTACGGCTCTTGCGCTTTTAGCATCGTACTTCGAAGAGATTCGAATGATGTTCGTAAAATTCCTTGATAAACCAAACGAACAAATCAATAACGTTCCCGCTATCGATGCAAAATTTATCGATTTTGTTCAGCATTACGAAATTCACCTAATGAACCCAATGGTTATTGTTGGCGTGTTTATTGGCGTTATGGCTGTATTTCTTTTTAGCGGTATGACAATGAATGCTGTGGGCCGTGCTGCCCAAAAAATGGTCGACGAGGTTCGTCGTCAGTTTCGCGAAATCCCTGGCATTATGGGAGGAAAAGGGGAACCCGACTATGCACGTTGCGTAGAAATTTCGACCAAAGGCGCACAGAAAGAAATGCTCACTCCATCGCTTATAGCCTTGTTTATCCCTGTGGTTGTAGGTGTTGTATTTGGCGTTCCGGGTATTGCTGGGTTGCTTTTGGGAACCATATCGAGCGGCTTTGCATTGGCCATTTTTATGGCTAACGCTGGTGGCGCATGGGATAATGCTAAAAAGTATGTTGAAGAGGGTCACTTTGGTGGCAAAGGCTCCGATGCTCATAAAGCAACCGTTATTGGCGACACCGTTGGCGATCCTTTTAAAGATACATCGGGTCCTAGCTTAAATATTCTTATAAAGCTTATGGTAATGGCTTCGGTTGTAACTGTTGGAGTAGCCGTTTCGTACCATATTTTCTAGGTATATACTTCGGATTAATCCTTTTGTCAAACGATAAGTTAATCTGATTCAAGTATTTTTGAAATACAATTAAAAAACGGGAGGATTAATAACCTCCCGTTTTTTTATCCCATCCACGTATCCCGATCGAGACTCCTATACTGTATGGCCTCGGCAACATGCTCAGGCCTTATTGCTTCGCAACCCTCGAGGTCGGCAATTGTTCGCGATACTTTCAGTATTCGATCGTATGCTCGAGCCGAAAGCCCCAGGCGTTCCATCGCATTTTTGAGTAATGCGTTTCCGGCCTCATCGAGCTGGCAAAAACGGCGAATGTGCTTGCTGCCCATTTGGGCATTGCAATGAATTCCCTTCCACTCAACGAATCGTTCCTCCTGAATGGTGCGAGCCCGTATTACCCTTTCTCGCACATTAATCGATGGTTCAGCGGGTGGCGCCCCAGAAAGTTTTTCGAACGGAACGGGCACCACCTCTATATGTAAATCAATTCTATCGAGTAGCGGTCCAGATATTTTATTTAAATATTTCTGAACAACCCCCGGAGAGCAAACGCAATCCTTCTCGGGGTGATTGTAATATCCGCAGGGACACGGGTTCATTGAGGCTACCAGCATGAAAGAAGCAGGATACTCTACCGAAAACTTGGCCCTTGAAATGGTAATAAGCCTATCCTCGAGCGGCTGACGCATTACTTCAAGCACGGTTCGTCTGAACTCTGGCAACTCATCGAGAAATAGCACACCGTTATGAGCCATTGAAATTTCACCGGGCTGCGGGTAGGTACCTCCCCCAACAAGTGCCACATCGGAAATAGTATGATGTGGGCTTCGGAAGGGTCGGCGCGTAATGAGCGATGTGGCACTATCGACCTTGCCTGCAACCGAATGGATCTTGGTGGTTTCTAACGCTTCGCGTAGGGTTAGGGGTGGTATGATGGTAGGTAATCGCTTGGCCAACATTGTTTTTCCTGCGCCTGGCGGGCCAATCATAATCAGATTATGTCCTCCGGCAGCAGCAACCTCGAATGCTCGCTTAACATTCTCCTGACCTTTTACATCAGCAAAATCCACCTCGTAGTCGTTGGCATGCGATAAAAACTCTTTACGAGTATCGATAACCATGGGCTGAAGGGAAGTATTCCCATTAAAAAAGTCGATTACTTGGTGCAAATTTTCAACCCCATAAACCTCGAGGTTGTTAACTACTGCCGCTTCGCGGGCATTTTGTGTGGGAACAAAAAGACCCTTGAACCCCTCTTCGCGGGCCTGAATAGCTATGGGAAGTGCCCCCTTAATGGGTTGTACGGAACCGTCGAGCGAGAGTTCGCCCATAATAATGTATTCGGCAAGCTGGCCGCATTTCATCTGCTCCGATGCAGCCAGCATACCAATTGCCAAAGGTAAGTCGTACGCAGCACCCTCCTTACGTATGTCGGCCGGTGCCATGTTTATTACTACTCGCTGCTTCGGAAATTTGAGCCCATTCGATTCGAGAGCCGTTGCTATTCGCTGCTGGCTTTCGCGAACGGCATTGTCGGGCAGACCAACTAGATAGAAATTGATACCCTTACCAACACTCACTTCAATGGTAATGGTAGTTGCTTTGATACCATGAACGGCGCTGCCAAAAGTTTTAACAAGCATACCTCAGAAGTTTGAAGTAAAGATAAAAAAACAATCCGAATGGCCTATAGGCCATTCGGATTGCATTATTAATAGGGTTTATTACAGTTTGCTTGCTATTTCCTTTGCCAGCTGCTGGTACTCATCGGCAGTGAACTTTGCCCTTGGTTTACCAAAGTAAATATCGGCTTCGGAGTTAAGGGGCACCAAATGAATGTGCGCATGGGGTACTTCGAGCCCAATTACGGCAACTCCCACCCTTTTACAGGGAACTACCTTTTCGAGAGCAATAGCAACTGTTTTAGCATACACCATCATCTCGGCCAGGGTTTGGTCGTCGATTTGAAATATGTAATCGACCTCGGTTTTGGGTACAACCAATATATGTCCCTTTACAAGCGGATTGATGTCGAGAAAAGCCAAAAATTTATCATTCTCGGCCACTTTATAGCAGGGTATTTCGCCTGCAATGATTCTGGAGAAAATGGTTGGCATGGCTTTCTGGTTCTATGATTAACGTGAAATTTCTACAATTTCAAACTTCATTAGCCCCGAAGGCACCTGAACCTCTACAACATCGCCTACCTCTTTGCCTAGCAGTGCTTTTGCAATGGGAGTGCCAACCGAAAGTTTGCCCTCCTTCAGGTTGGCTTCGGTTTCGGCTACAAGCATGTACTCAACAATAGCTTTTGTTGCCAAATTTTTAATTTTCACCTTATTAAGAATCTGAACACGGGTAGTATCAATCCTCGACTCGTCGATTATTCGTGCATTGGCAATCGTATCCTCGAGTTTAGCAATCTTCATTTCGAGCATACCCTGAGCCTCTTTGGCTGCATCGTATTCCGCATTTTCCGAAAGATCGCCCTTATCGCGCGCCTCGGCAATCATTCTCGATATGGCTGGCCTTTCAACCGAACGAAGCTGTTCCAACTCGGTCTGTAGCTTTTTTAGGCCTTCCTCCGTTAAATAAACAACCTTGGTCATACTCAATTCTCCTTTGTGATATGGGTAAACAAAAAAGAATCCCGACGAATCGGAACTCTTTGCTGGAAGCAAATATAACGCTTTTTTTAGAAAATCAATAGTTTAATTGCAAATTATTTCGGGGCGTAAAATATTTGGGATTAATAATTTCCGAGTAAATAATTGCCTCTTTTAAGTTGAATTTTTTGTGCTTTTGGGTTAATAAATTTCCTGTTGCTTCAGCTGAGACCTCGTCCTCTTCGTCAACTCCAGTAATTGCCGATTTTGAAATTACATCATCGTCAAAAGCAAAGGCCGATTCTCCCTCAGCATTTGGGGTGAAAACCAATGGCTGGTATGTGTCAACCGATTTAAATTCGGCAGTTTCGGGCACATCCAGCGATTCAAAATGGGCTGCCTCGGGCTTATCGAACTGGCTTTCTGGAGAATCGAGGTACTCCTCTGATTCATATCTATCGTCCTGTTTACTATAATAGGTTACAGGCTCATTTCCCAGAATAGGTTCGGGCTGCTGCTTCTGGGAGCCAAACAAGAAAGGCAACTGCTCCTCGAGCAATTCCTCTTCGGCAAATGGGTCGAACGATTTTGCTGTTGGGGCTTTCTGTGCCTGAGCCTCCTTTTTCTTCTTCTGCACTACTCCATTTACAATGGCTAGTACAATGGCTATAATAATGTATAGAATGTTGTCGATATCCATAGAGTCAATTTTTTATTTCCAAAACATTAATCTTTGTTTCAGGGTTTTGTTCTTTCTATTTCGCTTTTCTGTTTCTTTCTGGTTCTCTTTCATGCGCTTTTGCGCTTCGGGGTGTTGCCTTTCCAAATGCTTTTTTGCCATTTTGGCTCGTGCTTTTTCGCCCTCCTTCTTTGCCCTTTCCCTTTTTGCATTTGCCTTCCGTTCCAGCTGACGGGTCTTCTTTTTCTCGCTTCGAGCAATCTTTTCCCTTCTACGCTGATCGCTTCGGTTGGATTTCTGCCTCCCATCGAAACCAATATGCATTTCGGAGGGAGTGGTTTTTTTACTACATGCAGCCGAACCCAACCCGCCAATTAAAATTATGGCTGCTAAAATTGGGTAAAAAAACACCCTTTTGATGGTGAAAATTATACGTTGCCGTTTCAATCCTCGTTTTTAAAGAAAAAAGAATAGTTTTGCAAAAAAAACATGAGAAAGACAAATATAGCTCTAATTACAATCATTGCATCGGCGTTAACCTTTTTTTTGAGTTGCGGCGAAGAGGAGCCCATAATAGTACCCGATGTGTATGTTAATTTCGATATAAATCTCGATTTACCTCAGTTTTCGCCACTAAACGCGCAGGGTAATGCGGTTAAAAAGGGAGGCGAAGGGTACGACGACAACGGTGTTGTAATTTACAGACGCTTCGATTCAACTGATGGACAGCCGTATTTTGCATTCGATGCAACCTGTCCGCAGCATATTGGCATAAGTACATCGGTTAACCTCGACGGAGCAGGGGCCGACCAAACGGCAACTTGCCCTCATTGCAATACCCAGTATTTTCTTGAGAATTACGGATACCCCAACAAAGGATACCCGCTTAAACGATATAGAGTTTCACAAATGGGCCGCATTCTTCGTATATCCAACTAGCGTTTGGGTTCAGCCTGCAGCCTGTCGTCGATTAGCCGATTTTTATACTGCTGAACAACAGCCTTTACCATTTGCTCCAGTTTATAAGTCATTTGTTCCTCCTGGCTCATAATGTTCTGCTTGAGCATTGGGTCGGTCTGATAATTATAAAGCCCTAACGAGTGCTGTCCGTCGAAAAGCAATAGGTACTTGTTAAAAACCAACTGGTATGTACTATTTGAGTAACTTATAGCAATAGGAACCGATGCCTCATCGAATAAATTTTTGCCGAAGGCAACAAAGGGTTTGCTAAAATTTAAATACGAAAGGGTCGTTGGCAAAATATCGATATGCTGTGCGGGCGTATTGCTTT